>CAZTXO010000004.1:88377-112286 GCA_964617515.1 uncultured Saprospiraceae bacterium | reverse complement strand
TGCTGTCTGCATCAGCAACCTCCCTGCCACTGTTACCCGCTTTTGGGACCAGGCAGCTGTTTTCTTCCGGCACACCACGTCCGAATTTTATCTGGGATGGACTCATGCTCTCCGCCGGGGATTACGCGCAATTACTGATGAAACTCGCGGACGAAGGAAAAATCAAAACGGACTATTATTCCAACGGAGGCGTGGTGGAAGAACTGGAGGCTAAGTTTGCCACCCTGCTCGGAAAAGAATCCGCCGTATGGATGCCGACGGGCACGCTGGCCAACCATATCGCCATCCGGCATCACGCGGGGGACAACCGGCGAGTGATCGTGCAGGAACAGAGCCACATCTACCAGGACACGGGTGACAGTGCCCAAAGTTTAAGCAACCTCAACCTCATTCCCCTGGCGGAGGACCAACTGATGTTTTCTTTAGACGATTTCCGCGAGGTCGTGGATAAGTCCGCGCATGGCCGTGTGGAGACACACGTCGGGGCCATCTCCATCGAAAGCCCGGTGCGCAGGCAAAACGACCGGATGGTTCTTTATGATCAGCTGAAATCGATCACGGATTTTGCACAATCGAACGGGATCAGGACGCACCTGGACGGCGCGCGGATTTTCATCCAGGGTGTTCACACCAACCTTCCTTTGACGCAATACACGGCGCTCTTTGACACCGTCTATGTATCGATGTGGAAATTTTTCAACGCGGCCTCGGGCGCCATCCTCGCAGGACCTCAATCCTTTACGGAAAAACTGTATCACGAGCGGCGCATGTTTGGCGGTGGCCTCCCTGCCGCATGGCCCTTTGCGGCCGTGGCGTTGCACTATGCCGACACCTTTGTGGCGGACTATGCCGCCGCCTGGAAAAAAGCGGGGCAATTATTCTTCAAACTGGAATCGACCCGCCAATTCGATATCAATTCCTTCGAAAACGGCAGCCATATCGTCCGGATGGATATTCCGGGTATTGACCTGGCCCGTTTCAAACAATCCCTGGAAACAAACGGGATCGATTTACCCAAACCGGATGAAAAGGGATTCCACCTGAAAGTCAATATATCGATCAACGCGGCCGGATCGGATCTGCTCGAAAATCTATTCCTGCAGGCACTCCAGGACGCCCGGAAATAATGTCCGATGACGTGGATGAAATAATTCCTCCTCCTTCTCCGCCTGAGGCGGATTCGGCGGATACCATAATTCCTAATGGTTCGACTTCGCTCACCACAAGTTCGTAATTCCTAATTCGTAATTCGGTTTCCCCCATACCACCTCCAAGAGGGACAGTCACCCTGCCCTATGATCCGCATCATTTTAAATAAGAGGGCCCGGGGCGAATTTTAAGAGGCCAGAATATATTTGGTAAGATCATACCTGCTTTTTCCTGCTCGCCAGAGCATAGTGAACCCATACAATTTTATGTCATGAAAAAGTTGCTTTTATTGCTCATCATGCTGGGATTCGCCGTGATCGCCTGCAAAGAGGATGACTCTGTAAGGCCATTTGTCAATATTACAGCCAATCTCACCAATTCGCCGGACTATACTGCTGGAGTATGGCAGGTTCCGCTGCCCCAGGGGGAAGTCATGGAAGTGCCAAAAGCATATAAGACTTCCGGCAATTGCGACTACATGGAAGGAATCGATCCGGAACACAGTTATTTTAGTGTCAGCGACGTCGTCTGGGATCCGCTGATCCTGGCCTGCCGCGGAGTGGCCAGCATCACGCTCCAGTCCATCAAAGGAGACAAACTGTACCTGGAAGGAGAGTATTTCATTTATCCTACCTATTACAACGAAGCGTTCTTCCACTTTAACGGAGGTACGGGAAAGTTTGACGGCTCGGAAGGATGGATGAAATCCACCGGCCAGTGCAATATTGCCAGTGGTCATAATTTCCTTGATGCAGCCGGGAAAATCTGCGCCCCGAAACCGAACTGATCATGCAAGGTGGATCCTAACCATTACCGATCCGGAAATTCCGTATAGCCCTCGTCCCAAGGAGAGCCATGAAGCAACCGTGTGCAAGTAACCTGTACACGGTTGTTTTTTTTCACTACTTCATGACCCCTATGACGTCCACTCGCTTTTTCCGGAAAAACTTCCCTCCACAATGTTTCACCGGACAAAAAGGAACGTTTATTTTTACCGGGTTCTCCTGGCACAACGAAACCTCTACTCGTCCTTACTGTATGAAAAAAGACCTACTGCTTTTCGTCCTCTTTACCATGCTCCTCATGCCTTTCTGCACCACTTCCAAACAGGGAATGTCCGACAAAAGCGGCAAACCTAAAATGCCCGCTTATTCCTACACGGCAGACATTGCTCCTGTCATGAAGCAACATTGCACGCCCTGCCATTTTCCGGATGGTGGCAGACTCAAATTTCTCGACACGCATGCCGCCGTGAGCAACAACATTGATGAAATCCTGTACCGCGTCCAGCTTCCCCAGGACAGCGCCAGGTTCATGCCCTTCAAACATAAAAAACCCGCTTTGAGCGACAGTCTTGTGATGGTCTTCAAAGCCTGGAAAGAAGGAGGGATGCACGAGTAATCGATCGATCGCCTTCGCGCTGAAGAACCTCGACATCCGGGAAGATTTATACAGGAACTTCGGCGAGTAACGCCCTATCACCAAATCACCCCATCACAATATCATCCTTCCGGATGACCTGCATCATTAAACCCTGAGACGGAAGGCGGCTATTTTGACCTATCATCTGATAGCCGCCTTTTGACATGGTCTTTTTAAAAACAGATCTGACGCACCAGCCGGATCTGCAACAACACGACTCAGGGACGGGTGCCCATCGAGCACAACGGCCCGTCTATACAGATTTCCTTCCGCCCTGCAATCATGCTTGTCCTGCGGGTGAAAACATCCAGTCATGGCTTTCCCTCGCACAAGCCGGCCACTACCGGGAAGCCTGGGAAAAACTGACCGAAGAAAATCCGATGCCCGCCATTCATGGCAGGGTATGCTATCACCCATGCGAATCATCCTGCAACCGGGCATCGCTCGATACCGCTGTCAGTATTCATGCGGTTGAACGTTTCCTCGGGGATACCGCCATGGCGGAAGGATGGTCCTTTGCGCCACCGCAGAAGAAGTCTAACCGCCGTATCCTGGTGGTGGGAGGAGGTCCCAGCGGATTGTCCGCAGCCTATCATCTCGCCCGCCTCGGCCATGCGGTGGAGATCTATGAGGCAGGCCCGATGGCCGGCGGCATGATGCATTTCGGCATTCCCGCCTACAGGCTTCCCCGCGCTGTCATCCGGGCTGAAATAAAACGTATCGAAGACATGGGCGTCCGCATTCAGCTCAACCGCAAGGTGGACGATATCCTGTCGGAAAAACAAAAAGGAAATTTCGATGCGGTGTTTATCGCGATCGGTGCGCACCTCGGGAAGAAAACCAATATCCCCGCACGGGACGCCGGCAAAATCCTGGATGCGGTCTCGCTCCTCAAAGACATCGAACTGGGTAATGCGCCCCATCTGGGCAGACGCGTTGCCATCTATGGAGGCGGCAACACGGCCATGGATGCAGCGCGCATGGCTAAACGACTCGGAGCAGAGGAGGCGCTGATCATCTATCGCCGCGACCGCGAACATATGCCCGCCCATGACTTTGAAGCGGATGAAGCCCTGAGCGAAGGCGTCAAAATCCATTGGCTTCGCACCATCAAAAACATCGATTCGACCGCCCTGACCGTGGAACGCATGGAAGTGCGCGATGGCATTCCCTATCCCACCGGGACATTTGAAACGCTCGAGGCAGATTCCCTCATCCTCGCCCTGGGTCAGGAGACGGAAACCGGATTTTTAAAAGGCATTCCGGGGATCACCTTCAAAGAAGATGGGACTGTACAGGTGGATGCCACGATGATGACCGGGTATCCCGGCATTTTCGCGGGAGGCGACATGGTACCGAGTGACCGGACCGTAACCATCGCCACGGGACATGGCAAAAAAGCAGCCCGGTTTATCGATGCCTGGCTGAGCAATACCCGGTATCAAAAATCCGCTTCCAACCCAATCGTATCCATTGACCAATTGCAGGTTTGGTTTCGCACCCATTCCCCGGCACAACTCCAGGCCCACCTGGAACCCCAGTTAGCCGTCACCGGCTTTGATGAAATCGTCTATGGCTTGCAGGATAACCAGGCGCGCTATGAAGCGCAACGCTGCCTTTCCTGTGGCAACTGCTTTGAATGCGACGGCTGCTATGGCGCCTGCCCGGAAGGAGCGATTATCAAACTTGGTCCGGGCAACCGGTACAAGTTTAATTACAGCCTGTGCACCGGGTGCGCGGTCTGTTCCGAACAATGTCCGTGCCACGCGATTGAGATGGTCTCGGAAAAGGAATTCACATCATGAAACAGGAAAAGCTGCCCGCCGTGATGACCCTCGATGGCAATGAAGCCACGGCATACGTGGCCTACCGGGTCAATGAAGTCTGCGCCATCTATCCGATCACCCCCTCTTCCGCCATGGCCGAACTGGCGGATGAATGGTCCGCGAAGGGCGTTAAAAATATCTGGGGCAATGTCCCGGAAGTGATCGAAATGCAGAGTGAAGGAGGCGCCGCCGGCACGGTGCATGGCGCGCTGCAGACAGGCTCACTCACCACCACCTTTACGGCATCTCAGGGTTTGATGCTGATGTTGCCCAATATGTACAAAATCGCCGGTGAACTTACACCGGCCGTCTTTCACGTGGCAGCCCGGTCCCTCTCCGCGCAAGCTTTATCCATCTTCGGTGACCACCAGGATGTGATGGCCGCGCGAACCACCGGGTTTGCCATGTTGGCCTCCGCGAGTGTGCAGGAAGCGCATGACCTGGCCCTGATCGCACAGGCGGCTACGTTGCGGTCACGGATTCCGTTCATTCATTTCTTTGACGGCTTCCGCACCTCGCATGAGGTCAATAAAATTCATTTGCTATCGGAAGACATCATTCGCTCCATGATCGATGATGCGCTGGTCTTTCAGCACCGGCAGCGGGCGCTCAATCCGGATCATCCCTTCATCCGGGGCACAGCACAAAACCCGGATGTGTATTTCCAGGGGCGCGAAACTGTCAATCCGTTTTACGCCCAACTGCCGGCCATCCTCAAAGAGGAGATGCGCAAATTCCAGTTTCTGACAGGACGTGCATACCATCCCGTGACGTATCATGGATCCCCTGAGGCGGAGCACCTGATCGTCGTGATGGGATCCGGAGCGGAGACAGCATCGGAAACCTCCTCTTTCCTGCAACAATATGGGGAGAAGACCGGCGTAATCCAGATCTCCCTTTTCCGCCCCTTCCCGGCTGAAGATTTCCTTTCCGCATTGCCCCCGACCGCCAGGCGCATCGCCGTACTGGATCGTACCAAAGAAAACGGAGCTTCCGGGGAACCGCTGTACCAGGATGTACTGGTCAGCCTGGCGGAAGCCATGGCGTCCGGGAAAATCAAATCGATGCCCTTGATTATCGGCGGACGGTATGGACTATCGTCCAAGGAATTTACACCAGCCATGGTCAAAGCGATCTTTGATGAACTAAAGAAAGACAATCCGAAAAATCACTTTACCGTCGGCATTACGGACGATGTGAGCCATACTAGCCTCCCGGTGGATCCCTATTTCACGCTGGATGAATCCGGATGGACACAGGCCCTGTTTTTCGGGCTCGGGGCGGATGGCACAGTAGGCGCAAATAAGAACAGTATCAAAATCATCGGGGAAAATACAGACCTCTTTGCCCAGGCGTATTTTGTCTATGATTCAAAAAAATCGGGTGCACGGACTGTTTCGCATCTCCGCTTCGGTAAACTTCCGATCCGCGCTCCCTACCTGATTTCGTCCGCGGACTTCATCGCCTGCCACCAGTTCCAGTTCCTTGAAAAAGAGGAAATGCTGAAATGGGTAAAACCGGGAGCGACCTTCCTCATCAACAGCCCCTGGCCCGCGGATACGGTATGGGATCATCTGCCGCTGGCCGTCCAGCGAACCATCCTCGACAAGAAGCTGAAAGTGCATGTCATCGACGCTACCGCTGTGGCCCGCGATACAGGTATGACCGGACGGATCAATACGATCATGCAGACCTGCTTCTTCGCTTTGTCCGGCGTGCTTCCGCAAAAAGAAGCGATTGCCGAGATAAAAAAATACATCGAAAAGACCTATTTCAAAAAAGGCCGCAAGGTGATCGAACAGAATTTCAAAGCGGTGGATCAGACACTGGAAAATCTATTTGAAGTGAAGATCCCGGGCAAGGTCACGGCGGTGAATACAAACGGAAAAACAACCCTGGCCGGCGCTCCGGAATTTGTCCGTGATGTCACGTTCAGGATGATGCAGGGCCTCGGGGATGCTATCCCCGTGAGCGCCATGCCCGTCGATGGCACCTACCCCAGCGGAACGACCAAATGGGAGAAACGAAACATATCCGACCTCGTGGCCGTATGGAATCCCGATACCTGCATCCAGTGTGGCAACTGCAGCTTCGTCTGCCCGCACAGTGTCATCCGGGCGAAATTTTACCATAAAGATCTCCTGGCCGACGCGCCGGCCGGCTTTCAATCCGCCGCAATCAATGCCCGCGGATTTCCGGAAACCAAATACACGCTGCAGGTCTATCTCGAAGATTGCACGGGTTGCAAACTCTGCCAGGAAGCATGCCCGGTTGTCGATCCGGCCGACCGCCAAAAGAAAGCGATCAACCTGGAAGACAAAGCACCGCGATTGGAAACGGAACGGATAAACATCGGCTTTTTTGAAAAACTTCCGGTCAATGAACGCTCAGGTGTAAACTTCTCCACGGTGCATGGCGTGCAGTTCCTGGAGCCGCTCTTTGAGTTTTCCGGCGCCTGCGCGGGTTGCGGGGAAACGCCCTATATCAAAGTGCTCACGCAATTGTTTGGGGACCGCTTGTTGGTGGCTAACGCGACGGGATGTTCATCGATCTATGGCGGTAATCTGCCGACCACACCCTGGACAAAAAACAGGGAGGGTAAAGGTCCTGCCTGGTCCAATTCGCTATTCGAAGACAACGCCGAATTCGGCCTCGGCATGCGCCTGAGCGCCGATAAACAATTGCACATGGCGCATCAATTACTCGAAACGTTAAAACCACAACTCGGCGTACAAAATGTACAGGACCTGATCTATTCGAGTCAGCAACTGGAGAGTGAAATTGCCGCGCAGCGTATCCGGGTCAACCATCTGAAACTGGCCCTGCAAAAGATCAAATCCCCGGAAGCGGAACATTTGCTGTCGCTCGCCGATCAACTGGTGCGGCGGAGTGTCTGGCTGATCGGAGGCGATGGCTGGGCCTATGATATCGGCTCCTCCGGCCTGGATCATGCGTTGGCATCCGGAAAAAACATCAATGTCCTGGTGCTGGATACAGAGGTGTATTCCAATACCGGGGGACAGATGTCCAAAGCGACCCCCACCGCGGCAACGGCCAAATTTGCGGCTGCGGGAAAACGCGTAGGCAAAAAAGACCTGGCCCTGCAAGCCATCTCCTATGGCAATGTGTATGTCGCGCAGGTTGCCCTGGGCGCCAATCCACAACAGACGTTGCTGGCCCTGCGGGAAGCGGAAGCGTACGAAGGACCGTCGCTGATCCTGGCCTATAGCCACTGTATCGCCCACGGGATCAATATGGAGCAGGGACTGGATCAGCAACAAAAAGTGGTGGCAAGCGGCTATTGGCCGTTGATCCGGTACAATCCGGTGCTGCGAAAGAATAATAAAAATCCTTTCGTCCTGGACTCCCCGCGACCGACCATTCCGTTCCGTGAATTTGCTTACAATGAACTTCGCTACAAAGTGCTGACACAAACACAACCGGAAGAAGCCGAGCGGCTGATGCAACTCGCGCAGGACATCGTGGATCTCCGGTGGAAAACGTATGAAAATATGGCCGGTTACGCGGCTGCCGAATTTCAACCCGTCGTGTAAAACATGAAGACATCGTATCCCCTCATTCCTCACTTTCCCCTGCCCTGATCAACATCAGGGGGCTATCCCTCCCCGCCGCCGATGAAAAATACACCTGATATCCGGACCACCTACATGGGCCTTTCGCTCAAATCACCGCTCGTCGTTTCCGCCAATCCATTGTCCGAGAAACTCGACAACATCGTCCGGATGGAAGATGCCGGGGCGGGTGCCGTCGTGATGTTTTCCCTCTTCGAGGAACAGATCCGCCAGGAATCTACGCGGATCGAAAAAGTGCTCACCTCGACCACCAATGCCTTTGCGGAAGCCGCGGATTTTTTTCCCACGCTGGATGAATTCACGGTCGGCACCGGCCAATACCTGGAACTCATCCGCAAAGCCAAGGAACGCGTGGAAATTCCGGTTATCGCCAGCCTCAACGGCATCACGCCGGAAGGATGGATCGAATATGCACGCGACATCGAACAGGCGGGCGCGGATGGATTGGAGATCAACGTCTATTTCATTCCGGCCGACATCCGGCTGACTTCGGTCGATGTGGAAAAGCGGTATTATGATATCGTGCACCTGGTCCGGGAAACGGTCAGGATACCTGTCTCCATCAAGCTGAATCCATACTTCTCCTCGATCGGGCACATGGCGCATAAACTTCACCTCGCGGGAGCAAATGGCCTGGTCCTTTTCAACCGTTTTTATCAACCGGATTTTGATATCCAGGAATTGAAAGTGTTGCCAAATCTTGAATTCAGTCATCCGGCTGAAATCCGGTTGCCCCTGCTATGGATTGCTGTCCTCTATGGGCGGGTCCCGGTGTCCCTCGGTGCTACGACTGGGGTACACGGCGCCCGTGAAGTGATCAAATACCTGCTCGCCGGAGCCGATGTGGCGATGTGCGCTTCTGTCCTTTTCAAACACGGCATACCCTGGATGAAGGATATGCTGGAAGATCTGGTCACCTATATGTTCGAAATGGGCTTCGACAGCGTGACCTCCATGAAAGGGATGATGAGCCAGCACCAGATCGCCGATCCGATGGCCTTCGAGCGCAGCAACTACATCCAGATCATCGGTGACAAACAATGGAAAACCTGACCATCCTGGATCTTTCGATACATGCAGACATAAAAAAAACGGAACTATTTCTTTGCTCCGTTATCCCCTTCCTATAACCCTGCTCAACTTTAGCAGCACCCCGGTATTCGCTACTCCGCCCTTTAAGTCACCGCAAGGCGACCAAATCCCCATCACTCCACCACCAAATAAACAGTTAAACAGTTAAACAGTTAACCATTTAAACATTTAAACATTTAAACAACCATCCAACCAGGCAGCGCTCCCGGATGCCTTGGTATCTTTACCATACTGCAACCAACTATGCGATCGCTCGCCCCGGTCATCGGCTTCCTCCTTCTCGTCGCCTCCGCAGCGGCCCAGCCATGGCTTCAACCTCCCTATCTAAAAGTGAAAAGCAGGGCCGATACGTTGATCTGTCCCAATTTCTACGAGGTCCGGAAAGCCTTTAATCGTTACGAAAAGCAATATGAGGCACGGCATCCCCGTCCGGAAGCACTGGGGGACGAAACGGAAGAAGGAAAATTTGCCGGCTACAATCCCTATAAACGATGGGAATGGTATATGGAACAACGTGTCTATCCATCCGGCGACATGTCCTTGCCTGGCACCACCTACCAGGCATTTCAGGAATATCTCTCTTCCAAATTTTATAACGAAAAATCTGCTCAGCGATCTGTACCGCCGGCAAACTGGACAGCGATGGGACCTACCGGTACCGTGACCAACGGGGATTTTGCTGGGGCTGGTCGTGTCAATTTTATTCGCCTCGATCCGGTGGATCCCAACATCATGTGGACAGGGTCACCCACCGGGGGATTGTGGAAATCCACCAACGGCGGAGGATCATGGAGCAGTAATACCGATATGCTCTCCATCATCGGGGTATCGGATGTAGTCATCGATCCCTCCAATACCCAGATCATGTACCTCGCCACCGGTGATGCCAATGGCACTACCTCGCAGCTAACCCTGAGCTCGATTGGCGTCTTAAAATCCACCGATGGCGGCATGACCTGGCCCGCTGCCAGCAACACGATGAACTGGGATGTCAGTTGGAACCGGATCATTTATAAATTACTGATTCACCCCACACGCCCTGATACGGTATATGCCGCCACCAATGTGGGCATCTTCCGGACGCTTAATGCCGGCATGAATTGGACACTCGTACAAAGCGGGCAGTTTACTGACATGGAATTTAAACCCGGCAATCCAAATGTGATCTATGCCACGTCGGGCATTTTTTCCCTGGGCACCTTTTATAAGTCGGTCAATGCAGGCGGAAGTTTTACGGAAGTCACTTCCGGATTGCCGGCGAATATCGATGTAGCCCGTCTCGAAGTGGAGGTCACCCCATCGGACACCAACCTGGTCTATCTCGTGGCGGTCAGGAAAAACACGTACGACTTTTACGGATTTTACCGGTCGACGGATGGCGGAGACCAATTCACGCTCCGGGCCAACACGCCAAACATCCTATTTGGCAGCGCGGGTTCGCAGGCATGGTACAACCTTTGCATGGCCGTCTCCCCCCTGCACAAGGATACCGTCATTGTCGGCGCGACTAACCTCTGGCGAACAACCGACGGGGGCCTTACCTGGGTGAAACACTCCAGCGAAAATGGCGGCTTCATCCCTTATGTCCACCCGGATCATCACGCCATCAAATTCCTGCCGGGCAATGACGCTGTTTATTTTTCTGGAAATGACGGCGGTATTTTCAAAACCACTAACTACGGCGCTTCCTGGACAACCATGAATACGGGTTTGCAGATCACCCAGATGTATAAAATCGGGATCTCCCCGCTCAATTCCAATAACATCCTGGCCGGCCTCCAGGACATGGCTACCCAGGAATATGAAAACGGCAACTGGACGCTGTTTACACCTAACACCGGTGACGGCATGGAATGCATCTATGAATATGACAACGATACGATACGGTATCTCGAATCCTATAAAGGGTATGTCCGGGTGACGTACAATGATTACCCGCTTTTCAACACCGTGTGCACATTCTTCGGAACCGGGGTCAATGGTATTGGCAGTTGGATTACGCCCATGGTCATGCATCCGTATCATGATTCCACACTCCTGATCGGCAAGGCGCAGATCTGGCGAACCACCAATGGTGGACAGACCTTCACGCAGGTGGGCAACGTATCGGGAGGAGATACCTACCTGAAAGCCCTGGCATACGCTCCTTCGGATCCCGCTTATATCTATGCGGCGAAAAAGGACAGACTTTTTGTGGCCACCGACGGCAATACTTTTATCGATCGCACGGGCAATCTGCCTGTCAGCACGGTGGGAATCACGGCTATTGCCGTGAGTAACATGGATCCCAAAAAAGTCTGGGTGACATTTTCCGGATACTCCGCTACCAACAAAGTCTGGCGCTCTACCGATGCAGGCCTTACCTGGTCATCCCTTTCGAATGGCCTGCCCAATCTTCCGGTCAATTGCATCACGTATCAACATGCCTCGAATGACGGGCTTTATATCGGGACGGATGTAGGTGTATTTTTTATAGACAATTCCTATAGCGCATGGCAACCGTATTTCACCGGTCTGCCCAATGTGGACGTGGAAGAACTGGAAATCGCCTATGATATTGGCAAGATCCGTGCCGCCACCAATGGCCGTGGCCTTTGGCAGTCCGACCTGGCAGTGCCGGTTCCTTCCCTGCTCACCTGGGTAGGAACCGTTTCGTCAGACTGGAATAATCCACTCAATTGGAGCCCGCCCGCCGTCCCGACGATCCACCAGGATGCCGTCATTCCGATGGTACCCGCCACCAATTTTCAGCCGACCATCAATGCCGCCGGACAGACCTGCAGGAACCTCACCCTGTATGGAAATGCCAACGTGACCGTCTCCACCGGCAAACTCTTCAAAGTAAAACAAACGATCTCCCTCCAATGATTGCTGAAGGCCTCCTTCCTCCGGAATCAGGCTCAACAACATCCCTGTCCTTCGATTCCCCCTTGGGGGAATAGACCGCCTAAGGCGGTCGAAAGGGGGAAAAAAACATTCCCCTTAAAGCGTTCGAAAAGGAAAAAGGAAATAATACGCCTAAGACGGTCGAAAGGAGGGTCCGGCCAATCCCCCTATCTTAGCTTCATGACTTTTCCGGAAAACTTTCAATACATCTTTGAACCCAACCTGCTGGAAGAAATGAAGACCCGGGGCCGGTATACCCGCATCCAGGCGGGTGAAATCATCCTTGATATCGGAGAACTGGTGAAGACCATGCCGCTGATCCTGTCCGGAAACGTGAAGGTGTCCAGGGTCGATGAAGAGGGACGTGAAATCCTGTTGTATTATGTCAACGCCAACGAAAGTTGTGCCATGACCTTCACTTGCTGCCTCCAGCAGTTCCCAAGCGAGATCAGGGCCGTGGCAGAGGATGACCTGGAGATGCTGGCACTCCCGGTATCCGTCATGGATGAATGGCTGGTCAAATACCCGACCTGGAAAAGCTTTGTCATGCGGACCATTCACAACCGCTTCAACGAACTCCTCAAAGCCATCGACCAGGTTGCTTTCCAGCAACTGGACGAACGCCTGGTGCAATATCTCCGGGAAAAATCCAGGGTCACCGGATCCACCCTGGTCAATCTGTCCCACGAACAGATCGCCCAGGACCTCGCCAGCTCACGGGTCGTGATTTCCAGGCTCCTCAAAAAACTCGAAAACGATAAGAAAGTGCTGCTCTATCGTAACCAGATCAAACTTCTCCGCGATTTGTAACAAATGTCACGCACCTTACCCGCCAGGAGGATGAACTTTGCGTCACGAATGAAGAGAATCTATCGGTAAATCTGAATGAATATGTTTGAATCCATCAAAGGCATGCTGGGCATGGGGCCAGCCGCAGACTATAAATCCCTCATGAAAAACGGGGCACAACTCATCGATGTGCGCACTCCCGGCGAATTCGCATCAGGACACATCAAAGGCTCAGTCAATATCCCTCTTGACTCCCTGACCCGGAATCTCCAAAAGATCAAAAAGGACAAACCAGTCATCACCTGCTGTGCCTCCGGCATGCGGAGCGCTTCGGCCAAGAGCATCCTGAAGGCAAACGGATATGCGGAAGTACATAACGGTGGCGGGTGGGCCAGCCTGAAAAGCAAACTGTAATGGAATCAACCAAAACCAGGAAATCATTCGCGGAACTGATCCGCGGGGATAAACCCGTACTGGTGGATTTTTTCGCCGAGTGGTGCGGGCCCTGCAAGATGATGAAACCCATCCTCGAAGAACTCAAAAAGAAAACGGGGGATAACGTCATCATCCTGCAAATTGACGTGGACAAAAATCCCAAAGTGCTCCAGGAATATGCCATCCGCGGCGTCCCGACACTGATCCTTTTTAGAAACAATGAAATCAAATGGCGCCAGGCAGGTGTTGTTCCGGCAGCGTATCTTGAGAGCATCATCCGGCAAAATCAAGCATCCGCATGAAACGAACCCTGCTTTTCATCCTGCCCGCCCTATTGATCACCCTGACAGCCTGTCAATCGGCCCGGACACAGAGCGCCAATTTGCTGGCCCCCAAGGCATTCGACCAGCGCCTCAGGGAACTCCGGGACGTAATCCTGGTGGATGTCCGCACCCCGGAAGAGTACGCCGAAGGGCATCTGCAGGGCTCCGTCAATATAGACTGGGAAGGCGACCATTTTGAGGCTGAAACGGCCAAACTGGACAAAACCAAACCGGTTTTCGTCTACTGCCTGGCCGGGAGCCGCAGTGCCGATGCGGCGGAAGCCCTCCGCAAATCCGGGTTCAAAACGATCTACAACCTGGATGGCGGCATCGAAGCATGGGAAAAGGCCGGCTTCCCTGTAACCAAACCCTGATCAAATTCCATCCCGACCAGAGCCGTCACATCGCCTCACGGGGATGTGACGATTATCATTTCAGGCATTGAGGTGCATCATGTCCCCCCGCTGTCCCGGGGAATACCTTTAGTTATTATAAATCATTAATGGACAGAACATCATGGTAACAGAAAAACTTTTAGGAGAAGATCTCCTGGAATTGCAGAATGAGAAAGGTAATCCTTGCTTGTCCATGATCGTGCCGACACATCGACTTGCCCCGGGACGGATGATGGATCATACCATTCTGAAAAAAATGAAAGAACAGGCCCGTCAATTGCTGCAGGAAACCTACGGGGAAAAAACAGCCTCTTCCCTGATACATCGCGTGGATGAATTGACCGAAGGGATTGACTTTGACCATAACCTCGATGGCTTGGGCATCTATGTGTCGCCCCGTGTCATGCAGATCACTTCGTTCCCGTTTCCGGTTACCCCCAAAGTGGTGGCCGCCGACAGTTTTGAGATACGGGATCTCCTGTACAAAGTGAGTTTCTCGACCCCATACTTCGTCCTGGTACTCACGGAGAAAGGAGCGCGCTATTTCGAAGGGCGGTTCAACGAATTGACCGAGGTAAGAGACAAGAATTTCCCTGAAAGAAACGTGGACGACTATCTCTACAACAAGCCATCACGCAGCACTTCGTATGCAGGCAATGCACACGAAAAGAGCGTCGAAAAGGATAAGTCCATCCTCGAAGAACTCCGGCTGAAAAATTTCTTCCACCAGATCGATCAGCGCCTTTCGGATTACCTGATCGGGAATACACCGCTCCTGGTAGTCGGGACAAAGGAGAAACTCGGGCACTTTGCGGATGTCACCAGGCACGCCAGGTTTATCGCCGGGACCGTGACCGGAAGTTATGGCATGGCGAAGGAAACCGCAATCGCTGAACTCGTCTGGCCCGTCATGCACGGATGGCTCCAGGAGCAAAGAAAACAATGGATCAGCACATTTGAAGAGGAAGTCGGGGCTAACCGCGGAGCGAGCGGGATCCAGTCCGCGTGGAGCATTGCCATGGAAGGCCGGGCACAACGATTGTTGGTGGAGAAAGATTTCCGCTGTCCGGGATTCGTCTCGGAAGAAAACAGCCGGCTCTACCTGCGCAAACCGGAAATCCCGCACCGGCTGATCCCGGATGCGGTGGATGACCTGATCGAAATGGTCCTGGAAAAGAAAGGGGAAGTGACGATCGTCGACAATGGGGACCTGGCCGCCTATGAAAAGGTCGCCCTGATCACCCGCTACTGAGCATCCCGGGCAAATGTAACCTGGGTTACCATTTAAAGACTATATTGTCCTTAAATTGGTGGCATCAATTCAATCATCAAAACGCACACAAATGAAAAAGAATGTAGGCAACCTGGACCGGATCCTGCGCATCCTGATCGCCGCCGTCATCGCGGTTCTTTTCTTCAGCCACCTCATTTCAGGCACGCTTGCGATCGTCCTGATGGCCTTGGCCGGTATATTCCTGGTCACCGCTTTTATCGGGGTATGCCCGATTTACCTCGCCCTTGGGATGAAAACCACACAGAAAAAAACGGAAACGGCATGAGACATGAAATCGAATCCCAATGGATGGGAAAGATGCAGTTTAACGCCCTGGTCAACGGGCATACCGTGATCATGGATGCCCCGGAGCGAGTGGGTGGAGAAGATCAGGGCACGATTCCGAAACCCCTGGTCCTGACTGCCCTCTCCGGCTGCACCGGGATGGACGTGGTGGCGCTGTTGCGCAAGAAAGGGATCCTCCTCGACGATTTCAATGTAAAGGTGAGCGGGGAGATCAGTCGACAGCATCCTATCGTCTACACGGATATCCATATCGTCTATGAGCTGCAAGGCAGACCAGCGGATGAAGGAGTGGCCCTGGAGGCCATTACCACCTCCCAGGAAAAGCTTTGTGGGGTCAGTCACATGCTCAAACAGATCATGCCGGTATCCTGGGAAGTCCGGTACAACGGAGATCAGGTTTTTAACAATCAAAAGGCGGAGGCCATTTCCCTCAACTAGATCGATAACATCCGGAAAAGAAACGCCCGTGGGTACGCCATGGGCGTTTCTTTTTACATTCGTTTTGAAATCATCCCTGGCCTTGTATGCGGGAACATCTCCTCAATCTTTACTTGGCACGTGTTCCGGCTTACCTGCTTTTCCTGTTCACCGCAGGATGGGTGTCCGGGCAAAGCTCCCCTGTTTCAGTATTGACGGTCAATAACGGGTTGTCCAGTGGCACCGTAGAATGTGGACTCTACGATTCGAGGGGATTTATCTGGCTCGGCACACGCGCCGGATTGCATCGCTACGATGGCCGCAACGTAGTGAAATATCTTCCTCAAGCCCAGGATACTCATGCCATCCGGTCCCTGGCCATTTTGAGGATACAAGAGGACCGGAAAGGCAGACTTTTTATCCTGGGAGACGCAGGTCTCGAAATGTTTGATCCTGTATCAAATACATTCAGATTTATTTGCGGATACACCTCCTCCCCTCCACAATTTCATTGCGAACTGGTTATCCTGGACAGCCTGGATATCGGTATCGTAACGGAAATCGCGCCATGCGAGGCAGTTGCTTTTTCCCTCACGAGCCTGCAACTCTTCCGGGATTCAACCCAAATCCCCCAGGCTGTCAAAAATATCCTCGCCAACTGGTGGATCCATAAAAATCCTACCCAAGTCAGTTTTCCGTTTGGCGGCCAATTACACCGGCGAAATCTCGCCAAACCCTTGCCGGATGGTAATGATCATGCGTATATCTGCTTTGATCATTTCAATTGGTGGGTGAGCAGTCCTGAATCCGACGGGATCTATAAGTTTTCCCTCGATCGTGATACCGCCACCTGGATCCCTTTTCATCCAAACCTTTTTCCTAAAACTATTTCCACTTCCCGCAACCAGTTCTTTCCCGTCAATGACACATTAGCCATGCTGTACCAGGCAAATTCAGGGATGTTCCTGGTTCAAAAAAATTCCGGCCGCATCCTCAGGCAATGGGATTTCCGTCGTGATCCCGCAACGGCCAAATCAACCGCATGCTATTTTTTATTTAATGATCCGGCCGGCCGGGTCTGGTTCTCCCTTTTACCGTATGGTGTATTTGTACTGGATCCCTTTCACCGGAAATTCCAGTCCCTGCGCTCAGATGCTCCGGGAGCGCTCCTCCATCATGGACTACCCTTGTCGATGATCACGGATCACAGGGGGAGATTATGGATTGGATTTTATGATGGATTCATCCAGGCATTTAATGCCGGAGTGAATCAGGTGATCTATCAAACGCAATACCGCGCACCCGGTATTCCGGATAAACCGCAATCCGTTTTTACCCTGGCGGAATTTCCGGATGGAAGCATTGTCGCCAATCATTCGCTTAAAATCAGGGAATTCAAACCGGATAAATTCTCTGCCGAATGGTTAGTCCCTAAGTCTTTGATAGGGAAATCACTCTCTGGGCTGGCCCATACACTGGAAAGGCCCGTATCTTCCTTTTACATGGGAGACCCATATGCCTATCAGTACACCCTCCTGACGGCCAACAAGGCCAGACCCTTTATAGCGAAAGGAGAATTACCCCCCAACCTGGCTGCTTTCCCGGTGGATGAAAGACGTTTTTTCGTTACCATAACAGATTTTTATGGATTGATGGAATTCAGCGATGATCAAACGCTGCAACTTGAATTACATAAGTTTCCCGGATTCATTAAAAGCGCGTACCGCCCACCCGCCTCGGATTCCCTTTGGATCACATCCACAAGGGGCCTGTATGTCTACAGGCTTTCCACGAAAGACATGACCCAAGTGGACATTCCGGTATGGCCCAGCAACTACCTGTATGGTTTGCTTCCCGATGAGGAAGGCAATTTCTGGATCAGTACCAATGCCGGCATTATTCGCTGGCATCCGCACTCTGGCCGTTGGAAATGTTTCGACGTCCTGGACGGGTTGCAGAGCAACGAGTTCAATACAAATTGCTTTGCCCGTTTGCAGGATGGATCGCTTGCTTTTGGCGGTCCGGAAGGCATCAACATTTTTGATCCGGCTTATTTCAGGAGCCGCGAGCTCCCTTTCCATGTATACCTGAAAGGGGTCAACATCCACGACAAACCGGTTGCGGATTTTAATCCCTTCGCTGATCAGTTTTCTGTGACGCTGGCGCCAAAGGATAAAGAGCTGGAATTGGAATATGGTTCCACCCTCCATTTTGACAGGGAGGATGTTCATTATTACGTGCAACTGGTTGGAGCTGATGCGGACTGGGTGGACATGGGCGATAAAGAACTGGCCCGCTACATCAATCTTAAGCCAGGAAACTATGTCTTCCGGGTTAAAGCGGTTAATGCGGATGAAGTATGGAGCGCCAATGTTTTAAAAGCCGGAGTCAGGGTAAAACCGACATTTTTTCAAACCATTTGGTTCCTCCTGACCTGTGTTTTGATCACAGCCTTTTTTTTGTACAGTCTTTTCCGTTACCGGATGCGGCAGGTACAAAAACTGGAATCCATCCGGAACCGCATTTCCCATGATCTTCATGATGATGTCGGATCCACCTTAGGCAGTATTTCCATTTACAGCGAAGTGGCAAAATCGAGCGACCCATCCATACGCTCAGATGTCTTAGAGAAAATCGGCGATGCATCTCGAGAGATGCTGGAAAAACTCAATGATATCGTTTGGAGCATAAACCCGGAAAACGATTCGCCGGAAAAACTGGCCTCCCGGATGCGGGCCTATGCGGCCATGGTGCTCAATCCGAAAGGGATCCGCTTTGAAATGCATACATCCATTCACCAGCATGAAAATTTATCCATGGATACGCGACGGAATCTGTTCCTGATTTTCAAGGAGGCAGTCTATAATGCGGCGAAATATTCCGGGGCCCAATCCGTTCATATTCGTTTAATCACCGAACCGGGCAAAATCAGGATGGAAATCGGGGATGATGGCCGTGGCTTTGATCCGGGCGTCAAAGCCGCTTATAATGGGAACGGACTTCGCAGCATGGAAGAGCGGGCCCGCGACCTGGGTGCGGTATTGGAGATAAACTCGTTACCTTCCAAAGGAACCCGGATCGTTCTCCGACAGGTATAAAACCCCCACATTTGGTAGTTGCCCGCTGCCCGGACCAATTTGTATCTTTATCGGCATATATCATGAGCCAGATCCGGGTTATACTATATGATGACAATGCCCGCGTCAGGGATGCCGTCTCGATGCTATTGAGCGTCACCCCGGGGATTGATTTTGTAGGGGCTTTCCCGGACTGTAACCAGCTCATGCGGGATATCCTGGCCACCCGTCCGGATGTCATCCTCATGGATATCGATATGCCGGGCATCGATGGTGTACAGGCCGTTGAAAAGATCCGGGAGCTCAATCCGGATATCAAGGTCCTGATGCAAACGGTGTTTGATGACAGCAACCGCATCTTTGCCGCCATCTGTGCGGGAGCGCATGGTTATATTTTGAAAAATACACCTCCCGACAAAATCATTGAATCCATTCGCGAAGTTTACCAGGGTGGCGCGCCGATGACCCCTGAAGTGGCCAGCAAAGTACTCCGGCTTCTGGCTTCCGATCGCCAGGTACAATACCATCAGGCCGAGTACACCCTGAGCGCGCGGGAAAAAGAGGTCCTGAAACTCCTCGTCGAAGGAAAGGCGTATAAAATGATTTCTGCGGAACTCCATATCTCCTATGACACCGTCCGCGCCCACATCAAGAAGATCTACGAAAAACTCCATGTCAGCTCCATGACAGAAGCGGTCGCCAAAGCTATTCATCATAAGATAGTATAAGGCTTAGGCAAAAGGAATAAATTGCCTGGATCCCACTATAAGGCGATTTGTTGAGCAAACCCAAACGAGGGTCTGGGGCCTGATCATCCAATCCCTCCATCGCCCGATCACCCGATCACAAGATTCTTCCACTACCAGTATTGGTAATACCCCACGCCTAAATGATCGTTTTGATTTGCATGTATGAAAGCGGATCAATCTTCCATACCTCTGACTCCCCGCGAAACTCAGATCCTTCATCACATCGTGATGGGCCGAACGGATCTGCAAATCGCCGCTGAACTCCATGTTACCGTCCATACGATTAATGCGTACCGGAAGAGTCTCCTCCTGAAACTGCGGGCCAATAATGTGGCATCCCTCGTCCGTATTGCCCTGCAACAAAAACTCATCTCGCCCGACTAAAAGGCTCATCCACTGCCTGGCTTACTTTAATTGCTTACGATTCACGTCTCACGCTTTTGGCGCTTCCCCCTTTCCCTGTCTCCCGGACCCTGCCATACCATTTTTGGTAATTGACTGGCTCCCTTCTGTTTTAAATCTTTGGTGCCGCCTTTAGCAAAGGCCAACAAATCGAAACCTTAACCTCCACTCCTAATTCATTTTCAAAATGAAATCACCTCTCACCTGTCTAATCCTGCTGACACTTTCTATGGGTATCAGGCAAACCCCATTCGCGCAATCCGCAGGAGATTATCAAAGTAAAGCGAACACGGCCTGGAACCTTGCTTCTACCTGGGAAATTTTTGATGGCAGCAATTGGGTTGCCGCGGCCATACCTCCTTCCTCCACGGATGGTGTGATTACCATCAAGGCGGGAAATACCGTTTCGCTTACCACCACGGTCACCGCAGACCAGGTTAAGGTGCTTGGCTCCCTGTACATTGAATCAACCGGTATCCTGAACCTGGCAAACGGAGCCGGTGAAGATCTGGAGAACCTGAATTTTATCTGGCTTAAAGCTGGCAAAATAAATGGTCCCGGTACAGCCCTCAATAGTGCCGGTGCTACACTGCAACTCAGCGCGGGTTCAACCTTACAAGCGGGCACCATCGCTACGATCGTAACCAATAATGGTACGTTATACTGGTCGAATTCAAACGCAGGCGGGAGCACTACATCCGGACTTACACTGACTGGTGGCCAGATTATCAACAATAATCAATTCAATATTGTCAATACCGCTGGTCCCGTTTCGCATGCGATCAATGGCGGAGATATCCATAACTATGGAATGATTCAATACACCTCGGCTGCATCAGGGGTCACATTTACGCTCAATGTCAATTTATTTGTAACCTATCCCGGTTCAACCCTGTTAGGGAACAACAGTGGAAAGATGATCGTACAGCCGGTTGTCGGTGCCAGCCAGGAAGGCACATTTACCACCAATTCTGTAGGTGGCCTGCGTTTTACGGGTGCCAGCAGCCAGACCTTCCAATCGGCAAGCACCCTGAATGGTACCGGCACCATTGAATTTCTTCAAGGCACCCATACCCTCTATGGAACCTATGCACCGGGAGCTACGGCCATTACCGGAGCCAGTGTAGGTTTTATGGGTTCCTCTATCAGCCTGAACAACATCAACCTCACTGCCGGTCTATTGGATGGCCCTGCGGCAAAAGAATTGAACGGCGGCATGAACTGGAGCGGCGGTACCACTTCAGGCGGGCAACTCCACGTGCCTGCGGGGAAAACACTGACCATAGGAGGCTTCGGGTACACCAGTGAAACGCTGCAGGCCAATATCGTCAATGATGGCACCATCAATTTTCACAATGACTATACCGGTTGCTGTGGTACTTCTACATTTACGATGACCAGCCAGACCCTGACCAATAACGGGCTGGTTTATTTCTCCTATCCGGGATATGACAATGGTGTTAAACAAGTCGTATCCGGCGGAACCATCATCAATAACGGGACTGTCAAGTCCACCAGCACGTTGGGTGATGTTGAATTGAATGTAAATGCGATTCAGAATAACGCCACCGGGCTCATTTTCGCTGAAAGTGCGCGAAAACTCACCTTAAATCCCTCTTCCGGGGCAACGCATGATGGAGATTTTAAGAGTAATTCTACCGGTGGGTTAATTTTCAAGGGAGCCGCAAGCCAGATTTATTCGGCCTCCAGTGATTTTACGGGAACCGGCTTGATGGAATTTCAAGCTGGCACCCAAACCCTCCTCGGAACGTATGCCGTAGGCACCACGCATATCACAGGAGCCACTGTTAATTACAATATGCCCGCAGTCAGCTTTGGATTTGTATTTCTAGTCGATGGAAGTTTCTCCGGTTCTGCCACACGGACCTTATCCGGCAACATGATCTCGACCAATGGCGCGGGAGCAGGCTTACCCACCTTTAGCGGCACAGGTGAAATCATCATACCCTCCGGAAACTATCTCGATCTATACGGGGGATTTTCCAGTTTTACGATTTCCACGAACATCACCAATAACGGCACCTTTAATTGGAACACCTTCGATGGCGGGGCTGTCACGGTTACCATCACCCTGACGGGAGGTTCGATCACCAACAATGGTACCTTCAATTCGAGTCGGGGCGACTATAAGGATCAGCGGATAGTAGGCGGCTCGTTTATTAATCATGGGACCTTCAATCGTCTTATACAGAGTTCCTCCACGAGTTTCAAAATTGATGCCACAACCACTTTTACTTCAGATGGGACCATTAACCTGCACCATAACAGTAATGAATGGACCTACTTCCTCGGTACTCAAACCCTTGGCGGAACCTTGAACATATACGGCGGATTCTTCCAGGTCAACAACATGAGCTTCAACGGTCCCACGCTGTATATGGCAAACGGGTACATAGCCGCACAAGTATCGAGTTCTCTGTTTAAGTTTACCGGAACGTCCCCTCAGCATTTCAACGGAACTGGTTCACCCATCATTCAGTATATGTCCATGAACGGAACCGGCGGGGTGCATCTTAATCATTACTTGCATACTGGCTACCTCGAACTTCTCCAAGGTCATATCTACATCCACAATGATAATTTTGAGCTCAATGGGAATCTTAGCGGTACCATCAATAATGATAACTACATCATCATAGATGGGTCAGGATCCTTCCGGAGAAACCTGATCAGCACATCCACCCTGTATCTCTACCCGGTAGGCACCACGACCGGATACTCGCCGGCAGAATTGAAACCACAAGGCACTGCTACCGGCTGGCACGGGGTCCGATGCTTTGACAATGTGTTTGCCAGCTATGACACGAATTCAGAACCTACGGGTCCTCAGGTTCCTTCCGCTGTCGTGCACCGGTCCTGGAAGGTGCGTAAAGACAGCGGCACACCCAATATCAATATTTCTTTGAAATGGACCTCCGCTCTCCAAAGCGCTGACTTCAGTCCCACGTCATGCAGGTTTGGAACCTATACAAACGCCAGTGATACCTGGAGCGTTGGCAGTATTGTATCAGGTGGGGCAGGGCCCTTGTATTCCATCACCCTGAATAATGTTGGCGTTTTGGATGGGACCACGCATGCCGTCGTGAGCCATTTTACAACTGCCACGCAAAATCTTGGTCCTTTCTGTACCGGTACGAGTTTTAACCTTTCTTACAAGGCCATTGGCACCTTCAACAGTGGTAATGTCTTTACCGCCCAGTTGAGTGACGCTTCGGGCAACTTTGGATCTCCGGTTGCTATTGGTTCCGTTAGTTCTACCACCAGCGGGGTCATTTCCTGCTCATTGCCAATGCTCACGCCCACCGGATCCGGTTATCGCATCCGCGTCGCCAGCAATAATCCTCCATCCATCGGAAGCAATAATGGCAGCAATATCTCCATGACACAGGCGCTCCCCTACTATGCCGATAGCGATGGCGACGGATACGGTAATCCCGCAGTGGTCGTGTATAGTTGCGATGGAGCGCCCACGGGGTACACATCCAATGATGATGACTGTAATGATCTCAATTCGGCCGTAAATCCGGTGGCTACGGAAATCTGCAACGGAATCGATGATGACTGCGATGGCCTCACCGATGATGCCGATCCGGACATCACCGGCCAATCCACCTGGTATGCGGATGCCGACAACGATGGGTATGGCGACAGTGGCAATTCCACCCTGGCCTGCAGCCAGCCTGCAGGATATGTCAGCAGCGACGATGACTGCGATGATGCCAATGCCGCTGTTCACCCCGGCGCGACCGAAATC
>CAZTXO010000004.1:38212-88277 GCA_964617515.1 uncultured Saprospiraceae bacterium | reverse complement strand
ACTCACCGATGATGCCGATCCGGACATCACCGGCCAATCCACCTGGTATGCGGATGCCGATGGGGACACCTATGGGGATGCTGACAACTCAGTTCTGACATGCGACCCGCCTGTAGGATTTGTCAGCAACGACGATGACTGCGATGATGCCAATGCCGATGTTCACCCCGGTGCAACCGAAATCTGCAATGGAATCGACGATGACTGTGATGGAATCATCGATGATGCCGTTCAAAACACCTACTATGCAGACACGGATGGAGATGGTTTCGGTGATGCGAATAACACGACATTGGCTTGCGCCCTGCCACCAGGATATGTCAGCAACGACGATGACTGCGATGATGCCAATGCCGATGTTTACCCCGGCGCAACCGAAATCTGCAATGGCATCGATGATGATTGTGATGGAATCATGGATGAGGGCGTACAAATCACCTACTACGCCGATCTTGATGGTGATGGCTTTGGCAACTCGTCATCCACCATGCTCGCCTGCTCACCGCCGCCATCCTATGTCGTAGCGGGTGGAGACTGCAAAGACAATGACTCCAGTATCTTTCCCGGACAGGTGGAAGTATGCAATGGGGTTGATGATGATTGCGATGGACTGATCGATGATGCGGATCCGGGCATACAAGGCCAACTGTCGTGGTACCTCGATGCTGACGGAGACGGCTACGGTAATCCTGGTGTCAGCACGCTCTCTTGTAACCAGCCTTCCGGTTATGTCGGAAATAATGGGGATTGTGATGACAGCAATGCCGATGTACATCCCAATGCAGAAGAGATCTGCAATGATATCGATGACAATTGCATCGACGGCATCGATGAGCGGTTAAACTGCGATAATAATGACCTGGATCATGATGGTGTCAATGATAACCTGGACAATTGTGTGGGTGTTTTCAATCCGGGACAGGAGGATAGTGATTGTGACACGGTTGGCGATGCCTGCGATGTGTGCCCGGGCGGTGATGACCGTGTCGACAATAACCATGACGGCAGGCCGGATTGCGCGTTTCCACCCGCTTACAACCAGGTCCTCCCGGCATGGACCTGCGGGTCAAAAAAAGTACTGATTTGTCATCGCCCGCCAGGCAACCCGGCCAATCAAAACACACTTTGTATAAGCTACAACGCCCTGCCGGCACACATGAGCCACGGTGATTACCTCGGACCCTGTGGCAGCGCCAATTGTGGTAATTCCTCTTCCCATGCCACCAACGAAACAATTACGTGGACGGAGGAGAGCCAACTGGAACACGAACAATGGCTTCCCCATGGTATGGCATCAGCGGCAGCGGATCCCTCCAATCATGTCCTGGCAGAAGTGTATCCGAATCCATTCCGGCATGCGCTTGAGATTCACCTACTTGCAGATTCGCTCACAGGAACCATAATACAAGTGTACACCATGCTCGGTCAACCCGTTGCCCAAATCCACCATCCGGTGGAAAGCACCCTTTCCCTGGGGGTTGATTACCTGCCGGGCGTGTATTACATAGCGATCCGAAATGGTGAAAGCGTCCAATGCTTTGTGGTGACCAAACAGGAAGAGTAACAGAACTACCCATGGCATAGCCTTTGCATAACCCTTTTCATATTTTTCTTCCGGTCTTTTTCCATTGAAAAGACCGGAAGTTTTTTTTCTTGGAATCAGGAGGGGAAATGCGCCGGGGACAAAAATTGGAAATCAGTACTTTTAAGCGTGAAAATGATCCTCGCCATCGGTATCGGAAGTTTTATCGGCGGAATCCTCCGGTACGGACTATCCCAATGGATCCAGCACAGGAGTCTCACCACCTATCCATTCGGAACGCTGGCCGTCAATATCGCCGGATGCCTGCTGATCGGCCTGTTATATGGCCTGAGTGATAAAGGAAACCTGTCCCCGGAAGCCAGGCTCTTTTGGGCAACGGGGGTACTGGGCGGCTTTACCACCTTCTCCGCCTTCTCCAGTCAAACGGTCGATATGATGCGCGATGGCCAATACACGCTCGCCCTTTCCTATATCGCAGCCAGTGTCGTGTTCGGTATCCTGGCCACGATCATGGGTATCCTGCTGGTCAAACTATGGTAAACAGCAGAACTGCCTTCAGTCAAAAAGTCAACCGAAATGCCTGACTCCTGCATGGCGGCTTAGACACCGTAGCTGCGGATGACGACCAGGATAAAAATGAAAAGGAAAAGACTCAGGCAGAATACAACATAGGGATGATTGCGGCTGAAGATCACTCCCAGGATGTACAGGATCTCCGTACCCCCAAGCCCGTATAAGGTGTACAGGATGGCTCCCAACCCGTTCATCCCTGCTTCCTTGGGCACCGGGAAAAACCGGTACATGACAAAGGTGAGGAGCAGCCCTGCCATCATCAGCAGGAATCCCAGGATGACTTTGATATAGATCGGTTTATACAAACCCTCCTGCATCCTTTCTAAGGTACAACATTTGCGCATTGGCTCATGCCGGCTGGTGCCTAAAACCAGCCAACAAGACCGCAAACCCCCGACGGCAGCCCGCAGACCGGGTAAACCAAATCTCCCTTACCTTTGTTATCTCTTTTTTGAAAAGCAATAACCCGGTTAAAATCATACACCATGTATCCAGCAGAATTAGTAGCCCCGATGGCCAAAGACCTCGAAATGGTTGGTTTCGAATCGCTCGAGACACCTTCAGACGTCATGGATGTGCTTGACAACCAGTCCGGCACAGCCCTCCTGGTAGTGAACTCCGTCTGCGGATGCGCCGCCGCCATGGCCCGGCCCGGCGTGAAAATCGCCCTCCAGAATGAAAAACATCCGGCTAAACTCTATACCGTATTTGCCGGTGTGGATGTGGAAGCGACCGCCAAAGCGCGTGAATACCTGCTCCCCTATCCGCCTTCTTCCCCGTCTATCGCTCTCTTTAAGGATGGCCGCCTGGTTCATTTCCTCGAGCGTCATCATATCGAAGGCCGCAGTGCCATGATGATCGCCGAAAACCTGAAAGCTGCCTTTAACGAATATTGCTGAGCGCCGTCCGGGTAAACGCTGCCTATCATGACCCGGATCACTGAACGCGATTCCCTTTACCGGCACCTGGAAACGATGTCTACCCATGACATCCTCTCCAATATCAACGCCGAAGATCAAACCGTGGCCCTTCGCGTAAAGGCATGCATCCCGGCAATCGAGAAACTGGTGAACGATATCGTCATTCGTATGCTGGATGGCGGACGCCTGTTTTACATCGGCGCCGGCACCAGCGGCAGGCTCGGCATCCTCGATGCCTCCGAATGCCCGCCCACCTTTGGGGTGGCGTTTGATAAAGTGATCGGGTTGATCGCCGGTGGAGATGCCGCCATTCGCCGTGCCCAGGAATTTGCGGAAGATGATCCCCACCAGGCCTGGAAAGATTTGCAGGCCTTCCATATCCAGGCTGGAGATGTCCTGATCGGTATTGCCGCCTCGGGCACAACTCCCTATGTGCTTGGCGGTTTACAGGATGCGCGTCAGTACGGCACCCTGACCGGCTGCATTACCTGCAATGCGGATGCCCCGGTCATTGCCCTGGCGGATCATCCCATTGTCTGCGAGGTAGGACCCGAATTTGTCACAGGCAGCACACGCATGAAAGCCGGCACCGCGCAGAAACTGATCCTGAATATGATCTCCACCGCCACGATGATCCGCCTCGGCCATGTGGAGGACAATAAGATGGTGGACATGAAACTCTCCAATCATAAACTCATCGAACGCGGGATCAGGATGGTGATGGAGAAAAAAGAATGTTCCCGTGAAGAAGCACAGGCTCTGCTTCAGCAGTTTGGTTCAGTGCGGGAAGCCCTCAAGGC
Organism: uncultured Saprospiraceae bacterium; assembly: GCA_964617515.1. Lineage (GTDB taxonomy): Bacteria > Bacteroidota > Bacteroidia > Chitinophagales > Saprospiraceae > Opimibacter. Next base: position 84,441 of record CAZTXO010000004.1, on the reverse strand, counting down.
TTAAACCCGGTCACGCTACTCCCGGCCTTGTAGGCTACAGCTTACCGACGGAACCGCTGCCACTGATTTTTGAATGAACATTGGCATTTCCCTTATACCGGACATCGCCGCTGCCGGAAATGCTGGCATCCAGATCGCCATCCACCGAAACCGTTGCATCTCCGGAACCGCTGATCCGCACATCGCATTTTCCGGATTTCAGATCCGTCGTATTGACGTCTCCGGATCCGCTGATGCCAACGCTCAGCGTTGAAGTTGCGCCCTTCAATGCCACCTTTCCTGAACCACTCAGTTTCACTTCCGTGGCATTCGCTTCCACCGCTAAATCAACCGTACCCGAACCGGATACATGCACGTCGATCACATTCAATCCCGTAAAGGAGGCGGTCGAACGGATGGTACCACTGCCGCCCAGGCCAACTGCATCGAGAGTTGGCATGGTGATGTAGATTTTCACCGGTTTACATTCCCGGATATTTCCATCAAAGGTGATATACCATTGATCATCCCGGACATCCCGTTTGATCCTGTCCAGGATATTTTGTTGCGCTTCGATCACCACTTTTTGCGGGCTCCCGGGTGTAAGAAATACATCGGCATGCATGCCGAGGTGAACGCCGTGGATGGCCGGCAAACTGATTTCCTGCCGCACCACGTCTCCTTCCCCTTTGATGGTTTCATATTTCTGCGCGGTGGCGCTATTCGTAACAACCAGCGCCAAGGCGAACAGCATAAATACTTTCTGTATCATGGTTTGCTATTTTTTCCGGAAAAGACATCAAGAATAAACGAAGGTTGCAGCGACCGGTAAATTTCCGGTCAACCTTGTCAGATACCTTCCTCGCGTCGCCGCCGCTCCCGCTCGGCCATGGTCATATCAAATATATCGCGGGGCAGAAAAAATTGCTTATCTTCCTCCTCTTCCGGCTCAGGGATGACCGGGATCTCATCCGTCTCGATATCCTTCCGGTACCACCAGGCCAGGAAAATACCCGCGATGCCGCCGAGCAAATGACTCTCCCAGGAGATCCCTTCTTTGCCCGGTACGATGCCGGAGAAAAATCCGGCATACGTCACCAGGATGATCAACGCCAGGACAACAGATTTGACATTTCGCCTGAATATCCCGAGCCAGAAGACCAGGGCGACCATGCCGTATACCACACCACTCGCTCCGATATGATACGTACCGGGTTGCGCGAAGATCCAGACACCCAACCCGGATAACAGGTATAGCCAGATAAAACTGCGCAAGGCAATCCGCGGATAAAAACCAAAGACCACCAGGCTGAGGAGAAAGAAGGAAACGGAATTGTAAAACAGGTGCTCCCATCCGCCATGGATCAGGGGAGAAGTAAGAATACCGGTCAGCCCTTCCACATCGCGGGGATACACCCCGAGCCGGCGAAGATCCACCCCCGTGAAAAACTGGAAAAACTGGATGGCCCAGAGGACCACCAGGAACCCGATAGGAAAGGTCAGCTTCCTGTACAACTGTCGATACATCGGGCCGTTCAGGATTTGGGATACCGCCGCGCCACGATCCGGATAAATTCCTCCGCCATTTTCAGGCGCTCAGGATCGCCCCAGTGAAACCGTGAAGCCACACCGTGTAATAAGAGTTGTCTAGCCTCGGCGAAAGAGGAAAAACTGTTTAGTTGTTGACACGTGGCATCAAACAAAGCCTTGTCGCCGCCAAACAATTCATTCAGCGTGAAGATGCGTTCGTTGAGGCCCATGGCAGACTCGATATTGGGGATAGGCACATGACTGAAGCGCGTCGCCATTTCCTCCACCTTGGCCGGTTCGAATAGTTTTGCCAGGGCATCCCCGTTACTGTCACTCCTGGGAGCTGGCGTATGGACCAGTGGACGGATTGTTTCCTTCACCGGTTCCTCGATCGGTATTTGTAAGGGTTTCGACTCAGCCTTGGGAGGCACGATGATCGTTTCCTTTTCCGTCTTTGTCACCTCAACCGGGATATCTGCCGGCCGGGTGACCTTGATCTCGGGCACCGGTGGCGGGCTTTCTTCATAGACCGGCTCACTTTTGCGAACCGGAGGAGCATCAAAGACTGGAGTTTCCGCCTTATTGCTTTTCAGTTGGGGAGGAGAAGGAACACCCTCTTCCATCACCGCTTCATACAACTGAAGGATATACGATTTCAACAGGTCTTTTTCAAGCCTGGAAATTTCCTGGCCGGATTCGTTCGTCAGAAAGGCCTGGATCTTGAGCAGGAGTCGTTGTGCTTTGGTATAGTCCATACGGTTCAAAAATAATGTGCAAGTTACTAGGATTCAACCGGTAATAGGTTATGCATTCGGTTAATATTGTGTGAAACCGCCATTGCCGCGGATTCTGCCCGGAGGAAACCGACATTCGATGCATCTTTGCAGCCGGTATGTTTCTCGAGCCATCATTTCATACACAACGCAGGGGATGGATAGAAGTTATCTGCGGATCGATGTTTTCCGGAAAGACGGAAGAACTCATCCGCCGGCTGAAACGTGTAAAAATCGCCGGCCAAAAGGTCGAAATCTTCAAGCCCGATCGCGATACCCGGTACAGTGCGGACGAAGTGGTCAGCCATGACGCCAGGACCATCGCCTCGCGCCCGGTCTCCTCTTCCGCGGACATCCTCCGGGTAGCCGAAGAGGTGGATGTCATCGGGATCGATGAAGCGCAGTTTTTCGATATGGCCCTGCGGGAGGTTTGCGAACAACTGGCCTTGCGGGGACACCGCATCATCGTGGCCGGACTCGATATGGATTTCCGGGGCCGCCCGTTTGGTCCCATGCCGGATTTGCTGGCGGTTGCCGAATACGTTACAAAACTCCATGCTATCTGTTCGCATTGCGGCAACCTCGCCACACACACGTACCGCCTGACGGCGGATACGGAAACCGTCGTACTCGGCGAAAAAGACATGTACGAAGCCCGCTGCCGCTATTGCTATCATCTGGGCAACATCCTCGATCTGCGAACAAAGCGGTAGGAGCAATACTATCGCTACCTTTGCCAACTCAATTTCCGTAAAAAATGGCCACCTCCAAGCCAATCCGAAACGCCCTCCTGTCTGTCTACCATAAAGAAGGCCTGGAAGAGATCATCCATTTGCTCCGGCACCATGGCGTCACGATCTACAGCACGGGGGGAAGTCTCGATTACATCCGGTCGCTCCGGGAAGAAGCAGTGTCCGTTGAAAGTCTCACCGGGTATCCTTCCATCCTGGACGGACGCGTGAAGACGCTTCATCCGAAAATCTTCGGGGGCATCCTGGCCCGCCGGGAACCGGATCACCTGGCCCAACTGACGCAATATGACATTCCGCCCATGGACCTGGTCATCGTGGATCTTTATCCATTTGAGGACACGGTAAAGTCCACCTCGGACGAAAAGGCGATTATTGAAAAAATCGATATCGGTGGCATCTCCCTGATCCGGGCTGCCGCCAAAAACTATAACGATGTGCTCATTGCCCCTTCAAAAGCGGAATATGAGGCGTTGCATCAGTTGTTGAAGGCCAAAGGCGCCAGCAGCGACCTGGAAGACCGCAAATGGTTTGCCACGCGGGCATTCCGCGTATCCTCCCATTACGATACCGCGATCTACGGGTATTTCAATAAAGATCACCACGATCATAGCCTCAAAATCTCCGAGCATCGGTCCACCCCGCTTCGCTATGGAGAAAATCCCCACCAGCAGGCAACCTATTTCGGTGATCCTGATGCCAATTTCCACCAACTGAGCGGTAAGGAACTTTCCTTCAACAACTTGGTTGACGTGGATGCGGCGGTCCACCTGATGCGGGAGTTTAAAGAGGCGGCGCCCACCTTTGCGATCCTCAAGCATACCAATGCCTGCGGCGTGGCGACGAGATCTTCTATCGAAGCAGCCTGGAAGGACGCGCTGGCGGGTGACCCGGTGTCCGCCTTTGGCGGCGTCCTCATCAGCAATGCGCGGATCGATTTGGCCACGGCCAGAAGCATTGACGAGATTTTCTACGAAGTGCTGCTCGCCCCTTCGTTCGATCCGGAGGCTTTCGAACTGCTGAAGGCAAAGAAAAACCGGATCCTGCTGCAGTTGCATACCTATCCGCGCGTTCGTCAACAGGTCAAGTCCCTTCTCGATGGTTTTATCCGGCAGGACATGGACCTCATCACGGAAGATCCGGCTTCACTCAGCTTCGCCACAGACCGTCATCCGACAGAGGTCGAAATGGCGGACCTTCACTTTGCCAATCAATGCGTGAAGCACCTGAAATCAAACGGCATCGCTTTGGTCAAAAACGCACAACTCATCGGCATGGGTTGTGGCCAGACCTCCCGCGTGGATGCCCTCAAACAGGCCATCGGCAAGGCGACGGCTTTTGGTTTTGACCTGCATGGCTCAGTCATGGCTTCGGAAGCGTTCTTCCCTTTCCCTGATTGCGTGGAGATTGCGCACGATGCCGGCATCACGGCGGTGATCCATCCCGGCGGTTCTGTCAAAGACAAAGACAGCATCGATTATTGCAATGCCCATGGCATGGCCATGGTGATCACAGGTTATCGCCACTTTAAACATTGATCTGTTGAAAAATCATTGCCTTGCAGGAATGCACTCCCCGAATCTGGTTCTGCCACACTCCTGCGCACCCATGTTATTTTCCTTTTGCCTTTTCTCATTTCGCTTTTAACCTATTCCATGTACCTCTGCATTGATACCGGCAACACCCGAACCAAGGCCGCCATCCTGGATGCAGCAGGTATGCACATGCATACAGAGGTCATCGAAGGGGAAGCGCTCGATTCGCTCCTTTCCCTGATCTCCGCATATCAGGTCCAACACGTCATTTCCTCCACGACCGGTCACCGGCAATGGGATCTCGCTTCCCTACCCGTGGCGGGAACTAAAATCGAACTGAGCCATACAACCCCGCTCCCGGTTCGGCTCATCTATACTACGCCACAAACCTTAGGGAGAGACCGCATCGCGGCGGCTTGTGGTGCGTACGCACGGATGCCTGGCAAAAACCTCCTGGTCATCGATGCGGGGACCTGCATCACAATGGACATGATCACCCATAATGGTTTCTATCTCGGGGGAAACATTGCACCCGGTCTCAGGATGCGGTTACGGGCCATGCATGCTTACACAGCCAGGCTTCCGCTGGTGGAACCCGGTTGGCCGGAACTGCCCTTTGGCGACTCCACGACCCATGCCCTGCAAAACGGGGCTTGCCTGGGAATCCTGATGGAGATAGAAGGCATATTGAGCAGGGCGAGAGATGCTTTTGGGGAGGTGTCCGTCGTTATGACAGGCGGGGATGCCTCATTTTTGGCGGAAAAAGTGGAAAGTGAGATATTTGTCGAACCCGAATTGGTCGTTAAAGGCCTGTTCAAAATCCTGACTTTTAATGTCCAATAAGCTTACGCTCAGCCTTTTATTGACTGTTTTTTCCCTTTTCGGGGCCTATTCAGCCTTCGCCCAGCCCAAGGATAACAGCCCGTTTTCCCAGTTTGGTCTCGGGGATTACTTCGAAAACGCCATGCCCAGCAGCCATTCCATGGGAGGCCTGGGATCTGTCTATCACGATTTTTTTGAAGCCAATCTCGACAACCCGGCATCGCTGGGATTCCTTCAATACACGAGCCTCCAGGTGGGATTTTATATGAAAAAATCCGCCTTCGAGCGCATCGGCCAGAAACAAAATATCTGGAGCGGAAATCTCGACCATCTCAGTCTCAATGTGCCCCTCATCAATCCGCTCAACGAAGCCCTGGAGCGCAGGGAAACCAAGTTCTCCTGGGGCACAGGTGTCTCGCTCAGGCCCTATGCCCAGGTCGGTTACCATATCCGCATCATCGATGAGATCGATTCCATCGGCTCCGTCCAACGGGATTTTAAGGGAACCGGTGGCCTTTACCAGTTTACCTGGTCACACGGGCTCAAATACAAGAACCTCGCAGCCGGCGTCAACCTGACTTATTTCTATGGCAAACAGGCCTTCAATGAAGAGATCACTTTTCTTGATCTTCCTTATTCCTACCGGGATATCTTTCAGCGCACGACATCGTACAAAGCGTTTCAGTACCGCATCGGGTTGCTGTATGAACAACCCCTGGATCTGAAAAAAGCGCGTGAAAAAGAAGATGATCCTTCCAGGTTACTTTCGGTTGGCGCTTTCATCAGTGGCCAGTCCAATTTTGACGCGCTCTCTGACATCACGCGTTTTGCTGTCAACGAAGTCATCAATGACCTCGATACCGCTTTCTTTTCCAGGGACAATGCCTCCGGAGGCACCTTGCCGGGAGCGTATGGCATTGGGTTGATGTATCGCCATGCCGGAAGCTTCCGGGTCGGAATCGATTACCAGGCATCCGCCTGGAGCGACTATGTCAACGAAGCACACCCGGATACGCTCAAGGATACGAAGCGTTTTGCGATGGGGGTGGCCTGGATACCGGATGCCAATTCGATTTCTTCCTATTTCAAACGCGTGGAGTACCGCGCGGGCTTTTACACCAAGACCGATCCACGCGTGATCGAGGGATCACAAGTCAAAGAATGGGCCGTCACGGTGGGCGCTACCTTACCGCTGATCGTTCAGCGCAATATTGCCTGGGTGCAGATCGGTTTCGATATGGGCAAGCGCACCGGCGGCGATCGCCTCTCCGATAATTTCGTTCGGGGAAAAGTCGGCCTGGTCTTCAACGATAATGCCTGGTTTATCCGCGGCAAATACAAGTAAACCCCGCGACGAGTAATATTAGTATGAAAGTGAGGCGTCCTTCCGAAAGGCAGGCGCCTTTTTTCTTTCCTCCGTAACAGCCATCCGGCTGTCAGGAATTAAGATTTGCTCAACACTTCGAAAGTGGCCGTAACCATCGATCCACTTTCATCCTGCAGGACCAGCACGTGCTTTCCAGGTGTGGGATCGATTTCCATTTGATGAAACTCCCGCGTTTTACCGAGGTAGGTTTTGTCGAGATGCCAGTAGATCGTCGCGGTATCTGAACGGTGCACAGCACTGAACACAGCTTTGGATTTCTCCTTATCCCAGGCATATGGGATATAGATCTTCGACCCCGATCGGGGATAGACAATCGCGATATCCTTCCGGTTCAGGGAGATACCTGCGCAGTCGGGATGCAGGGGCGGCAGGATCTTGTATTCCGGATGATACCGCTTGTAGTAACTCTCTGCCAGGGTCGGGACGACAAAATAAGATTGTGCCACGGCGCCGGTTGGCATACACGATGGATCATAACGGTAATGCTGGTCATGATCCGTGTACGTCTGTTGGTGAAAGGTGCAAAGCTTTGGCATTTGCTTGCTGTGCGGCAACCAGGTAGTATCGGTCATGGCACATTGCGGCCCTGCCAGCCATCCGCTCTCCCGGCAAGTCACGGCCGGCCTGAGCGCGTCATAAGGCTCACTCCACCAGGCATCCGGCGCAGGGAGCATGCGCAGCACATCAAACAGGATCGGAGCCGCAGCATGCAACCCGATCACCCCGGGCCTTCCTTCTCCATCCGCGTTCCCAACCCATACGCCGATGGTATACCTTGGCGTCACACCCACAGCCCAGGCATCGCGAAAACCAAAACTGGTCCCGGTCTTCCAGGCCACGCGTTTGCTGCTTGCAAACGTCTCCCACTGCCCTTCCTGGTCAGGCCTGCGCAACGTGCTCATGGCTTCAAACGTTTGCCAGATCGCTCCGACATCCCACACGACCGGAAGCGGTTGTCTTTCATCTTCCGTCTGATGTCGTTGATCCGGTGTCAATAAAACCGGCGAATGAATATCCTCCTGGCTATACTGATGATCAAACCGGTAAGCATGACCCAGGATCCGGCCCATGGTCGCATATGCGCCGCACACATCCCATAATGTCACCTCCGCGCCACCGAGCACTAAAGGCAATCCATAGTGCTCCGGGGAATAATGTAAAGTGGTGATGCCGGCCCGGATGAGCTTTTCTTTGAAAGACAGGATCCCATATTGCTGCAACAGCCGCACAGCAGGAACATTGAGACTCATCGCCAGCGCCTGGTCCGCCGGCACCATGCCACTGTACTGTTGCGAAAAATTCAACGGCTGATATCCGCGGATGTAGGTAGGGATATCCTCCACCATTCCATGTGGTGTGATCAGCCCGTCTTCCAGCGCGGCGCAATACAAAAACGGCTTGAGGATACTGCCCGAGCTACGTTCCGACCGGATGATATCCACATCATTTTGATGCCCCTTATCGTCATGCGCGACATTACCGATATAGGCGCGGACTTCCCCGCTTTCTGTCTCCATCACCAGGAGGGCAGCATTATTCACGCCATTGAGGCTGAGGATATCCGAGTGGCGTTGCAACAATTCCGTCAGCCGCTCCTGCAACGTATGGTCCAATGTGCTGTGCAGGGTAATTCCCGTCCCGCTGTAATGGCTGAGCACATGCGGTGCATCATCCGGCAGCGGGATAGGCGCTGACGGCAAAGGCTCCTGCAAGGCAAGTGATGCTTCCGTCTCATCGATGATGCCCTTTTGCTCCAGGAGGCGCAGGAGACGATTCCTCTTTTCTAAAAAAGTATCCCGGTTCCTGCCCGGGTGGATCATCCCAGGCGCGTTGGGCAGGACGGCCAATGCAGCGGCTTCTCCCCACGAGAGCTGATCCGGCGTCTTATGGAAATAGCGCCAGCTCGCCGCTCCCAATCCCACCACGTTGCCCCCAAAGGGCGCATGCGCCGCGTAGACTTGCAGGATCTCTTTTTTTGAAAAACGGAATTCACTCCTCCACGCCCAAAACATTTCGATGCCCTTCTGCCAGAGGTTCCGGGACTTTCCTCCTCTCGCCAATCGCATGGTTTGCATGGTGAGGGTGCTTCCTCCGCTGACGATCTTGCCGGCGGCAAGATTTTCCCGCATCGCCCGCATCATCGCCAGCACATCCACGCCGCTGTGGTGATAAAACCGTTTGTCTTCAAACTGAAGAAGACACTTCTCAAATGTTTCAGGCACTTCGAGATCCGCTCCCGGAAAGCGCCATTGTCCATCCGCCGCGATCCTCGCCCCTAACATTTGCCCATCCTTATCCACCAACACCGTACTGTAAGGTTCATCAAATAACGGATCCGGCAGACAAAACCACCATGCCATCAGCGGCACCACAACGAAGAGCCAATAGTATTTTTTCTTCTTCACACTACTCATTACCCTAATGACAATTGCCTGTCAATTGCCTCTTACTTTCCTTGCCCTGAGCGGAGCCGACCGCGTGCCGCCATAGCTTCAGCGGTGGCGCAAGGGTCGCTTTCCTCGCCCTGAGCGGAGCCGAAGGGTCGCTTTTTCAATTCACCACCTCCACCCATCTCCCAGGCACCCTCGCCTGCACCTGGTGTGAGTACATCGCGTCACAAAGGATATCCGGCATCCAATATTTTCCAGTGTAGGTAGCGGTCATGACAAAATTTTGTGTCCACACTCCACGGTCCATACTGAAGAACGTGTTGACGCGATCGTCCCGGTAATCCTGGTAACGCGCGTAGCCGTTTTTGAAGCGATCATCAAATTGATCCAGCCGCTGGTTGGTAATCTCCCACCCGCTGGGAAAGAGATAGGATAAGGCGAGCTGATCCAGGTGATTGGTGAAAGTACCCGGATTGGTCACGGTGATCTGAACGATGAAATCCGTGCCTTTCTTTAGTTTATCCGGCACAAGATCCTTCCCGGTGATATCCATGTATTTCACTTTCATGCTGAGGTTCCTCTTGACCTCCGTTGCGACGCCTTTGAGCGGACGGCCGGATCCGGTCACCCGGATAAACAAAGGCCCGTTGGACGTATTCTCGATGGCCAGGTCCGGTTGATTGACGTCCAGCGTCTTTTTCACCAAGGCTTTTGTGGTCGATATTCGGATGGGCGATTGCCCCGCCTGTGTCATGGTGGCGGTCAGCGTGCCCTTGGCAAAAAGCTTTGCCATCTTGCCCATCGCCAGGAGGGCAAAGGAAGTAGTCTGTGTGCTGTACCATCCTTCCGAGGACATGGAGGCAGCAATGGATCTCGCCACATTCATCGCGTCATCCGTTTTGCCCATCGCCAGAAATGCTTCCAGGATGATGGCCTTATCCCGCACATCCGATCCATAAGTGTAGGACAACTCCTGGTATGGTTTGATATCCGTATTCAGTTTCTCGATCAGCCGGGTAGCGACATCATTCCGTTTCCCGACCGCGTAAGCGGCAGCCAGCATCCAGGTAGCGGCATAGTCCAGGTCCTTTTGCGCCCGCAACCGGTTCATCAGCCCCCAGGCCGGATCTCCATCCACCGCCAGGGTGTAGAGGCGGTAAGCCTGGTTGAGATCATCGCGGTAATACTGACCCGCCCGGTAGGCCTGCGCATCTTTTTTCTGGGCGGTGCGCCATGCATCCAACATGGCCGCATCCACCGCATATCCCGCTTTGGAAGCTTCGATCATAAAGTGACCGGCATAACTGTTGGTCCAACTGTCCCGGTAATTTTCACCCGGCCAATATGTGAACCCACCGGAAGGCAGGCTGAAACGTTTTAAGCGTTGCAGACCGGCCTGGATGTTCTTGCGCACCTCCTGATCCTGCGTAGCGGTCAGGTCCGTCAGGGAAGCCAGATAGAGTTGGGGAAAGACGGAAGAGATAGTTTGCTCCAGGCAGCCGTATGGATAATGGATCAGATATTGTAAACGGCGCTCCAGGTCGATAGGAGGCATCTGGGAAATCTCCACACTGGCCTCATTGGTACCTTTCATCCCGGGCAATGGAATCTTACCACTCCATTTCTGCCCTGCCGCCACAGTCGCAGCCGCTACTTCCGTAGCGATCGGATTGGGGATGCGCACATCCAGCTCAAATTTTTGCGTGGTTGTCTGGCTCCCTGCTTTGGCCACCACGTCGACCGTGAGCAAGCCGGGGCGTTCCGCAATTTTGAGACTGAAGTTGATCATCTTGTCACCCGGATTGGTAAACGATACCGTTTGTGATGAAGGCCCCACGATGTTTCCTAACGCATTCGGCCTGATCGTGACATCCACCGCTTTGACCTGATCCGCCATGGCAAATACCTGCACCGGCACCGAGATAGTCTCTCCCGGCGATACCATTCTCGGCAGGGTGGACTGGATCATCATATCCGATTTCACCTGGCTCGTCTTATCGGCAGCCCCCCAGCGCTTGCGGTCCGAGGCTACGATCATGGTGCGAACGGCACCCACATAATTGGGCATGTGGATCGTATGCGTCTTCTTCTGCCCGGGATCGAGGTAGTATGGTCCGAGATGCATGACCACCGGTTTGAACCGCTGCGCCTGCGGGGCGTCGACAAGCTTGGCCGCTTCATCCCCGCCAAGACTTAACATTCGTTCGATCGTTCCGCCATAACCGCCCAGCACTTCATCAAACATATCCCAGGTCTGCACGGCCAGGGCTTCCTGCTGGTGAAAATGCTTCCACGGATCCGGTGATTCGAATCGCGTCAGTCCAAGCAGGCCCTCATCCACCACGGCAATGGTGTAAGCCATAGGCAACTTGTCCTTTTCGCTGACCGTCACGGTAAAATCCTTGTCGGGCATCAACACCTCCTGTACCTGGACCTCCGGGTGAAGCTTTGTCGCCGGATCCTCCACCATCAGCGGCATGACACCGTACATGCGCAACGGCATATCATTGGAGGGATGATCATAAGGCTGGATATGGCTGACATAGGCATAGGCATTGGGCATCATGTCAGCTGTGGCATCGATCGTGATTTGCGTCTGATCCGCTTTGACTGGATACCACCTCGAAGAAAGCACTTTGTTGTTTTTTTCGATCGTCAGCAATATCCGGGCACCTGTGGCCGATGGAATGTTGAGTTTGATCTTTTCACCGACATCATATTTCTCTTTATCCGTAGTGAATGACAACCGGTTGGCGGCATCACTGTCGTCGGATGGATCGCCCCAGGCGCCGGCATAAAAGAACTGCCCCGCACAATGCCCCGATTCCGTGTCACAGACTCGGATCATGTAGGAACCATAACTCGGTGGCCTGACCTTATAGTGGACGATGCCGTCCCTGCCCGTCACCACCGTGTCGGTTTGTATGGAACCGAGATGCGTTTCGCTGTTGTATTGCGTGATGTCGCCGGAGGAAGTGTCCCACCACCAATCCCAGTTGGCATGATAGATCCCCACACTCAGGGATCTGCCGCCGGCTGCTTTACCCGTCGTGGATACCGAAGCAAACTGCACATCATTCGGCTCATTAATCTTCATCTCCTGGTATCCCCACCGGTTGGAAGGGATATACACGCCGGCATAATGATCATATGGATGAAAAATGGTCGAGTAGCGGTCAGTGCTGAAATCTCCGCCGGATTCAAATACGCGGGTCTTGACTGACATCGTGAGTTGGCCCTCCGGCATGTATTCACGGATATCCGGGATATCAAAGCTGGCCTTTCCCTGTGCATCCAGGGTCCCGTCAAAAATGGTCATCACGGTACTGGGGGTGCGGCGGGCCGGGTCGCTGAACACAAAGTCCCCGAATCCCGTCGCCGTGAATTCACTCGGGCTGAATTGTGCTTCCACCTCCGCTTTGAGATTGGCAGCGGGAGCGCCAAACAGCCATTCGGAGGCCAATTCGATTTTCTGGTTTTTGGCCGTAGCGATAATCGCTTCGGGCATTATGGCTTCGATCTTCAACCGGTTGGGTTTGATGGTTTCGATTTTGAGATACCTGGAAAAGACCGCATCCCCGATTTGCACCCTGGCCATCCAGTTGCCGGTGGGATCACTGACCCCGGTAGCAAAGGCGAGGTCGTAGATGCCCCCGACGGATACCGGACTTGTGCGGGTAAACACTTTTTGTCCAAGCGGATTGGTGACCGTCAGCATCACCGGGTGACGCGCATCGATTTTTCCTTCCGGATCCCAAAGGATAAAATTGAGGAAGACACTGTCCCCGGGTCGCCAGACGTCTCTTTCCGAATAGAGATACCCGCGCAATCCTTCCTGGTACCCCGTGCCCCCCGCGTCAAATTCACTCAGGGACAGGGACAAACCATCGGCCATCCGCAGGTATCCTTTCTGGCTTCCCTGCGTGGCGACGACGAAAAAAGCCTTGCGCGGGATGTCCAGTGCCACCGAACCGTCCCCGGATGTGGTGGCCTTTCCAAGGGTCTGCTGCTGAAAATCAAATACCTCGATCTCCGCCCCGATGAGCGGAGTGGTCGATTGGAGCGAATTGGCAAACACCCAGATCTTACCGGTTTCATTTTGCTTGGCGGTCAGGCCGATATCGGATGCGAGAATATTACGGCTGATGTATCGCTGCGGGCTGTAATAGGCCGGGTAACACGGATCATCTGTCTGATCCCAGGAGAAATCCTCATAGTAATAATTGTACTCCCAGATGCTTGCGATCTCCCCGTATGGAGCGGGCTGGGGTTCGGTCACGATCTCCTTGATGCAGTCCAGATACGTATCCTTTCCCTTAAATCCGATACGGACCTGGTAAAGGCTGCCGGGGGCGAGCTTGACCAGGGGACCGAGATCTAACGTATACCGGGTCCATACATATTGATTGCTTTGGTCGGAAATGGATTCAAGATCCACTTCCTTCTGGAAGATCACGCGTCCGACGGGTTCAAGCCCCCATTGATCCTGCAGGCTGTTGGACTGCAGGTATTGAAGGATGTTGTTTTCATAAATGCGCAACACCTCCACTTCCACCGAACGCAGGTTGATCGCCTCAAAAGGAAATACCACGGCTTCATTGCCCGGCGTGATGACACCACTGCCCACGAGCCGCACCCCGGGCTTGCTATCCTCCAGGGAAATATCCAGGGTTTCTGTTTTCCCCAGGGTTTTATTGCTCACGGAGGAAATGGATTCATGAAACTGGATCGACATCGTGCCTTCCATTTCTTCACCCGGGTAGATGGACAGGACATGATCCTGTTTCCGAAGCGTAAATCCATCGGTCGATCCATTGATGGTGACCAGACCGTTCAGGTCCTGGGCGGGATTGAGTTTCTGGGAAAAATAAAAACTGACTTTCTTCTCCCCGTCTTCACCCGGAACGAAGGAGAGGATGCTTAATGCATTCCCTTTGGGAATCTGTATTGCCTTGCTGCCGGAAGCATCTGCCCCGATAGCCTTACCATCCCATCTGAATTCCAGGGAAGCATCCGGCGCAATGTCGGGGATGACCACTTCGTGCGTTCGTCCGTCATCACTATGCATCCATTGCGGGGCATCCATTGTACCCTTGGACTTGACGGTGATGGCTTTGGCCAGGATCGCGCTGTCGACATGAATGGACGTCATAAAACGGCCCCGGAGCAGGTACTTCGGCTGATCGCCGTCAAACTCTGGCACCAGTGGTTCAAAAGAAACCACCATTCTCACAGGCCGGATCATAAATTCAAAGACGACCTTTTTCATTTTCGGATCCACGTTTTGGATTCCTTTGTCAAGATTGACCTGGAGCTGATAAGAAGCACCGGGCTTCCATCCCTTGTCCGGCATAAAAGCCAGCGTGGAAGCGTCTTCCCAATAATATTTTCCGGGGGTGGACGGATTGAAGGAAAATAAGGCGTCCGTTTTCGTGGAATCAACCGGGACGGCAAACCGGATGCGGACCGGGTCGTTCACTTCGATCACACCGGGCACATGGGCGGAAATATACCGGCCGATCTCTTCGGCGCTTTGCGTGGGGGTTTGAAAACCCTTTTTACAGGAAACCAGCAGGCCGGCTGCCGCAAGGACAAGCCAGAAAAAGGTAGGAAGGCGCATAGACGGAGGTTTTGGTTGGTTTGAGACAATAAATGTAGAGAAGAATAGGAGGTATAGAATCAATTATCTTTGCACCATGGCAGACTTTAATCTCATCATGCCTAAAATGGGCGAGAGCATCATGGAAGCCACCATCCTGCGATGGCTCAAAAAACCGGGCGACCTGGTGGCTTTGGATGAAACCATCCTGGAAATTGCCACCGATAAAGTGGACAGCGAAATCCCTTCTCCGGTAGCCGGCCGCCTGGAAAAAGTGCTTTTCGCCGAAAACGCCGTCGTCCCGGTAGGCCAGACCATTGCCATCATCGCCACGGAGGCCAAGGCAGGGGCATCCAGGAGCAACGGCAGCCCTGAACCGCCTGTAAAACAGACACCTCCGCCGCCACCGGTAGTCAAAGTGGAAGAAACGCCTGTCGTTAAGGTCCCAACAGTAACCATCCCGGCTGTTCCATACGTACCAGTTGCCACTCCGCCCCAGGTTCAGACCCTAACAGCAAACTCCTCCGGTCGATTTTATAGCCCCCTGGTACGGAATATTGCTGCCTCCGAAGGCATCAGCCAGGCAGAACTCGACCACATCGCAGGGACCGGCCAGGAAGGCCGCGTCACCAAAAGTGATATCCTCGCTTATGTGCAAAACCGCAAATCCGGCGTAACACTTTCAACACCCGTCGCCCCACCTCCAGCGGTGGAAACTGTTCCCGCCGCAAAGGTCACCGTGCCCAGCGCCGATGGAGCATACGAGATCATCGAAATGGACCGCATGCGCAAGCTGATCGCCGAGCACATGGTCCGGTCCAAACATACTTCGCCGCACGTCACTTCATTTGTCGAAGTGGATGTCACGGATATCGTGCAGTGGCGTGAAAAAGTGAAAGAAGTGTTTCAAAAGAAATACGGCGAGAAAATCACTTTTACACCGATCTTCATCGAAGCCATCGTCAAGGCTATCCGCGATTACCCGATGATCAATATTTCCGTGGAGGGAGATACCATTATTCTGAAAAAGAATATCAATATCGGCATGGCCGCGGCCTTGCCCTCCGGCAACCTGATCGTGCCCGTCATCCACAACGCGGACGGCTATAACCTCATGGGATTGACGAAAAAAGTCAACGATCTCGCCAATCGCGCGCGTACGAACAAACTGAAACCCGAAGAGATCCAGGATGGCACCTTCACCCTGACCAATGTGGGCACCTTTGGCAACGTGATGGGGACGCCGATCATCAATCAACCCCAGGTAGCCATCATGGCCACAGGCGCCATCAAGAAAAAACCGGGTGTCGTCGAGACGCCCTATGGCGATCTCATCGCGATACGCCACTACATGTTCCTGTCAATGTCCTACGACCATCGCGTGGTGGACGGTGCTTTGGGAGGCTCCTTCCTTCGCAAGGTGGCGGACTACCTCGAAGCATTTGATCCGGAGCGCGAGATCTAAGTGGATGCGGAGCCAGCCGATGACGACCAGGTACCTAGTCCGGGTGAGGCTGGCAGCCAACACCCTCCTCTTGGTTTTTCTGACTGTGCTGGCAGGTACGGCGCAACCGTCCCTTGCAGGCTTGAAAAAGAAAGCAGACACCGCGTACGATCGCGCTCGATACCGGGAAGCCCTCGCCTATTACCGGCAAAGCGGATCCGAGAATACAAAGGACAAAAAACTCCGGCTGAAAATCGGCATATGCCTGTATGAGACCAATGACGTGGATGGCGCCTTACGGGTTTTTCAATCCCTGATCAACGCAGGAAAAACCCAGGCGGATGTCTTTTTTCAGGTTGCCCGTTGTTACGAAGCGAAAACCCTCTTCGCGGAAGCCACCTCCTCCTACAAACGTTTTTTGCAAAAGGCCAAAAGCGATGATCCGCGAAGGGCATGGGTAAAAGACCAGGTATTCCGTTGCGCCAACGGTCTGCGTTTAAAATATGCGGATGAGAAAACTTATGTAGAAAACGCGGGCACCACGATCAATACGGTCTACCGGGAGTTCGGCGTCAAAAACAGCCCAACCGTCCTCGATAAAATCTATTTCAGTTCCGACCGGGAGGACAAATCGCTCCTGAAACCGGCAAACGGAAACGTCGACATCTATGCCACGATCCTGACCAACGGCAAATGGTCAGACCCGGCCCCGCTTCCCGCCCATATCAATACCTCCGGGTACGAAGAGGCCTGCGGATTCAGTACCAATGGCCAGATCCTTTATTACCTGACCCGGGAGGGACAACAATGGAAAATCCGTACGGATACGTTTTCCAGGGAAAAGGATCAAACCTATAAAGGCTGTTTCGATGGCCCGTTTTATGCCAGCAATGACGGTACGGATCTCACCTTTTTCAACGACAGCATCATCCTCTTTTCCTCTGATCGCCCTGGCGGGTATGGCGGGTATGATCTCTATATTTCGTTCCTGGAAAAAAACCGCTGGTCTAAAGCCATTAACCTCGGACCGGCCATCAACACGTTTTATGACGAGCGCTATCCGTTTCTTACGCGAAACGGCCTCACCGTATTTTATTCATCCGACAACCTCCAAAGCATCGGCGGGTATGATATTTTCAGCTGCGCTTTTGATCCCCTGAAAAAAACATGGTCCGCGGCTGAAAATCTGGGCTTCCCCGTCAACAGCGCCGGCAATGAAACCTATATGATCATTTCGCCGGACGGCATGACCGCCTACCTCTCTTCGGATCGCAAGGACGGATACGGGGCGGAGGATATCTACCGTGTTTTTTTTAAACAACCCCTGCAGGCCCACCAGGAAATCTCTGAACTCCCGACGTTTCAGCAGTTTATCACCTCCGGTGAGGCAAAACGCAATCCTGTCGAAACACCCGCCAAACCCGCGGAGGTGAAGGAGTATTTCATCTCCCACCTGTTTTTCGAAGATGCATCCGATATCCTCACGCCGCAAAACACGAAGAAACTGGATCTGCTGGCCAATCTCATGCTCATCTATCCAACCATAACCGCCGAACTGAGTTGCTTCGAGATCCCATCCGGTCAGCGCACCTACAGTGTTTACTATTCGATCAAAAAATCGGAAGAAGCGGCCGCTTACCTGGTCCGGAAGGGTGTCGCAAGAGGCAGGTTAATCCTTAAAGGATACGGATCCTCCTTTCCGATCGCCGCAATGCCCCCGGGTATGCAGGCTCATCCCCTTTTCAACAGGCTCAATCAACGCCTCGAAATTACTCCTCATGGCTACGCCGGTGAACCGGTTTCCATCCATATTGAAAACATCCAGGTGCCTGAAAACATGCAAAATGAGGCGGGACTTAAGTTCACTTCGCTGCGGCATGGATTTTATTACACCGTCCAGCTTACATCGATCACCCAGATCCTGCAGAACACCAACCTGGAATCCCTGCAGGAACTTTTTATTGAGATGGATAACGCCAATGGACAATACCAATATATGACCGGCATGTTGACGACCTATGAAGATGCCAGGGTATTGCTGGACCAGGTGCTGGTGGCCGGATTCCGTGAGGCGCGTATCGTTCCCTATATCGACGGCATCCGGATACAGCCGGATGCGCTGGCCAAATGGGCCGCTACCTATCCGGACCTGCAGGAATACATACGGAATCTGCATTGATCGTTTGCCTCCGGCAAAACATCAGTAGAGGTTCCTCAGCACATCCGTGATTTCTTCCTCTTCCCGCTTGAGATGGGTACCAAACCCAAGGGCCAGGGCGGCCTCAATATTTGGCAGATGATCATCCAAAAACAGTGACTCCCCCGGCACCAGGCCTGTATCCCGGATGAGATACTGAAAAATGGAAGCATCCGGTTTACGCTCACCGATTTCGTGCGAATAATAAGCGTGGTCGAAATAGACTGCTTCAAAATCCCGGTGGCCATAGGTGCGCGCCATATAGCGCCTTACCCATTCGATATGCAGGGCATTGGTGTTGCTGAGCAGGTAGACCTTGTATTTTTTTCTCAATTTCAACAGCATCTCCAGCCGGGAGGCCGGTATACCGATCAACATGCTGTTCCAGGCCTCGATGACATCCAGTGCCTGGACATGCCGCCCGCTCTGGCTGATGACGGTATTGATAAAGATCTCATTGCTGACTTTTCCACGTTCATATTGGAGCAGGACCTGATCGATCCTGGTGCGGTCCGCATCCTTTCGCAGGAGACCCATCAGGCGATCCATGGCCCCGGGGATGTCAATGTCGAGGAGCACATTGCCAAAATCAAATACAAGATTGCTGAATGCTGATTTTACCATTTACTCTTCCACAAATAGTTTTGGCCTGCAGGCAGGCACTATGCCATGAATTCCATTAATCCCCTGTAAACAATAAACAGGCCTGTCACCGCGATCAATATTCCCGCCACCACCTGCACCCAGTACACATAGTGTTCTTTCAGCCACAACGTCAGTTTCGGCGCCATCCAGGCCTTGAGAAAATCACCAGTGGCCAGCGAAGCCAGGAGCCCTACATAATAATATACCGGTGGATCACTTTGCATGTGAACGAACACTGCGGCGCCAAGCCAGAAGAATAGCGTGAATGGGGAGAGCGAATTGATGACAAAACCGGAAAAAAAGGCCCGCGTATACCCTGAGGCGGTCCGTATCTCCCTTTCCTGCTGCTTCCGCTTTGCGCGAGCCATCAGCAGGCCCATGGCGAAAAGTCCAGCTCCACCGGCGAGATAGATCATCAGCCGATTGGCCGGCACATGGGTCCAGCGCTCCATCGAAGTGGTCATCCAAAAGGTCAGGCTGATAAAAATAAAATCGCTTACCCAGGTGCCCGCCGCCGCCCATATCCCGGCCAGCCGGTTAAAATGCAAACCATTGCGAAGAATCACCATGGTCACCGGGCCCAGCATAAGGGTCAGCGTGATCCCGGTCATCAAACCTTCCCCAAACAATACCCATGTACTATTGAGTATCATCTAGTCGATCACACTGATGATGAGATGACGTTGGCGCGCCTGGTTCCGGTATTCACAGAGAAAGATACCCTGCCAGGTTCCGAGGGCGGGATGGCCGTCGAGGATCGGTATTTGCACACTCGATCCTGCGAGGACACTTTTGATGTGGGCGGGCATGTCATCCGGTCCTTCGGCATCATGGCGGATGCCCGGAAGATCTTCGGGGGCCAGCCGGTCAAAATACAAATCGAAGTCATGCAATACCGAAGGATCGGCATTCTCATTGATGCAAAGTGCCGCAGACGTGTGCTGGATGAAGACCTGGAGGAGTCCTTCCTTCGGCCAATGCGATACAGCTGCGTACACAGACGATGTGATGATATGAAAACCTCGGGGGAACGGGCCAACCGTGATCGAATAATGCCTGACCATGCTCAAAGATAGGGGATCTGGCCGGAGGCCTTCGACGCGCTAGTCATGCGGCCGGCTGATCGCCGGGCATTGCAGCAAGCCGATGTAGTAGGCGACCCCCACCCGAAGGGAGTAGTAAGTGTCATTGTCTTCACTATTACCCCGCTGACGGCCAGGTTCACCGATGGGATCGATGCCCAATTCAACTGAACGGTCCGACAACCGGACGGCGATATCACCATGCCTGGACCGGAGTTCTGCCATGTTGGGATACACGGTACTCACATCATCGAGATAATCGGTACCGAGTTGACGCACGCTCAATTCTGCATTGAAACTCCACTCATAATTGAAGTCCATCTTAAACCCGATACCGTAGCCCAGGCCACCGGCGATCAGGGAATATTCGCTGCCGACGCGCTGTCCTTCCGTACCCAGGGGACGCAGTGCGTGCCATGCACCATCCAGCCTGGCTTTTGGATTGTAATAAGCGAGGACCAGGCCACCGAAGATGTAAGGCGTATAATATTTATCCCGGCTGCCGTGGATGAGATGAAAGAAATTGAATTCAAAACCGATAGAAGCATCTACGTAATCCGTGCGGAAACTGAGATTGCGGGCTTGCTGGAAAGGATTTTCCGAATGTTGATCTTTCCCGATCAGCCGGCCAGCGCCGATATCAAGTCTCAGGGAGGTGCGGGAATTGAAATTGTACCGGCCGATGAGCCCCAGGGAAGGACCTGGCGTTTTGAGGGAAAAATCCGTGTTGATATCCCCGATATAGTTGCTGACACCGGCCAAAGCCCCGAGTTCGTAACCCTTCTGACTATGTGCTGATACGCTGAAAATGAGGAGAATAAACAGTAGAAATCGTCCCTTCATCATGTCCTTTGGCCCGCAAAGATAGAAGTTAACGACCGTACCGCCCTGCATCGTATTCCACCCGGGGTAATTAATTGCCCCGGCAGACTAGAACTGACGGCCCTGCTCCACCCCTGGGAGGATCCTTTACAGACCTGCCTGCCTGGATATCTCCAGCATCCGGTCGATGCTCGCTCTCCCCTGCTCGATCACCCAGTCCGGCAGGATGATCTCAGGCTGCTCATATTTCATGCAGCGATAGAGTTTCTCCATCGTATTGCGTTTCATGTGGGGGCATTCATTGCAGGCACAGGTATTATTCGGCGGGGCAGGAATGAACAGTTTGTCGGGACTGGCCAGTTCCATCTGGTGGATGATGCCGGGTTCCGTGACAACGATAAATTGTTTTGCCGGGTTTGTCTTCGTGTATTTGAGCAGTCCGCTCGTAGAGCCGATATAATCCGCCATGTCCAGGATGTGGGCTTCGCACTCCGGGTGCGCGATCAGCTTGGCTTCCGGATATTGCACCTGGAGCCGCGCTATTTTTTCATGTGAAAAAATCTCGTGCACCATACAGGTGCCGTTCCAGAGGATCAGCTTGCGGCCTGTTTTCTTTTCGAGATAAGCGCCCAGGTTGCGGTCCGGGGCGAAGATGATCTCTTTATCTTTTGGGATGCTGTTGATGACATGCACCGCATTGGTGGAGGTACAGCAGATGTCCGTGAGCGTCTTGAGTTCGGCGGTACAATTGATGTAAGACACGACCACCGCATCCGGATGAAGGGCTTTGAATTTTTTGAATAAAGGAGCGGGACAGGAATCCGCCAGGGAACACCCTGCTTTAAGGTCCGGTAACACCACTTTCTTTTTCGGGGATAAGATCTTGGCAGTTTCAGCCATAAAATGCACGCCGGCAAATACAATCATATCGGCCGTGGTTGCCGCTGCCTGTTGCGACAGGCCGAGACTGTCCCCGATATAATCCGCCACATCCTGGATCTCCGAGTCCTGGTAATAATGCGCCAGGATGATGGCATTTTTTTCCTTCTTCATCCGTTGGATCTCCGCTACCAGATCCAGGGAAGGATCCACCGGCAGGTCCAGGAAACCTTTAGCCTCCAAGGCCTTCTGTTCCATTGTTTCCGCGCCAACGCTACTCATGTGATCTGAATGTGTGATTGAGCAACAATATTAGGATATAATTAGTTTAGCCACGTCCATCCAAATACATGAACCGTGATCGTGTATCGTAAATTTGCTTAAAGCCATCTCACCATTGACCCACGCTCTCTCGCTCTCCTTGCCCTGAGCGTAGCCGAAGGGTCGCTCTCCTTGCCCTGAGCGTAGCCGAAGGGTCGCTCTCTCATCTCATCAAAAACACAGCCGGCACTTTGTGTATCTCCGGCCACCCGGTCTTAACCCAATCCCCTACACGCTTTGTCTTCACCAATCCATCCTCTTCCCCGATTCCTGCTGCAATGCAAAAGAGCCGGTGAGGGCTGACCAGTTTTTCGACGGTGGCCATAACCTGCTGGTTTCGATAGGGTGCTTCGATGAAGATCTGCGTGGCATCATCCCGATCGGCACGCTGCTCCAGGTCCCGGAGCTGACGGCCCAGTTCTTCTTTTTTGGCGCTCAGGTACCCATGAAACATAAATCGTTGTCCTTCCAGCCCGGAAGCCATCAGCGCCATAAAAATACTTGAAGGCCCTGCCACCGGGATAACCGCAACACCCATACGGTGTGCCTCCGCCACATACACCCGTCCCGGATCTGCGATACCAGGGAGCCCTGCTTCCGACAGGATACCCATATCCTTTCCATCCCGTAAAGGCTGCAGGTGGGCCTGCACCTCCCGGGCGGGAATATCACCTTCCGGCATCTCCGTGATCCGGAGGCGGTCGATCGGCCCTGGGGGCCTGGTGGCGCTGATATACCGGCGGGCTGTCCTTGCTTTTTCGACAAGGAAATATTCCAGACCGTGCAGGATCGAGACAGCCTGCACCGGAATCATATCCACCCCGTTTTCGGTAATCGGGGAAGGCAATAAAAACAGCCTGCCGGGCTGTGGGGTCATAATAATATCTTTGACCCGCTAAAAGTAATCGCACGCCTTGACATATACCATCCGGATCGACGCTTTTGAAGGTCCCTTTGACCTTCTCCTGTTTTTCATCGAACGCGATGAACTGGATATCTATGACATCCCCATCGCCAGGATCACGGATGATTTCCTGGACTACGTGCATACGATGGAGACACTCAACATCGATCTCGCCTCCGAATTCATCCTGGTGGCCGCCACGCTCATGCGGATCAAAGCCAAGATGCTCATCCCGCGCAAGGAAGTCGATGCCGAAGGCAATGAAATCGATCCGCGGGAAGAACTGATCCAGCGACTCATCGAATATAAAGCCTACAAAGAGGCAACAGAAGACTTACGCATCCGCGAAGAATCGAGGTCGATGGCTTTTCCCCGAGGCAATATTGAGGTGGAACTGCAATCGCTGGCAGAAGAAGCGCTGGCGGATGCCGAACTCGAAAGTCTGACCCTGTATAAACTTCTGCAGGCTTTCAAACGGGTAATGGAACGCTATGAATACAATCAGCGCCACCCGGTACATACCATTGTCAAATACACCTACACCGTCCAGGAGGAGCAAACGATCATTATCAACAAACTGGTGATCAAGCCCCGGTTGGATTTCAACGATATCTTCGATGTCACGGAAAGCCGGATCCACGCGATCATCACCTTCCTGGCCCTACTGGAAATGATCAACAACCAGGTGGTCCGGATCCTTGCCGGGGAAGGGACCAACAACTTCTGGATCGAACCCATGATTCATTCGGAAGCAGCCGGAGAAGAAGAAGAATAATACTTTCCTGAAAAGGCCCTTTTCCTTCCCGTAAAAACTGAAAACTCCTTCTTTTTCCGTGATTTCCTTGCTATCTTTGCGCCGCAATTGACCCCGTATTTAGACCCTAACTATAAGTATATCAATAGATTATGAACGTCGGCACGATAAAACAGATCATTGGCCCGGTAGTAGACGTAAGTTTTGCCGGTGAGAACAGCTCCATCCCCGATATCCTTAACGCGCTTGAGATCACGCGCCCAACGGGCGAAAAAGTGATCCTGGAAGTGCAGCAACACCTCGGAGAAGACAGCGTCAGGGCGGTTGCCATGGATAGTACCGATGGTCTTATGCGCGGCATGCAGGTCGTGGACACGGGAAAAAATATCACGATGCCCGTCGGCGAACAGATCAAAGGGCGTCTTTTCAATGTCGTCGGTGAGGCCATCGACGGGATTGGCACGGTCACCAAAGACGAACGCTCCTACCCGATCCACCGTAAACCGCCTACCTATGAGGAGCTTTCCACCAGCAAGGAAATCCTCTATACCGGTATCAAAGTCATCGACCTGATCGAGCCCTATTCCAAAGGAGGGAAGATCGGTCTGTTTGGCGGTGCCGGTGTGGGCAAGACCGTGTTGATCATGGAATTGATCAACAATATCGCCAAAGGATATGCCGGTATTTCCGTGTTTGCCGGCGTAGGCGAACGTACCCGTGAAGGAAACGACCTCCTCCGGGAAATGATCGAATCAGGGGTTATCAAATATGGTCATGAATTCAAGGAAAGCATGGAGCAAGGAGGTTGGGACCTGTCCAAAGTGGACATGGACGAACTTGCCAAATCACAGGCAACCCTTGTTTTTGGTCAGATGAACGAACCGCCCGGTGCACGTGCCCGCGTAGCCCTGTCCGGGTTGACCGTGGCCGAATACTATCGCGACGGCGATCTCAGCGATCCTGCCGGCGGCCGGGATATTCTTTTCTTTATCGACAACATCTTCCGCTTTACGCAGGCGGGTTCGGAAGTATCCGCCCTGCTCGGCCGGATGCCTTCGGCGGTAGGCTACCAGCCCACCCTGGCCACCGAGATGGGTATCATGCAGGAACGCATCACCTCGACCAAAAGAGGATCCATCACCTCCGTACAGGCCGTCTATGTGCCGGCGGACGACCTGACCGACCCCGCACCGGCAACGACCTTTGCGCACCTCGATGCTACGACGGTATTGAGCCGTAAGATTGCCGCCCTCGGTATTTATCCGGCTGTGGATCCGCTGGATTCCACTTCCCGTATCCTGGATCCGCACGTCATCGGTGAGGAACACTACAATACCGCCCAGGCTGTCAAGGGAATTCTGCAGCGCTACAATGAGCTCCAGGACATCATCGCCATCCTCGGTATGGAAGAACTCTCCGAAGAAGACAAACTCGTCGTGCATCGCGCCCGCCGGGTACAACGTTTCCTTTCCCAGCCTTTCCATGTGGCCGAACAGTTCACCGGCAAACCAGGGGCGCTCGTTCCCATTGAAGAAACCATCCGCGGATTTAAGATGATCCTCAATGGCGATGTCGACCAATATCCCGAAGCCGCTTTCAACCTGAAAGGTTCCATCGATGAGGTGATCGCGGAAGGAAAGAAGATGTTGGCTGAAACTGCCAACTAATCCCTAAGCTGACCGCGCATGAACCTGATCATCCTGACACCGGACAAAGAGCTTTTCCACGGAAAAGTCACCACGGTCAACGTGCCCGCCGTGGACGGACGCTTTGAAGTGCTCAAAGGCCATGCCCCCATCGTTGCTGCCCTGGGGAAAGGCGAAGTGCGATTCAAGCCTGTCAAAGGAGAGAAGAAATCGATCCGGATCGAGCAGGGTTTTATCGAAGTGCTGCGCGACGAGGTTTCCCTGCTGGTGACCGGTGTTCAGGAATAAGGATGAAAGCAACCTCTAGCGAGGTTTCTCCCTACCTTTAAACCATGGCCACTCCCCGCACCGTCGCTTTCCATACGCTGGGTTGTAAGCTCAACTATGCCGAGACCTCTTCGGTCAAGCGTCTTTTTGAAGAAGACGGCTATGCTGTCGTGCCCTCCGAAGAAGAGGCCGATATCTATATCCTCAACACCTGCTCGGTCACTGACAATGCGGATCGCGAATGCCGAAAATCTGTTCGACTGATGCATCGCCGCAATCCGGACGCCCGCATTATCGTCATGGGTTGCTACGCACAACTAAAACCGGAAGAAATCGCCGGAATCGAAGGGGTCAATCTCGTTCTCGGTGCGGCCGAAAAGTTCAGGGTGCTGGAATACCTCGAAGCCGTGCAGGGTATCCATGACCGGGCATCCATTCATGTTGGTGAAATTCAACAGGCCGGTACTTTCTATGCGGCTCATTCGCAGGGTGACCGCACACGATCGTTCCTGAAAGTGCAGGATGGTTGTGATTATAAATGCACCTTCTGCACGATCCCCAAAGCGAGGGGCGCATCACGCAGTGCAGAAATCGCGCAGGTGGTGGTAGAGGCAAAGCAGATCGCTTCCTCGGGGATCAGGGAAATCGTGCTCACGGGCGTCAACATCGGCGATTTCGGCAATGGTACCTCCGTGATCGAAGGCACACGTCCCAAAAAAGAAGCGATGCTGATCGATCTCATCCGGGCCCTGGATGAAGTGGACGATATCGCGCGGATCCGGATATCCTCGATTGAACCAAACCTCTGCACCGACGAAATTATCTCTTTTGTCGCGGCGTCACGACGATTCATGCCCCACTTTCACATGCCCCTTCAGTCCGGCAATAATGATATCCTCCGCACCATGAAGAGGCGGTATCTCCGTGAGCTCTATGCGGAACGTGTATCCGCCATCCGGAGGCAAATCCCGCACGCCTGCATCGGGGTGGATATGATCGCCGGATTTCCGGGAGAAACGGATGATCACTTCCTGGACTCCTACAGCTTTATCCGTGACCTGGAGGTGGATTACATCCACGCCTTCTCCTATTCGGAAAGAGCAGGCACACCTGCTGCCTCCATGCCCGGCAAGGTGCCCGTCACACTGCGCCGCGAACGCAGTCAGCAGTTGCGACAACTTTCCCTGAAGAAAAAAGCCGCTCACTACACGAAACATCTGGGGGAGACCCGGAAAGTTCTGTTTGAAAAAGGACCGACCGCGGAAACGATGTCCGGCTTCACGGATAATTACGTACGATTGCTGGTCAAAAAAGATCCGTCCCTGATCAACACGATCCGTCCGGTCCTGTTGGAAAATATCACTTCACTCCAGGACGACATCTTTGTGACATCGACTGATCCAACATGATGAGGATTCCCTTTTCACGCTTCTCTCTTCACGCTTTTCATTTCTTCCAGCTCCTTCAACTTCACCTCCCGCATCCAAACATAGTAGGCCTCGCTTTTTGCCACGATATACCCGTAAAAGCCATCCAGGAATCCACGTTTGATGAAATAGGAAATAAAAAAGCGTAAGAACGGTTTGCACAGAATCCGCCAAATTGATGCTTTTTTTCTCTGATCATACAAGGCTTTGGCTGCCCGTGTACTGTGCTTTTCAATCGTTCGGAAACGACTGGACAAATGATCATCCGCCAGGTGAAGCAAGTCCCCTTGGAGGAAAGCTGTCGTTGAATCCTTTATGGGGGCAATGACTTCATGCGGATCCCGGCCAGTGATCTCCACTTTCCGGCGATCAAAAAAACGGAGTTTTCGATCCGGG
The DNA here is from genome assembly GCA_964617515.1 of uncultured Saprospiraceae bacterium. GTDB lineage: Bacteria > Bacteroidota > Bacteroidia > Chitinophagales > Saprospiraceae > Opimibacter. The sequence goes on along the minus strand of CAZTXO010000004.1, from coordinate 56,893 downwards.
TACCAACTGCCGTGGCGGATCCAACGGTCCCCGATCCTGCTCCTGCGGTTGACGTAATAGCCATCGACGCCCTTCGCTGCAGTAACCTCAAGGATGGAAGCCCTTAACTCGGGGCTCAGGTACTCATCCGCATCCAGGCAAAGAACATAATTACACGCGGCGCCCTGCAGGAGACGGCTTCGCTGCGCCTTATAAGAATCGAAGGGATGGACCTCCACACGCGCCCCATACAGGCGCGCAATCTCGACGGTGCGATCGGTAGAACCGCTGTCCAGTATATAAATTTCTTTTCCCAGGCCCTGCATGGATTGGAGGCACGTACCCAGATGCCCTTCCTCGTTGAAGGTCATGACAACAATTGAAAACGGAAACCCGGAGGGATCTGGCATACAGGTGTGTTGGACGGATTATTTATCCGGAATACTCAGCTTGAAGCCCACGCTATGCACGTTTTCGATGGATAGCGAAGGATCTTCACTGAGGTATTTCCGCAACCGGCTGATGAAAACATCCAGGCTGCGCCCGTAAAAATAATCATCCTTTCCCCAGATATCTTCGAGGATGTCCGAACGACGGATTACCTGGTTGGGGCGCTTGGCGAGGTAGTAGAGAATGTCCGCCTCGCGCTGTGTCAATCCCTTTGTATGCCCATTGGTGGACAAGTCCAGGTTGGCGTAATCGAAGGCGTATTTCCCGATCCGCAGCGCTTCCTTGGGCGCTTCCTGGATGATCTTGCGTCGCCGGAGAAAGACCTCGATCCGCATTTTGAGTTCGTCGAAACTGTAGGGCTTGGTGACATAATCATCGCCTCCCAGCAGGAATCCTTCCATCTTGTCTTCCTGCATCGATTTTGCCGTGAGAAAGAGGATCGGGATATGCTTGCTGACGCCGCGGATCTTGCGGGCCAGCTCAAATCCGTCGAGCTGCGGCAGCATCACATCCAGCAGGCAGAGATCGTATTCGTTTTTCTTAAACATGGTCCAGGCATCCTTGCCGTTGACACAATGGGTGACCGTGTAGTCTTCAAGTTCGAGCTGGTCCTTGGTGATGAAGCTCAGGGATTCATCGTCTTCAACATAGAGTATGCGGGCTTTCATTCGTATTGAATTGGCAAATGAAAAGTGAAACAACTCCCCTGGCCCAGGGTGCTTTTCACCACAATATCACCCCCTAACATCCGAATAATTTTTTTGACGTAATGCAGGCCAAGGCCGAAACCCTTGATTTCATGCACATTACCTGTGGGGACACGATAGAATTTTTTAAATAAATGTTTCTGATGGGCGGGGGCGATGCCGATCCCCCGGTCCAGGATGCTGACCTTGAGCATCCCGCCGGCATCCTCCGTGATCACATCGATCGGCTTGTCCGGCGGTGAATATTTGACGGCATTATCAATGAGATTGCTGATCACATTTCCCAGGTGCAGGCGATCTGCTTCCACGGATGTCCGGGTTGCCTTATACATCCGGTTGAATACCCTTCCCTCGATACCCGATTCGGCCGCTTTGGAATCCAGCACCTCATCCAGGAGCTGATGCACATCCAGTTTTTCCGATTTAAGCTTGAATTCATTGGATTCCAGTCGCGCGATGTTGAGCAGTTTCTCCACCTGGGTGTTGAGCCGCTGGTATTGGGTACGGATCAGTTCTGTATACCGGTGCAGCCGGTCATCATGCTGGATGGTGGGCTGCTTGGACAGGTAATCACTGGACAACTGGATGGACGCCAGCGGAGTTTTAAATTCATGGGTCATATTGTTGATAAAATCCCGCTGCATCTCAGAGTATCGCCGCTGACTGAGGATCACCCAAAGGGTATAGGAAAAGAAGATCACCGTCAGGGCAGCCACCATGGCCAGCACCCAGGTTAGTCCCGAACTCGAACGCAGGTCCTTTTCCCGGGAAGGAAATTTGACTCCGAAGTAATACGTAAATTCATCATACTTGGGCAGATTGCCTTCCGTCTTGATGGATTTATTGGGTTCCATCAGGTTGCAGTGATTCCCATACACCATATTGTCACTGCGGCAATCGTAAATGCCATATTCAAAATCCGTATAGGTTTTGAGGGAACTGAATTCCTTCAGCAGGAAATACTCGAGCACGTTGGCGTCGATCGTGTCGTTAAAATTGACGATATAATAATTGGGCGTGATGCGCTTGATGATCTCTTTGGAAGGAAGCGTGGATCCGTTAAACTCAGCCATGTTCTGGGCGACACGAAACAGGGCCAGGGAGGTGGTCTGGTGAAAAGACTTGGACTCATGGCTCCAGCGCTGGATGACATAATACGCCTGCATGGCGATGATGCTCAGGATCGTCACCGCACCCATCAAAATCACCCACCGAATATTCGTGTTCCTCATACCGTCGACAAAGGTAGCCTGCCGGATAGTAAACGCCGGGCATGCGTGGTATAATGAAATGCTAACGGGACTGGCTATCAACCCGTTATTGTTTTCCTGGCCGATGCCCGGTTTTGATCGAAACAATCCGGCAGTTGATCGAATTCCCGCGAAAACCGGCTTCTCCGATCGTTTCGAAAATGAGCGATTCCGACCCTATTCTATTCACAAACTCCTTATCACATGAAAAAGTTTTTACCCGCTTACCTCCTCCTTCTGGCCACATGGACGACCAGCGCGCAGACCCTGACTCTTCCGCCGAGCGGGGATAATCAGCAATGTATAGTCAGCCAGCATATCGGCAGCCTGGTCACTGTCACGGTTCGCTATAGCAGCCCGGACGTACATGGTCCGGATGGCAAAGACCGGACGGGACAAATCTGGGGTACACCCGTGGCCCACTATGGTTTCCGGGACCTCGGGTTCGGCACCTCCAAAGCTGCTCCCTGGCGCGCCGGGGCCAACGAATGCACCACCATTACATTTTCCCATGACGTGTTGGTAGAAGGGAAACCCATCCGGGCAGGGACGTACGGACTGTTCCTGGCTTTGACGGAAACCGGGCCCTGGACGTGGATATTTTCCAGGAATTCGACCGCCTGGGGGAGTTTTTATTATGATGCCAGTGAAGATGTCCTCCGCGTGGATGTACAGCCGATCAGCCATGAACGAACCGAATGGCTCACGTACACCTTTACGGACCGGAAACCGGCAGAAGCTACCCTGGAACTGCAATGGGAACTGAAAAGCGTGCCGATGCATATCACGGTGCCGAACATGTACGACCTCTATATTGCCCAGATCGACCGGGAGTTCCAGGGCGCCACCAGTTTTGTGGCGGCCAATTTTACTAATGCGGCTTCCTTTCTCCTGGAGGCGGATTACAACCTTCCAAAGGCCCTGGAGTGGGTCAACCGGGGGATGGATGAGCCTTTCTTTGGGCGTACGGATTTTATGAGCCTGACGACAAAGGCACAGATCCTGTTGAAAATGGACAAAGGCGAGGACGCCATGGCTTCCATTCAACGTGCGATGGAGATGCCCAATGCGGATGCCGGGCAGGTGCATCAGCTTGGCCGAAGCCTGATCGGGATCGGCAAGAAAGAGGAAGCATTGAAGGTCTTCACGCTGAACTATGAGAAGTATCAGGGCGCATGGCCGACCAATGTGGGCATGGCCCGCGGATTATCGGCTATGGGCCGTTACGAGGAGGCGCTATCCTATGCCGAGGCGGCCCTGGCCCAGGCATCGGACGAAGTAAATAAAACCAACCTGGCCAGGATGGTGGAAAAACTGAAAGCCAGGCAGGACGTCAATTAGGGCGTGAGCTGAAACATAAGATCAGGCAAAGGATTTTTTCTCAGGAATGGGCAGGAAAGGGCGGCTGTTGCCGCCCTTTCCTTTTCGGGTCGGGCAAAAGGGGGCCCTTTCCGCCGAAATTTTAAGATTTCGACGAAAACCCCGGCTTAAGTCCAGTGTCTTTACTTCACCCTTTTGTGACCCCCATCCCCCTAATAATCCCGGCCGCCCCCTCCTTTCCCCTCCGACTGTCTTTTTGCTATTCATCGATAATTCTCCTCATTTCATCAGGTACCTTGCCTAATTGGTGTACTTTGCATAACATAGTACCTTGAAATAGCCTACTTTTGATCCATGAAAATCGATAACATGAAGGCCCAGATGCGCAAAGGCGTTCTCGATATGTGCATCCTTTCCCTCCTGTCATCAGAAGCAATGTACACCTCCGATATCATCGAAAGGCTCCGGGCCTCCCAACTCGTGGTCGTGGAAGGCACCCTCTATCCCCTCCTGACCCGCCTCAAAAACGCAGGCTTCCTGGAGTACTTTTGGATGGAGTCCAACTCAGGCCCTCCCCGGAAATATTTTAAGATCACCGGCTCCGGCCTGGCGTTCCTCTCCGAACTGAAACAGTCCTGGAATGAAATCAATGATGCGGTCTCACTCACAACTCAAAATCAAAAACAATAATGAACAAAACCTTTAACGTCAATCTCGGGGGCTACGCCTTCGTTATCGATGAAGATGCTTTTGATACTGCCCACCATTATATCAATACGCTGACCCGTCACTTCGGCAGCAGTGATGGTGCCGCCGAAATCATGCAGGACATCGAATCCCGCATGGGCGAGCTCATCAATCGCAACAAAGGCACCCGTGCAATCGTCAGCAAACTGGATGTCGTTGATGCGATCGCCGTCCTCGGCACCCCGGAAGAGCTCAAAGACATCGATTTCGCCGAACCCGTACAAAAGGAAAAAGCAAAAAGTATTACCTCTTCCTTTCAACTGAAGACCGGCAAACGGCTCTACCGGGACCCGGATGACAAGATTGTAGGCGGGGTCTGCTCGGGACTCGCGGCTTACTTCGGCATCCAGGATGCCGTTTGGGTCCGAATCGCCTTTGTGCTGCTCTCCCTGGCCGGGGGTGCCAGTGCCGTGATCTACTTCGTCCTCTGGGCCATCGTTCCCGCGGCAAAGACAGTCTCCGAGCGATTAGAAATGATGGGCGAACCCACCAACGTCAACAACATCGCCCGCATGGTCAAGGAAGAGATCGAAGAACTCAGCGACAAACTCCATGATAAATTTTCCAAAAAAGGGAAATCCCATGGCTGGAATAAAAAAAAATATGATGGTCCTGATCAGCCCATGACCTCCGGATGGTCGTTTGACTTCAAACCAAAAGTGAAAGAAAACGCGCCGGTCGAATACCGCTCCAAAGACTTCGTCTGATCCAACTTAGCAAGACCAGATTTATTTTTTCAGATCGGAAGACCCTGCTGAAGAGCGGGGTTTTTTCCTTTAGGTGTTTACCAATTCTCCCCTTTGCCCTTTGCCCTTTGGCCTTTACCTTTGCGCCCTCCTAGCCAACACCCGTATGACCGCACTTGAAGAGATCCAAAAACGCAAAACGTTTGGAATCGTATCCCACCCGGACGCGGGAAAAACAACGCTGACCGAAAAACTCCTCCTTTTCGGCGGCGCGATCCAGATCGCGGGTGCCGTCAAATCCAATAAGATCAAGAAGGCCGCCACCTCCGATTTTATGGAAATCGAACGCCAGCGCGGTATCTCCGTCGCCACCTCAGTCATGGCTTTCCCCTACCGCGACCACCAGGTCAATATCCTCGATACACCCGGCCACAAAGATTTCGCGGAAGATACCTTCCGCACCCTGACCGCCGTGGATAGTGTTATTGTGGTGATCGACGTTGCCAAAGGCGTGGAGGAACAAACCGAAAAACTCGTGCAGGTCTGCCGCATGCGCCGCACGCCCATCATCGTCTTCATCAACAAACTCGATCGGGAAGGCCTCGATGCCTTTGACCTGCTCGACGAGATCGAAAAAAAACTAGGACTCCACGTCACCCCGCTCAGCTGGCCCGTCGGCATGGGCCAACGTTTTCAGGGGGTCTTTAATATCTACGAACATAAACTCGTCCTTTTCCGCCCTCATCAAAAACAGGAAGAAGAAGATGTGATCGAAATCAAAGACGTGCGTGATCCCGTCCTCGATCAACACATCGGAGAACGCCCCGCGAAGGAACTCCGCACCGAACTCGAAACAGTTCTGCATGTTTATCCGGACTTCGACCGGTCCAAATACTTGTCCGGTGATGTCTCCCCTGTGTTTTTTGGCAGCGCCATCAATAATTTCGGTGTCAAAGAATTGCTCGATTGCTTTATCGACATCGCCCCCGCTCCCTTGCCACGTGAAACCGAAGAACGCATCGTCCGCCCGGAAGAAGAAAAATTCAGCGGCTTTGTCTTTAAGATCCATGCCAATATCGATCCGCGGCACCGCGACCGCATCGCCTTCCTGCGTGTCTGTTCAGGCAAATTTGAACGCAACACCTATTACCACCACGTCCGCCAGGACCGCGATTTGAAATTTTCAAACCCTACCTCGTTTATGGCCTCCAAAAAAGAAGTCATTGACGAAGCCTGGCCCGGGGATATCGTCGGTCTCTATGATTCCGGCAACTTCAATATCGGTGATGCACTCACGCAGGGAGAAACGCTGCACTTCAAAGGCATTCCCCGCTTTTCTCCCGAAATGTTCCGGCGCGTAATCAACAAAGACCCGATGAAAACCAAGCAACTCAACAAGGGCCTGGATCAATTGATGGATGAAGGTGTCGCGCAGATGTTTGTCAAAGAACTCAACGGGGACAAGATCATCGGCACAGTTGGCGCGCTGCAATTTGACGTCATCCAGTATCGCCTCGAACACGAGTACGGCGCCAAATGCGATTACGAGCCGCTCAGCATCCACAAAGCCTGCTGGATCGAAACCAATACCGACGCCGAACTCAAAGCCTTTATCGACCGGAAGAAAAAAGACATTGCCTGGGATAAGGACCATAAACCCGTCTTCCTGGCGGACTCCGCCTGGGTCCTGAAGATGACCCGGGAAAATTTCCCTGATATCCAATTTCATTTCACCTCCGAATTCTAAATACTGTAATATTGTTACACCGGCCGCCGGCCGGTATAACGATTTACAGCTATGTCCATCTACCAACAAGACCCCTATGGCCAGCAAGGTGGCCGCCGTTGGAACATGACGCCCCGCAGGCGAAACGTCGGCGGCGGGCTCGTGCTTGCCATCCTCCTCGCCGGATTTGCGCTGTGCAAATATTACTCGAGTTCACAGTACAATGAAATCACCGGCGAGAACCAACACATCAACATCTCTGCCGAACAGGAGATTGCCCTGGGCGTCAACAGTATGCCTGCGATGGTGGAGCAGTATGGCGGACTGCACCCGGATCCGGAAGGGCAGAAATTTGTCAAACAGGTCGGTCAAAAGGTGGTCCAAAACAGCGATGCCCGCCAGACACCCTACCAATATGATTTCCACCTGCTGGCAGATGCCAATGTGGTCAATGCTTTCGCCTTACCCGGGGGGCAGGTCTTTATCACCGCCGCGCTTTTTAACCTGCTGCAAAGCGAAGATCAATTAGCCGGGGTGTTTGGACATGAGGTCGGCCATGTGGTCGCCCGGCATGGTGCGGAGCGTATCGCCAAGGAGGAACTGACCCAGGGTCTGACCGGGGCCGCCGTGGTCGCCTCCGGTGATTACAATACTGCCCAGGCCGCCCAGATGATCGCCGGGCTGATCAACATGTCCTATGGCCGCGACCAGGAACTGGAATCCGATGATCTCGGGGTGCGGTTTATGATGCAGGCCGGTTACAATCCGGAGGCGCTTATAGGAGTCATGGAAATCCTGGACAAAGCCGGTGGCGGCAATCGTCCCCCGGAGTTCCTCAGCACCCATCCGAATCCGGAAAACCGGATCCAAAAGATCAAAGACGCAATTGCTAAATACAAGAACCCTGCTCAGCCGCAATGACGGTTGAACTATTCGCCGCCAAAACGTATTTATAGATCATCACACAACACTAAAACCATGTTAAAACGATTTTCCGGGGTGGGAAACCCCTTTTTACGCAGTGGAATTAACTCCACCACCGGCACTTCCAACTGGAACGATACATCCACCCTCTCCGGCACCCGGGAAGGAACCATGACGGTTCAGGGAGCGATCAACAAAACCTTTATGTTGTTTGGTTTGCTCCTCCTGACTGCGGTGATCAGCTACCAGGCGCCTAATCCGGTACTCATCATCGGCGGCGCGATAGCCGGCCTGGTGGTAGTCCTGGTCAGTGTTTTCAAACGGGATTGGGCACATATCCTCGCCCCGCTCTACGCCCTTCTCGAAGGATTCGTGGTCGGAGGGGTATCGGCGATGTACGCGGGACTTGGCGGCGGGATCGTCATCCAGGCCATTTCACTGACCCTGCTCGTCCTGTTTATCATGCTCGTCATCCAAAAGACCGGGATCATCCCTGTCACGCAACAATTTCGCATGGGCGTAGTCATGGCGACGGGTGCGATTGCCTTGCTCTACCTGGTCAGCATGGTTCTGGGCCTCTTCGGCATTCATATTCCTTTCATTCACCAGGGCGGCACCTTCGGGATTATCTTTTCCCTGGGCGTGATCGGGATCGCCTCACTCAACCTTCTGCTGGATTTTGACAATATCATCAAGGGCGAAGAATATGGCGCCCCGAAGTACATGGAATGGTATAGTGCCATGGGCCTCATGATCACCCTGGTCTGGCTCTACTTCGAGATCCTCCGGTTACTGGCCAAACTGCGCGAGTAAAATAATAAAGGCCTCCCACCGGAGGCCTTTATTATTTCTGCCCCGGATACTCGGCAAAGTTACGCGGGGTCTCGTAAAGCCTGACGTGCAGCCCCAGGTGTTCCGGAATATGGGGCCGTAACAATTCATAGATAACGATGCAGATATTCTCCACGGTTGGGATCCGTTCAGCAAACTCGGGACAGTCCAGGTTCAGATTTTGGTGGTCAAACCGGTCTTCCACCTCCCGGGTCATAATGTCCTTCAGGTATTTGAGATTGATGAGGATGCCGGTCTGCGGGTCCGGATGACCGGTCACCCTGACCTCCATTTCGTAGTTATGCCCATGAAAATTGGGATTGGCACACTTGCCAAAGGTTTCCAGATTTTTCTCTGCAGACCAGGTGGGAACGGCGAGCTGGTGCGCAGCATTAAAATGACCGACCCGGATGACAGAGACTGGATAAGCGCTCATGACTGCAAGTTTACCAAAAAAAAATGCCCTCATCGAGGGCACTTTCCTTTTCTTTTACCGGACGCTCAACCGGACTGTTTTGAGGATTTTCTTAGTGGAATCCAGCAAGCGGACGAGGTACATACCCTCATTGAGCTCGCCGACATAATATTGACGCTGGGGAGCGGCATCAAAGGTCTTGATTTTATTCCCCACGATGTTGAAAAGCTCGATATAGCGGAGTCCCTGGACATCACTGATCTGGAAATAATCAGAGGTGGGGTTGGGATAAACCGTCAGTTTGACATCGCTGGCATCTTTCGTGCCTGAAATCTGGCTGATGAGTACTTCTCCGTCGATCGTCGCCAGGATATTGCCATCCATATCGGTCAGGTTCAGGTCAAAACTCCCCGTACCTTCCACAGAGCGGGGATTGAGGTGCATTTGCACTTCAATAGTATCCCCGGCAGCAATGACGTTAGGTTTGTTTTGAGGACAGGAGTTGACCGGAGGTTCATAACATACATTGGAATCACAGATCCAGGTCCACCATTCAGCGGGGGCACCGGTTACCCGGCGGCTCCAAAGGATACTGGCCGTCTGGTTGGAGGTATTGATCACTTTGACATGGTAGGAAATATCGGTCTGGCTTGGGGTACCGGTCATCACAAAGGATGCGGGGTCCAGCGCCAGGGATAGCTGACCGTGGGCCAGCCAGGAGGTGAAGACTGAAACGACGAAAATGGGTATAAGTCTCTTCATATCGACTGCAATATATTACTTATTTCTCTAAAGCCCAACAACTTAGCAAAACCTTAACGTTTGCTTTCCATACAAAAATCGGCATTTCGACCGGCCATCCAAATAATTTGTAGAGAATAAGTGTCATTTCCTCTACAAAATGTCAAAATAGGGTGCTGAACGGGAGTTTGGCTGGGTGGATTTGATTATTTTCGCCCATTCCTATCAACATTTTAGTGGTTTAAAAAAAACTGATTCATGAAAAGAATACTTACCCTTTTGATCCTGGCCGTGGCCCTGATGGAAGCCCAGGCCCAGATCATTTTTTCACAGGACTTCGAGAGTGGCGTCCTTGACCCGATGACTGCCGTCGATGTAGACGGAAAAACCGTGAACCCGAATGTGGCCGGTGTAGCCGGTCCTACTTTTCAGGTCGTGCAGCAATCCAGCACCAACAAATCCGTAGTTTCTACCTCCTGGTTTGAACCGGTCGGACAGGCGGATGACTGGCTGATCTCACCTCCCATCCAGGTGACGGATGCCAATACCTTCCTCATCTGGCGTGCTTATTCGCCCGATGCAAGCTACCGCGACGGGTACCAGGTCCGGATCTCCACGACAGACAACCAGATTGCCAGCTTTTCCAACCTGGCGCTCAACGTGGCTGCCGAACTGACCACCTGGACACAGCGCAGCGTGAAACTGACCAACTATGTCGGTCAGACGATCTATTTCGCTTTCCGCAACAACTCCAACGACAAGTACCTCCTGTTTATGGATGATATCCGCGTGGAAGTATTGAAAGGAAACAATGCCATCCTCCGGTCGGTCGCATTTGAGAAATACAACCCGGTTGACACTGAGGTCCCTCTCAAAGTGACGGTCGAAAACCACGGTGCCAACCCAATCACTTCCCTGGTCCTGCAGTATTTAGTCAACGGAACGCCGTATTCCGATTCGATCACCGGCCTCAATATTGCGCCACTGAAGACCACGGATATCACGGCAGCCAATTCCATTCTTGGCAATGCTCAGGGCGAATATCCCGTATTGGTCAACATCAGCACCCCCAACGGAGTGGATGACGAAGATCCTGTCGACAATGCCGGCTCCCGCAATCTTTATTTTACAGCGGATGCTGCTCCCAAGAAGGTGTTTGTGGAAGAAGCCACGGGTACCTGGTGTATCTGGTGTCCCAGGGGCGCCGTCAACATGGATCTGATCTATGAGCAATATCATGATATCGTGATGCCGGTAGCAGTCCACAATTTCGACCCGATGACCGTTACGGAATATGACGACGTTTTCAGCACCACGGTTGGCGGATATCCGTCCGGACATGTCGATCGCAAGAGTGTTGACATCGACCCGGCCGACTTTGGCACCAACGTAGCCCTGCTCCAAAATCGTGTCGTTCCGACCAACGTAAAAACAGAAACTTCCTGGGATGCCGGTACCCGTACGGTTAGCATCAAAGGAACTGCCCATCTTCCTTTCCCGACGACGGCGAATGACCTGCGTTTTGCCTGCATCATCACCGAAGACCATGTCACCGGTACGGATGATGGCTATGCCCAGGCCAATATTTACTCGGGAGGTGCACAAGGCGTAATGGGTGGATTCGAAGATCTGCCAAACCCTGTGCCGGCAGATCAGATGAACTACAATTTCGTGGCCCGGGCCCTCTTTGGTGGTTTCTACGGGGAAGAAAACAGTATCCCGGATGCACTGGATGCCAACCAGGAAGCTGAAATCAACTACACGTATACCGTTCCGGCCGAATTCGATGAAACAGAAATGCGCGTCATCGTGATCGTCCTGGATGAGCAGACCGGCGAAGTCCTCAATGGAGACATGGCTCCGCTGACCGGTACAGTTTCCGTTCCGGTGATCCCGCAAGGCCGCTTTGTCGCCTATCCGAATCCAACCTCCGATGTGCTCAACCTGGAAGTGGACTATCAATCCGATGCCCAAATCAATATGGGTATCTATGATACCTACGGCCGCCTGATCCAAAGCCTCGGCCAGCTGGATCTGTCCTCCGGTAAGCAACTGAAACAAATTTCCGTAGCAAGCCTCGCATCCGGCAACTATATTCTCCAACTGAGAAACAAGAATGCCGTGACCGCCCTTCCGTTTACAAAAATCTGATAGGGTTCTTCCTTTGGGAAATAAAAAAGCCCCGGTCGATGACCGGGGCTTTTTTATTTCCTTTTACAGGTCTCTCCGCTGCAAGAGCCAGTAGGATAGCAGCAGGAAAATGCCAGACCAGCCCAGGCTCACCAGCACATCCCGGAGGACGATGTGATCATAGACGTAGGAAAGCGCATATTTTTGGAAAGGCACCCGGATGATCAGGTTGATGGCCTCCACGGGGAAGTACCAGACCTGCCATTTGTAATGCCAGCGCAGGATCGCCGTGGAGATCGGTTCGATGCAGGCCGTGTACAGCAGGAAAAGGATAATGGTCACACCGCTTTTCTGGATCCAGAATGCCGCAAACAAGGCCATGCACAGGAAGGCAAACACCTCCAGTCCGTAGGCGGCGACAAATTCCAGGTTTTCCACGATATAAGGCAGTCCCTTCACCGGGGAATATAAAAGACCAAGAAATAAGCCGAGCAGGAACAAGAGGGCCGCCGATCCGAGGCTGATAAAAAATACCAGCGAAATCTTGGACAGTAAAAATTCTTTCTTGGACAGACCGTCGATTATGTTCTGCTTAATGGTCTTTTGGGAATATTCAAGCGTCACCGAAATAATAACGACGAAAGCAGGAATCCATTTGAATATCGTCGCCAGCCAGCCGAGGTTTTGCCAGATATCGACAAAGTCAAAGAGCGGAATCCCTGTTTCCACAAAATGCTTAAAAATCTCGTCATTCTTTTGCTCTTCCAGGAACCAGTCGAGCAGGCTCTTGATCGAAAATCCACTCAGCACAAAACAAAAGACGAATAGCCCCAGGATGACCAGGAATGGCTTGTAATGCCTGAACTTGTAATATTCGAGATCGATGATCTTGCGGAGTTTCATCAGGAAGCACTTTGAGCAGATACGCGGGAATCGTTCTCTTTCAGGATCTCCAGGAATTTCTCTTCCAGACTGGAACGCTTCGGTTGCAGATAATTGACCGGCACCTGCTGTCCGACCAGGTAGGTGTTGAGCAAAGAGGCAGACCAGTCCGGTTTCAGGTGGACAAGCACCTGGGTGGTTTGCATTTCGATCGATACGATCCCCGGACAGGAGGCTAACGCCTGGTGCAACCGTTCAGGCTGATCGGCCGCCACAGCGATCGTATTGGTGGCCTGGAGCGCCTCCTGCACGCTGCCGGAGAAGATCTTCCTGCCCTTTCGCAGTACAGCGAAATCGGAACACACTTTTTGGACTTCATCCAGCAGGTGACTGGCCAGGATAATGGTTTTGTCCATATCCCGGATGTCCAGGATCAACTGGCGGATCTCGGCGATGCCAAGGGGATCCAATCCGTTGGTAGGCTCATCGAAGATCAACACATCCGGGTCGGCCAGGAGCGCAGAAGCAATCGCGAGGCGTTGTTTCATCCCCAGGCTATACGTTTTGAACGGGTCATCCGCGCGTTCATAAAGCCCCACCATTTTGAGGAGGCCGTCCGTGTCAGGTTTACGGATATCCTTGATCCGGCTATGGACGACAAGATTCTGCCGCGCGCTGAGAAAGGGATAAAAATTCGGCTGCTCCAGGATGGCGCCTATCTTTCGCCGCAGGGTATAGTGATCACCCTGTCCAAACCAACTGAAGGAGCCTTTCGTCCTGGCAACAACGCCCAGGATCATCCCCAGCGTTGTAGTCTTACCGCTGCCGTTGGGTCCCAACAATCCGAACACCTGGCCCCGGGGCACCTCCAGGTCCAGCTCATCCACGGCCAGAATCCGCCTGGAAAACCGCTTGGTTAGCTGGTCGGTACGGAGAATCGTCTCACGCATCAGAATCCTCCTTTTAAAATGTTTTTAAGCGCACCCTGGTCTGCCATCGTGACGGCAGAGAGGTATTCGGGATGGATCTCGCCATCAATCTCCAGGATGACGTCATCATCCTGGGTATCTACCAGTCCGACATAATGATCGCCTCGCGGGGATTCCTTCACCCAGAGGCTGATCCGCTGGGCGTCCTCCGTCCGGATGTCAATCAGTTCTTCATAACCCTCTGCCCGGATTCCGGCACGGAGCGGTGTGATTTGGTAAGTGGAGTCACCGGAAGGAGGCAGGTATAGCACCACCTTCCGGACATCTTGGATCAGCTTTTCGAAGTTGGGGTCGTGCTTGATATTGGCCAGCCGCAGGATGCTCTGGTAGACGTATTTCTTCTCTATCTCGGGGTATTGCTTTTCATGCTTTTCCAGGATCTGCACTTTTACCTCACGGTGACAAGCCGGCAGGGCCAGGACCATGCACACGCAGAAAAACCCCATCCGGCCGGTTCGGTTAAGCATAGCGTAAAGATGGAGCCGTGATAACAGCGGCAATAGAGTTCTAGACGAAGGTAATTGAATCCTCTATCAAGACCCTCCCGGAGCGGTTATTCCTTTTAGGAGCCCAGGGCTGCAGCACCGCCCACGATCTCGCTCAACTCCTTCGTGATCGCCTCCTGGCGGGCTTTGTTGTAATTGATCTTGAGTCCGGAGAGCAGCTCATCCGCATTGGTGGAGGCTTTATCCATAGCCGTCATACGCGCGCCGTGTTCCGACGCATGGGTATCGAGCAGGAACTTCTGAAACTGCACTTCCAGGATACTCGGTACCAGCGTATTTAACAGTTTATCTTTCTCCGGTTCAAAGAGATAGTTGACTTTGCGCGATCCCGGTGACTCGATCTTTGGCACGGGCAGGTACTGCACGGTCTCGGCAAATTGCGTCGCCGCATTTTTAAACCGACCGTAGCAAACCGTGATATGGTCGGTCTCCCCTTTGGCAAACTGTTCCATCAGCCAACGGGGCACGGTCACCGTATTTTCAAAGCTCAGATTCTCAAACAGGGTAACGTACTCTTTGACCACGTTGCAGTCCTTGTAGTTTTTCCGGAAGAAATCATACCCTCTCTTTCCGACGCAGACAATACTGAGGTTCCTGTTTTTCCGGACAGTGGCATATTGGTTCTCTATCTCGCGGACTGCGGCTTTTATGATATTGGTATTGAAAGCGCCGCACAGGCCCCGGTTGGAAGTGACGACAACAATCGTGGCCCGTTGGATATCCCGCTCTTTCCCAAAGGAAATATTCACATCTCCTTCCACAGCGGACAGGACGTTGCGCAGCATATAGTTGAGCTTATCCGCGTAAGGACGCATCCGCACGATGGCATCCTGTGCCTTGCGGAGTTTCGCAGCTGACACCATCTTCATCGCCTTGGTGATTTGCTGCGTGGAGCTGACGGTTTTCATCCGCTCCCGTACTTCCTTCAGTTTACCACTCATTGCGTTTACTTACGAATTATGAACAACGGTTATTGATTCGCGGGTTATGCTTTAAACTGTCCTTTCAGTTCGTCTGCCAATTGACGCAGGACGTTGGTGTCTTCATCCAGCAACTTGCCGGCACGGAAATTGTCCAGCACCTGCGGATACCGGGATGCCAGGCTGGTCAGGAAGATATCCTCAAATTCCTTGATCTTGTTCAACGGCACTTCCCGCAAGAGACCATTGGTGCCGAGATAGATGATGGCGATTTGCTTTTCTACGGAGAAGGGGCTGTATTGTGCCTGCTTCAATATCTCCACATTCCGTTTTCCTTTTTCCAGTACGGCGGTGGTAGCGGCATCGAGGTCCGAACCAAACTTTGCAAACGCTTCCAGGTCGCGGTATTGCGCCTGGTCGAGTTTGAGTGTACCGGCCACCTTTTTCATCGATTTGATCTGCGCGTTACCTCCCACGCGGGATACGGAAATCCCCACGTTGATGGCGGGACGGATACCGGCGTTGAAGAGGTTGGATTCCAGGAAGATCTGACCGTCGGTGATCGAGATCACGTTCGTGGGGATATAAGCGGATACGTCTCCGGCTTGTGTTTCAATGATCGGCAGCGCGGTAAGCGACCCGCCCCCTTTGATCATGGGCTGGCCGTTTTTATCCCTGGCCTGTTTGAGGCTTTCGGGAAGGTCGTTCATCTGGCGGGCGATATCATCATTGTTGATGATCTTGGCGGCACGCTCAAGGAGACGGGAGTGGAGGTAGAAGACGTCCCCCGGATAAGCTTCGCGGCCGGGAGGACGACGGAGCAGCAGGGAAACCTCGCGGTAAGCAACCGCCTGCTTGGACAAGTCATCGTAGATGATCAGCGCGGGGCGGCCCGTATCACGGAAGAATTCCCCGATGGCGGCACCGGCAAAAGGTGCATAGAACTGCAGCGGGGCCGGATCCGAAGCACTGGCGGAAACGATGACTGTATATTTCATCGCACCTGCTTCTTCCAGGGTCTTCGCCACATTGGCGACCGTGGAAGCCTTCTGACCGGAGGCGACATAGATGCAGTAGACGGGTTGTCCTTTTTCGAAAAACTCCTTTTGATTTATGATGGTATCGATGGCGATGGCGGACTTGCCGGTCTGGCGGTCACCGATGATCAGCTCCCGTTGGCCGCGACCGATGGGGATCATGGAATCAATGGCCTTGATACCCGTTTGCAGCGGCTCGTTCACCGGCTGACGGAAGATAACACCGGGAGCTTTGCGCTCCAGCGGCATTTCATATTTGTCGCCTGTGATCGGTCCTTTGCCATCAATCGGTTGCCCGAGCGGGTTGACTACGCGGCCGACATAGCCTTCGCCGACACTGATGCTGGCGATCCGGCCCGTGCGGCGCACTTTCGACCCTTCTTTGATGTCATCGCCCGAACCCATGAGAACAACACCCACGTTATCCTCCTCGAGGTTGAGCACGATCGCTTCCACGTTGTTTTCAAACGCGACCAGCTCACCGGCCTGGGCACGGTTGAGCCCGTATACGCGGGCGATACCGTCTCCCACCTGGAGCACGGTACCTACTTCTTCCAGCTCTGCTGCACTTTGAAATCCGGATAATTGCTGCTTGAGGATCGCGGATATTTCATCGGGTTTTACATCCACCATGACGATATGTATTTAAAATATGCTTGTTGTTAAATTAATAGGCTACCTGGAAATCTTTAGACTGGAACTCTTTCCGGAGGAGATCCAGCTGGTGACGCACGCTGGCGTCATACCATTTATCATCAAACGAAACGATGAATCCGCCGATAAGGGATGGGTCCACCGAAATCTTAAATTCAATCGTCCCGCGGGTGAGTTTGCTCTCGATCAGCTTGCGGCGTATCGCATCCAGTGTTTCTGCCGGCAGGACGACAGCAGAGGTGACCTGGACGATGGAAATCCCTTTGATCTCCATGTATTGCTGAATAAACTCCTGGGCGATTTCCGCCAGGGTTGCTTCTCTGCCTTTCCGCAGGATAATCTCGATAAAGGAGCGGGTGAGGGCATCGATCTTCTGGCCGAAAATAGCATTCAGGACCTGTGCCTTTTTGTCCGCGTGGACGATCGGGCTTTTGAGGAGAAGCGCCAGGTCACGGACCTTGGCTGCCTCTGCCAAAGCGGTCATATCTTCTACGATCTTATCCAGCTTGCCCTGCTCGGTGGCAAGGTCAATCAGCGATTTCGCGTACCGGGAAGCTATTCTGTAAGAAGACATAGGCTGCTATTGATGAATTGCGAATCAGGAATTACGAATTAAGAATCATGAAGTTTAATCACTGGCTTTCTACTTACCTTCAAATTGATAATTCGTAATTCGTAATTCGTAATTTCTAATTATTCATTTTTAACTCACTCACCAGTTTATCCACCAGGGCCCTTTGCTCCTGGTTGTTGGCCATCTGCTGGCGGATCAGCTTTTCAGCGATATCGATGGACATCTGGCCGACCTGGTTTTTCACTTCAACGAGTGCTTTATTCTTCTGGTTTTCGATCTCCGTGCGGGCATCGAGGACGATTTTCTGCGCTTCTTCCTTGGCTTTCGTGCGGGCTTCGGAGATCAGCTTGTCCCCGGTTTCTTTCGCTTCGCGCAGCATTTTCGAACGCTCTTCACGGGCTTCCTGGAGCAAGCGCTGGTTGTCGCTGGCCAATTGGGACATTTCCTCCCGGGCTTTCTTGGCCTCATCCAGCGCGGACTGGATATCGTTGTTGCGCTTTTTCAGGGCGTCCTTGATCGGGCGGAACGCAAACTTGCCCACCATGGCCCAGAAAAGACAGAAGATGATGAACGTCCAGAAGAGAAGTCCGATCCCCGGGCGGAGGACAGTAAATTCGGATAAAAAGAAAAGATCCATGTTGCTGTTCGTTTATACAGGTGGCGTGCGGACACGCGGTTTTTAATGGTGATCGGTTCTGAAACAGTGTCGAAACCGGAAGCCCGGCCAATCGCCAGGCATCCGGAATCGTCATTTCGCAAATTACTTTACGAGGAAGGCCATGATGATCGCGATCAGCGCTGCACCTTCGACAAGGGCAGCCGTCAGGATCATGTTGGCGCGGATGTCGCCGAGTGCTTCCGGCTGACGGGCGATGGCTTCCATAGCCTTACCCCCGATCGAACCTACACCGATGCCGGCACCGATCGCCGCCAATCCCATGCCTATTGCTACAATTGAACCAGTCATAACGTACTATATTGATTTAAGTGTTGACGATATTTATTCAGCTATGGTTGATTGAGCTTATTACGCTTATCAGATTTATTAAGCTTATAAAGCTTGTTTAAATTGTTCTTTGCTCCATTTTCACTTTGCACTTTGCACTTTGCACTTTGCACTTTGCACTTTGCACTTTGCACTTTTCACTTTGCACTTTGCACTTTTACCTATCAATGGTGTGCCTCTTCCGTCGCTGCCCCGATATAGGAAGCG
>CAZTXO010000004.1:22791-38112 GCA_964617515.1 uncultured Saprospiraceae bacterium | reverse complement strand
CACTTTTACCTATCAATGGTGTGCCTCTTCCGTCGCTGCCCCGATATAGGAAGCGGTCAGCAGGGTAAACACGTAGGCCTGGATAAAAGCTACCAGCAGTTCGATCGCCATGATGAAGATGGTAAGCGGGATGGACACCACTGCGCCCGTGACTGCTCCGCCGATATTTGTTCCCAGTTTGCCGAAGATGAAGATCAGCCCGATGAAGGACATGACCACGATGTGGCCCGCCGTGATGTTGGCGAAAAGTCGCAACATGAGCGTGAAGGGCTTGATAAACATCCCGAGAATTTCTACCGGGGTCAGGATGATGACCTTGATCAGGGGTGGCACGCCGGGCATCCAGAGGATATGGCTCCAGTAATGCTTATTGCCATTGATCGTCACGACGACGAACGTGATGACCGCGAGCACCGCGGTGATGGCCAGGTTGCCCGTGACATTGCTGCCGCCGAAGATGGGGATCTGACCGAAGAGGTTCAGTCCCAGGATAAAGAAAAACAAGGACAGAAGGAGGGGAAGGAATTTCTCCCACTTGTGTCCGAGGAAGGGCTTGGCGACCTCGTCCTGGATGAACAGGAAAATCGGCTCAATAAACCCCTGTAGTCCGGAAGGGGCCTGCTGACCGCGGTTTTTATACGCTTTAGCGATTTTGATGAAAGCCCATCCCAACAGGAGCGTGATGAGAAACATCGATACAACGTTTTTCGTCAGGGAAAAATCATAAAAGCCGGTCATCCCGCCGCCAAACAGGCCGGCATCGGCAGTGCTTTGATTTTCCAGCCTGTATCGCTGGCCCTGGTAACAAACGTAGGCGACCTCTTTCTTTTCGGTACCAGCCATTTCTTCTTCATGATGAAACCCGTCAATGGCGACTTCGCCATCCGGGAAAGACGGGTCAGTCACCCGTTTGACAGCACCGGCATCCAGCACATACCGGTTGTAAGCTTTGTGCCCTTCGCCATGACCATACAATTTGAAAGCAAACCGGCTCGAGGAAAAGATATCCCAGCCATGGCCCTTGGCATAGAGAATGCAGGGCAGCGGGAAGTTGAAAGAGCCTATGCTGTATACATTGGCGTCAGCGATGTGATGGAACGCCGTAGCGGTGGCATCATATTCCGTTTCATGGACATCTTCATGGAAGTGGCAGGCATGTTCCTCATGGGTAGAATCGGCGTGCATTCCTGCTTCATGGCCGGTGGCGGTGGAGTCCGCGTGAAGTGGATGGGCGGTAGGCTGGGCGGCTTCCTGGTGGTGATCCTGGGCGACGGTAAACCGGGGCAAAAACGCCAGGGCTGCCAGGGCCAAAAACAGGGGAAAAAGGACTTTTTTACGGTGTAATTGGCTCATTCTTAGCGGCTATCCTTGAAATGTGCCGCAAAGGTAGCAAGAAACCACCGCCCCACCAAAGGAGCTCTCAATCTTTTTATGAAAGAGAAAGCCCGGCAGGAGCCGGGCTTTCTCTTCAATTACCGGGCGTAGGCCACCGCCCGCTTTTCCCGGATCACGGTGACTTTCACCTGGCCGGGATATTGCATTTCGTTCTGGATTTTCTGGGAGATCATAAAGGAGAGATCGTCGATAAAGTCATCATTGACTTTATCGCTCTCGACGATCACGCGGAGTTCACGACCTGCCTGCAATGCATATGCTTTTTGGACGCCATCGAAGGACATCGCCAGATCTTCCAGATCCCCGATGCGCTTGAGATAACTTTCCAGGATCTCGCGGCGGGCACCGGGCCGGGCACCACTGATGGCATCGCAGGCCTGGACGATCGGTGAGATGATATTGTTCATCTCGATTTCATCATGGTGCGCGCCGACGGCGTTGACGACAAAAGGCTGCTCGCCATGTTTCTCGCACATCTGCATACCCAGGATGGCGTGCGACAGTTCGGATTCCTCTTCGGCGACTTTACCGATATCATGCAGGAGACCGGCCCGTTTGGCGAGTTTGACCTGCTTTGGATTGAGCCCGAGTTCAGCGGCCATGACGGCGCAGAGGTTGGCGGTCTCCATACTGTGTTTGAGCAGGTTCTGGCCATAGGAACTGCGGAAACGCATCCGGCCGACCATGCGGACGAGGTAAGGGTTAAGGCCATGGATATCCAGGTCGATCACGGTGCGCTCTCCGATCTCCACGATCTGTTCCTCCATTTGTTTTTTCACCTTGGCCACCACCTCTTCGATGCGGGCGGGGTGGATACGGCCATCGGCGACAAGCCGTTTTAGGGCGATGCGGCAAATCTCCCGGCGGATCGGATCGAAACTGGAGATCACGATCGCTTCCGGCGTATCATCCACGACGATCTCAGCACCGGTGGCGGCCTCCAGGGCCCGGATATTACGCCCCTCACGGCCGATGATCTGTCCTTTGATATCATCCGAATCCAGGTTGAAGACAGACACGGTGTTTTCAATCGTGTATTCCGCGCACATCCGCTGGATGGTCTGGATGACAATCTTTTTGGCCTCACGGGCGGCATTCGTCTTGGCATTGGCAACGGCTTCCTTTTCCAGGGCCATGGCTTCCGCCTCCGCTTTCGCGCGAATGGTTTCGATCAGCTGGTCTTTCGCCTGCGCCTCCGTCAGTCTGGCGATTGTTTCCAGTTCGCGGATGATCTTCTCGGTGGACTGGTCGAGTTCCTCCTTGCGCTTGCTGACGACTTTCATCTGCTTTTCGAGGTTTTCTTTGATCGTGCGGACCTCGGATTCCCGTATTTCGAGCGCTTCCGCTTTGGCCTGGATACCTTCCTGCTTTTGTTTCAGGTCGTTTTCCTTTTTGACGACTTCGACCTCACGTTCCTTGAGCTCGACCTGGTGCTGGGCCTTTTCTGTTTCAAACTGGGCCTTCATTTTACCGTATTTCTCCTTCGCCTCCTGGATCTTCCGGTTTTTGATGTTTTCATGTTTGGCTTCCGCCTGGGAGAGGATCTTTTCAGCTTTCATTTCCGCTTCATCCGTGATCCGCTTGGCAGTCAGCCGTGCTTCCTGGACGGCGAGGTCCGCTTTCTGGTTGCTCTCTTCGATAAGCCGTTTTTTTCCTCCGCGGATAATGAAGGTGGCGAGGATATACCCGAGGAGGAGACCTGCGACACCGATGGCGGCAGGAAGAATAATTGGATTCATGTTACGTAATACAGATTTAAGGTCAACAAATGGTTATGTTGGCCGCGGTCCTGGAGGGCCGGAAAATCAGGTTGGACGATTCAGGTGGAGGTTTCCGCCTCCAATACCTGGAGATGGTCACGGATGTCTATCAACGTATTCCAGGAAGCTTCGTCGAGCGTCCTGGCTTGGACTTTATGATGATCGACCGCGTAAGTGAGCAGGGCCATGAGGATACAATCCTGCAGATCCTTGTTGGCGTATTCGGTCTGATACTGACGGATCCGGGTATTGATTTCATCAATGGCTTGTCTCACGTACGCCTCTTCTTCTTCCGCTACTTTGAGAGGGATCTTGCGACCGGCAATGTTGGCTTCGAGGCGGTTCATACCGATGATTTATCCATGAGGGACTCGACCTGGGGGAGGCTTTTCTCCAATTCCCGGAGGATACCCCGGATTTCCTTCCGGGTCTCGGTTTTCCACTGTTCAAGTCCTTTTGTGTCTCTCAATGTCTCCTGATGAATGGCGTCCAGCTTTTGTCTGAGCGATTCGTGCTGCTGCAAAGCCTCTTCCAGGCGTTTGGCCAATGCTTTATTTTCTGTCTCTAGTTTTTTGTTTTTAGCTAAAAGGGTTCGGTAATTCCGGACCATCCGGTCCAGCCTGCTTTGTATATCCTGGATAAGTTCGGTGGGATGATACATGTCAGGTAAATATAGCGCTAAAATAAGGATTTTGGGTATGAGAGGAATTTTTATGTATAAATACCTGATAATCTTTAATTAATGCCCAACTTTACCACCGAATGTTGGAATCCCCACCGGCTGAAAAACTGACCGATCCCCCTTCACCCCATACTTACTTCCGCACCACAGCTCCCAGCTCCTTCTCCAACGCCTTCTGGACCTTTCCAAACCACTGATCAATCTCCTTGTCCGTCAGGGTGGCCTCTTTATTTTCAAGGGTAAACCGCATCGCCATGCTCATCTTCCCTTCACCGACATGCTCCGGGTTTTTATAAATGTCAAAGACCTCCAATTGCGTCAGCCACGGACCGCCCGCGCTATACACAACCTCCTCCACACGATCAAAAGTGATCCGCTGATCCAGCACGACGGCCAGGTCGCGCAACACGGCCGGAAAACGATTGAGTTCGTCATAGATCACCTGGTGATGGGTGGACAGGTGGATCAGCTTTTCAAAATCAAGATCTGCGATATACACCGGCTGACGTATGTCAAACCGGTCAGCCAGGCCGGCATCCACGCAACCCATGCGCCCGATGCACAGGTCGCCGGCATAATACTCCAATCCAAAGGCATACCCGAGCCCCGGCGAAATCGCCTGCATCCTGTCGGGCCGGATCCCCAGCCGAAGTAAGAGCGCCTGTACCGCTGCCTTTATCGAAAAATAATCCATGGCGCGAGGTGCTCCTGTGTTCCAGCTTGCCGGGATTTCGTTTCCAGTCATGGTGATGACGAGGTGCTCGGCTTCCGACGGCAATTCGTTATGCTGCCAGTACGATTTACCAAACTCAAACAAGCGCAGGTTGTCCTGTTTACGACTGACATTGCGCCGGATCGTCTCCAGGGTCGGGATGATCATTTCTGGTCGCAGAAGATTAAGCGATTCATTGGAGGTGTTGTAGATGGTCACCCACTCCCGTTCATCCACCCAGTTGAGCCCTTTGTAATAGCCGGGCTGTGTTAGAGACATGTTCATGCATTCCAGGAAACCCGAAGAGGCCAGGTACCCACTCAGTAGTTTTCGGAATTTATGCGGATTGTCCCGTGCATCGATCGCAACGGAAGTCTGCATTTTCAACGGCAGCGGAACTCGGATATACCCGTAAATGCGCAGAATTTCTTCGATGACATCAACTTCGCGCAATACATCTGCTTTGTTGGTTGGCACGGAAACGATCCAGGCATCCGGAGCTGCGCGTTCAAAAGGCATCTGCAGGGCCTCCAGGATTTTCTCCACTTCTCCGGGCTGGAAGGAAACGCCCGTCTTCAGGGACAAGGCGGAAAGCCGAAGGGCAACCCGGACCGGATAAATGGGTTTGGAATACAGATCAAAAACTTCCGAAGCGACTTCCGCTCCAGCATATTGCGTCAACAGGTCCACGGCTCTGGCGAGCGCCTTAAGTGTGATGTTGGGATCGGATCCTTTTTCAAACCGCTTCGCCGCTTCCGTACGCAGATTGTGCCGCATGCTGGTGCGACGAATCCACCCCGGGTTGAAATGCGCAGCTTCCAGGAAAACATTCCTGGTCCCGTCTTTCACACCTGAATTCATACCGCCATACACTCCGCCAATACACATCGGATGGCCCTGACCGTCACAGATCATGAGATCCTCCGCGTCTAATGTATACGTGTTGTTGTCGAGCGCCAGAAAAGGCGTGCCTGCAGGTTTGGTTTCCACGATGATCTGCTGGCCGCCAATCTGATCCGCATCAAATGCATGCAAGGGCTGACCCATTTCATGCAGGACGAAGTTGGTGATGTCCACTACATTGTTGATCGTCTTGATCCCGATGGCCTGAAGCCTTTGTTGCATCCATGCGGGAGCGGGTCCGATGGTGATGTTTTTGAGCAAAATGCCGGAATACCGGGGGCATGCTGTGGTGTTATGCACAACAACCTTGAAAGCGGACGCAGACGCGGGTTTACGGATGTCCTGAATGGCAGGCCAGTTGACCGGGTGGAAAATATTTTGCTGAATGCTCAGGTAAGCAGCCAGGTCCTGCGCTACCCCAAGGATGGAAGTGGCGTCTGAGCGATTCGGTGTCAGGCCGATTTCAAACAGGGTATCGGTTGTCACCTGGTAATACTCGCTGGCTTTGGTGCCGGCGACAAGTGTGTCCGGCAGGATCATGATGCCATCATGGTTGGTGCCGAGCCCCAGTTCATCCTCCGCGCAGATCATGCCCTCACTTACCTGTCCGCGAATCTTCGACACCTTGATCGTCCAGGGTTTGCCTGCGGCATCATACAATTCCGTACCGGGCAGGGCAACCCAGACCGTCTGACCCGCAGCAATGTTGCTGGCACCGCAGACGATATGATGCAGTTGTTCATTACCCACGTCTACCGTGGTCACGGAAAGCCTGTCTGCGTCAGGATGCCGGTCACATGTTTTCACTTTCCCGGCAACCACCCCGGTAAGGCCGCCCCGTATGGATTCCCGGGTTTCCATGCCTTCCACTTCCAGGCCAACAGAGGTCAGCGCCTCACTGATTTCTTCGGGCGACAGGGCGAGCTTGAGATAATCATTTAACCACAGCAGGGAAATCGTCATGGCAAAAACATTAACACATCGTATTCCTTATCGAATCGGGGGCAAAGATAGCCTTAATTTGAAGCGGGGTTGGAAAGGGACTTATTCGGTGACGCCTGTATGCGCAGCCTGCAGTACGGGAAATGAATTACCGTTGACCGCTGAGAAAAAGGCCACCACTTCCATGTCATCCGCTACCCATTGCGTGGGCAGGACGATGCTATAGGTCCGGGAGATCACCTGGCCAATGCTGAGGGAGGCAGCTACCACCTCACCAGTTGCCGGTGTCAGCATATCGCGCAACACATGATTGTGCACATAATCCGGCACTATACCCCCTGCTTCCATGTCATCCTGGGCATCCACGATCCCGCTTTCCGTCAGCATGACCGAAAGGCGAATCTCCCCGCTGACATTTTCCTTTCCAATACTATTGATCTGGACCGTGAGGGTCCGGGTATCGGATGCATATTCGGTCTCCAGGGTGATCTCAATGGCAGGATCATCCTGGATGTCCCGGTTGATGGCCGAAGCCCATTGGTTGAGACCGATTTGCATGTCGCCATTGACAGGGATTCGATCCACCACACCCGCGGGATAACCGAGGTTGGGGCCGAGGTAATCATACAGCAACTGCCCTTCGTCCGTTCGTAAATCATATTGTCCAAGCGGAAAAAATTCAGGATTGGCGAAAAAACCCGCGTGAATCGACACGGCCACGAGATTATTGGGATACTGTGTCCGGAGATTTTCGATTTCCCGGCTGCCTTTAGGACAATTGGTGCAGCCTTTCCCCGTAAATTCTTCCAACAGGATGACCCGGTTACCGGAAGGAACAAAAGGCGTGATCATACGCTTTTGCTCGTCACAGGAAAGCAGGAACAGGAGACAGAAGAAGAGCAGAAACTTTTGCATATGTCTTGGATCGTTGTGTGTTGTCGGAGCAAATCCCAACAATAGTAGCCTCAATAATTTAATGTAATTCATAGTCGTTGCAGGCGGTTATGCCCGCCACCATCAGAAATTAGACGTTATGTTCACTTTAAATCCGCTGAATGCCGGCTCCAGCCGGCATATCCCGCCGGAACAAACAATGCCTTCCACCTGCTTTACATACCGCAACGCATACCGGGTGGGCCCGGTGGTATAGACAACGCCGAGAGTCGGAAAATGCAACCCATCTGCGGTGGCGGAACTGGAATGCTTCTCGTTGGGATCGAAATTCCACATGTCTGAAAATTCAAATACCCAATGGGGAGAGATGGAAAACTCCTCCAGCAAAAACAACCAACTGCCGAAATCCTGGCCCGTATGCATGAGCTGTACTTCGGTGCGGGTGGATGTCTTCTGATCGAGTTTATAGAGATAGTCCACATACGGTGTGATGGTCTCCACTTTCGGCACGCCCGGTTTTCCCTGGTACAATTCCTGATCATAGCGCTGGTATTGGACGCCTGCGATCAACGTCCATTCCCGGGGCTTCTTCCAGGTGAATTGGGAATAGAGCTCTGTGTAGATGTCTTTATTGGTGGTTGCACCCGGTCGCGTGATATTGGCATAATTGACCAGGATGCTCAGACGCTTATTGATGGCATACCGCAGGTCCAGTTGTATAGCTTCCTCATCAAACTCCTGTGTAGCCGGACTGTAGCGGGCAGTGAGCCGATAGGTATTGACCCTTGCCATCGGCGGCAGGAAATCAATGATACCGCGGTTGAGCGTCACGAAGGGATCCGTCCTGAACTGAAAGTTATGGGTCCGTTTATATTGCCCGGACAGGCCCAGGCCTCCACCCGCATAGGACAAGGACGTGTACGCCACATATCCCGGTTTGAGGACAAACTTTCCATACGATTGCACACCCGTCCATAACGTATGGAGCGCAAACGGATCATACATGACATCATCCGTCTTGTAAGCGCCCTCCATATACCAGCTGAAACGACCTGCCGTCAGGGTATTGTAAGCGGTTACCGCGACGGTATTGAATGGCACTTTGGCAATGAAATCGGAAGGGGTGTATTGGCTGAGGGTGCCGGCCAGCGCGTCCATCTGGTCATCCGACAAGGTCTTGTGCACGATGGCTATTCCCGGGGCTATTGAAAACTTACCAATACTGTCGAGCGCGAGGTAACCCTCGACGTTTG
This sequence comes from uncultured Saprospiraceae bacterium, assembly GCA_964617515.1. Lineage (GTDB taxonomy): Bacteria > Bacteroidota > Bacteroidia > Chitinophagales > Saprospiraceae > Opimibacter. The sequence continues at coordinate 29,571 of CAZTXO010000004.1, read as the reverse complement.
CACCGGACAGAACGGAAGGATAGAGTTCGAATAAATTTTTCTGCCGGCCGGCAATGCCTTTGATGGTCCAGTTGGGTGAAATCTCGTATGCCAGCCGGAGCCCGACCAAGGCGTTATCGATCAGGAGCGGACGTTCCTCGTAGGCTTTGAAAATGATACCGCTGCCAAACTGGTCATAGAGATGACCTCCCATAATGCTGAGCTTGCCGATTTTTTTACCGGCGTACCAACGGCCTATCCCCTGGTCGGTATAGGAATTCTGCGGATTGAGCAGGGCTGAATTGGCAAAGAGATCATACCGGATGCCGAGATCAAAACCTGCGACCTGGGCCCGAAGGGTCAGCCAGGTATCTGTACCCAACTGCTGATGCTCATACTGGGGTGTGTTGGCGGCGCCGATTTTCGGATCGCGGAGATAAAAATTGACATTGGATTCCAGGCTTCCTGAAACGCTGATTGTATTGTCCTGTGCCCTGAGAATCAAGGAAAACCCTGAAAATATCAGGACAAAAAGGTACCGGATAAGGGGCATGGGCTTATTTTTGATTAATGATTCGTTAAAAGAAGGCGAATTCTTCAACTTATTGGGTTCAAAAATAGATATTTGAGTGCTGGCGGATGCTATTTGTCCGTCTCTTTCCTTTCCGGGAAAGATTAATCGTTAAAATCCTCATTTCGTGAAGGTTATCTTTTCGCTATCCCTGGTTGCGGCCTTGTCGTTGAGTTTTAGCGCACCACAACCTGAAAAGAAATTGCCCAACATCACCATTACCGACCTGCAGGGCAAGCCGGTCAACATCGTGGATTTTGCCGGCAATGGCAAGACCACCGTGCTAAGCTTTTGGGCCACCTGGTGCTCGCCATGCAAACGCGAACTCGATGCCATTTCCGAGCTGTACCCCACCTGGCAGACGGAATACAATATGCAGATGGCTGCCATCACGATAGACAATGCCAGGGCGCTGACCCAGGTCAAACCCCTCATCGAGGAGAAGGGTTGGGAGTACCATGTCCTGGTGGATTCCAGGCAGGAGCTCCAGCAAGCCCTCAACTTCCAGGCAATCCCGCATACCTTTGTGGTTGATCCCAAAGGCAATATTGTTTACGAACATGAAGGCTATACCCCCGGTGATGAATATGAACTGGAAAAAGTATTGAAAGAAATCGCCGGAAAATAAACGGACCACCGCCTATCGGATAGCACCTTTACCCGCCAAAGCGTTTTGTTTTCTACCATGATGGAATTTATGGGGTAGCATTACCTCCTCTTGGCTGATTTTTATTATATTTAAAGAAAATAGAATTTCGCGATGAACCAGCCGGTGATCGATCTGCAGGAAGCGCTACGGGATTATTTTGGATTCAACCAGTTTAAAGGAGACCAGGAGGCCATCATCGAAACGGTGATGGAAGGTAAGGACTGCCTGGTCATCATGCCGACCGGCGGTGGCAAGTCATTATGCTACCAGTTGCCGGCCCTGCTCATGGAAGGAACGGCCATCGTCATCTCCCCGCTTATCGCCCTGATGAAAAACCAGGTGGATGCCATACGTGGTTACAGCGAAGGGGATGTGATTGCCCATTTTCTCAACTCCTCTCTCGGCCGGAAAGAAATCGCCCAGGTCAAGGAAGATATTGCCAGTGGAAAAACCAAATTGCTCTACGTCGCACCGGAGACACTGACCAAAGACGAGAACCTCGAGTTTTTCAGCAACACGAATGTCTCCTTCGTCGCGGTCGATGAGGCGCACTGCATCTCGGAATGGGGGCATGACTTCCGTCCCGAATACCGCAACATACGCTCGATGATCGATCGCATCGGGCATAAACTGCCCGTGATTGCCCTGACCGCTACCGCCACACCCAAGGTGCAATCGGATATCGTCAAGAGCCTCGATATGCGGGATGAACGCAAATTCATCTCCAGCTTCAACCGCCCGAACCTTTACTATGAAGTCCGGCCCAAGATCAACAAGGACCAGACGATCAAGGAGATCCTGCAGATCCTCAAAGGCGCCGGCAGTCCTTCGGCGATCATCTATGTACAGGCCCGGAAGACCACCGAGGAGTTGGCTGAGATGCTGCGGCTCAACGGCATTTCGGCCGCCCCTTACCATGCAGGAATGGATGCCAAATCCAGAGCCCAGGTGCAGGATGCATTTCTCGGAGAGGATATCAAGGTGATCTGCGCCACGATTGCTTTTGGGATGGGAATCGACAAACCGGATGTGCGTATTGTCATCCATTACGACATCCCGAAGAGCATTGAAAATTATTACCAGGAAACGGGTCGCGGCGGACGGGACGGACTGGAAGGCTCCTGTTATTGCTTCTACGCGCCCAAAGACATCTATAAACTCGAAAAATTCCTTCGCGACAAGCCTGTCTCCGAACGCGAGATGGGCGGGCAGTTGCTGGAAGAGGTCGTGGCCTACGCGGAAACGAGCGGGTGCCGCCGGAAATTCCTCCTGCATTATTTCGGCGAAGATTATGATGACAGCCACTGCGGCGGCATGTGTGACAATTGCCGTTACCCCAAGGAAAAGCATGAGGTCAAAAACGAAGTGAAGACCGCGCTGGAGGCCATTCTGAAACTCAAGGAGGGATACTCCACCAAAGTCATCGTGGATTTCCTCTTCGGAAAGTCGAGCAAAGAGATGACGGAATTTGAGTTCAGCAAACTCGAAGGGTATGGATCCGGTGCGGAGAAAGGGGAAGTATTCTGGTATTCCATCCTCCGCCAGGCATTATTGGCAGGATTGCTGGAGAAAGAGATCGAAAACTACGGCGTACTCAAAGTAACTCCCAAAGGCAAAGCTTATATCCAAAAGCCGAAAAGCCTGAAGATCCCGATCAACCGCGATTTCTCCAAGGAGAAAATCGTCAATGACGACACACCCGCTAAAATGGTCGCCCTGGATGAAGTGCTTGTCGCGCAACTGGAAGACCTCCGGAAACGCGAAGCCAAGAAAAAAGGCGTGCCCGCCTGGGCTGTTTTCCAGGATGTATCGCTCCAGGAGATGGCCACGCAATACCCCGTCACCATGGAGGAACTCTCCTCCATCAGCGGTGTATCCATGGGCAAGGCGCAGAAATACGGCAAAGCCTTTCTGGAACTGATTAAAAAATATGTCGAAGAAAATGAGATCGATCGCCCGACCGATCTCGTGGTCCGCCAGGTGGCCAATAAGTCCCGTACGAAAGTCCAGATCATCCAGTCCATTGACCGGAAGATGCCCCTGGAAGACATCCAGCGGACCAATTCCCTCTCGTGGGACGAATTGATCGATGAGCTCGATATCATTGTGGGCAGCGGGACCAAACTGGATATACAATACTGCCTGGATACGATCGATGAAAGCATCCAGGATGAAATCTATGAGTACTTCATGACGGCCAAATCAGACTCCTTCCGCGACGCCTACGAGGCCCTGCGGGAGGATGATATCACGGTCGAAGAAATACAACTCGTCCGGCTGAAGTTCCTTTCCGACGTCGCCAATTGAGCACAAGGCGAAAAGGTACTGGCTGGCCGGTAAATACGGATTACCGATAACTGATGGCGATATCCCGCATCCTCCTCCTCAACGGGCCCAATCTCAATCTCCTCGGCAGACGGGAGACCGACATTTACGGCAATATGCCGTTCGAAGTATACCTGGAAAACTTGCGGACGGAATTTCCCCAACTGGCCCTGGAGTACTTACAATCCAATTATGAAGGGTACCTGATCGACAAGGTGCAGGAATATGGATTTATCCCGGGCACCGGCATTATCCTGAATGCGGGAGGCCTGAGCCATACGTCCGTCTCCCTCCGTGATGCCGTTGCCGCCATCCCCGCTCCTGTCGTCGAAGTGCACATCTCCGATATCTATACACGTGAACCTTTTCGCTGGCACAGTTACCTGACGGACGTTTGCGTAGCTCATTTTATCGGACAGGGCCTGGAAGGATATAAGATGGGCATTTCGTTTTTGATCGCCCACTCCTGAATCCAGGTGATGCCGCCAGGCACTCTCTCACTTTCCTTGCCCTGAGCGTAGCCGACCGCGTGCCGCCATAGCTTCTGCGGTGGCGCAAGGGTCGCTCTCTCGCTTTCTCAAAAAAAAAAGGTTGCTCCCGTCTCCGGAAGCAACCTTATGATAGGTGAGATTATTCGTCAGAAATTATACCGCAGACCCAACTGCATCTGCCAGCGGCTGATCAGGCCGAAGTCATTGAAGATAGCGGATTTCTGCGCGGTATCAAAACTATAGGTAGCCACCCCGTTGGCAACGGATACGCCGACCGGTTGTGCCAGGCCGGTATTCGTGGCGATCTGGCGAACACCCCAGGACGGGCTGATCAGGTTTCCAACGTTGAGGATGTCAAGACTGAGCTGGATATTATCACCGTTGTTGAGCCTGTATTCCTGCATGATGCGGGCATCCCAGCGGGAATACCAGGGTGTGACAGCACCGTATTTTTCAGCAATCTCACCGCGGTGAGCGCTGAGGTACGCGTCGTTTTCAATAAAGCTGTTGAAGGCAGCGCGTTGTGCATCGGCGTCCCCCGTAAAGTTCATTTGCTGAAGCTCACCCTCGGTGGGGATGTAGAGCAGGTCGTTCAAACCAGAACCGTCATTGTTGATGTCCCCGGAATACGTATAGCTGTAGCGGGCCCCTTGCGCATATTCTGCATAAACGGCAACGTGCGTGGCCCAATTGCTGCCATATTCAAACCGCTTGTATAGGGAGCCGACGACCCGGTGCTTATTTCCATAAAGGGAAGGCGCGAGTATGGGCGTATTGGAGTGAACCGGATTGGCGGGGTTGCGATCATAGGCATCGGATGAAATTTCAGCATCGATCGAAGCGGCATCGCGTGAATCAAGGTAATTGTAAGCGAGCGTCCAGCCCAGGTTGTTGGTGTAATCCTTCTTCAGTTGCACGGAAGCATTGAAGGAATAGCCCAAATCGGTATTGGTAAATACATACGCATTGGTCGGAGCTCCAAATACCAGCACACGGTCATTCGGTCCATAGATTGGACGGGAACCTACCCCCTGCAGCGTTTCGGTAGGCAGCTTCAATCCATAGTTCCGCACGATCATGGCATTCACATCCTTGGTGTAAACCAGGTCCATGGTAAACGTCCATCCACTGCCGAGCTTGCGATCGTACCCCAGGTTGGATCGCCAGACCTGCGGATACTTGAAGTTGGGATCAGTCACGCAATAGAAGAAGAAATTAGGATTGGCCACCTGGTTGCCGATCCAGACAAACGGGAAACGGCCGGTAAACAAACCTGTTCCGCCACGGATCTGGGCGGTCTGATCGCCTTCGAGATCATAATTGAACCCAAGGCGTGGCGAAAAGAGCGGAGTAGACTCGGGCAAGACGGTGTGATCAAAAGTGACCGGGGCTCCTCCTTCATCGGAGTAAACGATGGTGGGATCATAGCAGCAATTACGATCGATATTCTCCTGGATCTTGGTCGGCGTATCAAAATACAATGGGATGTCCGCGCGGAGTCCGAGCGTCAGGGTGAATTGATCATTGACGGCCCATTCATCCTGTCCATAGAAAGCCAGTTGGCCCATATCCGTTTCTGCCAGGGCCCAGGTATCATTGGCATTGTTGGCATCAAACGCTGCGCGGGCTGCTGCGACTTCATCCGCAAAGGACTGCGAAGAAAGTACTGCGTCCACATCTTCAATCGGGACATCCGGGAAGAAGACGCGGGCGCCATAGCCGGTCAGGTTGAAGGAATTGTCAAATGAAAATTTTTCAAGGCTTGCGCCAAGAGTGAGAGTATGCCCGGCCAGGTAATAGTTGAAATTATCCGATACCTGGAGCACATCCTGGTCAAGCCGGTTGTGGATGGAAAAGGGCTCATGGCCCGCTACGATGTACCGCACGCCATCCTTACCAATGTTCAGGACAGGGAAGGGTGCAGAGAACGGATCGCGGGTATCCCGGAAGGCGGTGTACCCCAGCTGTAATTTATTGGATGCTTTGCTGCCAAAGAGAGATTTCAACTCCAGGATACCGCCGAAGAGTTTGTTATTGATCTGGTAGCCGGAATTGCGGAATTGGAGCGTCTGAAAATCCGGGCCACGGCGTCCGATAGCAGATGGATGCGCGGGCTTTTGCTTCAGGGCATCCAGGTAGTTGAAGGTCGCTGTCAGCTTATGGTTGCTGCCCAGGTTAAAGTCAAATTTGACGATAGCCTTTTGGTTGTCTGTATTATGCTTGTAGTTTTCATAGGGTCCCGTCTCATATCCATACAGGTCATGCAGCAACTGGGAAACATGGTCCAGGTCACTGGCGAGAACGCGTGAGATGTTGGCGCCGGTTTCTCCCCGGTTGGCCAGGAAGTAAGAACCAAGGTCTGAACGGCGCTCAAGCTCGAAATTGACGAAATAGAAAGCTTTGTTTTTAATGATGGGGCCGCCGACGGAAAAACCGGTTTGTAGTTGGCTCAAATCTCCCCGGGTCACCTTGGTAGGATCTTCGTCGCCAGATCCATCAGGCAATTTTCTTCCGATTTCCACCCCAAGCATATCCTTGTTCCGGTAGTAGGCAAAAACCGATCCTTTGAGTTCATTCGTCCCGGACTTGGTGACCGCATCGATGGACGCTCCGGTAAAACCGGCTTGCGTGACGTCATAGGGGGCAATGGCGACGGTGACCTGTTCGATGGCATCCAGCGACACTGGCTGGGCGTCTGTCTGGCCACCCGGTGTGGCTGCATCCAGGCCGAAAGGATTATTGAAGATGGCGCCGTCCAGCGAATA
>CAZTXO010000004.1:0-22691 GCA_964617515.1 uncultured Saprospiraceae bacterium | reverse complement strand
TTCAGGTAAATGTCATTTGCCGCTTCTTTCTCATAGCCCACGAAACTGACTTCGAGCATATACGGTCCGCCAACACGCATGTTGGGCACGGTATAACCGCCATCCTCGCGGGTGATCACGCCATACACGGTTCCTGAAGGCATGTGGGTGGCAACCACGTTGGCCCCGGGCAGGGGTTGATTGTTTTCATCCATCACATAGCCCGTGATGGCAGATGTGGTGACCTGGGCCCAAACCGGGGCCAGGCAAAAAAGCAGTCCAATGCTGAGGAGTAATAGTTGTCTTTTCATATGGTTTGATTTAGAAAAAAAGGAGTGTTACGTAAAGGGTGTCCTAAGTTATAAGATATTCATCATTGAATATAAAAATTCAGATATATATTAATATTGATAATCTATAGTTTACACATTTAGGGAGCTTGCGATGGGTCATGACCGGCTTTCCGGCAATGATTTGCCGGGAGTCAAAACGGCGTTTAGCGAAGGCAACAGGGTAAACTCAGGTAACACCAAATGGAGGAATCCGGCGTCGTGCATTCAGCTTATGCCAATCGAAGGCCGGACTGAAAAGAATTCACAATTCACCCACCTTCGCTTAAACTACGGCGGATACAATAATTCGTCCTCCTTCTCCGCCTGAGGCGGATACGGCGGATACAATAATCTGTAAATCAATTGCCCTGCTTCCCTTTCCTGGGAACCGGATCGTGTCCATGGCCCCCCCAGGGATGGCAGCGGCCGATTCGCTGGAGACCCAGCCAAATACCTTTGAGCGGTCCCCACTCGTTGATCGCGTCGACCATATACTGGCTGCAGGAAGGCTCATACCGGCAATGCGCGCCCAGCAAAGGCGATAGTGTCCATTGATACAGGCGGATGGGAAAGATGAAAATCTTTTTCAGCACAGGTCAGAACGTATAACTCCAGGAACTTCGGCCGGGTTCGAAAATGGTGTAGGCTTTTTGCGTTTCAGACATCCGGATGTCCATGATGTTACGCTGGTCGCTGTAAAAATCGAAGAGGATGTCATTGGAAATCGTGCAGGACTTGGGCGATTTGATACCCGGATATTCGATATAGCACCAGATAGCCTGATAGTCTTCCGTGGTTTCCTTCCCGACAAATTCCGGTGGCAACCGAATATCATCCAGGGTGATATGAAAATGCTGTTCCAGGTAGTCCGTGATGGCCTTTTCCGCGTCCGGGGATTCTTTGGGTGTACCGATATGGAGCCCGGCCTTATGATCGGCCGCCAGCGCTTTCTCCAGGTCGTCGATGAAAATCTTGATGGATACTTCAAAGGAAGCCGATTCCCAGTTCCAGCGTATTTCGGAGATACAAACGTGAATATCATGGGCGCCCTCAGCCCGCGCCAAAGCCGACGATAAAAAACAAAGCAGGCCGGAGATCAGGAATGTTTTCATGAATCCACGGCCTGCCTGCATGTATCGGGTGATCGGAATCAATACCTGTAATAATCCGGTTTGTACGGTCCGTCAGGCGTCACGCCTATGTAACTCGCCTGATCTTTGGTCAGTACATCGAGGGTAACCCCGAGCTTGTCCAGATGCAGGCGCGCGACCATTTCGTCGAGATGTTTGGGCAGGACGTAGACTTTGTTTTCATACTGATCTCCTTTGATCCACAATTCCATTTGAGCAAGCGTCTGGTTGGTAAAGGAGTTGGACATCACAAAGGACGGATGGCCCATGGCGCAACCCAGGTTGACCAGGCGACCTTCGGCCAGCAGGATCAGGTCCTTTCCGTTGACGGTATACTTGTCCACCTGTGGTTTGATTTCCACCTTGGACTTGCCGTGTTTATTGTTGAGCCAGGCCACGTCGATCTCATTATCAAAGTGCCCGATGTTGCAAATGATCGTTTTATCCTTCATTCGCAGGAAATGCTCTTCCGTCAGCACGTCTTTACAACCGGTAGCGGTCACGACGATATCCGCTTCGGCCACCGCATCGATCATGCGCTTGACTTCAAATCCTTCCATGGCAGCCTGTAAGGCGCAGATCGGGTCGATTTCCGTCACGATCACGCGGCATCCGGCGGAACGCAAGGAAGCGGCAGAACCTTTTCCCACATCGCCATAACCGGCGACGACAGCCACTTTACCCGCCATCATGATATCCGTGGCACGACGAATGGCATCCACGCAGCTTTCCCGGCAACCGTATTTGTTGTCAAACTTGGATTTGGTTACGGAGTCGTTGACATTGATGGCCGGCATCGGCAGGGTACCGGTTTTTTCCCGTTCATAGAGACGGTGCACACCGGTGGTGGTTTCTTCCGTGATCCCGCGCACGCCTGCGACGAGTTCCGGGTATTTATCCAGGACGATATTGGTCAGGTCTCCTCCATCATCCAGGATCATGTTGAGCGGCTTGCCATCCGAAAAGGCAAACAGGGTCTGTTCGATGCACCAGTCATACTCTTCCAGGGTCATGCCTTTCCAGGCATATACCGGGATGCCCGCGGCGGCGATGGCGGCGGCGGCATGGTCCTGCGTGGAAAAGATATTACAGGAAGACCACGATACTTCGGCTCCGAGTTCAACCAGGGTCTCGATGAGGACAGCTGTCTGAATGGTCATGTGGAGACATCCGGCAATGCGGGCTCCCTTGAGCGGCTTAGTGGCTCCATATTGTTTCCGAAGGGCCATGAGGCCCGGCATTTCTGCTTCGGCGAGTTCGATTTCGAGGCGGCCCCATTTGGCGAGGCTGATGTCTTTGACTTTGTACTTCATTCCGGAAGCAACCATTTGATCCTGCATATGACGTAGGTGTGTTTCGTTTAAGGTATTTGAAAAACGGGGCAAAGATACCGATTGTTCTATTCTGATTGGGTATTTTCGATGTACAACCTCGTTATCCCATTCATTACTAACGTATTACCATGAAGAAAATATTCACGGACCAGGCGCCCGCGCCCGCCGGCCATTACAGCCAGGCCATTGTTCACAACGGATTTGTTTTTGTTTCCGGCCAATTACCCCTGGACCCGAAGACCCGGGAAGTCGTTCCGGGAGGTATTGAACCCCAGGTACGGCAGACGATTGAAAATGTGCGGCAGATCCTCCAGGCAGCCGGTTCCAACCTGGACCTGGTCATCAAGGTTAATATTTCCATCACCGATGGTCAGCTGTGGGGAGAGGTCAACCGCGTTTTTGCCGATTGTTTTGGTGATCACCGTCCGGCCAGGGCAGTCATCCCCTGCGGGGATTTACGGGACGGGGCACTACTGGAGATGGAGGTCGTGGCTGCCATGCGTATGCCCGGTTGACATCAAATTCTTACCCCGCTCTAAGGATTCGGAGGAAATAGCGCCGTCACCTCCCGGCTGAAATCAGAAGCCCAGCCTGCAGCATTGATCCATTTGATTTTATACCGGATCTTGTCACCCGCACGGTATCCTCTGTCCAGGAACGATTGCGCATCCTGCAGGGATTTATAGGATACATAAGGGGAACCATTAAGGGACCTGTAGATCACCACATGCCACGAATCCATGTCGTTAACTGTCCACGTGAGCGTAACACTTTTATCTTCCTTGTTGACCTGGGTCACCGTTACGTCGAGCGGCTCGAGCGTTTTATCCACGTAGGCCCGGATCCGCATGACACCCGCATGCGTGGAAAACAATCCCGAATCATCTTTTGCGGTTAACCGATACGTATATTCTTCGCCATCCTGTACGGCACGGTCCATAAATGCCCCCTGGGCCTGCTGGCTGGTGCAGGTATAAACCCGACGGAATTCTTTTTCCGGCCCGGCTTTACGCTCGAGGATATTCTCTTTTGCATCCATGGATGTGCTGTTGTACCATCTGAGCATTATTCCCTCCTTGGTGTTTACCTGGCTGATAAATACCGGTGCCACCGGACGCACTTTGTCCGGTTTTTTCAGCACCAGCATTTCAGAATAGCCGGAATAATTGGAACGCATATCCACGGCTACCACTTTATAATAGATGTCCTCTGTGAGGACATTCAGGGGTATGGTATCCCTCCAGACTGTATCCTGTACAGGATGGCCGGTCCGGTTGGCAAACGTTTCATCGGCAGCATTGGCGGAATGAATGTAATAGCCTTTCAGGTCAGGTTCAGCACCCAATTTCCAGTGGAGGGTCACGACACCATTCGTGTCCACCTCGCCAGCCAATCCGGCAGGAGGTGCGGGGGCGACGGAATCGATAATGGTCCCGTAGGCAGGAAACCCGACATTGACATTGCCTTCGTGATCAAAGACTCCGACGTAGTAATAATTGTTCACCAACTCATTGCAGGTGCTATCGACATAGGACCTGGCGGTGGAGGGTAACACCCGTTTGGTCAGTTCCCGGAACCCCTCGTTTGCCTCGTTGGAACGGGATATGCGGAAGCCGGCTATATCCAGGTCATCAGGATCCGCGTCCCAAGTTATTTTCATTTTACCTTTCCCCAGGTATTCGGTTCTGATATTGAAAGGAGCGGTGGGCGGTGTGCGGTCACGCCCCATAGCCTGGATGGTATCGGACAAGGGTCCCTTTGTTCCAAACGAAGTAAGTCCTTCTACCCGGTAGATCATCCTTTTATCATTCGCTTCCAGGCTGTCCCGGTAATAATACAGATCCGGATTTTTAATCCCGGTGAAAGCAACGGGGACCTGGTTGAGTTTGCTGAATGTCTGCCCCTGATCCACGGATCTGTAGATATTGTAAGCGCTGTAGTAAGACTGATAGGTCCGCTTGTCCCACGCGATTTCCACCAATCGCTCGCCCTCATATACCTGGACTGGAACCACCACTGGAAATTTTTCCGGTTGACTGGTGGTTACGGAAGTGATCCCTTCTTCAATCATCAGGGTCGCGGCGGGAGTTAAGGATCTGACACGGTATACGTAAAGCCGTCCGGGGTGGACATCCCTGTCCGCCCATCCAAGTGCCGAAGCAACGGCGGCAGGAAAACTGAATTCTGCCGCCAGCATCGCAGCCGCATAGTAATTACGAAACGCATCACTGCGTTTCATGAGATCATGCAGGCCACTCAGTTCATGGTTACGTTCACCATGGATCGCCTGACCAGCCACTTTCAGATAATCATCCTCCGGATATTGCTGGACGGTCGCACGCCATTCTTCCAGGGTTATAGGTCTGTGCATAGCGTCTCCCAGGGTCTTCCATGGAGTTTGATCTCCGCTCACGGTATCCAATTCGCATCGCTCCAGTGTATAACCGTAAAAATTGGAATAACTCCAGACGGACGGGGTCGAAGGAACCCAACGGATATAGACAGCCCCGTCTTCCAGGTAGACGCCGGTGCATCGGATGGCGGGGGTTTGGATGATCGTAGAATCCTGTTGGGCCATCAGGAACCCGGAAATGAACTGCAACAGGATCATTACATATTTCTTCATGAGGATCAATACCTGAAGGTGAATGGGAAGATTTCGCTGACGGCATCGGTGCCATCCGGAAGCGGGTATTTGTAATAAAAACCAAACGAATGCGGTCCCTTCATCGGCTTAGTGGCACTATAGGAGTCAAAAGCCAATAGCCTCGAAATGAACTGCCGATCCGTTGCTGGCATCAGTTCATTTGGGGTCGTCGTGAATACACCGGTGGGCAAAGGTATCGTGAGCGTGCTGAAACTGAAATGGCGGATGTCCTGCTTAAGACGCCTGTGCTGATCGTTTCCTGAAAGGTGCAGGGCATAGAGAACGGAGGTAGGCCTGGGGGCAGCGATCGACGGAAATCCGGATGGCGGCACGGGGATCCCGATCGGGATCGGAATGGAGATATCTCCTGTTCCACTCGCATATGCCTGTTGTATGGCCTGGTCACCCAGGGGACTTTGATATGGGGTCGCGGATGAGAAATACAGGTCATCGCCATAACGTCCATACCCCGGGAACAATGGAAATGCAGGAACATATGGGTTAGCCTCTACTCCCCACCCGATACGGATCTGATCGAGAACGCGCCGGCGTACATCCAGCATTTGAAGGTGCGGAGTCATCACCCGCGGTGCAATCGTACTGACCAGGTATTGATTGGGAGGCGTTCCTCCGGAATAGGTTTCAAATTCCGAATTGAGCGGTTCGCGTAAATAGAATCCTACCCGCTTTGAAAAGGTCACCGATCGCCGGTTGGGAAGCACCTGGAACGATTGCAGGTCGGTCCATTCCAGGTTTTCTTCAAAATGATTGTCAAGCTGAAGGACATCCACCCCGAAGGTGATTTTACGGGTTTCCCAGTCGGCTTGTTCCGCGGCTATCTTAGACCGGAAATGGAGGTAGGAGGAAGTTTTAAAAAAATAAGCGTACAATTCGCGTTCGTATTGTCTGACTCGTCCGGTAGGGAGTTGTATCCGTTGAAACTGGTTGGATTGGATGGTGCTCAGGCCCAATACGGCATAGAGATTCTGGATTTGCATAACCGGATTCGCTGCAGAAGGCAATGTTCCGACCGGTCCGCCGGTGATGTCATTCAGATTCATGTTACCGGACAGGGCTATGACTCCATGTGGCTGATCGCGGCGAATGATCTGCAGGCAATAAATTTTATCCGGCAGGAGCGAACTGACATTGAACTTGATCACCTTTTCTCCTTCAATGATCGCGGGGGTGCTGGTGACCTGGCCGTCCTCATCAGTGAAACGTGCCGTGAAACTGACATCCACATCCGATACATCGCCGGGCCGGCTCAATAATGGGTTCTGCCAAAGCAACACGATATATCCCTGATCAGAGTGCGTTTCTTCCTTCAGGAAATTTTGCTGCCGTATGTAGGGATAAGTGAAATTGACCATTCCGTTGACGATCCGGTTTGGCATCCGGCCAGTGCGAAAAGGATGGAGCATGGCTTCACGCCACGTGGTATCCCGGGTACGCAGGTCTCTGCCATTTTCCCGGATCCTGGCCTCCACGCGAACCGTATAATCCGTCTCTCCCTGCAAAAGGGAATTGGTGTAGAAATTATACACATGGTTGTTTTCTGTCCATTCCCCGGTTCCGGGCAGGGAGGGTCCGCGGCCGTTCAGTTTCACATCAAAAGAATACATATACGGTTGGAGTCTCCGGATAGCAGGCGGATCGATGGAGGATATATATTCTTCGATTTCATATACCCGGTTCATTTCCATGGAAAAGGCAGCAGCGGCATCGGTGTAGACCTCCACTGTTTCCCCTTCCCCGGGTTTCAGGTCCTGGATGAGTGTGAATTCACCAAAAGGATTGCCCGTTGAAACCGGGATACATACGGTGCCGGCTTGCAGTGCAAAATCACATGTGCCTTCCGCCAGGCCATCGCAAACATTGTAATAGAAGCTTCCGCGACCAGCCACCCATTCGGGGTTAGGCAATCCGCCACGGAGGATCAAGGCGGCACTGGCCTCGAGAATGGGAACCGTAAATTCTTCCACAAAAAGATCAATCCGTATGCCGAAAGCACCCTCAATGCCGGCATAGAATTGGCCCATTCCATACCATCCATCAATACCGGGTATTCGATCCGAGCCGGCGCACGTACGATCTCCGTCAATGGCACGGGTCACATTGATATCACATCCCATGACGCTTTTCAGATCAAAATAGAAGGGAAAGAGATCCGCGCTGATGTTAAGCGCCATGGCGATACCAAAGGCAAACCCTTCCCCAACCGGCACGGCAGGACGGGGATGCCCGGAGGTCAGGGACTCAGGATCGCCAAGTTCTGATTGAACATGGCCTCCGCGACTGGCATTGAATATGCGGATGAATTCCGCGTCTGGTTCCGGCATCAACACCGGGATGTCATGGCCAACCATCATATAGCCGGTGATCCTGGCCACCTCTATTTCCCCAATGCGCAACCGTAATCCGCCACGGTTGGTCGGGCTGCCCATATGAAAGAACCATTTATCCGGACCCACGTAGAAATTGGCCCACAAAAGGGCGTTCTCCGCCGTCCAACCAGGTGGCGGATTGGGTACTGTTCCGACACCGGTTAAGAAGGGGGAGCTCACCGGTACTTTAACTTTTACAAAAAACTGGCCATGAAAGGTGGCTGCATCCCCCGGGGGAAGATTTAGTTCCATGCCGACAAAGCCTGCTACCGGACTGTTGCCTTCGCGACCAATCGTGGCGATGGAAATTCCATCCGTCATGACACGAAATGATCCTTCAAATCGTATGAGCGTCAAGCCATGCGTAAAACTGAATTCCGCCTGGAGTCCTACGTCGAGATTATAGGCTTTTCCTTCATCGCCGTTTGAGCCGAGGATGACTTTAAATTTCAGGCCAAGGTCGTTCCTGAAATCCGGCCGGTAACGAATACCGGTTGGACGGCTTCCGGCTCCGGCTGCCGCAACTGCTGTTCCGGACGGGAGTGGTGAATCCATGACCATGTGATGGTAGAATCCACCACCCAAACCGTAGAGGGAGATGCCGGAAAAAATCTGAATGCCGCTGCTCAGGAAGACGGTCCCATCCACATAGAAATAGGAATACCAATCTGCCGTGTTAAAGGTCCTTGCCGTCGCGCTCTTGTAGGTGCCGAAATCCGCGTTGATATCCACGCCGATGCGCTGCCCCATGTTGATACCCAACGTGATGCCGCCACGGACCCCTTCCATGGAAGCTTCCTTGTAAAACTCAAGGTACCCGCGCAGCGTCACATCGCTTGTTTCCACATTGAGATCGATCCGCTGTAACGTTACCCCGGTAAGATTGAACCTCTGGCTGGGCGCAAACTCCATATCCGTATGCAATAGGATCTTAGCAGCGGCACTGAAGCCTCCTTCACTTCCTGACAGCGTGATCCGGGGTTGAATGGTAATGCCTTCATTGGAAAAACTAAAATGATCGAGCCCGATCGGAAATCCGGACAAGGAGGATGGGCCGTCGCCTGTTGGCATCATGATGAAGGCTTCATCCGGAGAACTGAATCCATGGCCACCCGATCCGCCGCCTGGGGAACCAAATCCCCCCAGGCCGGTCAGGGAATAAGAAAAATCCGTCGTGTCAAATCCGGTCTCGGAATTGACCCGGAGATTTTCAATCCGGATGCCCGGCATCGACAGGGTGGCCGGCATGGAACTTCCGGACGGCAGCTGATTGTTGCCCAGGGTCAGTGTCGCAGAGAGGTTGGCTTCGATAAAAGAAGAATCGGCAAGCACCACCCGCACATAGGTGGTCGGCAATAGGGTGGCCTGGGCCATCGATATGGGTATGTGGATGGCGTCCACTGGCCGGACCGATAAAACAAAGGCAAAGTCTCCATCTTCATGTTCAAGAGCAGCCTGGTATTTCAGATATTCTGTTTCATCCGCGATGGGTATTCCCAATTTTCCATTAAAACCCGCTTGCCTGAAATTATTTTGAAGGATGTCCAGGAAGAATGTATCCAGTGATGCCTTCCATCCGGCCATATCCCCTTCTCCGTCCCATCGCAGGATGTTTTCCGCTCTCGCGGAAAAGGTGATGCCGGTTAGATCAATAAAGATATTTCGTAAGGCAAAAGCTAACCGCCCGCCATCCGGTCCCTGGAGATGATCCGGGGTCCTGACACTGATCTCTTCCAGGAAAAATCCTTTCCAGGTATTTTCCATCGTCCGGTCATGCAACGCGGGATGTTCATAGTCCGCGGGAAGTGAGCTCATGAACCTTTCCGGATTTTCCAGGTCGGACAGATCAATCCATCCGTTGTGCGCCACCGTAAAACTCCATCCTTCCACGCCAGGCAATTGGAAAGGATCCATGTCAATGTTGATCATAATGTTGGCCCCGCGCGTGAATCGCCCCGTAAACCGGGCTTCAACTTTTCCTTCCGGCCGTATGTGACCGCTGATATCTTCTGGCAACAACCAGTCCCGGGTAAATCGGTGTATGCCGGTAATATTGAGCGCACGGAAACCATGGCAATCCCATTCTACCGAGGTAACCTGCCTTTCAGGCCTGCCACCCTCGGCACCGGCAATAATAAATTCATTGCCGTTGCCCAGGTCAAACACCTGATCCTGGGGAAGGTACAACCGTACATCATTGGCAAACCCGGAAGGGGTAATACATACATCGGCACCGAGCGATATAAACCCTTCGATCACTTCCATGTTGGGAAGATCGATATTGACCACCGCGGTCATCCGTGCGGAGTCCGGTTTGAACATCAGGTCCACGACACCGATGATCACGCGCGCACCCTCCACTTCCTTATCAATGCCGATAGGCAAAGCGGTCTCACTGCCCGGGGTCAACAGGCTGATGAGTTTTCCCGTGCCTTCAACAGCCGCATCCAGTGCTTCTGCTTCGGTTTGAGTCATGCTCACGATTCGTCCTAAAGGGGAAATGAAGTCGGAGAAGGGCAGCGCATCATCTGGCACAGGTATGACACGGCCCGTGATGGCCTGCCGCTCTGAATTGATCTGCAGGCCGGAAAAGGAAACCCGGAGTTTGATGTTGTTGAGCAAGGGCATGCGGACGTACCCTTCTCCATGAAACGAAGAGGCACTGCCATGTACTTCCCTGACCTCAACGATAAAGCCGGCCATGGTAAAGGTGGAGCCGACCGGGAGATCAGCGACGGGCGTTCGATTGGTGATATCCGGAAATGTGCAGGGAGCGGAACAGGTGGAAGGTTCTTCTTCGGAAGTCGTCGATCCGGGACTGCTTTCCCCACCCGCTCCAATGACGAAGGTCCGGATCGCGCTGGCATGATAAAAGGATGCCGGAGCTACATAGAAATCAGTTGATACATCCGCATCCGGATCCTTTAACCACACAACGCGCCAATAATACATTCCGGTATCTTCTATCATGAGGGACCGGTCGTTGACCAGGTAGATCGTGGACATCAATTCTTCCACCGATTGAAATTCAGCAGCGGCAACGGGTTCAGACAGCCCGGTCACCATGGAGGACGGTTCAAAGGAGCGAGAAGTAGCCACCTGCAGCACCCATTTCTCCTTCACTTCACCATAATAGGTGACATCTTCTACGACGCCGTGAGCCCCCTGGAGACGTAACAAATAAAATACATCCGGAAAAGCATGCAGGGGCAAAGCACCATTGTCCCAGCGGAAATCAATCTCTCCCGGCGGCAGGGTATCCTGATGCTCCGGTAAAAACTGAAAGGGAACGGGCATCCCGGAGACAAACGTGTTGGTAAAATCGTAATGATACGCGGTGCCGTCGCGCATTTCCATATCAGCCGATGCCTGAGCCCGGTAGGATTTGCTTCTGTCAAAGGCCGGAGTATGCAGGTTGTCATTGATCATAAACATCCTCGCCCGGTCCTCATTGGCATCGCTGATTCCCTGGTCCAGCAGGTATTGCAGCGGTCCGCCGGGAGGCCAGCGCAGCCGGTCTGTGCGATGACTCAGGCTAAGGCCGGAAGACAGTTCATGCAGCTGAAAAAAATAATCCAACTGGCGGTAATCCGCGCAATAGGGGTCAAACCGAAGCACGAAGGGCAGATGAGTAAAGGGAAGCGTATCCTGATCGGAAGGGAAATAGAACTCTGCCGCCGGAGATGCACAGTCAGCCGATTCACTTCCTTCTTCCCGGATACAACCCGCATAATCATCCGGTTCCTCCTGATCCTGAGGCCATGGGCCAAAAGTGAAAAATCGCACATTGCTGTTGCCCTGGTCCCGGAACATGGTCTCTCCATCGGGATCAATGCAGGTGACCCAGATGACATATTCATGCCCGTTTACGAAATCCAGGTCTTCCCCGTCGACCAGGGTGTAAATATTGGAGGACGTCTCGATTCGCCGCATGCTGGAAGTATTGAGATCATAGATCTCTTCCAGGTCATGGGTGATGTGATCCAGGGTAGCATCGCCAATGGTGATACGATAGATCAATCTGGATCTTGCCGCGGGAGCCAGCGCGCCGAGATCGTGGAGCCAGGAGACAGGCACGACGGGTTGATAGTAAAAATCATCAAACGGCAGGAGCAATTCAGGGCGATCGATATAGGTGATTTCAAAATCGGAACATCCGTTGGAGGGATCAGAGATCAGGTCGCCGACTTCATTGCGGGCAAAAAAGCAAATGGTATAATCGCCTTCCGGTAATGCATGGTTGAAGGTGATGGCCTGTAACTGGGCATCCGAAAGATTATGCGTATTCTCAAATCCATCGCTCGTGGTCCCGAGATCACGCAAATCCGTTCCGGTAAAATGAAGCGTTTGGCCCGGCTGAATGTCAATGGGCATGCCCAGGTACCGGACGGTCGCGGTGATGCCGGAAGGACCCGTAATCACGGCTTCGAAGCGGAACTTGTAAACATTCGTCATATCTGTATTGGTGACATTCAGCACCAGCAGGGACAGATCGTCCAGGTAATAATCGAGCTGCGTGGGATAAGGCGGGAGAATGATGGTATTGATATTGAGCTGGGCCTTCACGCCTGACGCATAGGCAACACTGCTCACGAGCAGCAGGTACATCAAGGTCCGTCCAGGGCGACTGTGTAATCCTGTTGGTTTACCTGGAATTGGTTTTTCGCTGAAGGAGCTCATATTGAATACCGGTTGAGAATCTGAATTCGTCGTACCTCACACTTTGGATGGAGGCTTTATTGAAATAAGCCAGGAGGAGATTCATGGAAAGACGTTTTTGGAGGCGCACACTGGCATTGAGTTGCGTCCGGATGGTATGGCCGTCATCTTGCCCGTTTTGCCGGAGCACGTGATAGCCGATCTGGCCACTGAGCTGGAGATCCGCTTTTACCCAACGCTTCCCTGTCTGGATTGTACCGCCGAGGCGTTTATGGGTGATGTCCTGAAAATCCTGGATGGTGTGCTGCAGGCTGACCGACCAGTTCCAGTTTTGCCTGCGCCGGTCGCTCCGGAACTGAATCATTTGGGACCGGATCTTTCCCAACAGGTGTTCCGTGGTCAGGGGACTAAAATCCTGCACCTGGTTTTGATTGTAATTCAGTTGGACCTGGTACTGGACCTCTTTTGGGCCCCACCGGTAAAAGGGCGCGATATTGATCATACTGCTGGTCTGGACCCAACGAAACGTATCATTGAGGATCACCAATCCCGCTTTCTGGTCGACGGAAAAATTGGAAAAGGTCAGGAACATACCGGCGTGGGTGCCCAACACTACATTACCGTTCAGCTGGCAGATGATCCGTTGTGAAGTGTTTTTACGGATCGCTTTCAGATTATTGTGCTGTAATCCAAAGCTTCCATTGAACGTAAGCCGGCTTTTGTATAGGCGTACGCCCCCATTCAGGGTGATATTTTCCAGGTCATCCAGCAAATAGTGGATGCCGAAACTCTGGTACAGCGGATCTACACGTTGGTATTGCACCCCGATATTGAAGTACCGGTCCTGCCATTGGAGACTGGCCTCTCCGGCCATGTTGGTGCGGGTGGTGGCATTGATCGTGATGAACGGGCCCAGGACCTTCCGGACATTCCGGATATCATCGCCTTGCAGGCTATTTTCATCTTTGGCCTGGTTGGAAGTGAGAACGGAGACATTGATATTGAACGCCACATTGAGCTTTTTCAATACGGTAAATCGGGAGTCAGCGCCCAGGACCAGGTTTTCGGGCGGGGGCAGTCGGGTGATATAAAACAAGGAAGTATCGGCTACTTCATAATGGTCCCGGGATTTGAGATAAAACAAATCGAAGTAATTTTTTTCTTTACCAAACCCGGCTTTGATCCCGTGGGCAAATCGTTTGTATTCAGAAACCAGGTCGGCCTGAAACGCCAGGGTATCCAGGTTGTAATTGGGCACCTGCAGGCGACCATACATGGCCGCCAGTCGCAGAATGCCGGGATTGATCTCCACGCCTGCTCCCAGGAAAGTCAAATTGCTCAGCGAATACCGGCTGAAATGCATCTGCCGGTGGCCAAGATGAATCTTGATCCACTTATAAGACGGGCTGAGGCCCAATCGCACAAATGGATTATTGGTCGCGGCATTGAATTGTCCCTGCCGGTAAGTGAAACGAATTGGCACGGTAAAACCAAGGACGTCAAGACTGCCGTTGAGGCTGATGAGGGCGGCATCCGCCTGGTTCACCAGCGTATCCCGGGAGGAAGCGACCCCATTATACGCCATCGAGAGGGTGGCTGAACGATCGAAAAGTTTCCGGGAAGAAAGGGAGGATAAATCCTGGGCCAGGACATGACCACACAGGCAAAAGAAGATAAACAGGCAAAGCAGTCTCATCCTAACTCCGGCTATTGATGTCATGTTGGATGATGTCCAGAAGCCACTGGGGAAACAAGGTAGCCCTGCGTCCTTCCGCCGGGTTGGGCGGTTCTTCGGTTGCAAAAAGGCGGTTCAGGAAATGCAGGCGATAGAAATAACACATGATCCCCTGCGCGATGACTTCTTCATCACTGTCGGAATCCCCATGATAATTTGCCCGGTAAAAATCAAAATGTTCCCGGTGCCCGGATGCCAGTTCTTCGGCGATCCGGTATTCGCGATTCACAAAATGACCCACTTCGTGCAGAATCGTCATTTTGACGGGAGTAGCCTCTCCGGACAAAAAAGCCCTTGGGTGGATGATGATGTATTCATAGTCCGGATTGGGCACAAGGCATCGTCGACTGCCTCCGCCTACCCTGCCCCCGGAAGGAACGCTTAGTCTTCCGGTCCTGGGATTACCGATGCGAAGGTTGGTGGGAACAGCGGAAAGGTAAAAGTCAGGCAGGACCTCCAAGGCGGAAAGGAATTCATCTCGTTGATGCTGATCAGCATTGTAAATGCGAAAAGTCCTTTCCCTGACTGTAAGGTTATGTACCGGGCCCCATCTGCCTGCAACATCCTCCATTCCACTGTAGTCCCGCTTACAAACTGCGGTGATGATACGCGGGGCATACCGGCGAGGTCTTTCACTGATTAGGCTGTCATTGCTCAGAAAAATACAGCAGGGACAATCCATTTCTGCACATTCTTCAGGAGTACGAAAGTTGTTTCGCAGCGATGTGCCCGTTGCCGCATCTCCGGCTCCCTGCCTTCTTCGTCTTTCCGGAGGCTGCGCGGATAGATCACCGACAATCGCTATGCACAGCCAAATAAGTATCCCCTTGATCATAAGCGCATCCTTTATTTTCAGCAGACTTGGGATTCAGGACTTGTTATCATCTATTTTCCAACACCTTCAGCCGGGCCTCCAGCGCAACAATGATTTGCTGTTGTTCCTGAATGGCTTTTACCAGTACAGGAATGATTTCGGAATAATTGACAGCGTAGACATCTGCATTCGGATCCAGCGGACGGGCAGGATCAGCCGTAACCCGCTCCACTGGTTTACGTACCACTTCGGGCAGCACATTTTCCAATTCCTGCGCGAGGAACCCAATATGGGTATTCCCATCCTCCTGCTTCCAATGGTAGGTGACTGGATTCATCCGCATGACCTTATCCAGGCTGCCTGAAAGCGGAAGAATATCTTTCTTCAGGCGTGCATCAGACGATTGGTTCAGTCCATTGGTGCACCAGATTTCCGACCATCTGAAACTCGTTGATCCGAGTTTAATTGTATTGTTTACGGTTGGCCCCCATTCGCTGCCAGACGTATATAATCCCACTTTATCGCTGCTGTTAAAACCGAGGACTAATGCTGTGGAGACTCCTTTGATAAGCCCCCATGTACCGCCGCCGATCCGCACTTCATTGTTCAGCACTTGCGTTCCCTGGTATTGGATTCCGCCGGTGATATTGGTCCAGGGATTGGAGTCCAGGTCAGGGGCAGCCTCCCATTGTTGGAGGTTGTATGGAAACCATTTCAGGACATATCCCTGCGTCGGACTGGAGGCTGCAACATTCCGCCCCTGCAATTGATTGGCATTCCAAAGCGCTGTTGTATTCAACGCACTGATCACGCTTCCGGTGATATTGATTCCGGTCCCGGCTGTATAGGTACCTGCCGGTCCGGGAGGGCCTTGGGGTCCCTGGGGGCCTTCTGGTCCTTGCACACCCTGGGGACCGGCAGGCCCCTGGGGCAAGGTGAGATTGAGTATTTGATTGGGAGGTGTACCATTGATAGACGCAGCTGCATTTGCACCCGTGCTAACATTTCCAATCGATAAGGTATTAGCAGGTCCGGCGGGTCCTTCCGGCCCTTCCGGCCCCTGTGGTCCTTGCGTTCCAGCAATACCCTGCGGACCTTGAGGTCCAGGGGCACCCTGGTCCCCTGGCTCACCCTGCGGACCCTGCACTCCCTGCGGGCCTTGTGGCCCCTCTGATCCCTGTGGTCCTGCAGGACCTTGAATTTGTCCGATCGGTGTCCATGCGTTACCATTCCAGACAAATCCGGATCCTGCATCTTCTGTGATGAATACATCCCCGGGATCTCCCTGGTAGGCAGGATCGAGATCATTTTCGGAAGGAACGGTCCCTACAATCTGAATACCGGCACCTGGTGCACCCTGTGGACCAGGATCTCCCGGGTCACCTTGCTCACCCTTTTCACCCGGATCACCTTTCAATCCCTGCGGACCACGAAAAGCACTGAAATTGATCTGGCTGGAACCGATTTCCTCAAACGGCCCACCCTCCTCTTCACCACAATGGACCGTCAGAAACTTCGGACCTTCATTCCAATTGATCATGGAGATGTCCCCTGTCAAGGGCGTCCCGTTTCCGACGACGGCAGAAAACCATCCATAGGGATCGGTCAGCGGCGATTGCGTTTCGCTGTAAAGCAAAGTCCCGTCAGGTGTAGCATCATGAATGTCAAAACGGAGATGCACTGTGATCCCCGCCTGGGGTATTCCTTCATCATTCCGGACAATCGATTGATAAGTGAATCCCTGGCCGAATCCAGCCTGCAAAACCAGGATGAGTGAAAACAACAAGCAGGTGCGTAACATATCAGTTGGGTTTAATGATTTTGGTGATGGCAGCCAGTTGGCCGTCAGGCTGGGTGCGGAGGAAGTAACATCCGGGAGGAAGCTCCGAAACGTCGATCCGGACGACTTCATCATAGAATGATCCGCTCAACACCTGGTGCCCGGCCGGTGCAAACAGTTGATAGGTGCCGGAATGAATATGGGATGCGTGCAGAATAATTTCATCCCGGGCAGGATTTGGATACCAGGATATATCGTTCCTTTCCGGTATCACCGGCGAAGCTGTAATCATGTCACTACCGGTGATTGGAGGGGTAAATTGCCGACCGCCACAAGAACCATAAGGGGTGACGAGGGTGCCAATCGCAAACTGGTAAATCAATCCCCCGCATTCCGCGCGGCCCACTTGCGTACTTTGCAACGACTGAATATTGCATTGCCCGTCTGCCCGGTCCATGAATCCATTGATCCCCAGCACCAGCATGATTTGAATCCAATAGTGGAGTGGCTTTGCATTCCATCCGGACCATCCGGTAAAGGATCGGCCGGGCAAGGCGTTGTTGTTTCGGTTTGGAAGAGTCATCGGTTTTGGATTAAATCATCCGGTGATCATGATTCTTGTCCTGTCAAAAGTAGACTACCCACCGACCGGGTGACTGGATCACCTACTATCCCGCCGGATTGAGTCGATATCCTGTCCTTTTTGTGATTATTTGGAATAACCGCCCCGGGCATGCCGGCTTGGATCAGGCTCACCGGACCACTTTGTCACGACCTGGTGAGCCTTCTGTCGTCGTCCCTTCATCTACCTGCTGCGCTGGATCATCGCTGATGATGTTTCGCAGATTACTCACCAAACCGACCGGATAATCAGGTAACAGGTAAATAAGTAAGTGCCCCTGCCGATCCTGGCGAAAGCCCGTAATTTTCCCGCCGCAAAGCCTCCATTTCGCTAAAAACAGCCTGCCCTTCGGATGAGCGTCAAGCACCGGCAATACAGCATATGCATTCTTCTCTTCCTTTGCCAGGCAGGGCTGATGAGTGATGTGTCCGGTCAGCAATACATCCGGACAGAGTTTACCATCGTCAACGGGCTTGGGCAGGGAGATGTCAATTACATTACCGAGGATAGCTTCGGCTATGTCTGGATTACCCAGCAAAACGGGGTTACGCGTTTCAACGGGAATGAATTCAAATCCATCCCGGTCAACCCGGCTGATCCAGGGATGCTACACACCAGTGAAGTCCATCATATACACCACTTACCGGATGGCAATGCCTGGTTTGCCACTTTTAAAGGCCTCTCCTTTTATAACCGGGACCTGGACCAGTTTACCACGTATGATACAAAGAATGGTCTTCACCACAATTCGGTCATGCAAGCCTTTCCATTCGGTGACAGTATTGTTTTTGCCGCAACTTTTTATGGCTACGACCGCATCGACCTGCGCACAAACAAAATCACCTGGCTGCGGCCCTTCCCTGAGGTGCCCGACAGTGTCTATGGTCACCGGTCTCCTAACTTTGTGACCCATCCCAAAATCAACCCCTACCGGCCTGACGAACTTTACAGCATCCATTTGAATAATCTCTATGCGCTGGATACCCGAGAGCTGCAATTCAAACAATTGACCCATTTCCGCTTTCCTTCGGATCCGCTCTATCCGGGATGCTATTATTTGCTCGATTATGAATGGATTGATTCCAACCAGTTGTTGCTGAATCTATTTCCCAATAAAGGGAATCTATACCTCTACAATCTCTCCAGAGCCGAAATGAAGCAGGTGCCTGTATTTCCAGGCTATTCCATTTGGCTCAGAAAAATGGTCAACGCAAATGGCCACGTCACCTGCCTTGAAGAGACTTCCGGCATTTTTACACTTCACCCCGGCGACTGGAAAGTGGAACGAATCGATTCATCGTTGCAAAACCGGGCTTACAACACCTTCCTGGAAGATTCAGACGGAAATATCTGGGTGGGCGAACACGGATATGTATACCGGTATCAACCCACGGAAGTGATCACTTATTACGGAGAAGATCCCAGTGTCTACCTCTTTCATGTGGCTGATCCGACTACGGGCACCATCCTGGTCTATGGATATGACCAGTCGACCCCGTTAGTATTCCGGAACAAACGCTTTGAACGCTTATCCTTTCCCGGGAACGAACCTATGTCCGGCAACACGTTTTTCCATCCCGACCTGCACCAGTTTATTAATCTCACGGGCGGCTATGAGCGGATCTTTCATCCCTATTACAATACCGATGCCCGGGTTCCCATTCGCGATTTCCCAAAGGGTTTTGCGGTAAATGACTTCGCTCCGGTGCCCGGAGGATTTTACTTCGCGGTGTTGAACCGTATTTTCCTGATGGATTTCAAAGGGAATGTGCAACTGATTCATACTGCCGATAAAGACATTGATCATATCGAGTATGCCGATCAACACCTGTATTATTCCTGTTTTGGCTTTGTCTACATGCTGGATCTGAAGGATAAGACAACAAGGGAAATATTCCGGCTTGGAAAAGAGTACGTCATCAACCTGGGCATGACCGGAGATCGCCTCTGGATAGGCTGGCTGCATGACCTTTTTTATATGGATGTCAAAAACCCCGCTTACACCGTGGTGGACACCCGCCTGGGCGAAAAATTTCCGGATCTTTCCCTGCATCAAATCAGTTGCTCCGGCCCGTCCGTCCTCTTGCCGGCATCCTACATGATGATTGAGATGCAGGCCACCACCCTGCAGGTTATAAAAACCTACTCCTACCTTGATAACATCTACATGGGCTATTGGGATGATGAGGTCACCCATACCCCGGATGGTTATTTCATCACCACGGACAATAAAAAGATTATTGCTTTCCCTGAAAAAATGAGCCCTCCCCGGTTGCACAGTTACCGGCTGGAAGAAATCGAAATCAATGGGGTCCGGCTGCATGAACACACCGGAACCATCCTGTTGTCAGCGGAACAAAACGATATCCTGATCCTGTCGGATGCTGTTTATTCCGGACCCGAAAAAAACCTCGTCTATCAGTTCCGTAACATCCGAAAATCCGGCGAATGGATGGCGGCAAAGAACAATGTGCTTCAGTTGCTGGATCAAAAACCCGGTAAATACACGATTGATTTGCGCGTCAGTGACGGGACAGGCCAGGAAAGGGTCATTGCGCATGCGTTTGATTTTGAAATCCGGCCGCCCTGGTATCAGCATCCAGTTTTCTATGTCTCCGTCGTCTTTGCCCTTGTCGGCGGACTGCTGCTGGCGTACCGGTACCGGATCCGGACCCTTCGGTTCCGCTATGACATGCAGTCCCGCTTACAACAGCTGGAAGTGTCGGCGCTCAAGGCGCAGATGAATCCCCATTTCATTTTCAATTGCCTCAACAGCATTAAAGCCCTGATCCTGATCGGGGACACAGACATGGCGGTAACCTATATCGGCACCTTTTCCAAACTTGTCCGGAGTTCACTGGACAACGTGGATGAAAAGCTTATCTCCCTGAAAGATGAACTGGATATCGCCGACAATTACCTGAGCCTCGAGCGACTCCGCTTTGGGGACCGGTTGACGTGGAGCGTCCGTGTGCTGGAGGATGCGCTTCTCACAGAAGTACGTCTGCCTCCTTTCATTCTGCAACCCCTCATCGAAAATGCCATCGTCCATGGGATCAAGCATATCCGGCAGGAAGGATTTATCCATCTCCTGGTCTACCGGGAAGGAAAGGTTATAAAGATTAAGGTCATTGATAATGGAACCGGGCTGGAAGCATCAAAAACACGGGAAGCGCATAAAGAACACAGTACGCGCAAGCACCTGGGCATCTCCCTGGTCGAACGCCGCCTGAAATCCATTGGGGCTTCCCTGGCCCTTTATGATCATGTCGATGCATCCAACCGGGTGACCGGAACTATTTCCGAAATTACGATCCCTATTCAACATGAATAAACCGATAACGGCTATCTCGATTGATGACGAGGCCTTATGCAATAAGGCTCTCGAAGTGGAAATCCGGAAATATTGCCCGGATATCCATTTCCTGGGCAGTTATACTGACCCAAATCTGGGGATGGAGGCTATCCGGGAGGTCAAACCGGATATCGTTTTCCTGGATATCGAGATGCCCTGGGTCAACGGCTTTGAACTGATCGACAAGCTGCATCCGATTTCCTTTGAAGTGATTTTTGTGACGGCTTATAATGAATACGCCCTAAAGGCATTCCGCTCCAAAGCCCTGGACTACCTGCTGAAACCGATCGAACCGCCGGACCTTGTCGAAGCGGTCAACCGGGCCATGAATAAAATCAAGCAATCCCAGCGAAACGAGGAATTAGAGACCCTGATCAACCGGTATGCGGCTTCGCACTTACCCGATATCATCTCACTGCCGACATCAGATGGGCTGGAGTTTATTCACAAAAAAGATATCGTCTATTGTGAAGCGGAAGGAAACTACACCTATATCCACACGCAGGATGAAAAGAAAAGACTTATCCCGAAAACGCTGAAAGAAATAGAAACAATGATCCATGATCCGGGTTTCATCCGCATCCATCAATCTTACCTGGCCAATGTAGCCTTTTTGAAAAGTTATTCCCGGCTGGATGGGGGCCATATCGAATTGCGGAATGGAAAACAACTCCCGGTCAGCCGTTCGAGAAAGGAAGAACTCCTGAATAAGTTTAAAGAATGAGGGAAACCCGGGGAACCTGTCCGGTTACTTGATTTTAAAAACAAAGGTCAACTTTCCGCATTGCTTCGGTGGTGCGGAGGGATCCGGCGCCCAGAGATACGATTTTGCACATGCTTCTGCTTTGGCGATGAAGGCTGGATCTTTCAGCGTACTGCCGACAAGATCATATTTCGTTGTCACCACATTTCCTTGCTGATCGACGCATATATACATGGAGATCTTTCCTTCTTTGACGGCCAGTCTGCCGACATCTGCCCGCCTGACCAGTTTGCGGTTTAGCAGCCCATCCAGGCCCACGCCCCAATCCATGCCTGTTCCGTTGTTCCCAATACCCGTTTTATTGCCCGCATTGCCAGTACCTGTGCCGCCACCCGGACCGGAACCGTTCCCGCTCGTACTGCCTGTCCCGTTGCCTGAACCACCTCCACCTCCCGGCTTAGTCCCGAACCCTTCACTGGAAACTTCGGCATCACCATCTCCATCAGGCGAACCTGGTTCACTGATCTCGCCAAAACTGGTCGATGACTGATCGATGATCCGCATTTCTTCTACCCGGTCCGACTCGGAGGCCGTGACATCTTCGACGGTCTGCCAGGTGGATTGCGTATAGATTTTCGGGAGGGGCATCGGAATATTCTCGCTCGTATTGGAATTTATCGGAGCACTCACCTGCTGTACCGCCGTGGGTTTTGCCGGCGCAGTCAAGGTAGTAGGTGGGGCTTGCTGGGGCCTGGCCTCCATGGGCTCGGCTTTTACCTCGTTACCCCCTTCTTCACTGCCGGACATTTTCGAAGGTTCACCGGTGGTGAGCGGCTTCTCCTCCACAAATTTTTGCGGGGCGATATAGTTATTGTAGGGATAATCAAACTGGAATACCAGGGCCTCCTTGCTCGGAGGAGCCGGGGCCTGGAAGGACAAAAAGGGCAGAAAAGCAACTAATAGCAAGAGCAGGTGCACGGTAAACGATGCCACCTGGCCCCTGTTCCGGGTCTTCCGGTAGATTCTGTCGTGGCGCTTATTCATCTTAGGTCTTACAACACGTTTTAACGATCCAAAAATCCCGCTATTGTAAGCACTTTTTTCTTTTCTGCCGGTCCGGGTCGTAAAAAACCCCGGGATCGCTTTGATCCCAGGGTCCCGATAATAAAAAAATCTAATGCCGAAACAAGATGCCCGGAAGCTTTATCAGCAAA
>CAZTXO010000003.1:41602-128115 GCA_964617515.1 uncultured Saprospiraceae bacterium | reverse complement strand
CATGATCCTGATTTTGTTCCTGTTGATTGCGTTTATCACCTTTTTATTCTGAAGGAGCGGATGGCGACCGGACTGCCAATGCCTGAGTTCGGATCCGATGGACCCCGACCCTGTCAGCCAGGTGAACCAGGCTATGTTGAATCATCATTGTTTTGTTTTCTTTTGGGCAGCGGGCCAACAGGCATAGATGTCTTTTTAAGTAAACTAAGCTGCCCGTCATCTGAACATGCAGGAAATCGTCACGAAGTCCTGCATGCTCAGAACGTGCCTGAAGTGGGGAATGAATATTAAATAACCATCGTCTTCACATCTTCTATTGGTGTCCTCATCGATTTTACATCCTTATCCGTGTACTTGACAGCGATGATAAAATGGGTAAAGTCATAGACCGGGAATTGTTCGGTGCTGACCCTGCCCTGGACCTTGTAAACCGGCAGGAGATAAGGCTGAACGGCGGTTGGGGACATGGCAAAATACCCGGGTTCCAGGCGATGAATCACCACCCTGGCTGAATTCTCCTTTAATTGGGCGAACCTGAAATTCTTTTGCAGTATTTCCAGCGCAAGGTCAGGTTGCAGGAATCTGCGTCTTTCTTTCATGGGAACCGGATTTCTCCAGAACTGGTAGACACCTGAGGCAGTGTCGGCGTCCGTAAAGCTTACCCGTGTTTTGGCACCCGGGCCGAAAACAGGTAAACGATCCAGCATGTACCTGAAATTGATGTGGATTTCGGTATTAAACTCATCGATTTTCCCGGATTTCGGGGAACTGACAGCGACCGTAGTAAAGGAATGACCATGAAGAGAAGCTTCCGGAAGTAACAGATTGTTGTTCTTTAACAATTGCATAGCTCTTTCCTTTGCCTTCTTTTCATCCGGAAGTTTGGAACTCCATTTTTTGTTCTCATTCGCAAACAGTTCTTCGTGTTGAAACCAAAAGGAATCACTGGCCGGGTAAAGGGTCAGCATTTTATCCTTTGACTTTTTTACGAGCCGCTCGCCCTGCATGACAGCGCTGCCGCGCACGTCAAAGATTTTGGACAATTGCTGCAGCCTGGTTTTAAGAACCTTTTCCCGCTGGTCAATCGGTTGACGGGTCTGGTAAATGGTTACTTCTTCAGGAGCCTGGGGCATCTGGCCGGTCATTTCAAATATTGGATTTTTCATACGATTTAATTTGGGGGTTAACAGGAGGTCTTTAAGTAATAAAGCGTCACCGAACCTGTCGGATCAGAACTTACGGAACCTTTACCATGCCAATGATCCGTGTAGGTATTACTGGTCGAATTATCAGCTCTCAGGTAGGCGCATTCCGTATCGCTGTCTTCTGTTTCAGCGCAGGCATTGAGCCATGCGTTCCGGACGCGCTGCCCGTCATTGAGTTTTTCTGCAAATTTTTCGCCCCTGTCCTTTACATCCCGGCAGGTTGTATGAAACCCGAGGATATAATGAAGTCCTTTGAAGGCATCTCTCAGCCGGTCGAACACATTGGTACGGGACAGAACCTCACACGCGTCCACCACCAGCCATTCCAGATTACTGTTTCCCAGGGCCAGCTCGGAGGGTTTGGCAGTTCCGTCGTCTTTGTCACTGATGCCAAAAAACAATCCGGCGCTTGAGCCGTGGCCTGAAAAGAAAACAATATCCACGTCATCGGCATAGGAGGTATCTGATCCGGCAGACGGACTTCCGACACCGGATGCTTCGAAATCCTGATCCCATGCACTGTCATTGCCGTAATTGAATTCCTTCGTTCCCGACAATTTGTTGTAAAAGCCTTCCGCGTTGTTATCATTATTCGATAAATCGGAGGCGCGGCCATGGTAAAGATTAACCCATTCAATTCCTTTAGAGGCCATGATGAAATACGTTTACTCGTGATGCCTACTCTGGACGGTTTTCGGCTTCCCCGGTAGTCAATGATATGCGGGTCCTGATGCATGGTGATGCCCGGAACCGGTGTAGTAATGGAAATGCGGAAATGGATTTAGGACCGGAAACAGTGGAAAGGGAAATTGCATAAGCACAAACATTTCAGGTTAGCTGTTCGGGTCAGCTTTGAATGGTTTGTTATGCAATAAGAAAACTGCCGGGATAAAATTACCACTTCAATCCTGCTGTTGTCAAGGGTAGAAATACGCAAAGATGGATTCGTAAAATTACCGGGAACGGAAAAGCAATTCATTCACCGGATAACGAGGGCCTGTCTCGGATGGTAAAATAGAAATGGCAGCCTGGATGGGCTGCCATTTCATCAGGCTTATCGGCAGCAAGTGCATCCGCAGGTACAGCCCTCCTTGGGGCAACTGCTTCCGCATTGACAGACGCTGCAGGTACAGGTGGCATTGCCGCAATTGAGATCGCGGTTGCTTTGAGGCTGCAAGCCCTTTCCGGTTCGAGTTTTCATAACGATTTGATTAATGATGATGGGGCAAAAGTAGGACCGGTGCAGGAGGCAGGCCTTACAGGACTTTGGGTTCGATTTACAGGATTTTGACCGTCAGACGTTGTCCAGGGTTTTACGCCTGGCCGCACCGATGGATTTAAAATGGGAGGGAGTCAGGCCCGTGACCTTTTTAAATTGATTGGACAAGTGGGCCACGCTGCTGTAGTCCAGCTCGTAGGCGATCTCGGACAGGGTGAGCTGACCATAGACGATCAGTTCTTTGGCCTTTTCAATGCGCTGCTCAATAAAAAAATTCTCAATCGTCCGCCCTTCCACATTGGAAAACAACTTGCTGAGATGGGTGTATTCCTGGTGCAGTTGTTTGGTCAGGTAATGGGACAACTTCCACGGACGCTCAGCTTCGGGAACTTCATTGCGGGCCTTGGCGATGATGAGATGTTTCATTTTTTCAATGGTCCCGCTCATGCGGTTATCAATGAGTTCGAGTCCGATTTCTTCCAGGGATTCGGCCAGTTTTTTCCTCTCCTTTTCTCCGGGCGGTTGACAAAGATGGATTTCCCCTACCGTGACCTCGTGAAAGGGGATCGCGTTATGACGAAGGATATTTTCCACCGACATGATACAACGGTGGCAAACCATGTTTTTAACGGAAAGAATGGTGCTGGTCATGCGCAAATGTAGGCCAATTCATGCCTCGGTGGTGTACCCTTTCCATCCGGAGGTCTTGCGGGCAAAAGGTGAAATCCTTATCTTATGTGTCTTGCGATCGTCCTATTCCCGGCGAAAGATCCAGGCCCTGCTGGCGTCAGCCGATATCCGAATCGATGGAGACCGGCCTTGGGATATGCATGTGGTCAATGAGCAATTGTATGACCGTGTCTTGCGGGATGGATCCCTGGGCCTGGGAGAAGCCTACATGGACGGGTGGTGGGAGTCGGGTTCGATCGACCAGTTATTTGATCACCTCCTGACCGCCAGGCTGGATGCGCAGACCTCCGTGGGCTGGAACGATCTCTTCCGCTATCTGGGGATCATCCTGTCCAACCGGCAAAACATCAAGCGGGCAGGCGCCAACGCCAGTTTTCACTATGATATTGGCAATGATCTGTACCAGGCCATGCTGGACCGCCGGATGACCTATTCATGCGCTTATTGGGAGGGCGCCGGAAGCCTGGACGATGCCCAGGAAAACAAACTGGAAATGATCTGCCGGAAAATGAACCTGCAGAAGGGGCAGCGTATCCTCGATATCGGCTGTGGCTGGGGTAGTTTCGCCCGGTATGCCGCGGAGCATTATCCTGTAGAGGTGATTGGGATTACCTTGTCGAGGGAACAAAGGGCACTCGGGAGCCAACTTTGCCAGGGATGGCCTGTCGAATTGCGACTGCAGGATTACCGGGAGTTGAAAGAGAAATTCGATCACATCGTTTCCATCGGGATGATCGAGCATGTTGGGGCCCGGAATTATCCGCTTTTTATGCAAGTGGTGCACAGAAATCTCCTGGAAAACGGTGTCTTCCTGCTGCATACGATAGGCGGCACTACATCAGTCCGGTCGATTGATCCCTGGATCGACCGGTATATTTTTCCACATGCGGTGTTACCTTCTGTTCAGCAATTGGCCAGGGCGGCGGAAGGGTTGTTTGTCCTGGAAGACCTGCACAATATCGGCGTCCACTATGATCCGACGCTCATGGCATGGTTTGCCAATTTTAACCGTGCCTGGGACGAATTGAAAAAGAAATACTCTGACCGGTTTTACCGGATGTGGAAATATTATTTACTGAGTTGTGCAGGTTCGTTCCGGGCGCGGAAAAACCAGGTATGGCAGATGGTATGGTCGAGGCGTGGACTTCGTGAAGGATTTAACCGCGGATACCATTCGTTTTCTTTGTGAGCCCATGAACGAATCCGGTGGCAAGGATGGAAGCAACGAAAATGATAAGGGTCCATCGATCCACCAGTTGGGGTGAAAAATCAAGTCCGGTAACCCGGTCTGCCACGTACTTGATAAATGAAGCCGGAAGCGATTTCTCGCCAAGCCGGAGTTTAATTTTCCAGTGCCAGTCCGTCAGGAAACAATAGCCCCAACCATACCAGATCCCGATGATAAACCAGGAGGCACAGGTGGCTCCCAGCACCATGAGGTGTATGGTCCGCAGCCGCTTCCAGATCCACCCAAAAGTATTGAAGACAATCACTGCGATGTGCAGTACCGTCAGCAGGATGTCGAGTAGCTTCAGCATTTTTATGCCTTAGATCGATACAGTCCGGCTCCTGGATCCATTGCATGTGCTAACGCAACTATGCTATCGCGTGGATGAAATATCGCCTTTGTCGAAGCACAAAGGCACCACTTCGCAAGTTCCCGTTTCATTATCCATCGTATGCCTGTCATGCTGTCCTAATTGGTTTGCAGGCACGCCCGCATTTCTGTTTCAGCAGTTCGCCTCATCGCCAATCATGGATAAACATACTGGCGATCAGCATACCTGCCAACGCCAATCCGTACGCCCACACCGGAGTCAACGAAAGCCAGAAAGCGACTTGGAGCTTTTTATACTTGTACCGCGCGACGAGCGATGAAGCGATGATCAGGAACAGGACACCCGCCGGGATCAATACTTTCCGATAGCGTTCGGGGTATACCTCTGCATCATGACTCCGTCCTGACCAGAGCAGCCAGGCGGAATAAAGGAAATAAAGGACCCCAGCCGTTTCCATGCACAGGCTTGCCCAGAAGATGATATGCCGGGTGCGGCTCATCTGCTTTTAAGTTGGTGGTAGAGGTAGATAACGTTTGGCTTATAAAATTTCGACAGGAACCATTGATCATAAGGCGCGGGGGAAGGAATCACCGATTCGCTTTCCGGGGATTCTCCTTTGCGGATATACGCTTCCGCATCCTGGCGCACCTGTCCGATGTACCCGGTCATGGCATCTATGTCGCGGGCAGTACCCACACGGCCATGCCCCGGAACGAAGGTGGCAAGGTCCATCGAGCGAATACGTTCCAGGCAGGCCATCCATTTGTCTAAATCCCCGTCCCCCAGCCAGGGTTGGTTTTCGATAAAAAGGAGGTCCCCCGTAAAAGCGATACGGGCCGAGGGAATCAAGAGGATCAAATCACTCTCGGTGTGCCCTTCTCCCATCGAAAGCAGTTGTATGGAGTTTTTCCGGCCTTCCAGTTCCAATTTGTCACCGACGATCAGATGGGGAAGGACCATCCGCAGGGAATCGCCCGACCGGACATAGGCTTCAAAATACCCTTTCCACATGGTATGCTCATCCAACTCGTGTGAAGACATGCCGGTGGTGTTTTCTGCATTGATCTTTTCAAGCCGTAACAGGGCGCCGGTTTTACCAAATTCGATTTCTTCCGGCTGGTATTTCGCGATCAGGTCGTGCGTCACCTGGGTACCCAGGACCATGGCATGATCAAATACCTGGTTGCCGCCGATGTGATCATTATGCCAATGGCTATTGACCACGTATTTCACCGGATGGCCGGTCAGGGCCCATGCGGCTGCCTTCAGATCCTCCGCAGCGATCGGTGACATAAACGGATCGAAGATGAGCGTTTCGTCCCCGAGGTCGACGATGCCGGCGTTGCAGATCGCATAGCCTCCGTTTTTGGCAATCGCGGCATAGACGCCGTCGGCCAATGGATGGATGGTGAAATGAACGGAACCCGGCGTTTGCCCGCGCAGCAAGGGTATTGCCCCCAGTACAGCCCAAGAAACGATAAGCAGGATGCGCATCAGATGAGATTGAATATGACCGTAAGGCAAAGTAAAATAAACAATCCGCGGGAGATAGCATCTTAAGACCGGAAGGGAGAATGGAATATTACTCGATCCCTTTCAGCCATGCCCGGATGACCTGGCGCAGCGCTTTTTCTTTTGATTTTGCATCCTCCATGTCTTTTATGGTGATGAGGCGCCTGCCATCTTTATAATCGCCCTCCAGGATTCCGGATTTATCCTGGATTCTCGCGCCGGTGGGCAGGACGAGCAGGATTCTCCCACGGTGGAGATTCATGACGATGAGATCCCGTTTATATTCTTTGGGATCAAAGGGTTTCATGTCGCCCGTGTAATAAAAGCTAGGGGAATTCCACTTGACTTGTTCCCCGATCGATTTGTCCGTGCCCAGGATGACCTGGCGGAGGTATTCAATCGTTGCTGCTGTAGCCGGTTCATGGGATCGGATGAGCGCGTTGATCTTGGCCTGTTCAGACGATTTTGATGATTTGGCCATCGGTTGATTGGTTTGGTTTGACGGCAAAGATAGCTTCAGCGTCCTGCTTCGAAAACGCTTGGCTTCATGTGTGTAGGGTGAAGTAGATAGATCTCCACTTCGGGTGACGTCCAAATAAGGAGCCGTAATTTGTCTGGATCAAAAGGTTTGACGACATAAGCCTCCGCCCGTAATTCGATGCCGGTCATCAGTGCTTCACGTTCCCCGGGACTTGTCAACTTTTCTGTTCCGGACCTGGTTGATGCGTCCCTATCCGACAGGCTGGAAGGCATTTCCAATCCGCAAGGGAAAAGGTTTGGCCTTGGTATTTTTCCCTACAGGGAGATTGGTCCGCCATGCATCCAGACGAGGGCCGCAAACGCTTAAAGTTCAAACAACGCACCGAGGGTCGCGACCTGATACCCCCGTTTTTCCAGTTCCGCCTGCTGCTGGCTACCGGGTATGAGCAGGGGATTGGTATGATTCAGATGAATGAAATGCACTTTTTCTTTTTCCCGGGCCGGCAACGTGTCCAGCGCACGGAAGCTTTCGATCACAAAGGGATGGGGAATGGCAGCGATGTCCCGGTAATTGATTTCAGGCGAGTCATAAAAGGTACCATCCAAAAAAGCAAAATCCACATTCCGGATCAGGTCGGCAATGGAGGTCTGCCACTTTTCCCATTTATCAATGTCCGGGATAAATACGGCCTTTTTTCGGGGTCCTTCGATGAGGTAACCCACTGTCTCGGAAAACTCATCCCGGTGCGGAACGGTGAACGGGGTAATGGTTATGGATGGGGTCAGACTGATGGCGGCCCGATCGGAGATTTCATGAAGGGCGATATTTTTTTGCGCCACCAGTTGACGCCAGGGGCCATTTTCTTCTAAAAAATACTTCATGCGCGGCATCGCATACACCGGCACCTCGCTGGTATTCATTGCTTCTTTTCCCAGGAACATCAACCCGGTATAATGCCCAATGTGTGCATGCGTCAATAAAATGCCATCCGGTATGATCCGGTCATCGGATCCGGCAGCTGAGGAGAGCATCCATAGTTGTTCAGGGAAATCGGGTGTCGCTTCTATGAGGAACTTTTTTTGAGCGCTGGGATCGACCAGCCCGATAGAGACTACCTTCTTTCCGGGATCCGGGTGTTCATACAAATCCCGGCAGCAGGGCCGGGTACAGCCTGCATGGGGCGCGCCTCCGTCCTGCAGGGTGCCGAGGATCACCAGGTAGGGAGTTGGCGGGAAGGAATCTGTTAGCGTGGATGGGTGGCGGGCGAATGCCGATAGATGCTCCGGGCCGGTCATCCATGCAGGTGTCAAACCAAATACGATCCATCCAAAAACCAAAAGCCGGAGCATGGGATGAAATTACTCCATCAGGCCAGATTATCAGGAAGGAAGTCTGGTTTTTATGCCGGTGACGTTACGGGACAAGAATTCATCCCTGTTTTTCCGGGATGGCGATCATTCGTGGCGTAGTTTTGTTTATCTCTTGGGGAAATTTCTTCCGCCTCAAAAAAAATGACTGCCATGAACCTGAAATGGTCTTTGTCTTTAGGTAAAATCGCGGGCATCCGGATTTCCATCCATTGGACCTTCCTGATCCTGATGGGCTGGATCTTTATCATGCAGTTTCAATCCGGCCATGATGTGAGGCAGTCCATCCTGGCGGTGATCCTGATCCTGGCTTTGTTTGGCTGTGTGACGCTTCACGAATTAGGCCATGCGCTCGCGGCAAAGAGGTTCCATATCATGACGAAGAGCATCACGCTCTTGCCCATCGGGGGAGTGGCGCAAATGGAAAAACTGCCGGAGAAGCCCTCCCAGGAACTTCTGGTGGCGCTGGCGGGCCCGTTTGTCAATGTAGTCATCGGTGTTGTCCTCTACATGTGGTTTGCTGCAACGGACCAGGTTCCGTTTCCGTTGCAAAAGGAGACACTGGAAAATCTGGGGGGAATGGGATTTTGGTACAACCTCTGGATGGCCAACCTCGTGCTGGCGGTATTCAATCTCATCCCGGCTTTTCCGATGGATGGGGGCAGGGTATTGCGTGCCTTGCTTTCTTTTGCGTACAGCCGGGAAAGGGCAACCCGGATAGCCGCGAGCATCGGTCAGTTCCTGGCCATCCTCTTTGTCTTCTTCGGAATCTTCTACAATTTCTGGTGGGTGTTCATTGGCGTTTTTGTTTACCTGGGAGCGGGAGCGGAAGCTTTTATGGAGGTCACCAAGTCCTCCCTGGCGGGAAAGAAAGTCCGGGATGTCATGATGCGTCATTTCACACCGTTTGCCCCGGACAATACGCTGGGCCAGGTGGTCGAGGCATTGCTCAACGGGCAGGAGCAGGAATTTGTGGTCATGCAGGATGAAAAGGTGACGGGCATCATCACGCGTAAAGAATTGATCCGCGGTTTATCCCAATGGGGCAAGGAGGCTCCTTTGTCCAATTCCATGATCCGGGAGTTTATCATCCTCCATCCGGACATGGATTTACCGGAAATATTTCAAAAGCTGATGACGGATGGTTCGTCGGTAGCGCCCGTGATGGAGGATGGTAAGCTGGTGGGAATAGTCGACCGGGACAATATCAACGAACTTATC
The DNA here is from genome assembly GCA_964617515.1 of uncultured Saprospiraceae bacterium. Classification (GTDB taxonomy): domain Bacteria; phylum Bacteroidota; class Bacteroidia; order Chitinophagales; family Saprospiraceae; genus Opimibacter. Next base: position 118,861 of record CAZTXO010000003.1, on the reverse strand, counting down.
CTGGTCCAGGAAGCGATGGCCAGCCATCTCCATTCATAATTCGTCCACCTTCTCCGCCTGAGGCGGATTCGGCGGATAGAAGAATTAATAATTAATAATTAATAATTCTTCACCCCTCCGTATTCATTTCCTCCGTGATCTTCGCGATAAAGTCAGGGACTGATACCGCGCCCTGATCTCCATGTCCCTGTTTTCTGACCGCGACCTTGCCTTCCTCCATCTCTTTATCACCGGCAATGAGCATATAGGGGATCTTCTTCAACTCATTGTCCCGGATTTTTCGTCCGATGGTTTCATTTCGGGTATCCACATACCCCGAAAGTCCGGCTTCCTCCATTTGCGTTAACACATGTTGGGCGTAGTCGATATGACCTTCACCGATCGGGAGGATGGCAAATTGATCCGGTGCGAGCCAGAGGGGCAATTTGCCCGCCGTATGCTCGATCAGGATGCTGATAAACCGTTCCATGCTGCCGAAGGGAGCACGGTGGATCATGACCGGGCGATGGGGCTGATTGTCCGCACCGATATACTCCAGTTGGAATCGCTCCGGCAGATTGTAGTCTACCTGGATCGTGCCGAGTTGCCAGGACCGGCCGATAGCGTCCTTAATCATGAAGTCGAGCTTTGGTCCATAAAAGGCAGCCTCACCGGGAACCTGGACAGCAGTAAGCCCGGCTGTCGTGGCGGCATCGATGATGGCTTTCTCCGCCTTGTCCCAATTTTCGGGCTGGCCGATATACTTTTCCGGTTTGGTCATGTCACGCAGGGATATCTGCGCCGTAAATTCTTTAAAGCCTGCTTTGGCTAAGACCATTTTGGTCAGGTCCAGCACGTTGAGAAATTCCTCTTTCACCTGCTCCTGAGTGCAGAAAATATGCGCGTCGTCCTGGGTGAATCCCCTGACACGGGACAGACCGTGCAACTCGCCGCTCTGCTCGTAGCGGTAGACAGTGCCAAACTCGGCCAGGCGGATAGGCAATTCCCGGTATGACCTTGGTTTGTGTCCATAGATTTCGCAGTGGTGCGGACAGTTCATGGGTTTCAGCAGAAATTCTTCGCCCTCCTTGGGTGTATGGATCGGCTGGAAACTATCCTGGCCATATTTTTCATAATGCCCGGAGGTGACGTATAGATCTTTTTTACCGATATGCGGCGTCATCACTTCCGAATAGCCTCGCTTTGCCTGTTCTTTCCGAAGGAATGCCTGCAGCCGGTTTCGCAACACTGTTCCTTTCGGGAGCCAGAGCGCGAGGCCCGCACCCACGCGTTCGGAGAAGGCAAATAGCTCAAGTTCAGCACCGAGTTTGCGGTGGTCACGCTTTTTGGCTTCTTCCAGCAGTTCCAGGTACTCCTTTAATTCTTTTTGCTGCGGAAAAGTGATGCCGTACAGGCGGGTCAGCATTTTCCGTTTTTCATCACCCCGCCAATAGGCGCCGGCGATGTTCGTCAGTTTGACGGCTTTGATCTTCTCCGTATTGGGGATGTGTGGTCCGCGGCAGAGATCGACAAATCGCCCCTGCTCGTAAAAAGTGATCTCCCCATCTTTAAGATCCTGGAGCAACTCCAGTTTATACTCGTCTCCTTTCTCCGTAAAGTATTGGATGGCATCCGTCTTGGAAACATGCTTCCGGATGTATTCATTTTTCTGGCGTGCCAGCTCCAGCATCTTTTCTTCGATTGCAGGCAATTCTTCCGGGGTGATCGTTCTGTCCCCGAGGTCAACATCATAATAAAATCCATTCTCGATCGGGGGGCCGATCCCGAATTTGACACCCGGGTAGATCGTTTCAAGGGCCTCGGCCATCAGGTGAGCGGAACTGTGCCAGAAGGCGTATTTACCACCGGCGTCATTCCACGTGAGCAATTGCAGGGAAGCATCCGACATGATCGGCCGGGAGGCATCCCAGATTTCACCATTCACTTTGGCCGCCAGGACGTTGCGGGCGAGTCCTTCACTGATCGACCGGGCGATATCCATGGCGTTCGTTCCATCCGCATATTCTCGGACGTTACCGTCCGGTAATGTAATCTTGATCATGCGGCAAAAATAAGAGAAAAGGAGGTGGGAGAAAGAAGGCTCGGAATGATCAGTTAACCCGGATCCGTTCGCCAGTTGTCGCTTCCCGGGTGATGTCCTGGAGACTGACGGACTGTAGTGTCAGTTGATTCTGGAAGAGCGCGCTCCGGACAGATTGACGGCGTTGGAGGACGATCGTGTTTTGCCCTGTTTTCTGAACGACCGGTTTGATCGCCTTGTCTATACGGGCGAAACCAAACGTAACCGGAAATGCTTCCAGGTCCAGGGTCGATAGGGAAGAAACGGTTTGGGTGTTCCGGGTGGCAGGGACCACTTGTGCCACGACCGGTTCTTCAATTACTGTGGGGGCCAGTTCGCGGGTGGTGAAACGGATTTCCAGGCGCTGGCCGATCGAAAGACGGCTGTCATGCAGGCCATTCCAGTTCATCAGCTCGCGCACGGAACATTTGTTCCGCATGGCGATCGAGTACAGGTTGTCTCCGGAACGAACGACATAATCTTTCGTCGTGGTGACCACATGGTAGGTAAGTCCGTCAATGGTGATGGTGGTGGTAGACGCGTTGTTGGCCAGTTCGATGTCCGGTACGGTCATCGATCGGTTGCTGTTGAATAGTTCTGCGGCGGCAAAAGGCAAGGTGAGGGCATAACCGGCAGGGGAGGCAGGGATATAATTACGGACGAAAGTGGGATTGAGTCTCCGTACTTCCTCCACGGTCAGACCGGAGCGTTTGGCGACATCGCTGACGGACATCCCTTCATAGATATACACGGTGATCAACTCACCCATCGCCATTTCCGGGTAGACCGGGATGAGTTCATGTTCGGTATGGAAATTCATCAGGTAACTCGCGGCAATGAAACCGGGCACGTAGCTCTGCGTTTCGGCCGGAAGGAAGCGGGCCATTTCCCAGTAATTGTCTGTACCGGCTCTTTTGATGGCGGAGCGGATCCGGCCGGGACCGGCATTATACGCGGCCATGACCAATTCCCAGTTACCGAAGGTTTCATACAACTGCTTGAGATATCGCACAGCGGCACGGGTCGATTTTTCCGGGTCCATGCGCTCATCCACGTAACTGCTGATTTTGAGTCCGCATTCGCGGGCGGTGGGCTTCATAAACTGCCAGAGTCCGCTGGCACCGGACCGGGAGATGGCACTGGGGTTGAGGGCGGATTCGACGATGGACAGATATTTCAAGTCCGTCGGCATGCCTTCCTCATTGAGCACTTTTTCGAAAATGGGGAAGTACACGGCGGCCCAGCCAATCATTTGCACGGTCTGTTCAGGCCGGCGATAGATGTAGGTGTTCAGGTAAGAGCGTACAGCGGGATTGTAGACCGGGTTGACGATCGTGACCACGGACGGGATTCGTTCGCGGATGATTTCTTCCTGTTCGTCCAGGCTGGAATTAATGATTTCATCCGGAGCGGGGAAGGGATCAGTCCATGCCGCCAGGCCCAGGAGGCCAATGGTGCAGACAAAGAGGCGGCATAGAAATGTCTTGCTCATAGGATGATTTCCGTAATCGTCTTGGCAGTCTTCGGAACCGGGAAGATCGCAAAGGTCGGGAAAATCTCAAAAGGTTCAGGGTATTACCTGAATATTAACGAATCGGTCTGATTTACTATTTGTAAAATACTTTATATCAATGTTTTATATAGTAAAAAATAAATATATATAAAATCAACTTTCCGCTTGCCCGGATTTTCGACCGAAGAGGCCTGTGTAGGACATAACGTCTGTGCACCCTGCCAGCTTATATGGCTACAAGGGTATTCGGCGGATGGGGATACGCTTTCTTGGCCGCGATGGCTGCTTGGTGGATTTGTATATCCCTGGCAATCAACGCATAGATGAGCGAATAAGGAGCAAGGCAAGCGAAAGATTTTTCAAAAAAACCTTCCGACATGACAGGAAATTTATTCCTTAAGCGGCAGTACAGGCCCTGACCCGGGATCCCGGTAGATCCCGCAGATCTGCCGGAGGGTGGTTTCGATTGGGGTATAGTGGAAGCCTTCAAGGGAGCGGCTTTTGCGAGTATCATAGGAAAATGTCCCGTACGTATTGTTTAACACATCCATCATGGAATGTCCTGTCAACAGGCTTTGCATCCGGAGGAGTGCGTAGGCCAGCCATTTTGGGGCGGGCCGAATGGTCTTCTTCAGCTGAAGGTGTTCCAGGATCATGCGGTACAGGTTTTCATAGGGTAAATCGACACCGCTGAGCAGCCATCGTTCACCGCTTCGTTCCTGCTCCAGCAGGAGTGCGATAAAACGAGCGACATCCCTGACATCCACAAATCCGGTTTGCCCGGCAGGAAACCATCCGGCCTTATGGGCCACCCGGTCAAAAATCTGCAGGCTGGACCGGTGCCAGTCACCCGTCCCCAGGATCACGGAAGGCAGGATCACGGATACGTTCAGGCCTTCACCTGCCGCTCTCCAGACTTCGAGTTCGCCGAGGTATTTGGAGAGTCCATAAGCATTGCTGTACAGGCTGTCCACCCATGGAGTGGATTCATCCAGGGTCATGTGATTTTTTTCACGGCCAAGGGCCCCGATAGATCCGACGTACACCAGGTGTTTCACGCCATGTTCCATACAGGCGTTGACGATATGGGCTGTGCCCTGGCGATTGATATCCAGCAGGCGATGTTTGTCGCCCGGGTCGTAGGAGATGAGCCCGGCTGCATGAATCACCCAGTCATGTTCGCGCACGACGTCGTATGCGGCCTGGGCATCCGGCAGGATCAGCGTCCTCCAGATCACCCCTTCCCGCAGGTCCTCGGGTACCGGAGTCGTGGGATGCTGATGAGTCGCGGTCAAATGTGCGTATCCCTGATGGCGCAACCATCGAAGCAGATAGGCGCCAAGCAAGCCTGTACCACCGGTGACCAGGATCCTGGAATTCATTTGGGTGCTTTAAAGTACGCACCTCCGAGACTATCCCGCCGCGCACCCGTCATGCCGGAAATGCCATAAGACCGGTCCTTCAGGTATAGGTACCCCAGGTAGGCCATGAGCAGGCTTTCCTTGTAATCGATGATCTGCTGATCGGGCAGGTGAAAAGAAATACAGGCCGTCTCTCCCTTTCGCCTGATTTGCTCGATGAGAAAAGCATTATGGGCGCCGCCTCCTGTCACCAATACCTTGGCCGGCCTCGTGATGACTGGGGCGAGGTGCTCCAGGAGGACATGCGCGATGGCTTCAGTTGCGGTAGCGAGCAGATCTTTGTTGTCACTTTCTTTCCCGTCGAGGTAACGGATCCACGTGGACCAGACAGTTTCGTTGGATATACTGAAAGCGCTGCTCCCGCGGAAAGGAAACATCGCTGTTAGTTCAGCTAGCATTTCCGGATGGACCTTTCCTGCCGCAGCGATATGGCCATCCCGGTCAAAAGGCTCAAAGGATTGCTGCGCCAGGTAGTTCAGGACCTGGTTGCACGGGGCGATATCCCAGGCTTTCCAAATATCGTCTTGCGTCAGCACGGTCACATTGGCGATGCCGCCGAGGTTGAGATAACCCTGGTATCCGGCCAGGAGTCCCCTGTCGACGACGGGTGCAAAGGGTGCACCCTGGCCGCCCAGTGCGACATCCGTATTCCGGAAGGAAGTGATCGTATCCATGCCGGCGACAGCCGCGATATGAGCACCACTGCCGATTTGCGTGGTAAAGTGGTGATCCGGCTGATGGAATACCGTATGGCCATGCGAAGCGATCAGGTCTGCTGTCCGTTCTGGTGATTTCAGCCACTGCAGGGCCTGATGACCGATCCATGCACCGAAGTCGGCATCCAGTTGCATGAGTTCTTTCCCTGACATGAACGGGGCTTCCCTGAGCTTGTCGGACCAATCCCGGTCAAACGCTATGGTGATGGCCGCTTCGATCTGATAATCAGTCGCGGCGCCCGTTTCATCAAAACGGCACAGGGCCATGTCCAGTCCATCAAGGGAACTGCCGGACATGATACCAAGGATGCGAACGGACAAAGATTCTTATTTAAGCGTAAAGGTATAAGCGGCTACCGCCTTGATTTGTTCCGGGGAAAGGATGCTTTCGAATGGGGTCATCGTGTTCTTTCCTTTGGAGATAAGTGCGATGCGTTCCGTTTCGGTCAGTTTCGAAAGGGTGATGTCCTTGGCGCCGTTGAGTTTCAGTTTGCCATTCACCCCGTGACACAGCACGCAGTATTTCTTAAAAATCTCCTGTCCCTCCGAAACGGCATTGGCGGCTTCTTGTTTGGCGCAGGCGATGACGATGGAGGTGAAAAGCAGGAAGATCATGCGTTTTTTCATGCAGGCAAGTGGATGGTGATCGAATGTGCCGTAAAACTAAGGGATCAGGGAGGAAGATCAAACTTTACTTTACCCGGCTTGTTTACCTTTCCGCTATGCGTATCATTCCTATCTCCCAGCAGGCCACGGGGGCCTTCAATGGCGGCCAGATCATTGAAAATAAGCCGATCGGTTTCCCGCAGGACGGCGGGTTTGTCCGTCCGTATTCTTCCCTTTTCTACTGGGCCCGGGCTGAGGGGCTGGTCGACAGTACGATCGGTCTGCATCCGCACCAGGGATTTGAGATCATGTCTTTTGTGCTGGAAGGGAAAGTCCGGCATTATGATACCAAAGCGCAGGCCTGGAAACCCCTGGAAGCGGGCGATGTGCAGATCATCCGTGCGGGCAATGGGATCTCCCATTCGGAGCATCTGGAGAAAGGGAGCGTGATCTTCCAGATATGGCTGGATCCGGATCTGTCCAGGACGCTTGGCCAGGAGGCCAGTTATGATGATTACAGGGCGTCTGCTTTCACCCGGGAGGTCATCGGGGATACTGCGATCACGCATTATGCGGGCGCGAAAGGAATCATGCATCTGGATACACCGGGTATCGATATCCGCAGGATCCGGATAGGCGAGACGCCCTATACCTGGGCAGAAGAAAAAAATGTCATTCGTTCATTCTATGTGATCGGAGGGTCGGGGACCATCCATGGGAAGACAGTGGAGCAGGATGATTACATCATTATCGAGGAGGCGGTGCGTGTGGCATTTTCGGCGCATGAAGGCGGTATGGAGGTTTTCGCTTTCACGGTGCCGGCGGAACCCGGGTATACTACCTATGCGAAGCGACGCCTGCACTGAAAAAGCAATAAAAAAGCCGCGGTTCACGCGGCTTTTTTCATTTACTGGATCTCGATGGATTTGGCACTGGGCTTTTTCCAGGTTTCTTCCTTCTTGGGAAGGGTGATCCGGAGCACGCCATTTTCATAGCTGGCCGAAATGCCTTCCCGTTGGATGTTGTCATCCAGCATGAAGGAGCGGCGGAAGGCGCTGTAGTTGAATTCGCGGCGGGTAAATTTTCCCGATTCGCTTTCTTCTCTTTCCGATTTCTTCTCGGCCGAAATGATCAGCTGATCATTTTCGATCTGGAGGTTGAAATCTTTCTTGTCCAGGCCCGGTGCGGCGAGTTCCATGACAAACTGGTTGTCCTGTTCGACGATATTGACGGACGGATGGGTCAGCATATAATCATTGCCGATCACATCGGCCAGCGTGGTATTGAACAGGTTGTCGATCCACTTCCCGAAAGCGGGGGAAGGGAGAGCCGGAGAAAATTTGTTGTACAGCATGATACGATGGTTTTAAAAGGTGAAGAAATGGGTTATTGAATGTTGATTTTGATGGTTTCAGGTGTTTTGTCCGGGATCACGACCGTGAGGACGCCTTGCTGGCAGGTGGCGGTGAGGCGATCAGTATCCGCGTTGGCATGGAGGCGGAAGACGCGTTTGAATCCCGTGTAGTCAAATTCTTTCCGGGTATACTTCAGCGCGCCCGCAGTATCGGGTTTGACGGCGCTGATGATCAGTTGATCCTTCTCGAGGTCGATGCGGATCTGGTCTTTGGTCAGGCCGGGTACGGCCAGGTCAATGACGTAGGCATCTTCCCGGCGGTGGATATTGGCAGCCGGGTAGGAAGCCCGGGTCTCCTGGGTTGGGGCGGTAGCGGGGGTTGTCCGGGGTTGACCGAAAACGACCCGGTGGGGCCGGAAGCTCATGTTGGGGTAGCAGGCGTAAGGTTTCATAACTGAATTATTTTTTAGCGGTTGTTGAATACCCCGGGTAAATCAAAGGGCATTCCATGCGGATTTTTCGGCCAAACTGGCAGAAAACAGGCAAAAATGACAGACAAAATGTCCGTTTTGGCTGAAAAGAGGGGAAAAAGTGGCGTTTTGTGAAATCTTCAAACAATCCAATAACATAGGGGCAATGGACTAAATTCAGGGATAAGTCGTCCTATGGGACTTTCCGGATTTCATAGCGTATTCTCCGTAAGGCCACGTTTAGTAAGAAAAATAGCCAGGGGCCTAAATGGCACGGATAAATACAGAGATTGAAATTTCTGCCGTTCGTAATACATCAATGATTCCATCCAATGAAAGGTTTTTCCCTTTTGTTTTCCATTCTCTCGATGACGGCCTGTGAAAAAGAACGTATTTCACCAATGGGGCAATGCGCCACATGCAGCGCTCATATCCTGATCAACGGTAATGCCTGGCTGTCAAAACCCAGGTATGCCTGGTTTCAACCCGTGGAGCCCCTGGATACATTTTTTACCCTGGAGGTGAATGAAAGTAACCCGACACATGACATCTATCAGGATGCCTTGCTCTTTTGGCGCTTACCGTATCAACCAGGCGTGTATCCATTAGATGCAAATCTGCCGGCAGCATGGGTACGAACGCAACATTGATCGTTTACGAAGGGGGGTATGATTCACCCACAACCATTTATTCGCCTGTATTCGATGGATCAAGTCGGATCACGGTCGACAGCTTGAATAAAAGCACTGGGATGTTTCGGATCAACTTTCAACTTGTTTTGTATCCAAATGGAGATCCATCAGCCGAAGCCCGCAATACTACATTTCCGGTAATGGTGATCGCGGAAGGCCATGCCCTTGGAACCATTACAGATGAATAAATAATCTTCCGGACGATGACGGATGGCCAGAGAGTTATAGCGTAACCACATGACGGCGTCAACGCGAAGCCAAAAGGTTGCGGGGATTCCCTTTAGTCCGCCTTGGGCAACTGGAAATAAAAAGGCAGTTTCATCCGCACGGGAACGGGTTTTCCATTTTGCATTCCAGGCGTCCACTTCGGCATGAGTGAAACCACGCGCAGTGCTTCCTCATCGCAACCGGTTCCAATGCCTTGAAGTATCGAGGGCCGGGTAACATTGCCTTGTTCGTCGATGACAAACTGGACAAGGACCTGCCCGGAGATTTTCAACTTGAGCGCTTCCTCCGGGTATTTGAGGTTGGATTTCATATGCCCCACCATCTTACGAAAGGTGCAGTCCAGGCTATCGTCTTTGGCCTCTTCGCAACCGGCGTATTTAGGCATCACCTCGACGACATCATAGATGCCATCTGCCGGTAGAGGAGTGGACTGCGGAGCCACTTTGTCTTTGGGAGGAGCGGGCAGGTTGAAACTGACCGGGAATATGTAGCGGAACGCGATCTTCTTCCCGTCTTCCTCAGCCGGGGTCCACTTCATCTTTTTCGTTTTCATGAGTTCGATGACCCGGGTAGCCTCGCGGCCAAGCCCGTAGCCGGGATCATGCATGGGATGAACCTCACCGATGAGTCCCGTTTTCTCGATCACAAACTCCATGACCACGACGCCGCCGGCGCCTTCCGTCTTCGCCTCTTCGGGAATCTGGAGGTTCGCATTGATGAAATCCGTCAACCGGGATTTGGAGCACTCTGTCAATTTGGGATCACATCCCGGGTAGGCGGGCGGTATGTCCGCCTTGCGCGGGGCTTCACTGAGCGGAGTCTGGGCGAAGGCTAACGTGGAGCCAAAGAGCAAGAGTCCCAGGAGGAATAAGGTATGTTTCATCGGACGGTCATTCACGCCGCAAGATCACCTTTAACGGCGGGGCAAAGGTAAATATTCCGGGGGCGGTAAATTTTTCAGAAGGGTTTATAAAACGTTAATTCAAGCCGCTGACCGTCAAAGACCGCGTAGGAATTGAATTTCAGCCAGTCCCCCAGGTTGATGTAGACCGTGCCCTGGTCCCCCAGTGGATATTCGATCGGCAGATGCCGATGGCCAAAGATGAAATAGTCGATGTGTTCTTTTTGCAGATAGTCCAGCGCAAACCGGACCAGCCATTCCTTCTCCGGTCCCAGGAATTTCTCTTCGATGGCCGTATGATGCCGGCTGGTCCCTGACCAGAATTTCATGATCCGCATCCCGGTGTTGGGATGTATGCGGGCAAACAGCCACTGGCATACAGGGTTGGCGAAGATGCGCTTGATCAGTTTATAGCCATAGTCACCGGGTCCCAGGCCATCTCCATGGCCGATATAAAATTTCCTTCCGTCTATCTCATGGATCACTGGCTGGCGGTGGATGGGAATGCCCAGTTCTTCCTCGAGATACTGAAACATCCACATGTCATGATTGCCGGTGAAATAATAGACCGGAATACCGGCATCCCGGATGCGGGCCAGGCAACCCAATAACCGGACAGATCCTTTCGGAACGACCTGGCCGTATTCAAACCAGTAATCCCACACATCCCCGATCAGGTAAAGAGCCTTCATATCGGGCATGGCCGCTTCGAGCCATTCGACAATCAGGCGTTCCCGCTCCCGCGAGGTAGTCACGCCATCCGTCCCCAGATGAAAATCGGAAGCGAAATAGGTCTTTTTCATGAATGGCAGATGCGGCTTATGGCCGGCGCAAAGCTACACAGGGCAATTAAATTAAGCCGGAAGGGACAGGGGGGGGTGACTGTTTAACTGTTTAAGTGGATAAAGGTCTAAGAGGTGCAGGGTCAGAAGATTGGGGTTAATCCACAAAACGTTTGTCCGCTTCCATCACGCGACCACAATTGGGGCAGGTCCGCATTTTTTCCGAACCATAGAATTCACGGAAGCGGGGGATGAAATCTTTTTCAATATTATCCAGGTGGAAATACGTGTCGTGTAGTTTCGTGTTGCAGTTCTCACAAAACCACATCAGCCCGTCATCCTGCTCCGACGTCCGTTTCAATTCGATGACAAGGCCGATCGTGCCGGCAGGCCGCATGGGGCTGTGCGGGGTGCGGCCGGGCAACAGGAACATCTCTCCCTCCCGGATCGGAATGTCCACCGCTTTGCCGTCCTCCTGGATGCGCACATTGATATCGCCCTCGAGTTGGTAATACAACTCCTCCGTTTCATTGAAGTGATAATCCTTGCGGGCATTGGGACCCGCCACAATCATGACGATATAGTCCCCGGCATCATGATAGAGATTCCGGTTGGCAACCGGTGGTTTGAGTTCATGCCGGTGCTCGGCGATCCATGCCTGGAGGTTGAATGGTCTGCGTATCATGGTTTAAAAATAAGAAGGATTGGATGAAAGTGAATCGTGAAAAGAGAAGCGTGAAGGATAAGTGAAAAATGAAGGGTGAAAAGGGAACGGGCGATCAGGCCGGTTTTGGCAAGAATTTACAGGGCTGACAGGTTTTGATAAATTTCTTCTAACGCTTCTTCACTCACCTGGGCAGTGTCGTGGTGATGGCAATAGTCCAGCAGCCATTCATCCTGGACATGGCCCCTGCGGCTGGCCTCTGAATACGGGATGTCTTCGCAAAAAGCGACCAGGTTGTACTTCGAGGCGTAGCCGGGATATTTTTTCTCCAATTGCATCTCAATCTTCCGTTTGGCAATGAAATCGGGATTGTCCACATGGTCCCGCATTTCATAGTAGTTTTCAACGGCGAGATCAGCAATCGCATCCGTATCCTTCTTGCGGTTGCGCTGGTAATCGGCAAAGGCCCCGGACCAATCCTTCCCATGCACATCCAGGTAATGATCGAGGACGCGCACATCCTCCATGGAGCAGTTCATCCCCTGGCCATAAAACGGGACGACGGCATGTGCGGCATCCCCCATGAGCAGGCTTTGCGTCGTATTCCACGGACTGCACTTGACCGTAGCCAATGCTCCCGTCGGGTGAAACTGGAAATCTTTCACCAGGTCCGGCATCAGGGCCACCACATCCGGAAACTGCGCGCGGAAGAAGGTTCCGATTTCCTCGTCGGTGCGTAATTGGTTGAAGCCCGGCTGACTATCAAATGCCAGGAACAGCGTCACCGTAAAGCTCCCGTTGAGATTGGGCAGCGCGATGAGCATGTACTGTTGCCGTGGCCAGATATGCAGCGCATTTTTTTCGATCTGCCATGTACCACCCGGACCGGAAGGAATTTCCAGTTCTTTATAGCCATGGTCCAGCCATTCTACCTGGAAGTTGAACCGGATGGCAGACCCCATTTGCATGAATCCCTGCCGTACATCAGAACCGGCCCCGTCCGTGCCGATGAGGACATCCCCTTTGACCGTAAATGGTTGCCCCGATTTCATGTCCACACCGGTGACCCGTGCATTGAGGATCTCGGCGTGCTGTACCTGGTGGTGGAAGCGGATGTCGATGGAGGAATACCTGGATGCCTCGTCCAGCAAGAGGGCGTTCAGTCCCGGGCGGGAGATGCTTTGAATATATTCATGGGATCGACCACTGTAAGGCTGAAGCATAGTCGTTTCCCCATGGAGCGGATGGATCATCCGGCCATGCATTGGAATCGAGATAGCCAATGCCTTTTCGCGTAATCCAACCAGGTCAAGCGCGGCGAGTCCCCGGTCCGATAAGGCCAGGTTGATCGACCGGCCTGCCGCCACTTCTTCATGACGCAGATCGCCGCGTTTTTCCAGTAAGGTGACCCGGTGTCCGCGATTGGCCAGCCGGATGGCCAGCAATGTGCCACAGAGGCCGGCACCGGTGATGATGACATGTGATGACATGGAGGAAAGATAGGAAAAAGGGGTAGGGGAAGGATTAATTACGAATTACGAATTATAGTATCCGCCGAAGCTTAAGCGAAGGAGGACGAATTATTGCATCCGCCGAATCCGCCTCAGGCGGAGAAGGAGGACGAATTACGAATTAACGGATATGGGAAAGCGGATAGTGGAGGGTTCAATTTCACTCAGCACAAGTAGGGGATTGTACCGGGCGGGCATTGGCTAATGGTACATGGATACTTGAGTAGAATCGTAAGCGCAGCATAAAAAGGAATCCTGAAATGCCTTATTTTAAGGGGAATTATCAAAAAGCCAAACCCTAACCTGTTATGAGAATCACTTGCCTGGTGTCGCTTGCATTCCTCTTGCATCTTAACAACACCGCACAGCCGGTCACGATCGATACAGAACCGGCAAAAGTGTCGTATTACCGGATGCCGGATCGTCCGCTCGATCCGTCCTATACGACCTATACCGCAGAACTGGCGATCCCGTTCAGTGAGTTGGGTAAGACGGGCCTGACAAAGTCAAGCCTCGTCGACGACTATCTCAACCTGGACGGATATAAGCGGGTAAGTTCGAAAGGGGACGTGGAGATCACCGCAACGGCCGGCGATTTTACCATTTGGTCGGAATCGCGTAAAACTTCCCGGACCAAAACCAAGGATAAAAACGGCAAGGAACAGGTCCGTTATCGCTATTCGATCGAAGTGAAATACAGTCTCCCGTTGTCGCTCGAGGTATATAACCGGGAAGGCTCCGTGCTGATGGATAAATACGTGATGTCCAATACGGATACCAAGACATGGACATCGCCTTCCTATGATTCTTTTTCAGACTTGGATGATTATTGGCGGTTTCAACGTGCCAGCCGGCTGGGCCAATTGCACCGGGAGTTGCTGGAGCAAGGCATGAAACGCGTATCAGATGAAATCAACCGCAATTTCGGATACCGGAAAATCACGGAGACGGTACGGTTTGAGACGATCGGCAAAAAAAAGCATGAACTCTATGATACGTACCTGCAACAAATGAATATCCTGCTGGATGCTTTTAAACTGATGGATGCGGATAAAGGGCTGGATGACATCAAATCGAAAATCAAACCAGCATTGGCTTTCTACCAGGGACAGGCCGGCAAATACCCGTCCGGCAGTAAGGACGATACCCGGCTCAGGCACATCTGCCTGTACAACCAGGCTTTAGCGTATTACTGGACAGAAGATTTTGATCAGGCTGAAACACTGGTGAAAGAGATTCAGCGCAAAGACGGAAAAGATAAAGATGCCAGGCGGCTACTGGCCGATATCGAAGAGACTCGGGATTCACTGGCAAGAGCCGGGCGATCGACCCGTCATAAGGTAGTAGTAGGCAGGGCGTAGGGAGGGAGAAAGCGACCCTTGCGCCAAAGCTTCAGCGACGGAGCACGCATGGAGTATACTCAGGGCAATGAGAGAGAGGGGTTAATTGTCAGTGAGTAAGAGAAGCGCAGAACCGTAAGCAGGTATCACCAGGTGTTGATCACCGGAACGTTGTAGAGAAGGGGTCAGGAGTTTGAAGGGGTCCATCACGCGGACATCTACCTCCTGATCATCCAGGTTATGGAGGACCATGATGCGCTCTTTGGCAGTCGTCCGCATATACCCAAGGACATGTGGATACTCCGGCGGAATGAAGGTGATGGTTCCTTTCTGTAAAGCCTGGTGTTCCCGGCGCAAAGCGATCCATTGGTGATAATGATGGTAGATGGAATTGGGATCCTTGAGCTGATCCGCCAGTGGGGTGACGGCAGGGGAAATGGAGAAATGCGGCTTTAGCCAGGTGGTATCCTCCGCTGATGCTTTGCTCCAAAGGAATGGTTCGCGGAGAAATTTATCCGGCTTTTTCCCCAACATCCCGATTTCTTCCCCATAATAGAGATACGGTGTGCCCGGCAGGGTCAGCAGCAGGGAAGCGGCCAGTTTTGATTTGGCTAGGTCATCTCCAAGGGTCGAACGGACACGGTCCATATCATGGTTGGACAGCAGGGTAGCATCCTCGTAGGATTGGCCCGATGCTTCATAAGCCTGATGCATGGAGCTGTAATGGCTGATAAAGGTTCTGGGATCTTTTGACTGAATGGCGTTCGGGATCAGCTTGGTGAGTTCGAAGTTGAACAGGGACGGAAGCCCGCTGAATAAGGAAGCGAGAGTGACGGGATCTGCCCAGACTTCGCCGATGATTTTTACATCCGGTTTGACTTTTTCCATCTCATGCCGGAACTCCTCCCAGAACTTGCGTGTATCATCCAGGCGGTCATCGGGATAAATATGTTTGGCGGCATCGAGCCTGAATCCATCGATCCCTTTGTCCAGCCAGAATTTTCCAATGGTATATACTTCCTCCCGTACAGGTCGGTAATCAAAATTCAGGTCAGGCATGCCTTTCCAAAAAAAACCATAATACCCTTCTTCCGCATTCGGGAGCGAATGCCATTGCGTGAGATTGTCTGAATCGAACGTGGTGTTTTTTTTCTCCAGCTCATCTTTCACCTCATGGATATTGCGCCAGACGTAATACTGCCGGTAGGGACTTTGGGGGGAAGCAGCGGATTCTTTAAACCAGGGATGTTCCGAGGACGTATGATTGATGACGAGGTCCAGGATGACTTTGAGCTTTCGGCGGTGTGCTTCAGCGATCAACTGTTCCATGTCCTTCATCGTGCCATAATCGGGATGGATCCCATAAAAGTCAGTCACATCGTATTTGTGGTAGGAAGGGGACGGATGGACAGGCATGAGCCACACGGCGGTGGCACCCAGATCCCGGATATAATCCAGTTTGGTGATCAGGCCCGGAAGATCCCCGATGCCGTCGCCATTGCTGTCACAAAAAGATTGGACAAACACTTCATAGACGATATCGCCATCGGATGATCGGGTCTGCGCCATGGTCTGGACGGAAAAGATAAGATAGAATACCGCCAGCGACAACACCACGCGGCCATTCATCCTGAGCATGCATTCCATAGGCCGGATAAGGTAAGCATTCGGTATGGTATTTATCGGGGCCCGTTGCATATGCAATCCGATGTGTTTACCTTCGTCCCATTCCCGCTTACCCCTGACCATTCCTAAACCATTTAAACCTGACGCTATGCGCTTACACTGTTTTACAGGAAAAACCCTATTGCTTCTTGTCGCCCTGATGGCTGTTGTCTTCGTTGACTGTAATAAGGATGATGACAATCCGCAACCAACGGAAATCAAGGATTTCGATGGCAACGTCTACACCTCCGTGACCATTGGTACCCAGACCTGGATGGTGGAAAATCTGAAGACCACGCACTACAACGATGGCACACCGATTCCCATTGTAGATTATACGCACTGGGAGTCTAATACGGATGGTGCCTCCTGTCATCTCAATGACAATGCCGCCAATACCACTACCTTTGGCCTCCTCTATGACTTTTATGCCGTCAATACGGGAAAGCTCGCGCCTGCGGGCTGGCATGTGCCCACGGATGCGGAATGGCAGACCCTGATCGACTTTGTCGGCGGAGAGGCTGTTGCCGGCGGCAAACTCAAAGAAGCCGGAACCACCCACTGGATTTTTCCCAATACCGGAGCCACCGATGAATTTGGGTTTCATGGTCTTCCCGGATTTTGGAGATTGCATAGCGCAGCAACGTTGGCCACGAGTGGTGAAAACCTGAATGGACGGTCCGCCCATTTCTGGACATCAACTCCCCACACGGTTGCGGATTTTGCCCGGCACCGTTCCTTTTTCTATGACACACAAGTGGCTACCGGCGTAGAACCCGGGGACATCGCCTATAAGTACATCGGGATGTCCGTCCGGTGCATCAAGGACTGATCCCTTAGCTGGTTTCTGAGAGGATCCCGACGAAGCGCTCCAGGTCTTCGCGGGTATTGTACAACGAAGCTGCCGCGATGCGAATGACATTGGGTTCACGCCAGTCGGCGATCACGCCTTTTCGTGTAAGTTGCTGAAAGAGCGCACGTCCTCCTTCTGTCACCAGGAGGGATAATTGACTGCCTCGCTCCTCCGGGTCCGAGGGGGTGATGATGTTGATCGAGGGAAAGGAAGTGAGCCGGTCGTACAAGTATCGGGTATTCTCTCTGGAGATTGCACGGAGCGCGGACATACCGGCCTGATCAAAAAGCTCCATCGATGCCCGCATGGCAGCGAGCGGAAGAATCGGTGGATTGCTCAGTTGCCAACCTTCGGCGCCCGGGAGCGGATCGAAATCGTCACGCATCCTGAACCGCGTCTCTTTATTATGCCCCCACCACCCCGATAAACGTGGAACGGAGAGATCCAGGCCATGGCGGTCATGCACAAAAATCCCGGCCAGGCTGCCCGGACCGGAATTGAGATATTTATAACTGCACCAGGCTGCAAAGTCTACATCCCAATCATGCAGTTGGAGGTCCACATTGCCTGCCGCGTGTGCGAGGTCCCAGCCCATGGTGATCCCAAAAGAATGTCCAAGCGCTGTGATGTCTTTGATGTTGAAATATTGACCGGTATAATAGTTTACCCCGCCGAGTAAGATCAGGGCGATCGAATCCCCTTCTTTCGCGAGGATTTCTTTCAACCGATCTGTTCGCAATGTGTGTTCCCCGGGTAAGGGGGACCAAACGACAAGGGCGGACGCAGGATCAAATCCATGCCACCTGGCCTGTGATGCTACCGCGTACCGATCGGAAGGAAAAGCGTCACTTTCAATCAGTATTTTATACCGCGTGGGGGTTGGCCGGTAGAAGGACGCCATCAGCAGATGCAGGTTGACCGTCAGGGAATTCATCACCACTACCTCGCCGGGATGCGCCCCGACCAGGCGAGCCATGGGCAAGGTCAGAAATTCATGATAGGGTAGCCAGGGATGTCTCGCATGCAGATGCCCTTCCACACCCAGCGAAGCCCAGTCTTCCAGTTCGGCATCGACATAATCCTTTACTTTCCTGGGCTGCAGGCCAAGTGAGTTGCCACACAGATAGACCGATTCTTCCCCCTTTACTTTTGGGATGTGAAATTGTTGCCGGTATGCGCCTGAAATCATATGGTGAGTGGTCAGTGGTGAGTGGTGGCCTTATACGCTGCCAGGATTAAACGATTAGGAGATTAGAAGAATAAACAAATAAACGAATAAACGAATAAACCGGTACAGATCAGGAAGATATCCATTAATTCGTCCACCTTCTCCGCCTGAGGCGGATTCGGCGGATGCAATAATTCATAATTCGTAATTCCTAATTATTCTTACAGCCTGTTCCTTCCCATCCATTCCAGGGCAGACCGGTAGAGCAACCATTCTTTCGTATGATCGCTGTAGGGCATTTGTTCAATCAGTTTGCCGGGGATGTCTTCGCCCAGTGGAAAGGGATAGTCACTGCCCAGGGCAATACGATCGGCACCCACCAGGTCAATGAGGTAATCCAGGATGCGTTCATCATGTACCAGTGAATCGATCCAGAATTTTCCCAGGTAGGTGCGGGGTGACTTCTCGTTGTCCACAGCGCAAAGGTCGGGACGCACTTTATGACCGTGTTCGATCCTGGCGATGGTGGCCGGAAAGGAGCCGCCCCCATGGGCAAAGGCCACACGCAGGTTGGGATATTTTTCAAAAATACCGCCGAAAATCATGGAGCAGATAGCCCGGCTGGTTTCCGCCGGCATACCGACGAGCCAGGGGAGCCAGTATTTTTCCATCTCACCCGAGCCCATCATTTCCCATGGGTGCACGAAGATGCAGGCATTTAGTTTTTCCGCTGCTTCATAGAAAGGATAGAGGGCCGGATCATTGAGGTTCCACTGGTTGACGTGAGATCCGATCTCGACTCCGGGCATGCCCAGTTCTTGGACGCATCGCTCCAGTTCCTGCACAGCCAGCTGCGGATCCTGGAGGGGGATGGTGCCGATGCCGATAAACCTGTCCGGATGCCGGCTGGTGACTTCAGCCAGGTAGTCGTTGAAATAACGGCTGGTCTCCAGGCCATCAGGGCCTTTCGCCCAATAGTAGAAGAGGACCGGGATGATCGACAGTACCTGCATATGCACGCCGGTCACGTCACATTCCTGTATGCGCACGGCCGGATCCCAGCAATTGGATTCCACTTCGCGGAAAAATTTATCCCCAATCATCATCCTGGCCCGGCAATCCCCGCAGTCTTCCAGGTGTACGAATTTCCCATAGCCGAATTTGTCCATCCATCGCGGGATGTCCCTCGGCAGGATATGCGTGTGTATGTCGATCTTCATCATCTTTCAGCGCTGAATGTTTGCTGATTCATCCAGGAAATAATTTCCTCTTCACTTATCCTTCCGCCTCCGCTTTTTCTATCCCCGTTCCCTGCGTGCTGCGCAATGCGGGGGCGTTTGATTTTTCCTTCGTCATTGCCTGTGATCAATGCTCATATTGTACCGCTACATTTTTGGGCTCTGTAAAAAACCGCATGGCTTCCCATCCGCCTTCCCGTCCGATACCGGATTGTTTTACGCCGCCAAAGGGTGTGCGGAGGTCACGCAGCAGCCAGCAATTGACCCATACGATCCCGGCATGCAATGCTCCCGCTACACGATGTGCCCGGGCAAGATGGTTGGTCCAGACCACGGAAGCTAACCCGTAGGTGGTCTGATTGGCCATCGCGATCGCTTCCTGCTCGGTATCGAAAGGCATCACGGTCACGACCGGCCCGAATATTTCTTCCTGGTTGGTACGGCAGTTTTGTACCAGTCCCGTGATGATGGTTGGTTCCACAAAATAGCCGTCTTCCATAGGGGCGGGCATCCGCACCGCCTGGCCACCGCATTCGATCTTTCCGCCTTCCATTTGCGCCAGATCAATATAGGAAAGCACTTTCTTCATGTGCGCTGCTGAAATAAGTGCCCCGACCTGGGTGTCCTCATGCAGGGGATCGCCCATGCGTAACGCCTTGGTGGCTTTACTAAAATCCTGTAAAAAACGGTCATACAGGCTCCGTTGTACCAGGATGCGCGATCCGCACAGGCATATCTGGCCCTGGTTGGAAAATGAAGACCGGATGGTCGTCTTGATCATTTCTTCGTAATCGCAATCGGCGAAGATGATCACCGGGTTTTTGCCACCCAGTTCAAGCGACGCTTTCTTCAGTTGTTCCGCGCAGATACCGGCAATTCGTTTCCCAACAGCCGTGCTGCCTGTAAAGGAAATCGCTTTGACGTCTTCATGACGGACGATGGCCTCTCCAGCGGAAGGCCCTGTGCCATGAACGATATTGAGCACGCCGGCCGGTAGCCCCGCTTCCGAGCAGATGCGTCCAAGCATGGAGGCTGTGACGGGCGTCATTTCTGAGGGTTTGCTCACCACCGTATTTCCCGCTGCGATGGCGGGCGCTATTTTCCAGGTGTAGAGATACAGGGGAAGATTCCAGGGGGAGATGCAACCTACCACACCCAGCGGCTGACGCAGGGTGTAGTGAATCGCCTGGCCGGGCATGTAGTGTGATTCGGAGGCAAATTGTGATGCAGCGGCGGCGAAATAAGCAAAATTGGATGCCGCTCTTGGAATGTCGAGACTTCGCGCGAGCGAAACCGGCTTCCCGCTATCCTGCACTTCCGCGGCGACAAATTCATCCAAATGCAGCGTGATCAGATCGGCGATACGTTGGAGGATGGCCTGTCGCATGGACAGCGGCGTGCGGGACCAATCTTCGAATGCGTTTTTCGCGGCCGTCACAGCCAATTGTACGTCGTGGCTGTCCCCGGCACAGAGTTGGGCGTAAGATTGGCCGGTCGCCGGGTTGATGATATCCATTGTGCCACCCTGCAGGGAGGCCCGGTACTCGCCGTTGATAAAGTGTTCGATGCGTTTCATTTGGCAGAGAAATAAAAGCCCAGGTGTTTTTTCAGTGTGTCAGGCAATGCCGGTAAGTCAGATCGAGGGATCAGGAGCGTAGCGACCTGGTAGAGGTCGGTGAAGATCTGGTGTTGCTGCGCTGTAGCTTTTAGGTACTGATGCCCGGAGGAGCCGCCGGTACCGGTTTTCCGCCCTATCATCCGGAGGACCATCTGCGCATGCCGGTTTCGCCAAAGCGTCAACAACTCTTCGACATCCATCAGGTGCGACAGCAACCGGTATGGTTGCTGGAGGATCGGCTCGTCCCGGTAGAGGAAAATGAACAGCGCGGCGATCATGGCTTTGTACGAAAAGTGGATTTCACCCCGGTGGCGCATCTCTTCGAATTTGGATGGATCGAATACCGCGTTGAAATACGTACTCGTATCGCCCAGCATGATCAGGCGCTGTTTTTTTGTTTGTTCGGAAAGAATATCCGAGTCCTGGATGGCTTCCGATTCTTTTTTGAGCATGTGTTCCACCGCCTTTTTATACGCTTCCAGGAAATTGAATTGATCTACTTCGAGGAACGGGGTTCGCTCCAGCCACCCGATCACATGATCGAGCAGGGAATGGCCTTCCATGCTTGATCGTAAGATTTCCTTTTGCTGTCCCGAAAACACGATATCGTACGGCATGTTGTTGTATTGAAGGCGCTGATCGGGTTTGAGGCCCAGCAGGTTTTCGACGACCCGGAACTGCAGGCTCTGAAAACCGCTCGCCGGGAAGAGGTACTGTCGGAAATCCAGGAAATCCATCGCGGTCATCGTTTCCATCACATTGATCTGCTGGATGAGCAGTTTTTGAATTTCGATGATCCTTTCCAGTCTGGCGACCGCCGTGGAGATCTCACGTTCATCCATCAGGTTGTCTTCAAACATGCCCTTGATCGACCCCAGCTCGTGAATGATCTGCTTGAACCAGAGCTCATACACCTGGTGCATGATGATAAAGAGCATTTCATCATGGGCCATGACCGGCTGCAACTCCGCCGAGCGTGGATGTTGCGCGTTGAGGAGTTGATCCAGTTCCAGGTAATGATGATAATGGACGGAGGTAAATTTCTCGGACATAACAGTCGGATTAGGGATATCGGATTAGGAGACGGTAATCAGTGGCCAGGAATGATGAATTACGAATTATCAATTACGAAATGATGTATTCTTATTGTCTCGCTTTCTCGCTTTCTCGCTTTCCTTGCCCTGAGCGTAGCCCAAGGGTCGCTTTCTCGCTCTCTATATAAGCCGTGCCTTTTATTTCGATCAGGATCTGGGGTCTCGGCAGGTCCGCCACGGCAACCGTCGTCCGGCAGGGACCCGCGGTGGGGAAAAAGGAATTGTATACTTCGTTATAATCGGCAAAATGGGACATGTCTTTGAGGAAAACCGTCACGTCGACGAGGTGTTCGAGGTCGCCCCCGTTGAGCTGAAGGTAGTGGCGGATATTTTCCAATACCGCCTCTGTCTGGCGGCGGATATCAAGATGCCAATGGCCATCGATGAGTTCTGCACCGGTGTAGGAGTTGTCCGCCCGCCTTGAGCTGGTACCGGAAATAAATACCCACGGTCCGATGCGGCGCGTATGGGGATATTGACCGAGCGGCTGGGCCCGGTCGCCGGCCACCATGATATCCTGCGACATAGTCTCTATATTAGCCCTGCTAAGGTAGTCAATCCGAAAAGGCAAACAGCCCAGGTCAACCAGGCTGCCTTCGTCAGCATGATGGATTTCAATTTGCATGGAAAAAACGCGCTGGTGTGCGGCAGTTCGAGCGGTATCGGAAGGGCCTCCGCCATTGCTTTATCCCAGATGGGGGCCAGCGTGACCTTATTGGCACGTAATCCCTCCGCCCTGGAAGAAACCCTGGGTCACCTGGATCGCCGGCAGGGGCAGGATCATGATTTTATCATCGCCGATACGGCTTTGCATGTGGACCTGCATCAAAAAATCACGGGCCTGGTGACGCAGAAGCGCATCCATATTGTTGTCAATAATTCAGGAGGGCCGGCGGCCGGAGAAATCCTGAAGGCGGACATTGTTACGTTTCGCCAGGCTTTTGAGCAGCATGTGATGGCCTTTCATCTGATCGCCCAACTGGTGGTCCCGGGTATGAAGGAGGTAGCCTGGGGACGGATCATCAACATTATTTCCACCTCTGTCAAGGTTCCCTTACACAACCTGGGGGTTTCCAATACGATCCGGGCCGCGGTAGGGAACTGGTCAAAAACCTTGGCGACCGAACTTGCGCCGTTTCACATTACGGTCAATAATGTATTGCCCGGCGCCACGGAAACCGACCGGCTGAATGCCATCGTGGCCAATCGGGCCGGAAAGACCGGACGGGAGGAAAAGGATATCCGGGAGGAAATGTTGCGGGAGATTCCCATGAAACGTTTTGGCAGGGCGGAGGAAATCGCTGCAGCGGTGGCCTTCCTGGCTTCGCCGGCAGCTTCGTACATCACCGGGACGCAGATAACGGTTGATGGCGGAAGGACGGGGGTGTTATAATGGGTGGAGGCAAAAAGGGGCCTGTTTCGCCTGAATTTTAAGATTTCGACGAAAACCTTTTTATCCCTCTACCTCCAGGTGTATTTAGTCCCCCACTTTATGACCCCGAAACTCATTTTTTTTTTCGGTTCAACCCCTTCTCCTCACACCCATCGCTGCTGTCATCCAGGGCTACTTTTGAAACTCAAACCTGAATTTTCCTGTTTATTTGCAATCCCGATACCGGGATTTAGTCCAACCCTATGGAGGAAAAGAAAACATTTGTGGTCACCGGAGCCGGACAGGGCATCGGGCTGGAGACGGCCAGGGCCATGGCAGGGATGGGGCATAAAGTGCTGGTGATCGCGCGCACCCAATCCAAAAGCGATCATGCCAGGTCATCCATTATGGCCTCCCTGCCAGGCGCGGATGTGGAAGCATTTGCGGCTGATTTTAGCCTTCAACGGGAAATACGCTCGGTTGCCCGCCAGATCCTGGACAGGCACGATCGTATTCACGGCCTGGTCAATAATGTGGGTACCTGGATGTCCAATCATGTCCTGACGGAGGAAGGGATTGAAACGGTCTTTGCCACCAATCATCTGAGTTATTTTCTGATGACCCATCTGCTCTACCCGGCCTTGCGTAATACTCCGCATGCCCGCATTGTCAATGTGGCTAGCAAAGCACACTCCTATGGCAGGATCAATATCGCCGATCCGGGGTATTCAAAAAACTATCATGGCCTCCGGTCAAACGGTCAGTCGAAACTGGCAAACGTCTATTTCACCTTCGAGCTGCACGAACGCAAACCGGATCCGCATATCAGTACCTATGCGGTTTCCCCCGGGCTGGTCAAGACGGACATCGGACTCAAGCATACTTCCTGGTTGCATGCGGTCGCCTGGAAGTTTCGCCGCAGGAAAGGGCAGACACCTGCGGAGGGCGCAGCCACCTCCATTTTTTGTGCTACGGATCCCTCGATCGGGGATACGAGTGGAAAATATTGGGAGTTTATGGCCACACGGGACGTGTTCCCCTCTGCCAAAAACCCGAAACTTGGCCGTGACCTCTGGGACCTGAGCATGGAGATGTGCGGGATTACCGATTATTTTAAATAGGCTCCAGGCCTGAAGCCTTTCTCCTTTTTTCTATACCTTTGATATCCGTCCGGAGTTGACCCCCGACTTATGGCCTGTTAATCAAGAGCTTATGGTATTTCTGGAGTTCGAACAACCTCTTGAAAGTCTCTACGATCAACTCGAACAAATCAAGGCAATTGAGGCGCAGGGTGACGTGGATGTCTCGGCTGCCATCCGCGATCTTGAACAGAAGATTGTCCATCTCAAAAAGGAGATCTACAGCAACCTGACGGGCTGGCAGAGGGTTCAGCTCTCCCGTCATCCGGAACGTCCCTACACCCTTTACTACATCCAACAGATCTTCACCAACTTCGTCGAACTCCATGGTGACCGACTGGTCCATGATGACAAGGCTATTGTAGGGGGTTTTGCTCAGCTCGATGGCAGGACCGTCATGGTCATGGGCCACCAAAAGGGCGCGAATACCAAGATGCGGCAATACCGCAATTTCGGTATGGCCAATCCGGACGGATACCGGAAAGCCCTGCGGCTGATGAAGCTGGCAGAAAAATTTGACATCCCCGTGATCACGCTCATCGATACACCGGGTGCATTTCCCGGACTCGAAGCGGAGGAGCGCGGCCAGGCAGAAGCCATCGCCCGCAACCTCTTGGAGATGACCCAGCTTCAGGTACCAATCATCTGTTATATCATCGGTGAAGGAGCCTCCGGCGGAGCCTTGGGTATTGGCCTGGGGGATAAAGTATTTATGCTGGAAAACACCTGGTACTCGGTGATTTCTCCGGAATCCTGTTCGTCCATCCTGTGGCGGAGCTGGGATTTTAAGGAAAAAGCGGCTGAAGAGTTAAAGCTGACCGCGGAGCACATGGCAGAATTTGGCCTGATCGATGGGATCGTGGAGGAACCGCTCGGGGGTGCCCATCATGATCCGGAAGGCATGGCGAATGCCCTGGCGAAGCATATGAAAACCGAATTGAAGGCGCTGAAAAAACGCACACCGGAGGATCGAATCCGGATGCGGATTGAAAAATATTCATCCATGGGCCGGTTCCGCGTAAAATCTGATACGGATGAAACGCGTTAGTCCACTTTGACACTGGCTTTCAAGCGAAGCGTTCATGCTGGGACCCATCAGGACATATCTTTTCGAGAAGGAAAAAAAGAAAAAGGCAGGAACAGGAGCAACCAGGGCTCCCCACTTCAAAAAGCTGCAACCAAATCATTACGGTATTTTATTCGATGCCGGGCAGATAGATCACCGGCAGGAAGTCATGCATTTTGCTGATGACCTTCGGAAAAAGGGAAACCGGGTAAAAATTCTCGGGTATATCGAAGGACGTGCCGAAGCCCTGTCTCTCCCTTTTGATGTCTTTACCTCCGCCGAACGCCATAAGCTATCCGGGATCCCCCGAAGTCCGCTGGCAGATGCATTTGCCGGGCAGCATTTTGATGTGCTGATCAATATGTCGATCCATCACAACCATAAACCACTCGAATACCTCGCAGCGGTATCCCACGCCTCGTTTCGTATCGGCCCCTGGTATGAAGAGCGGTCTTCCAGTCCCTATGATTTGTGCCTGGACACCGGTTCGGCTGCGACACTCCGGGAATGGATCACTGAATTAATGCATACCTTGGAGAAGATCTATTAAACCGAATGCGCATGCCTGGTTTTATACCCTCCGGTACCGGGGTAGCCCTGATCACCCCTTTTCGAGATGGCCATTTGGATTTCGATGCGCTCACCCGGATGGTGGAGCATGTGATTCAGGGCGGAGTGGAATACATTGTATCCCTGGGAACCACCGGGGAGACCACCAGTCTTACAGATGAAGAGCAACAGCAGGTCCTCTCCCATACAATGGATATCACGGCCGGCAGAGTGCCCATCGTGGCCGGCCAGTTTGGCGGCAACAATACCGCTTCGGTCTGCGATAAATTAAGATCCTTTGACCCGGCCGGTGTTTCAGCGATTCTTTCCAGCAGTCCGGCTTATGTCAAACCCTCGCAGGAAGGGATCTACCAGCATTACATGGCCCTGGCGGAAGCCTCCCCGCTTCCCATGATCATCTACAATGTGCCTGGACGTACGGCCTCCAATATCTCGGCAGATACATTGTTGCGACTGGCGCGGGGTAATGAAAAGTTTATCGGGGTGAAAGATGCTTCGGCAGATCTCGTGCAGGCCTCTGCCCTGGCACGAAGCGCTCCGGCAGGGTTCATGGTTATCTCCGGCGATGATCCCACGGCCATAGCCTCTATCTCAGTTGGTGGGAAAGGGGTGATCAGCGTGATCGCCAATGTATTTCCAAAAACCTTTTCGGATGCCGTCCGGTCGGCTAACCAGGGAAAATGGGAAGAGGCACGCCGGGATCATTACGCTTTACTGGATTTACATCACTGGCTTTACGTCGAGGGAAATCCGGTCGGGATCAAGGAGGCCGCAGCTTGCCGCAAACTCATACGACCCGAACTGCGTCTCCCGCTCGTCAGGATGAGCGAGAAAAACAGGACACACCTTCAGCAGGAGATGGATAAACTGGAGGGTTTGGGATAATCGTTCCAGGAATTATTTTTCCCCGTTCAGGTTCAGTTCGATACCCAGGGACTTCAGGGCCTTGAAAGACGCATTTTGTTCCGCGCTCTTTTTATTGAAATCCTCCCCGGTGGCGATTTCCTTGCCATCGATAAAGACGGCGATCTTGAAGCGGTCGCGGTTTTCAAATTTGAACCGCTCCACAACCCGGTAATCGATTTCACTTCCGTTTTTCTGGCAGAATTCCAGGAGCTGGCTTTTGTAGTTGTCATCATTCTCCTCCAGGTCATGGATATTGAGATGCCGGCGAAGGATGCGGCTGACGACGATTTTCTTCGTGGTCTCGAACCCTTTTTCCAGGTAGATCGCCCCGACCAGGGCTTCGAGAGCGTTGCCTTTCATGGATTCACTCAGCCGGGTGTCATTGTGGTCCTGCAGGATGACATCGATACCCATATCGTCTGCAATACGGTTGAGGGTCTTCCGCTTGACGATCTTGGAGCGCATTTTGGTCAGGAAACCCTCGTCGCTGTTCGGGTATTTCTGGAACAAGTATTCGGCAACAATGGTGCTGAGGAGCGAATCCCCCAGGTATTCGAGGCGTTCATTGCTCGTGACTGTATGGAGACGGGGATCGACAGCCGATTTATGGCTGAAGGCTTGCTTGAAGATGTTGAGGTTTTTGGGCGTAAATCCGATAAGGTTTGCGACACTCCTCGCAAACTGTTTTTCGGAGGAGAGATAATGGTTAAATAAACGCCTGATCACAACATCATTTCTTATAGGCTATCAGATGCGTCCAAAGATAAGGGATGTATTGTGGCCTCCAAAACCAAAACCATTACTCATGACCGTTTTAACATCCCGTTGTTGTGCTTCATTGAAGGTAAAGTTGAGCCGGTTGTCGATTTCCGGGTCATCTTCAAAATGGTTGATCGTGGGCGGAACAAAACGGTGTTGGATGGCCAGCAGCGAAGCGATGGCTTCGATCGCGCCGGCCGCGCCGAGTAAATGCCCGGTCATGGATTTGGTGGAACTGATGTTGACCCGGTAGGCATCGTCTCCGAAGACAGCCTGGATAGCCTTGGTTTCCGCGACATCGCCCAGGGGTGTCGAGGTGCCATGGACATTGATGTAATCGATCTGATCCGTGCGGAGACCGGCTTCCCGGAGTGCGTATTGCATGCACTGGATCACGCCTCGGCCGGTGGGTTCCGGCGCCGTGATATGATAAGCATCGGCATTCATACCGGAGCCCAGAAACTCGGCATAGATCGTTGCTCCCCGGGCTACCGCGGACTCATAGGATTCCAGGAGGATACAACCAGCTCCTTCGCCCAGCACGAATCCGTCCCGGTTCTTGTCAAAAGGCCTGGAGGCCGTCCCGGGATCGTCGTTGCGCGTGGATAAGGCTTTCATGCTGGAGAATCCACCGATTCCGGCCCGCGTGACGGCTGCTTCACTGCCGCCGCAAACAGCGACATCGATCCGGCCCAGACGGATATTGTCAGCCCCCATGATCAATGCATGATTGGCGGAGGCGCAGGCAGAAACGCTGGCGAAATTGACGCCCGAAAAGCCGTACTTGATGCTGATGTGGCCCGAAGCAATATTGGCGATCAGCTTCGGGATCAGGAATGGGGAATATTTGGGAACACCGACGGCTCTGCCGGCGGCTTCGATTTCTTCTTCAAAGGTCGTGAAGCCTCCGATACCGCTGCCCCAGATCACGCCGACACGGCTTTTATCCATGTTTTCATAATCGAGACCGCTGTCCACAAGGGCTTGCTCCGCCACGACCATGGCATACTGGGAAAACGGATCGATCCGGCGTGACTCTTTTTTCTCCAGGAATTGCTCGGGATCAAATCCCTTCACCTCACAGGCGAAGGTGGTACGGAATCCCGTGGTATCGAAGCGGGTGATGTGATTCGCCCCGCTCGTGCCTGCCTGCAGGCCTTCCAGGTATGCCTGGAGGGTATTGCCTATCGGGGTCAGGGCCCCCATCCCGGTGATGACTACTCTTCTGGACATATAGGTTTGATTCGGTTGTAATCTACTTACGATATGTTCCCCGCTGTTGCTGCGCCGCCAATAGCCTTAAATAAAATATCCACAGAGGAGCATCACGTCCCCTGTGGATGGATTAGATTTCATCCGTGGGCGTCCCGGTTTATGCGGAAACCTGGGACTCCAGATATTCTATGGCGTGACCTACGGTCTGGATGTTTTCAGCCTGCTCATCGGGGATCGAAATGTCAAATTCTTTTTCGAATTCCATGATGAGCTCGACCGTGTCCAGGGAATCGGCGCCGAGATCATTGGTGAAGCTGGCTTCTGAAGTGACTTCAGACTCGTCAACGCCCAATTTGTCGACGATGATTTTCTTCACTCTTTCAGCAATGTCTGACATAATGAATGTGTTTGTTTAAGGATGCAAAAGTAATAAAGTCTTAGCTTTTCCCCCCGGTGACGATGGTCATCCCGCCTTCCGGACAGGGTCCCGCCTCCAAAAGGGGCACAAGTTTACGACAAACCGGACAAAAGGAATGGCGAGTTTACAAAATTTTATGACGATTCAGGGCCGGTTGCACGAACAAAAGGCAGGTTTTAGCTTCGCCCCTGAAATATTTGGCTAATCGCCAATCCCGTATGAAAGATTCCAATCAAAACACAAAAATCGTAGCCACGGTCGGTCCGGCCTGCTCCGAATACGAACAATTGCGCGATCTGGCCCTCGCCGGGGTGGATGTCTTCCGCCTCAATTTTTCCCATGGGAGCCATGACGAGCATCGCCAGGTGATCGATTCCGTCCTGAAGATCAATGATCAGTACGACCTCCATATCGGTATCCTGGCCGATCTCCAGGGCCCCAAAATCCGCATCGGGGATATCCAGGACAGGGAATTTATGCTGGAGGAAGGCAAGGAGATCATTTTTACCAATATGAAGACCCCGGGCACCCCCGAGCGGGTTTTCATTTCCTACGAGAATTTTCCCCGTGAAGTAAAAGCGGGCGAACGCATCCTGCTGGATGATGGAAAACTGGTCCTGGAAGTCCTGGCCACGGACCGCCAGCGGGAAGTCCGGCTCAAAGTCATCCATGGCGGCATGTTGAGTTCCCGCAAAGGCGTCAACCTGCCGGATACCTCCTTGTCTATCCCCTGCATCACCGACAAGGATCATGCGGACCTGAAATTTATCCTGACCCAGCCGGTCAACTGGATCGCCCTTTCATTTGTCCGCAAAGCAGACGACATCAAGGAACTGCAGGATATAATCGATGCAGCCAATCATCCCGCCAAGACCATCGCCAAAATCGAAAAACCCGAAGCGGTCAAGAATATCAAGGGCATCGTCAAGCAGGCCAATGCCATCATGATCGCCCGCGGGGACCTCGCCGTGGAAATGGCCATGGAAAAACTGCCGACCCTCCAGAAGGATATCATCCGGCTCTGTATCGACCGCTCCCGGCCGGTGATCGTGGCGACTCAGCTCATGGACAGCATGATCACCAATCCGAGCCCCACCCGCGCCGAGATCACCGATGTCGCCAACGCGGTCCTCGATGGCGCGGATGCGGTCATGCTCAGCGCCGAAACCTCCGTAGGCAAGCACCCGGTAAAGGTGGTCGAAGCCATGAACAAGATCATCGTGGAAGCGGAGATGCATTATACACCCCAGGTTCAATTTGCCACCCCCTCACCCAAGTCCAGGACTTTCTGGTCCGATATGGTCTGCTATCACGCCGCCCGTATGGCGCAGGATGTGGACGCCAAGGCGATCATCGGGATGACTACGTCCGGCTATACCGCCTTCAAGATTTCCTCCTACCGGCCACTGGACAGCAAGATATTTGTGTTTTCCGATCAGCATAATATCCTCAACGCACTCAACCTCGTGTGGGGCGTGCAGACCTTTTATTATGACCGGTTTACCTCCACGGATGAAACCATCCAGGACGTCGTCAGTATTCTCCTCCAGGCCAAAAAAGTCCGGCAGGGAGACATCGTCATCAACACCGGCAGCATGCCGATGCACAAGCGGTACCGAACCAACATGCTCAAGCTGACGTTAGTAGATTAAACCGTGGCCCGGATACGGGAAGGGGGCGGTATATCGTTCCTGTACCATCCCGGGCTATACCGGATACCCTGCATGCAGAAGAAAACGCTGAGACACTCGATTGCCGCCACCTTGCTGGTTACAGGCATTTTCCCATCTGGGTACTACCACGTGTCTGCCCAGGGACGCCCCACCGCGGAAGAAGTCACCATCGAAAAGAAACTCATTGAGGGGGAGAAATATACCTTCCTGGGAGAATGGGAGAAAGCGGAACCCATCTACCGGGCCATCCTGGAGGAAGATGTCCAGAACAGTGCGGCCTGCTATCAGCTCTCCCGCACCCTGATGGCCCTCGGTAAATCAGCGGATGCCCTCGATTACATTCGTAAAGCCGTTCGCATCGAACCGGACAATGAATGGTATCTCCTGATGGAAGCCGATATCCATGAGAAAATCGGCGATCTCGCTTCTACCATGGACGTGTACGATCGCCTGATCCTGCTCAAACCCAAGAAACCGCAGTATTATGAGATGTTGATCGGGCTGTGCAAACGGACAGGATCTTCGGATCGGCTGCTCAGGACACTCGACCGGTATGAGACCCTGGTGGGGGTATCCGAATCAATCACCCGCACCCGCTTTGAAACACTTGATGGGCTTGGCCGAACCCAGGAAGCCATGGCCTCCATCCACCGGTTGACAGAAGTCTATCCGCTCAATTTGGAATACAAATACCTAGCCGCCGCCTATGCCCGCAAGATCGGGGACGAAGAAAGAGCACTGGGGTATTACCGCAAAATATTGGAGCTCAGCCCAGAAGATTCCAGGGCTAAACTGGCACTCGCCAATTCGATTAAAAAGGAAGGCGATGAAGCCGGGTACCTGCAGTCCATCCTTCCGATCATCAGTAATCCGTCCATTGAACTGGATATCAAACTCGAAGAGCTGATTCCTTTTGTCGTCGACTATTCGAAATCGAAGGAAACCGCCCTCGGGGACGCACTCCGGTCAGTAATCCTGAAACTGGAGACGGCACATCCGAGGGAGGCAAAAGTCTTTGCGATGAAAGGCGACATCTGTGCCATCGCCGGCAACACCCAGGATGCCATCGCAGCGTATACCCGGGCGACGGAACTCAATGACAATGTTTATGCCGTGTGGGAACAGCTGATTGCCTTGCTGCTGCAGCAGCGCGAGTACGAAGCGTTGATTGCCCAGGCGGATAAAGCCATCAATATCTTTCCAAACCAGGGTTACCTGTATTATGCCTCCGGGTATGGCCACTATAAGAAGAAAGAGCTGAAGGATGCACAGGATATGCTGAGCCAGGCACTCGTGATGACCGGAAGAAATGCCGGACAGAAAATCAATGTATTGAACCTGCTCGGCATGGTATATGATGAAATGGGCGATGTGGATAAGTCTGTCGCCGCTTTTGAATCATCCATCGCGCTCAATCCAAGGCATCCGGAGACCTTAGCCTATTATGCCCTGACACTCAGTAAAAGGATTGTGCGAAGCGACAGGGCGATCGAAATGGCGGACCGGGTGGCTGAAGGCCAGACCGCCGGGTATCTCCACCAGATCCTCGCCGAAGTCTATTATAACCAGGGCCAGTATACCCGGGCCAACCAATCCATGCAGATCGCGTTGGGCGACCGGATCGACGGACCAGGGTATAACCTGGCGGGTGATATCCAGCTTAAACTGGGGAATAAGAGCGAAGCGGTGACGCTGTGGCAGAAGGCGGTCGACGCCGGGTATAAGGTCGACGCCATCCGGCAAAAAATAGAGGACAATAAATCGCAATAGAGGATGCAGGCAGGCAGGTATGATCCGGTTCCCTTTTGGTCTTGGAGCGCGCGGTTGATCACAGGCTATGCGGCCCTGATGGTTCTCATTGGCTCCATGGCCTGCGTGACGAAGAAGCAGATGTCCGCGGATGCCTCCGCTTCCTCCACGGTCACCTCGATCGAAGTGGCGGAAAGGAAGATGATGGAGAAATTATCTTCGACGCAGGTCCCGTATACCTGGTTCGCGGGTTCGGGACAGGGAAAGATCGATTGGGATGGCCAACGGCTCAGTGCGCGCATCAATGTGCGTATCCTCCGCGATTCCATCATCTGGGTGCAACTGTCCAAGCTCGGTTTTGAAGTAGGCCGGATGCTGATCACCCCGGACTCAGCCTTTTTTATTAACCGGTTTGAACATACCTATGGGCGCTACAGGACGGAGGATTTTCTCCGCCAATACGGGGTACCGGTGGATTTCGACATGTTTTCGGGTGTATTTACGGCAGGAGCCTACATGCCTCCACACATTGAAAAAGCGAAAATGAGTTCCGACGGCACCATCCAGGTCGTGGGACTGCACGGCATGAAAGGCCAATATTGGTTTGACGGATCCGCGCTTCTGATCCGGTCGCTCATCGTCGATCCGTTGGCGCGGGAATGGACCGCAGGGTTTGAAGATTACAAGCGTGTCAATTCAGGTCAGCGACTACCGTTCAGGCGATCCAATACGCTGATCATTGACGGGCGGCCCAATGTCTTTGACCTCGAATATTCGTCCGTCGAGATCGATGTGCCGCAATCCTTCCCGTTTTCCATACCTTCACATTATGAAAAAATCTAATGTGATCAGGGGTTTCCTTTTCACACTACCTTTTTTGTTATGGTGTGTGGCGGCTCACGCTCAAAAGGACCGTAAGGATCTCGAGGCGCAACGCAAGGCGTTGGAGAGCCAGATCCGGTCGACGACGGAGGTCCTGGAGAAAACCCAGAAGAGCAAAACCAAATCGCTCAATCAACTGAAAGCGCTCAACGAGCAGATCCGGCAACGGCAGGAATTACTGGCTTCCATCAACGAGGAGATCCGGGAAGTCGACCGGCAGGCGGCCATCCAGGAGAAAAACAAAGTGGAGGCCGAGCGGCATATCGTGGATCTGCATGACCGGTTGTCCCATGCCTTGCGGACCGCCTTTTTCCGCACACAATTGCAGCCCGATTGGATCTACCTGCTCAGCGCAAGTTCGCTCAGCCAGATGATGGTGCGGTGGGTATACCTGCGGCAATATAAAGCCTATGTATTGCGCCAGTGGAAAGCCCTTGCCCTTCAGCGGGAGCGTCACAAGGCTTTGATCCGGGTGCTGGAAGAGAACAAAGAAGCTAAGACGGACCTCTTCCGGATCGAGGAGAAAAATAAGAACGCTATCCAGGCGGAACAGAAATCGAAAGAAGCCATGGTCAAGGACCTGGGAAAGGAGGAGAAGAAACTCAAGGCGCAACTCGCTGCCACACGCGAGAAAAAGAAAAAACTGGATGATGAGATCGCACGCCTCATCAATGCCGAAGCGACGAAAATGACTTCATCCGGACTGAAGGAGGCTCCTGAAACGAAAGCGCTCAATGAGCAGTTTTCGGCCAACAAAGGAAAATTACCCTGGCCGGTCAGCAAGGGATTGATCACAGACCGTTTTGGCACGCATCCACATCCGGTGCTCAAAGGGATCACGGTACAAAATAACGGGATCGACATTCAGGCCGAGCCCGGCAGCGCGGTCAGGAGTTTATTTGAGGGGACAATTGCTTCCGTGACAAAGATTCCTGGCTATGACTACATGGTCATGGTTCGTCATGGCTTGTATTTCAGCGTGTATTCCCGCCTGATCAGTGTCGCTGTCAGGAAAGGGGAAACGGTCACCACGGGGCAAGTACTCGGCACGCTCGGCAGTGAAGAGCCCGAGCTGCACCTGGAGATCTGGCAGGATAAGAACAAGCTGAATCCGGAGAGCTGGCTGGCGCGGAAGTGATTTGTAAGCTTTCCTGATAATCCATCCCGGGACAGGAAAAGAAATTTCAGGGAAAGGATAGAGAATCACCACAACCATACGACCTAAAACAGAATAGACAGTATAATGGCACAAGCCCGCAACGACTGGAACATTGGGGAGAAAAACCGCCGAGATGCAACACGGCCTGAACGCGCTGTGCTCGTCGGCGCCATCGTCCCGCCGGATACCGAAGAAAAGATCGTTGAATACATGGATGAGCTCCAGTTCCTGGCGGAGACGGCAGGGGCTGTCAGCGTTAAGCGGTTTTTACAAAAACTGGCCAAACCCGATCCGAAAACGTTTATCGGCAGCGGGAAAGTGGAGGAGATCCGCCAGTATATCGAATCACATGACATTGACCTGGCGATCTTCGATGACGACCTCACCGGCAAACAAACCAATCACCTGGAGAAGGAATGGAAGGTGAAGATCATCGATCGCACCAGCCTGATTCTCGACATTTTCGCGGCTAGGGCGCAGACCGCACAGGCCAGAACGCAGGTTGAGCTCGCCCAGATGCAGTACCTGCTCCCGCGTCTCAAAGGATTATGGTCCCACCTGGAGCGGCAGCGCGGCGGTATCGGGATGCGAGGACCCGGGGAGCAGGAGATTGAAACTGACCGCCGGATCATCCGTGATAAGATCGCGCTGCTCAAGAAAAAACTCGAAAAGATCGATCAGCAGTCCATCACCCAACGAAAGAACCGCGGGGAACTCATCCGCGTCTCCCTTGTCGGGTATACCAATGTGGGGAAGTCCACCTTGATGAACGTCCTCAGTAAAAGTGATGTGTTTGCCGAAAATAAACTGTTTGCCACCCTCGATACGACTGTCCGCAAAGTCGTCTTCGGTACCATGCCGTTTTTATTGAGCGATACGGTCGGGTTTATCCGCAAGCTGCCACACCACCTCGTAGAGAGTTTTAAATCCACCCTGGATGAAGTCCGCGAGGCAGATATCCTCCTGCATGTGGTCGATATCGCCCATCCCCAATATGAGGATCATATCCGCGCGGTTCATACGACGCTGCAGGAAATCGAGATCGGGGAAAAGCCCACGATCATGGTGCTCAATAAAATTGACCGCTATCGGCAGCAACATTATGATGCCTATCTCGGGCAGGATATCAAGGAGCAGATCGAATACGAGGTCCAGGACCGGTTGCGTCATGAATTTGGACAACAAACCATGCTGATCTCCGCCGTTACCGGGGAGAATATACCTGCGCTGCGTGACCTCATGACCCAATATATCCGGGATGCTTATGCAGTACGGTACCCCTACCAGGTTAAAGAATGGTGAGATGCTTTTTAAAGCGCTGGTGATTGAGTGATCTGGGGGTCGGCCTCGCTTGCGTTCTCTCGCCTTAAAGACACTGGCAGGAAAAACCGATGGTCCGGGGTGAATCCTCGTAAGCCGGAAATGCCAAATGAGCCAAGGCACCGTGACCGATGATCGGTTTATAGAACCCCTTTTTTATGCACGGGGCGCCCTTAACCCCAGACCATTTCTTATTTTGATCCAATCATTCAGTCGTCCGTATGAACCTGAAGCCGGATTTGAACAAAATGTCTGCATGGCTTAAACGCCTTACATGCGTGTGCATAGGCGTAGTTGCTGCAGAAGGAAATGCGCAAAATCTGGTCCCCAATCCGAGTTTTGAAGTTTATACCTTTTGTCCTCCGGCGCTTGGCACTCCCGGACCAATGCCTTGCCCGCCGTGGGTCTCCATCAACGGACTGACAGCAGATTACTTCAACGCTTGCGCTGATCCGATGTACAGCGGGGTGCCGGTCAATTTCCAGGGCGCGCAGCCGGCCCACACCGGCGTCGCTTACACAGGGGCCTACTACCACAGTTTTAGTAACGCTTCACATGAATTTGTGCAAGCGCCCCTGATCTCGCCCATGGATACGGACAAATGCTACCGCGTAGGGGTCTGGCTCAGCCTGGCCGACGAAGCTTGTGGTGCAGACCGTGTCGGCATACTCCTTACCCCGAATGCCGTTGTATATCCCGTTGGTGTGTATCCACAAGTGGACTGGTTCAGCGAGTACTTTTCTGACAAGGAAGCCTGGATGTACATCTTCGATTATGTACAAGCTACCGGAACGGAAAAATATATTACGATCGGCAACTTTTACACCAACGCGGAAACGCATGAGGATCCAGCCTGTTACGGACCGCCCTCCTTTTCCTATTATTATATCGATGATGTGGAGGTGGTGGAGGTGCCCATTGAGCAGGCAGAAATCGAACTTGGCGGACCTTATGTAGCCTGTGATTCCTTTATCATCGATCCCGGTGATCCCTCCGTCGTCTACCATTGGGCCGATGGGCATGAGGGTCCCACATGGACCGTATACGCTTCAGGTACATACAGCGTGACGGTTTCCTACGGATGTACCACAGCCGAAGATGAGGTAGAAGTCACGATCATCCAGCAACAGGATTTTGATATGGGCCCTCCCGCCGTCACCCTATGTGATGGGGATAGTTATGACATTGAACTTGATCCCGCCCTTGAAACATTTTATTGGAATGATGGCAGTGAAGGCCCGGATTACACCATTACAGATGCCGGTGTCTATATGGTCACCCTGGACGACGGATGCCATCTGACCAGCGATACGATCGTCGTCTCCCTGCTGTCTCCTCCGATGCCCTTTTCCCTGGGCAACGACACTTTTTTATGTCCGGGAGATATAATCACGCTGAGTCTTAATCCTGCTCTTGGGGACTTTCAATGGCAGGACAATTCAGCGGATCCTGTTTACCAGATTGACCAGGAGGGATCCTATGCCCTGACCATCAGCAATATGTGTGGGCAAGAATCAGATGATCTGGAAGTCATTGAAGTTGAACCACCGTTGGTTGAACTGGGACCCGATACCGTGGTTCTCTGTGACCTCAACATCTTTGAAGTGGATCTCGATCCTGATATGGGTGCATACCAGTGGCAGGATGGAAGCACCAATCCGTTTTATGCCATTGATACGGCGGGTGTTTTCGCCGTCACAGTGACCAATGGCTGCGGCGTAGCCACTGACCTTATGGTGGCCGATCAGCAAACGACACCTGCTTTTACGTTTGGCCCCGATCTCGCCGCTTGTCCGGGTGATACATTTATTCTGGCTGCTCCGGGTAATGAAGGAGCTTTTCTCTGGCAGGACGGTTCTTCCGGCCAAACATTGACGGTGACGGCATCCGGCCAATATACCCTGAGCATCAGTAATGCCTGCGGCTCAGCGACGGATACCATGGATGTGTCGTATGCAAGTTTCATACTACCTCCGGACCTGGGTCCTGATCTTACCTTATGTCCCGGTGATCAATGGTTGCTCATGGCCTCGTCAACAGGCGCCTATTATAGCTGGAATGACATGAGCACAGCCGATACCTTACTGGTGACGATGCCGGGCACGTATTATGTACAGGTTTACAATGCTTGTGCGTCTTATTCGGACACTATCCTCATCTCCCTCAATAGTGACCCTCCTGCCATCAACCTGCCGCCTGACTTTGCCTTGTGCCAGGGACAATCATATCCGTTAAGTGCAGGCATATCCGGCGTTTCGTTTAGCTGGAGTGATGGCTCAACCCAACCCGAACTGACGGTGACATCTCCGGGTACCTATTCGTTGACCGTCAGCAATGCCTGCGGTACGGATGCGGATACGGTGCTGGTCTCCGCCGGAGAGCCTTTACCGACAGCATCATTGGGTCCTGATACCTCGCTCTGCGCTGGTGAGATCATCGTCATTCATCCTTTGACTACGGATGTGACGACATGGATTTGGCAGGATGGGTCAACCTTACCCGAATTCACCGCCTCGATGCCGGGTACCATCATTTTGCTGGCCAGTAATACCTGCGGAGAAACTGCAGATACCTTGATCATATCCCAACTGCCCGCGATACCGGTTTTGAATCTGAGTGCAGATACAGCTCTGTGTCCTGGAGACCAGGTCACCCTGATGATTACTATTCCGGATGTGAGTGTCCAATGGAATAATGGCTCGACAGGGTTATCCCAAGCAGTTTATGGAGGTGAAACTGTATGGGCAACAATCTCCAATGATTGTGGCAGTTCATCGGATACCATGGCGGTGGCGTTGTTACCTGGTGTGCCCTCTGTTGAGTTGGGTCCTGATCAAACCATTTGCCCCGGGGAATCCGTGGAGTTGAGTGCGCAGACAACCTATGTTGAATCATATATATGGCAGGACGGGTCCATGGATACCACCTTCCAGGCCACCCAGGGAGGATGGATTGTCCTGACTGGAAGCAATGCATGTGGTGCGGCTACGGATTCGATGTACATCCAGGAAACCACAGATGGGCCACAGCTTGATCTTGGACCTGACCAGAGCGCATGTGAAGGAGGAACAATCCTTTTGACGGCTGGAATCAGCGGCGTCGAGTACCTATGGCAGGACGGTTCGATGACAGATCGATTCCTGGTAAATGTTTCAGGAGCATATAGCCTTACAGTATCCAATGCCTGTGGGATGGACACGGATACAGTCTTGGTCGATATCAGCGGCATACCCCCATCGGTTGAGCTGGGTCCTGACACGACGCTTTGCGAGCATACCACTTTACTCCTTACAGTTGAAGCAGATCCATCAACAACAGTCACCTGGCAGGATCAAACCACGGGACCTGTCTATGTGGTTAATGCTCCTGGTCTCTATACGGCACGTGCCGTTAATGCCTGCGGAGCGGATGAGGATTCACTCCGGGTATATTATCTCCTTGCTCCGGAACCCTTTAATCTTGGAAAGGATACAATATTATGTTTAGGGCAATCCATCACCTTGGTAGCGCCCTCGGATACATTTGATATAAGGTGGCAGGACGGGAGTTCGGGAGTACAAATGATTGCAGGACAAACCGGCACCTATAGCCTTGCGTTAAGCAATCGTTGCGGAACGGCTTCGGATAGCCTGCGGATAACGGTCGATGATGCCCAGCCAGCACTTGATCTCGGAGCAGACCTGGTCTGGTGTGCCGGGGATACTTTTACATTGGATGCGACGCAATCCATTCCATCTACCTATCTCTGGAATACCGGAGAGCAGTCTCCGGTCATCCTGGTTTATCATCCGGGACCGTATGGGGTAGAGGTGACCACGCCTTGCTTTTCGGCCACCGATGATGCTGTCGTTATTCCCTATGACGATTGTCCGGATGGTCCGGTGATCTATGTGCCCAATGTTTTTTCACCAAACGGAGATGGGAGCAATGATCTTTTCATTGTATCCAGTGATGATCCTTCGCTTATCCTTGGCATGACAGGATTCATTTTTGATCGCTGGGGTAATATGATTCATCATTCCCTTGACAATCCGTTTACCTGGAATGGGTTTTTCCATGAGGAGAAAATGATGCCTGGGGTCTATGTCTATGTGATTGAGGTGGAATACCTGGGCCTGAACGGGCTGTCCCGAAAGACTTTAATAGGAGATGTGACCCTGGTGAGGTAGAGCAGGAATGCAACCCTTCGGCTACGCCTTCGGAGGACGAAGTTGCGCCTCCTTCGGTCGACTGCGCCAAAGCTTCAGCGACGGAGTACGCACGAAGTACGCTCAGGGCAAGGAAAGCGAGCGAGTGAGAATATATGTAGTAATATTTTTAATGAAGTAGTCATGAGTATTGAGAGGACGTTGTGCTCGATAGAAATTGTTAATTCGTCTTCGCGATGGCGTTGTCCCTTTGGTGTTAGGACATAAGGTATAGCCGAAACCGTACCGGCAATAAAATTCGACCGGCACTAACCCACACGCCTTTCCTATTTTTACCGCATGCCTTCTACACACGTGCCTTCTGCTGAAATGCTGGAGAAATACGCTCAGCTGCTCCTGCACTATTGCCTCCAGGTGAAGCCGGGCCAGCGGTTATTTGTGTCCAGCACCTTTCTGGCGGAACCATTGCTCCTGGAAATTCATCGCGAAGCCACCCGGAATGATGTGGCGGTGGACTATGATCTCGGATTCCGGAATAAAACCACCGTCTTCTGGCAGGAAGCCGGAGGCCAGGTCCTGGATATGGAACCGGCTTTCCATACCTATGCCATGGAGCACTATGATGCCTTCCTGGCAGTTCGCGCCCCCTATGATCTCTATGAAGACCTGTTGGCTACAGCCGAACAAAAAAAACGCCGGGCGGCAGCCATGGCCCGATCCAACCAACTTTATTTTTCGCGGACTGCCGATGGATCCCTGGTCCGGTCGCTGTGTCAATATCCCACGCAAGCCGCGGCTGAGGCCGCTGGCATGAGCCTGACCGACTATGCCCAGTTTGTATATGCTGCCTGCAGGCTGGATGAACCAGATCCGGTAGCTGCCTGGTTACAGGTGAGAAAGGAGCAACAGGGTATTGTCGATTTTCTCAATACCTGTGATCGGATCCGGTATGTCAATTCCCGGACGGATATTCAATTTTCCGTGAAGGGCCGGACCTGGATCAACAGCGACGGTCGCGCCAATATGCCTTCCGGTGAAGTATTTACCGGTCCGATCGAGGATAGCGTGAACGGAATCGTTCATTTTGATTTCCCGTCGGTCTATTCCGGTCATGATGTGCGGGGGATTACGCTCCAGGTGGAGGCAGGGCAGGTTGTCCGCTGGGAGGCGGAAGAAGGGCAGGCGATCCTGGACCAGGTTTTTGCCATCGATGGTTCCCGGTTTTTCGGAGAGGTGGCAGTCGGAACGAACTATAAAATCCACCAGTCTACCCGGAATATACTCTTTGATGAGAAAATCGGGGGCACGATCCACATGGCGGTCGGACAGTCTTACCTCCAGACCGGAGGTAAAAATCAGTCCGCCATCCACTGGGACATGATCAGTGACATGCGCCACGGAGGCCAAATCTATGCCGATGACCGCCTGATCTACCGGGATGGCCGGTTTCTGTCTCTCGTTTAAGACATTTTTCTCCTGAATGACAATCAATTGTGAAAGTCCGGGTCGATTCCCGGACCGCCGGATTGCGTGCTGATCCGCAGGATGTTTAAGATCATAGTGGGGTATGATGACCATCATTTGGCAAGGGGCGCCTGCATCCCAACTTTGGAATGTCAATTAATAATAATCATCAAATCACGTACGCCATGTCACTTGTTAAATGGAATCAACCCGCCAAGCTTACGAGCCGGCGTAACTGGATTGAAAACTTTTTTGCCGAAACCGATGATTTCCTGAAAAGCTGGAACTGGGATATGAGCCACGATGTCCCTGCCGTCAATGTCAAGGAGGACAAGGAAGCCTTTCTGATTGAGGTGGCTGCTCCGGGCATGAAGAAAGAAGATTTCAAACTGGAAATCGAAAACGGTGTATTGACAATCAGCGCTGTGGCGGAAGAACGGAAAGAAGAGAAAACGGAAGAGTTCAGGCGCCAGGAATTCAGCTATCACAATTTCCGGAGATCCTTCTGGCTCCCGGAAAATGTGGATGGAGACCAAATCATGGCGAATTATGAAAATGGACTGCTCAAGCTGAGGTTACCCAAAATGCCCCTCACGAATGTAGCAAAGAGCAAAACGATACAAGTGGTGTGATTTTAATGGCCGGGGTTCCATTCGGGAGCCCCGGTTTCTTTTCCGGTACTATGCATCATGGATCCAAACAAGCCTGTAGCCGATATTATGACCAAACACGTCGTAACCCTGAAACCAGGGTCGACCTTGAGCCGGGTACATGATTTGTTTACCAGCCATCGATTTCATCACATTGTTGTCCTGGATGAAGGGCGTGTCGTGGGCATCATCTCAAAAACAGACTACCTGCGGATCCAGCATATGATCAGTACCACCTGGAGTGGGATGACGATCGTCCAGGATCTGTACAAGGACATGTCCGCAGCCGACATCATGACCCATCATCCGGTCACCGTAGAATCCATTGACAGTATCGGACTCGCGGCCGATATTTTTAAATCCAACAGTTTGCACGCCCTTCCGGTGGTGGATGACGGGGAATTGGTGGGAATCGTGACCTCCCACGACATTTTAAACTACGCCTTCCAGGAACCCATCTGACGGGCCGCTTTCTTTGCTTATTTTGTCATTAAATCAGGTATACACATGGACAAGTGGATCGAAGTACGCCATATCATGACCCGCGACCTCATCACCGCCGATCCGGATGAGACCCTGGAATCCGTCAAGCGAAAACTGATCGCCAACAATATCCAGCATATACCGGTCGTGGATGGCAGGAAAATCCTCGGGATCATCAGCAAGGGGGACCTCCACCGGATGGAACATCATTTTTCCGTGTTTAAGTCAGAGAAAGCGCTGGAAAGCAATAAAGTAATCTTCTCCACCGTCCTGGCGTCCGAAATCATGGTTAAACACCTGGTCACCCTCAAAGAAAGCGATACCGCCAGCATCGCAGTCGACCTCTTCCGCGAGAATCTCTTTCATGCGTTGCCCGTGGTCGATGCCACAGGCAACCTGGTGGGCATGATCACTCCCCTGGATCTGCTCAAATACGCTTTTGACGAAGCCAGGCCCATTGAAACCTAACCCCGGTACTATGAAAATCCTGTTCCCCACCGATTTCTCCAACGCAGCGGAAAACGCTTACATCTATGCGCTGAAACTGGCCGAGCACCTGCAGGCCTCCATTACGGTTGTCCATGTGTATGAAGTGCTGGAGGCGCATACCTGGATCGAGGAATCGACTAATATGAAAGAAATCAATGAAAAGATCGCCTTCGGGGAGTTTGAACGGTTCCGGGACCAGATCGAATTGCTCAAACGGATCGCCCACGAAAACCACCTGTCCTCGATCGAAGTCAATTACTCCCTAAAAGAATCCGATC
The DNA here is from genome assembly GCA_964617515.1 of uncultured Saprospiraceae bacterium. Classification (GTDB taxonomy): domain Bacteria; phylum Bacteroidota; class Bacteroidia; order Chitinophagales; family Saprospiraceae; genus Opimibacter. Next base: position 75,228 of record CAZTXO010000003.1, on the reverse strand, counting down.
ATTTTGTATCGGCTATCCTGGAGGAAGCCGGGACAAACCAGGCTGACCTGATCGTCATGGGGACCAAGGGTGCTTCGGGCTTGCGGGAGATCTTTTTCGGCAGTGTGGCTTCCCGGGTCATGGAAGCCGCCCAATGCCCCGTCTTTGTTGTGCCCGATACGGCCAATTACCGCGGGATCCGCAAGATCGGCTTAACCCTGGAATACAAACCGGGCGAGTTGCAGCTGATCGAAAAAGCACTGGCGATTGCCAAGCTCCTGGGCGGACACCTTCATTGCATCCATGTCGATGTCTATGATCCGGAAAAGGTCAAGGCCAAACTGCTGGACTATACGGAAGCCTTCAAGCATGACCAGCATATCAGTTTTCATACGCATTATGAGCTCGATGTTGAAAAAGGCATCCTGGAATTCATGAAGTTCAACCAGATCGACATCATTATCATGGGGGTGCATCACCAGAGCAAATTGAAAGAGCTTTTTTCCTACAGCATCGCCAAGCGCATTGCCTACCATACGGACATTCCGCTCATCGCCCTGCAGACGGATCAGCATCCGCCCGCCTAATATTTCATTTCCGCGAGTTTCTTGACGGAGTCGATGATGATGTCCGAATCGTGGATGTTCACCAGGCCTTCATCTTTGAATTCAGAGAGGCACCGGATAATCGTTTCTTTAGCCGTACCCGCCATGGCAGCCAGATCCTCCCGCGAGACAGGAATGACCGCCTTGCCCCGGTGTTCGTAAAATTGGTAGAGATCCATGAGCGTGGCCGCCAGTTTCATCCGCACCGAACCAAAGGCCTGGAGCAGCAATTTTTCGTCCGCCTTGATCTGATTGCCTGCCAGCTGGTGCATCAGGAAGAAAATGGATGTGTGGTCATGTAAAACATGCTGGACGAAATCATCTTTGCGGATAGGAAGCACTTCCAGATCATCGAGCGCCTTGATGGTCTCCCGGTACCGGGTGCCGTTGAAAGCAGAAGCTATCCCAATGATCATTGGGGGCTGATATAACCGGGTTACCACTTCTTTGGAATAGTCATCCACTTTCGTCGCCACGGCCCGTCCGTTGGTGACCAGGAATACATTGCGGCAGGTCTGGCCTTCCGCATACAGGATGTCTTTTTTGTGGACATGCCGCGGTTCCTCTTCTTTCATCGCCTTGGGCAGGGCATCGACAAACTGCTGCCAGGTGACGAGGGAGGTAAGTTGTTGGGCCGGCGCCGCCTGGGAGCCGGATGTTTTTCGTTTATTTATCCGAACCTCGATCGTGTCCAGGAGTTCCACGTCATCAAAGGGTTTGGCGATGTAGTCATCCGCTCCGAGGGTCATGCCTTTCCGGATATCCGAAAGTTCGGTTTTAGCGGTCAGGAAAATGAAAGGGATATCCGCCGTCAGGGTGTTTTTGGAAAGGATCCGGAGTACACCGTATCCGTCCAGTTCCGGCATCATGATATCACACAGGATGAGGTCCGGCACTACCTGGAGGGCTTGCTGGACACCTTCTTTGCCATCGGCGGCCGTATGGGTTTCATAGCCGGAGAGCGTGAGGATTTCACTCAGGTTTTCCCGGACATCCCGGTTGTCTTCAATGATCAGAATTTTACTTTTCATAGGATACGGGTAAGGTGACCACGAAAGTCGTGCCTTTTCCTTCGTGGCTTTCGAAACGGAGGTCGCCTTTCAGGGCATGAAGATAAGCGATCACGATGCTCAATCCCAAACCCGTGCCGGGGACATTGACGACGTTGGAAGCCCTGAAAAACCGGGATCCGATGTGTTTTTGATCCTCGACCGGGATGCCCATCCCCTGGTCACGGATCGTGATGGACAATTGTCCGTCCACTTTTTCTACTTCGCAATCGATCCGTTTGCCTTCGTCCGAATACTTGATGGCGTTGGAAATGAGGTTATACAAAATATTACGGAGGATACTTTTATCGGTATACAGCTGGAGGTTCTCTATGTCATGTCGCCAGGTCAGGGTTTGCCCTTTTTTCAACAGGTTATCCGTTTCCGATTTCAGATCCTCAAGTAAGCCCAGCAGATAAAACCGGCTGATCGCCGGGACGATCTGCCCTTCATCGATGCGGGTGACCGACAGGAAATCGGACAGGACACCGTTGAGGTGGTTGACGCTGGATTTGATACGTTCGACATGCCGGGTGCGGTCCGGGGCCTGTTCGGCAGTTTCATAGCGCAGGATCAGCGCGGCGGACGAAAGAATGCTGCTCAGCGGGGTCTTGAATTCATGGGAGGCCATCGAAACAAAGCGGGACTTGAGGGTACTCAGCTCTTTTTCTTTTTCCAGGGATTTTCGAAGTTCATCCCGGGTCCGGAGGAGCACCGCCTCATATTCCTTATGCTTTTCGATGGACTGATGCAGTTGCTGGTTGGTTTCCAGCAACAGGTTGACCGTATCCTGGAGTTCCATCGTACGCTCATAAACCGCCTGTTCGAGTTCTTTATTAAGCTTCAGAATCTCCGCCTGTGCTTTCTTCATTTCCCGGAGATCATGGATGATGCCGGTGAAATACGGAACACCGTGCAGCACCATCTCGCTGACGGCAAGACGGATCGGAAACATGGTGCCGTCTTTGTGCCGGCCTTCCACTTCCCGCCCGATGCCGATGATTTTTTTGATCCCGGTACGGATGTAGTTATTGACGTATTCGTGGTGCTTGTCCCGGTGTGGAGAACCCATCAGCAGGGTGATGTTCTGACCCAGGACTTCGTCCCGCGTATACCCAAACAGTTTTGTTCCGGCCGTATTGATCATCAGGACAGTGCCTTCCGTATCGATCAGCAGGATGCCGTCGATCGCCGTCTCCACGATGGATTGAAGGAGGCTGAGTGGATTTTCTTTCTCAAAAACAGTTGGGCCTGCCACCCGGCGAAGATATCAAACAAAGGGCTTTCCGGCCAAGTTGATGATTATCAGTACCCTGGCTGACCCCTGTCATTTATCCCGGTAACGGTCCCTGATACATTTACACCATTAAAATCCTCTACCGATGAAACTAATGAAACTTTCGATCCTCGGTCTGATCTGGAGATTTTATCTCGTCATGGCTATTGTGATCATTGCGGGATTTACCCATCTCTGGTTCCTGGCCATACTGGCTTTACCGGTTTTCTTCAGCGCGCTGATGGGCGTTGAATTTAAGAAGCACATTACGGTGTCTCGAAAGGCGAAAGATGAACATCCGGTCGCCAAGGGGAATATGGCACATTGAGGCGTTGACAATTTTTATTACCCAGGAAAACAACCATCATGGATTTTACAGCACCCATCTCAAAATTTATGACCCGGAAACTGGTGACGGTCATGCCCAGTGACCGGCTGACCCGGGTCAAAGAAATTTTTGATACAACCGGGATACACCATCTTCCGGTCGTCCGGTATACAACCTTGGTTGGCCTGATCAGTAAGTCAGACCTGAATCATTTTATCAAAGGGGCGGGCCTGAGCGGGTATGATGCCATGGTTGAAAAGAGCCGCCTGCACAATTATACCGTGGAAGAGGTCATGACCACGCACCTGGCCACCCTCGAATCCAGTGAGCGCATCAATGTCGCCCTCCAGCTTTTTTCAGAAAACCTTTTCCATTCGATCCCCATCGTCGATAATGGAGAACTGGTGGGGATGCTGACCACATTTGATATCATCAAAGCCCTGATGGAGGAAGATCTGATCCGGATGAAGAATCATTAGAGAAGGGGAGGTATCATGCATATCACGGTATTCAGTGTCAAGGGATTTACAGGGAACGCCCTCAAGGACCAACTCGAAGTCCGGTTGCATCATCACCAGGTGGAATTCACCCTGGAGGAGGTGCACCTGGTGGATCGTTTTATCCAGGAGGGCCTGCATTCAGTACCGGCCATAAAGGTGGATGAGAAGGTGTTTATCCACCCCCATGACGGATCGATCGACGAAACCGTCTCACGTGTAGTGGAGTATGTGCTCATGGAAAAAGTGAAATCCATTCTCATACCGCTGGATTTTTCGAAGGAAAGCATGCATGCGCTGACCTACGCGCGCATGATGGCCGAAAACCACGGTCTTGGCCTGACGCTGGTACACATCCATCAGCCCGTCTATGACCCGGTCTCTGCCGGGGCACTCGATATCCAGCTCCAGATGGAAAATCAAAAGCGACTGGAAGAACTGGTGCATACGATCGAGATAGACAACCTCCGGCGCGGGATCACGATGCCCGTGACGGGGCATGTCGAAGTCGGGGAAGCTACGGCGAGCCTGGTCGGGATGTCCCGCCAGGATCATTTTGCGATGATCGTGATGAGCACGAAAAACGCGGACAATTTTTTCAGACGCCTGTTCGGCACGATTTCCTCGAAAGTCAGCCGGCACAGCCATATCCCGGTCCTGGTGGTGCCGCCGGAAACCAAAATCTCCTTTCCGTTTAAAATGGTCGTCGGATTTACAGATGAACTGCTCCAGGATGGAAGCCTCGAATATATAGTACACTTTGGCGCCCGGCAGCATGTAGTCTTCGATTTCGTCCATATCACCGATGACGTGGCCTCTTTTACCCCGCTCAAGGCGAAACTGGACGAAAAGCTGCACCTGCTCTCCGAACAGGTAGCCGATTATCACATCCGGTCGCTCCACACAAAAAATCACCCGATTGATGAAGTCCTGTTTCATTATTCGGACCAGGTTGACGCAGGTATGCTGATCCTGGTATCCCATCACCGGGGATTTCTTGAGACCCTGGGTCATTCGAGCGTTACGCAAAAAGCGTTGCGCCATCCTTCCAAACCCGTGATGGTGATCCATCATCCGATGGAGCGGGCGCAGGCCTGATCTGTCAACATTGGAAAAAGGAAAGACTCCGGTCTTTCCTTTTTTTTAAGCCCTGACCATTCTTCTCCTCCACCACTTCACTCCCTCAAACCAAAAGACAGCGGCACCGGCAATCAGGATACATATGCCGATCTCATGAAGCGGAAGCCGGTCCATGCGGAAAAAGCCCGATACAAAAGGCACATACAACATCAGGGCGATCAATCCCAGGGTGACCACAAGGATGCCAGTCAGCAGCCGGTTCGGGTAACGCAGACCGTCGATGAAGGAAAACACCAAAGACCTGTTGACCAGGGTGAGGAAGATATTGGCGATGATCAGCGTGGTAAAGACCATCGCGCGCGTCATCGCTTCACTGCCTCCCTGCCGGACGGTCCATTGGTAGGCAAACAACACGCCGGCCGAAATGACGAGGCCCTGCAGGATGCTCCAACTCATCTCTCTCCAGGAAAGGAAAGTCTTGGTGATGGGCCTCGGCGGCCGGTGCATCGTGTCTTTTTCCATGGGCTCGTTTTCATAGACGATCGAACAGGTGGGACCCATGACGAGTTCCAGGAAAATCACATGGACAGGCGTGAAAATATCCGGGTAGATCCATCCGAGGATAAGCGGAAGCGACACAGTCAGCAGGATGGGGATGTGGATGGAAATGATGTACTGGATCGCTTTTTTGAGATTGGTATAAATACGCCGCCCGGTGGCAATGGCGTCGATGAGCCGGGATACATCATCATGCTGCAGGATCAGGGCGGCGGCGTTTTTCGCGATTTCCGTTCCTTTCTGCCCCATCGCGATGCCGATATGCGCCGCCTTGAGGGCAGGGCCGTCATTGACCCCGTCCCCCATCATCGCCACAATCTCATCATTGGCCTTCAGGGCATTGACCGTGGCCAGCTTAGCTTCGGGGAACATGCGGGTGAAAAGTGTTTTTTCCCGGACAGTTTCCTGTAAGTCCGCAGGAGTCAGTTTCAGGATCTCCTCACCGTCAATGGAGTGGTCATGGTGGGCAATCCCGATGGTCCTGGCGATCGCCCGGGTGGTGGTGGCATTGTCCCCGGTGATGAGTTTTACCGTGATGCCAGCTTCCTTAAACTGATCAAAGACCTCACGCATATTGGCCCTCGGCGGGTCATAAAAAGCAAGCAAACCTTCGAAGGCGAAATGCAGGTCCTGCTGCTGCGCCGGGAAAGGACGGGTAGTTTCCAGGCTTCTGGCAACCCCGAGAATCCGGTATCCTGCCTGGGCAAGCTGGTGCAATTGATGGTGGATGGTGTGTAATTCACGGCCCGTGAGATCACAGACACGCAATATAGCCTCCGGCGCCCCTTTGGCGGCAATGATCCGTTCTCCCTGGCTGTTTTCAAATACGTGGGTCATCATCGGCGGATTACCCCCCAGCGGGTATTCATGCACCATCGAATAATCGGACCGTTCGTCCACCTTCACTTTTTCTCCATACAACCGGTGGATGGTTTTTTCCATAGGATCAAATGGAACGGGTTCACTGGCCCACATGGAGGATTCGATCACCCGGAGGGCGTTTTGATCGTACTCGTCTTCATTGTCATAGTACGTATCCGAAGCGAACGCGTAGATACCCTGGAGCGTCATGCGGTTTTCGGTGATCGTGCCCGTTTTATCCGCACAGATGACCGTAGCGCTGCCCAGTGTTTCCACGGTGCGTGTTTTCTTGACGATGATCCCGCTCCGCATGAGCCGCCTTGATCCAAGCGCCATAAACGTGGTAAAAGCGACCGGAATCTCCTCAGGCAGAATAGACATGGCGAGCGTTAGCCCTTTCAGCAGGCTGGCCAGGAGGTTACGGCTTTCCATGTAGTTGAAGATCCAGACCAACAGAAATACCACCACGCCAACGATCGCCATGCGCCGCACAAACGTTTGAATCTGGTGTTGCAGGGGCGTTGGTTCTTCCTGAATTTCCAATATCGAAGTCCCTAACTGTCCGATGCGCGTGCTGAGCCCCGTTTTGTCCACCACAAAAACCGCCAGGCCGGAAGACACCATCGTGCCGCTGAAGACCCTGTTGGAATCCGAAGACACGGATTTGTAGACGGATTGCGCTTCACCGGTCAGGGTGGATTCGTTGACCGAGAAATCGTGACTGTGCACGATGGTGCCATCCGCATTGAGCGGCGCCCCTTCCTCCGCGATCACCAGATCACCCGGCACCAGATCGATGGTCGGAATACGCTGTACAGTGGATTCCCGTATCACTTTGCTCATCGGCGAGGTGAGCGCCTCCAGTGCTTCGAGCGCTTTCCGGTTGCGGTTGTCCTGGTAAAAAGATATGCCGGATACGGCTATGATGGCAAGCAGCATGAACCATGCCTCATGGTATTGGCCCAGCAAGAGGTATATAATCGAAATGGCGATCAGGAGCAGGAGCATCGGCTCCCGGAGGATTTCCAGCAGCATGCGCCACCAGGTGCTGCGGATGGTTCGTTGCTGAAGATTGACGCCGTGCCTGGCGCGGGAGGCCACGACTTCAGCCGCCGTTAATCCGGTGAGATGGGAGGGAAATTGTGGGCGTCGCTCCATAAGGTCAGTGCAGTTCTATTGTCTCCACATCCGGGATATTGACCATCCGGAGCTCGATATGCTTCTGATGTGCCTTTGCCTTGAAGTCATGGAAGATTTCCAGGATGTCGCGGTCGATGTAGACGCTGTCAGCGCCATTGATTTCCACGATGGCGTATTCCGGCATCCGGTCCAGGGCCTCCATGATCCTTTTCTTATTTAAAAAACTTACGTTGAGCGCCAGGTCAAGGGTGAAATGCCTGGTATGGCCTTCCTGCTTTTCTTTCAGCGTATACCCGGCTCGGTAAGTATGCTTGATCAGGAAGTAAATGGCATAAGCTATCCCGATCAGGACGCCGATCAGCAGATCGGTGAGCAGGATCGCGATCACCGTGACGATAAAAGGCATGAATTGTTCCCGGCCCTGGCGATACACGGCCAATACCATTTTCGGTTTCGCGAGGTTGTATCCGGTACGGATCAGGAGCACCGCCAGTACACAATAAGGGATCCGGTTGATCAGCGGGATCGCCAGCAAAACGGCCAGCAGCAGCCAGATACCATGCGCAAACGCCGATAGTCTTGTCCTGGCCCCCGCTTCCGCATTGGCCGAACTCCTTACAATCACGGCGGTAATCGGCAAGCCGCCCAACAGGCCGCTCAGGAAATTACCGGTGCCCTGCGCGATGAGTTCCCGGTTTTGCGGGGTGATCCGGTTGAGCGGATCGAGATTGTCAATGGCCGTGACGCTCAGTAGGGTTTCCATGGAAGCGACAAAACAGATGATGACCGCATTGCGCCAGATGGCCATGTCTGAAAAAATCTCATCGAAACCGGTGAGATGAATGTGGGCTAGCATATCTCCCGGGATGGAGACAAACTGGGTGGGTTTAATGGCATGTGACGGAAAAAGATGATTGAACCCAACAGCCAGAAATATACCCGCCACCACGGTGACAAAGGAGGCAGGAATGAACGGGATTTTTTTTCCGATATATTTTTTCCAAATAATAAGGATGAAAAAGGCTGCGATGGAAACGGAGACAGCCCCGGTGGAGGAATGATAGTAAAGTTCTTCCAGGTGGCTGAACCCATGGTGGAAAGTAAGGAGGTTGAAAAATTCATTCGTCCAGAAGTCCGGAAGGCTGTAGCCGATCAACAGCGGAATTTGCTTGGAAATCAACAGGATGCCGATCGCGGTCAGCATGCCCTTGATGACGGCCGAAGGGATGAAGTGGGTGAAACCACCCAGACGAAGGAGGCCAAGGACAACCTGGAAAAGACCAGCGATGGAAACGGAAAGAAAGAAGATCTCCAGGGCCCCGAGCTCGGTGATCGCGGCTGCGCAGATCGCGGTCAGCCCTGCCGCCGGGCCACTGACGGACAATTCGGATTTGCTGATCAGCGAAATGATGATCCCGCCGAGGATTCCTGCCAGGAGGCCGGAATATACCGGCGCGCCGGAAGCCAGCGAAATGCCCAGGCATAAAGGAAGCGCAACAAAAAACACAGTGACACTCGCCCGGAAGTCATGCTTGAGAAAGGAAAGAAGATAAAATCGAAGTTTTCTGTTTGTCAGTCCGTAGGCCATTACCGTAGTTGCTGATCGATTCGGAAAAGGTACATATTTCAATTCAGGCGGATGTGGGCCCTTCGCCCTGGGTCCGCTTTAGGATCCGCACCGTGATGGGACAGGTAAGGAACGGATGAAGCGGGGGGTTTGTAAACGTCCCTTGCCGCAGATCACCCATTTACCGGGAAGGTAAATCCTCATATGTCCGCGTATGGTACCGGATAAAAGGTTTCATCAACACCATGCTGACACAGGCCAGCACGCCCATGCTCACCACGATGGCCGGGTTGATCGCAAATCCATGCCGGGACATCAGGATCATCAGGATGGCGATCGTAAGGTTCATGAGCACGGTAAATGCCAGGATCACCGGCGCCATGAACCATCCCAGGTAATGATTTCTCAGGAGCAATACACCCGTGATCGCCATACCCGGAAGGAAGATGGCAAGATCCATCACATGCACGGGATTGGTAGGCAAACCAACGTCCGCCAGGCTTTGCGGCACAGCGTCATCAAAGGTGGCGGGAAGAATATCCTTCAACCACAAGAGAGAAAAGATCCCCGCTACCAGGATGAGGTAATACCCTGCCCGGCGAGGAACTGCATCCGGATGCAAAGGCGGAGATGGCGAGACTGGCAGAAACTGGATGATATACGTAAGGAAGCCGTAGAAACTCAGGCCGAGGACCAGGCAATAGATCAGGAACAACCTGTTGAAATGCACGTCAAAGCAATAAATGGTAAAGGTGTACAAGAGGTAGAGTACCGTGCCGGCCCACACAGGTGCGAATGCCGGACGGCCACGGCTCAATCCAACGGCGCTTATCAAAAGCACAGGCACGACCAGGCATAAATCCACGAGATCCTGTCCGTACGTCTGTACTTGCCAATGGACTGATTCACGTGAATAAAAACCGGGAATAAGCAGTCCGGTACAACTCACCCCGGCTACGCCTGCTGCCATAAGGAGCGAGAGAGAGGGTATGGTGTTTTTAGCGATCATCCTTTTTAGGACAATTTTATTCCCGTGCGGGGAGTAGGTAACTGATCCTCATCAGGGATGCGTATGATCCGGATCACAGGATCCATCCCGGCTGAGCTGTATCTGCCCGCTTATGCACGCCAGTCCCAGAGGACAATGTCCCAATCCTCACCGCGGGGATCCGCATACCTGTGTATGGTTTGAAAACCTACTCGTGCATGAGCACGGATGGAACGGGTATTCCGGGTAGCGATTTCGGTCAGGGCAAACGCGTAGCGGGGCGCATAGGTATCACGAAACGCTGTGTAGCAAGTCGAGAGGAGGCCGGTGCCCCTATGATGTTGATCCACGCAGACCTGGCCCACCAGGAGAAATGGAAAATTCAGCAAAGGAGATCCTTGCCATGCCAGTTTTTCAATGACGGAAAACATGGGTTCGAGAATTGGAATAAAATCCCTTGCCTCGAGCGTCATCGCGAGGATATACGCGATCACGATATCCCTTTCTTTGGCGATGATACTGGGTTCAAGGGCGTGCATCCGTTCAAGATCCTCCAGGCGGTGTCGTACAGTGACAAAGCCCTGGCTGGAGATCGCTTCCGGGGAGAGCTGATCGGCCAGGTTCTGCCGCTGTAAACGGAGTATCCCTTCCAGATCGGCGGTGGAGGAGGCTGTCGTTACAGAGATCGGGTCCATAGTTCCAGGCGGGTAGGACGGCAAAAGTTGAGGATCCGAAGGATGATTGCTTTAAGCGATTTTTACGGAGGTCATTGAGATGGAACCCATCACGGTTTTGTCATTGAAGAATGCGATTTCTTCGCGGTCCTCTTTCAGGCCGAGGATATAGAGGAGAGGAAGATAATGTTCCGGGGTGGGGATGGACAATTGGAAAGCTTTGCCCATGGAAGAATACCGGATCAGGGACTGATGATCGCCGTCCGTGATCAGTTTTTTCATGGTCGTATTGGCTTCCACCGCCCAGTCATAGCCGTTATCCGGGTGGTTCCAGTCGATGATGCCAAGGTTATGCACCATGTTGCCGCTGCCCAGGATCAATACGCCTTTTTTACGTAACCCCGCGAGTTCTTTCGCCAGGCTGTAATGGTATTGTGGGCTTTGCTGATAGTCGAGACTGAGTTGCAACACGGGGATATCCGCATCCGGGTAAAGCCGCCTGACGACACTCCAGCAGCCATGATCCAGTCCCCATTGCTGATCCAGTCCCACCTCGGTGGTGGTGATCATGTCCCTGGTCTCTGCTGCCAGAGCGGGATTTCCGGGCGCGGGATATTGGACAGCAAATAATTCCGGCGGGAAACCGCCGAAATCATGGATTGTCCGGGGTTTTTCCATTGCCGTCACGTAAGTACCCCTGGTTTCCCAATGAGCGGAAATACAGAGGATAGCGGCAGGCCTGGGCAGGGAAAGGCCCATGTTGCGCCATCCGCGGGAGAATTCAGTATCCTCGATAGCATTCATCGGCGAACCATGTCCCAGGAAGAGGAGGGGCATTTTGTCCGAAGGAGCTAAGTCGTTGGTCAGTTGATGAAAATGTCTCAGGTTCATGGCCGCGCCGGCAATGGGTAAAATAGCAAGCGATTGAAGAAATTGTTTCCGGTTCATCGGGGGACCTCGTTATGTCAGGGTCATGGGAACCTCCATCAGCAGGACTTCTGCGTGATCCGAATCCGCACGCAGTTGTATGGAGGCCACATCCCAGATACCAAACCCGTCCCGTTCATGCAGATCCTGACCTTCGATCGTGACGTCTCCCTTGAGGATGAAGGCATATACGCCGTTTCCTTTTTTATGGAGCGCATAGGACTTCGAGATTCCCTTGTCAAATTCACCCAGGTGGAACCAGGCATCCTGGTAGATCCAGACACCATCGTCATCCGGACTGGGCGACAGGATTTGCTGAAAACGGTTATGGCGATCCTTGAGATCAAGGGTGATCTGGTCGTAACGCGGTGTGACATTCCGCTGGTTGGGGAAAACCCAGATCTGCAGGAACTTCACTTCCTTGTCGGCATTCTTATTGTATTCACTATGCCGTATACCTGTACCGGCGCTCATCACCTGGATGTCTCCATGCCGGATGACAGAGACATTGCCCATGCTGTCTTTGTGCTCGAGGTCGCCTGACAAGGGAATGGAGATGATCTCCATGTTGTCATGCGGATGCGTGGGAAACCCTTGTGCCGGGGCCACCCAGTCGTCGTTGAGGACCCGCAACACGCCGAAATGCATGCGTTCGGGATTATAGTAGTTGGCAAAACTGAAAGTATGGCGGCTGTGCAGCCAGCCATGATTGGCATCGCCGCGCGAAGCAGCGCGGTGCAGGATGGTGTTGTCCATGATTTTTGAATCAGTGTGAGGGATGTGATTAAAACCAACGGGGTTGAGCGGTTTGAGCTCATCGATGTCATTTTGGATGACCTGGCTCATAGCGCCCGAAGTCACGAGGATTCCGGTGCCCATCAGCCCGTTGCGTAAGAAAGATTTCCTGTCCATCATGTGGGTATTTAGCTAAAGGTAAGGGTTAATCAAATAGTGTACCGCACCTGTGGGCGCAGTACACTGGAGCTACATTCTGACCAGTTGGATCTCCGCCTGGATTTTCACTTCGTCGGAGACAAGCACGCCCCCGGTTTCCAGGGCGGCATTCCAGTTGAGCCCCCAGTCTTTGCGGTTGATTTTTCCCTGGACGGTCAGGCCGGCTTTATGATTGCCCCAGGGATCACGGGCCATGCCCCCGATTTCCACTTGCAGATGGATGGGCCGGGTGATGTCTTTGATGGTCAGGTCGCCATACAGGATATAATGATCATCATCTACCTTTTCGTGCGATTTACTGGCGAACAGGATTTCGGGGTATCGCCCGGTATCCAGGAAATCCGCACTGCGTAGGTGCTGATCCCGGCCGGCTTCGCCCGTGTTGATGGAGGCCGCGTTGATCCGCAGGGTGATTTCGGCATCGTGCAGGGAAGATCCGTTCCCCTGGATGGTGGCCTGGTATTCCGGGAAGACGCCTTTGACGTTGGTGATCATCAGGTGCTTGACCCGGAATGCGATTTCGGAATGCGTCGGATCGATGGTCCAGGCGGTTCCGGTTTTTACAGCAGTTTGTGTCATAACGGTTATTTTTTTTAGATGAATAAAGGTGAATACGTTGATGCAAAGATACGGGCAACTTACTATACAAAAGTAACTACTATACAAAAGTATAGCGGTATACCCGAATATATCGTTTGCCCCTGTTGCCTTGTATCGCTTTTTGCCGTAGCTTTGCCCCGGTTATTTCATCATCTGTCATTCAATCCTCATGGCCAGCACCAAAGCCATCGCCCAAGCCCGCAGTTGCTCCACCGAATTCGTCCTTGCCATCAATGACACGCTCAACGTGATGAACGGCAAATGGAAACTGCCCATCATCGGCACGCTGATGTTTGGCAAAAAACGCTTTAAAGAACTGGAGCGGCTCATTCCCCGGATTACACCCCGCATGTTGTCGAAAGAACTCAAGGAACTGGAGCTGAACGGGATGGTACGGCGCACGGTCTACGACTCCATCCCGGTGACCGTGGAATACGAGTTGACAAAATCAGGCCATTCCCTGGCGGACGTCCTGGAAGCCATGATGGTCTGGGGCGTCGAGCACCGGAAAGAAATGATGAAAAAGAATTGATTGGGCCCGCACGCTTGGCCCGGAAAGGATGGGCGGTGCAACGGAAAAGGAGAAAAGGGATTCAGCTTTTCTCCTTTTCTTATTTCACCGGCTCGACATGGATCAGGACATCCGCGACTTCAGGCAGTTCCTGCATGAGCCTGGCTTTGAGCCGGTGGGCGATGGTGTGCCCGGTCTTGACCGGAAGGTTACCATCCACTTCGATGTGGAGATCGATAAAATAGCGCATGCCCACTTTACGGACCTGGCATTTTTCCGTATCGGCGACGCCTTCCACCTCCCCGGCCACCTGGCGGATATACGCGATCAGATCATCATAGGTATGTTCATCCATGATCTCCCCGAGGGCGGGACGGAAGATGAGATAACTGTTGTATAGGATAATCCCCGATGCAAACAGGGCTGCCCAGTCATCCGCGGTTTCCCAGCCGGGTCCCATGACCAGGGCAATCGTGATCCCGATAAAGGCCGCGATCGAACTGATGGCATCGCTCCGGTGGTGCCAGGCATCCGCGCGCAGGGACGTGCTGTGTGTTTCTTTTGATTTCCGGATGACAAACCGGTAAGCGATTTCCTTCCAGAGGATGATGACTCCCAAAACGATCAGGGTGAACGGAGCCGGTGGCGTCTGATCATGCCGGATATTGTCAATACTCTGGTGGGCAATCCAGACAGCTGAGAAAATAAGAAAACCCACGACAATAAACGTGAAGAGCGGTTCCGCTTTGCCATGCCCGTACGGATGGTTTTTGTCGGCAGGCCTGCTGGCATATTTCAGGCCCAGGAGCACCAGGAGGGACGAAAAGAAGTCCGTTGTCGATTCAATGGCATCCGCGATAAGTGCGTACGAGTGACCAAGCATACCGGACACATATTTGACTAAGGCCAGGATGAGATGACTCCCCATGCTGAGATAGGTGGTCCGAATGGCCTTTTGCTCGGGCAGGTTGATGGGCTCCGTTCGCATGGATCGGCAAATATCCGCTATAAAAATGGAAGACAGGCCCGGGCATGGGAAGTGTTTTCTGCGGGTATCCCAAATCTTTCGGCCAGACTGTGCCGATGATGGTGATTATTGTGTCTTTAACAAAAAAAATAAATCTTTTTTCGAGACAGCGATCGGAGATGGATAGTGCTCTTAAGAGCAAAACAGAACTTTTGTGTTATGACAAACAAACTATGTTTCCTTTTTTTCACCCTCCTTACATTCCTGAGTTGCAAGGATTCCGAGACTTTTGTGCCGGATCCCAATGCGCAAAGTTTCAAAGCCTCCGCCTTTGTGGAGGTGGTTGACCCCGATGGCAATCCGCTCCCGGATGTTTCGGTCCGGGCCGGTAATGTCCAGGGCGCCACCAACGAAGATGGCATCCTTTGGCTCAGGGATATTGACATGTATCCCTCTACCTATTTCACCGCGGAGAAACCAGGTTTTTTCCACGGATCGAGAAGGTTCCACCCCACAGCGGGTAAGACACACTTTGTACAGATCATGCTGATGCCCGGCCGGTATATCGGCAGCTTCCAGGCCAATGGAAACGGAAGCGCCTTTACGATCGACGGGAAAGTGTCGCTCCAGTTTCCCGGCAATGCCATTTCGACGGGTCAGGGCGAGCCGTATTTCGGCGAAGTCCGGGTCAGCGCCCAACCCATCTCCGCGGATGATGCAGATCTCTCCGCCAAGATGCCCGGAGCCTTGCTGGGTATTAATAGCACCGGTGATCCGGTCACCCTGGGCAGTTTTGGCATGGTCGCCGTTGAACTGACCACCCCGGATGGTGAACAACTGCAGGTTAAAAGCGGAAGCACGGTGGAGATGCGCATGCAGGTGCCGGCATCGATGCTGTCCGGCGCTCCTGCCACCATCCCGATGTGGTATTTTGATGAAGACGCCGGATTCTGGAAAGAAGAAGGGCAAGCTACCCTGACCGGAAATGAATATGTAGCCCAGTTGCCCCATTTCTCTTTCTGGAATTGTGACGCATGGTTTGAACTGGTCCAGTGGGGTGCCACTTTTGTTTATGACAACGGCGAGCCTGCCTCGCAACTGAGCGTATGCCTCAACATCCTCAGTCTTAACACCGGCTCCTGCGCCTTCACGGACAATGCGGGTCATGTCGAGGGTAGTGTGGCTGCCAATGAAGTCATGCTGCTCGAGGTCCGCAGCCCATGCGGGGAGGTGATCTACAGCCAGCAAATCGGACCTTACAGCACCGCTACGACGATCGGACCCATCACCATCCCTTCCACCAATGTCAGTTATTCGGACGTGACAGGCACAGGCGTGGACTGCAATGCCGCCCCGGTCACACATGGATTTGCCAAAATCAAAGTGGGCGATAACCGGTATTTCGTGACGCTCGATGACGAGACGGGCGCCTTCGGTACCACGGTCATCAATTGTCACGATGATCCCGTCAACATTACCGTATATGATGTGGACGCGCTGAAGCAAAGTGTCACGTTGACCTTCCCGTTTGCGCCGGCCATCGATGCGGGCACGGTGACCGTCTGCGATGCCTTAACCGAACTGATCGATCTCGAAGTAGTGGGATTGCCTGATCATGTACTGTTTTATTTTCCCGAGACCAATATTGTCAACGGATCGACCACCATCTTCAGCCTGGACAGTACCTCCAACTTCCAGTTCTGCTATTTCCGTTTTCCGGCCACGACGGAAGGAACCTACAATGCGACCGGGGCGGAAATCGGATTTCAATTTCCCAACGGGGACCGCGCTTTCGCCACCAATGTGGTCATCACCGTCACCCATTACGGAGCCGTGGGAGACTACATTATCGGCACACTGACCGGCACCTGGCATACAGGACCCAACGGGCAGGGCGGACCCGACTACCCGTTGCAGGGATCGTTCTCAGTGCTGCGTGAATAATGCAGGCATTGATCTTTTAACCATTGTGAAGAACAGAGACAGGAAGCCGATGCTTCCTGTTTCTGTTATAAAAGGGGCGGTCCATTCATTCTGTGCCCAGGATTCATTGGTGGGAAAGGAATGAAGCGGGGGCCATGCCATAAGGCTTACATAATGCATACGTATTTTTGGCTAGGCGCCATACGTAGTTCTACGGATTTTTTCAAAGGATGGTTGAATTGCTTGATTTCGCTTCACGGGCAGGGTATATTTACAGAAAAAATATTCTTTTCGTTTAGTCCGTTTACATTTTTAATCATTCACTTTTTTTTCTGCAGTCTTAGTCGTTAATCCCCGATCCTTTCGTATACGAGATCGGCTTTTTTTCTCCATTGCATAACATTTTTTCCAGTCGGAGCATGACGGATTGTGTGACGGGATCCACAGCATCCGGTTATGCCTGGCTTCCTCCTTTCTTCCGGACGTGCTACCCGATGCCGTGATGACTTCCTTTGCCGGATAGTAAGTGGGATAGAGGCGTTGAATTTAATCACAGTAAAAAAAATCGTAAAAAATGGAATGTATGCAGGCCTATGGAGGCAACAACCTGATGAATATGATCATGCTCATGGTCTATACATCGCAGCGGAATAAATTCAAAGGTTCCGGCACGCAGAGCGGCGTCACCTACAGGTATGACGTAACCGAGGTACCCATCGTCAGCCTCGTTGCCGGTAAAAGCAAGCACAATCTGGAGATGGATCTTAAAAAGGTAGCGGTGAAGGCGCAAGGTGATTTTATCAGCTTTGACAAAGTGCTTTCCATGAAAGCAACCGGACAGCTCATGATCCGTGGCGGTCAATTATCCCTCACCGGGTTGACGATGTCAACCGCTTCTGGTAACCAAATCGACCAGGCTGTCATCGGTATTATCAATGCAAAAGTTATTCCTCCACTGGCAGGCGTTTTAAGCGGCATTCCCATCCCTCAGCTCAACAATGTCTTCGGGCCGGGCCTTTCTCCGGCCGTGATCTCTGGAACCGTTATCCCAGGCCCGGTTCTGGAGGTGTCTGCCCGTATCACCGGTAAAACAGGAATTGCTGCGGCGGATGCGCCAACATCAGCCGATAAAGCGCTCCTGAATTCCGGTACCACCAGTAATGCCCGGATCATGGGAATGGTTTCTGCATCAGCCATCAATGTATTGATGAAATCGCTTGTCTCTCCGATGTCTCAGACCTTCAATAAGTCGGCTAGTAAAATTGGTTTCGGGGCTGGTATCAAAGGCACCATTAAAGCATCCACCCCAGTTCTCAAGATCACCAATGGAAGCGGGAAAGCTACAACCACTATTTCTTTTTCCGGACTCAAGGGTGGAATTGATACGCCCCTGACTTCCTGGAAATGGATTTCGCTTCCAGCCCCGGATGTGGTGGTGGTTGTCACGCATAAACTTTCCGCGTCGGGCAATACCGGCGTGATCACCCTCACGGGGGTAGACAGCATCCGTGTTTCTTTTGATTGGCCATTGCTGTTGGAACCAGTGGAGGCGCTGGTGAAAGGATTGCTCAACGGGATCCTCGCCCTGTTCAGAGGGACGATCAGCAGCAAAGTGGCGGGGAAAAAGATCGAGCTCTTCAAACTTCCTGCTAAAATTCCGGGAACGAACCTGAATGCCCAACTCAGTTTTGATGCCGGAGGACTCGGGTACTTTAAGGGTTCGGTTAGAGGAATGATCCGTGTTAAGAAGGGATAGATATTATTATCTGTGTTTATCTAATATATCTGTTCAAGCAATTTACCATTTATAAATCAAGAATAATATGGAAAATCAAGATCGTATTTTTAGTTCAATCGCCCTTCCAGAGGAAGAAAAAAGGGAATTCTCCCGTCAAGTACTTTCTCATGCATTAACTTTTATGCAAAAGGATAATGAAGTATTGGGCCACTTTTCAGTATTTACAGGCGCATTGGCAAATCATATTAAGGATAATCCCAAATTTTTTTCACAGGTATCAGCATCCAGACTTTCTGCTGCTACAAAAGAGGAAATTTCAGAAATAACGCAGCGTATTAATTGGGACGATGTTCAACACATAATCGATGCAATCACCCAGATCGTTAACCTGATTCGTGAAGACAAAAGATTCTTTGCAGCCTTGTTGGCGGGAATTTTCGGGTGGGATATCAAATTTTAGATTTTCTATTACAGACTTATAAGGGAGATTCTTAGTTGATCAATGAGGGATTTTTGAATCAATTTAATAAAGGAGCCCGCCGAAAATCCGATCCAAGAGTAGGCACATTAACCCTTAACCACATGAAGGAAAATGTTTTCACAGTTGATTTGGGTGACCTCCAGCTCACCGATGCCCAGCGGCAGGAAATCAATGGCGCCATCCAGTCGGCGGTAGCCGGCACCCTTGCCAAAAACAAACTTGGCGCCCGCACGGTCCTGTTCCCTATCCATAAGTGGCCGAAAGGTCCCATCATCTGGGGCATCATCGCCCGTCCCTGGGATAGGTTCAAGATCAACCAGGCGCAAATCCTGGAAACCTTGTAAACCACGGACCAATGAACGAACATGAGAAAATCATGTGCCCCAGCAGCAAAGCTCAGAAAGGAGCACAGCTGCTGGGCGTTCTGCAGGAGGATGGCACCATGGCGATTTTGCCACAACCCCTGCGGATCGACGATGCCTTCCTGGAAGTTGCTGCCCGGGCAGAACCGGCAGAGCAATCCTTCCGGTTTACCAATAAGTGTGTTGAATCCGGATGCGCTCAATGGACCGGCAGCCGTTGCGGTGTATCCGATCAGATTGTGTCTGTTCTTGCCGAGGTGATGCTTCGTGAAGATTTGCCGGATTGTGGTATCCGTGCCGCCTGCCGGTGGTACCGGCAGAATGGCGAGGATGCCTGCCGGATCTGCCCTTTGGTCATCACCCATACCACCGAAGCCGATTGGGATCATCGCAGTTTGGAAGCAAGGCTCTCATCCGCACAAGCCTGATACCAGTCTTTAAACCGGTCATAAAAAAAAGTCCTGCGCACCAACAAGGGTAGCGTTGAGTCCTGCGACCCATGCACCTTCCTCCTATTTCATATCTTTCCCTTCTGAGCGAACGATATGAAACCACACTACCTGTCTTCCCTGATTCACATTACCTGCCTGATCCTGGGTCTCCTGAGCGGTAAACACAGCAGCCATCTCTCGGCCCAATGTTGCACGTATACGCTCAGCATGCATGACTTATATGGGGACGGATGGAATGGCGGGTACCTCGATATCTTCCGCAACGATACGCTCCTGGGCCAGTTTTGGGGTTCAGGATTCGGGAGCTATTCCACCTTTACGGTGTGTGACGGTGACCAGGTCCGTTTTCATTATACACCGGGCATGTATGAGAATGAAAATATCTACGAACTCTATAGTCCGGGTTGGCACCTGGTAGCCGAGGGCGGGCCGGATCCCGCCACCGGCGATGTCTTCACCCTCACCGGGGACTGCAGTTCTTTAGCCATGCCGGGCAGCCATCCATGTCTTGCCTTTCCGGTCGACACCACCACCTGCCTGGTGGGGGACAACAGCACCATGCCTGGATCAGGGATGAGTCCCTTTTGCGCGGAGTTTATGGGTAAGGACATGTGGTACGTGTACACGATACCGCCTTCCGGAAATGTGACGATCGAAACCGACAGCGGCAGTATCAATGATACCGGTCTCGCCGTCTGGACCGATGGATGTGAAGGCGCGCGGTTGCTTACCTGTGATGATGATGCCGGCACAGACGCGTTTTCTTTTGTCCGCTTATATGACCTGCCGGCCGGGCAAAACCTCTACATCCAGGTTTTTGGGTATGGTGGCGCCGCAGGCAACTTCCGCCTTTGTGTAAAGGACCTGGGTTTTGTCTCCCTGACTGAGTCTGAACTGCCGGTCATTAGTATAAAAACCCTGGGCCAGCCGATCATGCCCGACAACAAAGTGGATGCGCTCATGCAGATCCGGTACAATGGTCCGCAATCCACCACCTATCTGACCGATCCGCCCAATGTATATAACGGTCATATCGGAATCGAGATCCGTGGGGCCACCTCCTCCGGTTATCCACAGCGCCCCTATAGCCTCGAGACGAGAGATGATTTTGGACAAAACCTCGATGTGTCCCTGCTTGGTATGCCGGAGGAAAGCGACTATGTGTTACTCTCCAACTACAATGACCGGTCCCTGCTGCGGAACCTGCTCGCGTTTCAGCTGGCCGGTGACATGGGTGAATATGCCCCGAGAATGCAATGGTGTGAAGTCCTGGTGGATAGCCTGTATAAAGGCATCTACCTCTTTGGGGAAAAAATCAAGCGGGATAAAAACCGCGTGGACATCGCGAAAATAAACCCGGAAGATATCCAGGGCGATCCGGTATCCGGCGGGTATATACTGCAACAGAATTACTGGGATGCCGGCAACAGTTTTCTATCCAATTACTCCCCGATCGATCACCCGGGATTTGACGTTCACTTCGTATATGAATACCCGAAGCCGGAAGACATCAATGTCTTCCAGAAGCAATATATCGCCGGGTATATCGACAGCCTGGAGACTGCGCTGTACCGGGACGATTTCGCAGATCCGGACCATGGGTACCGACGGTACCTGGATGTACAATCCTTTATCCATTATTTCCTGGTCAATGAGCTCGCACGCAATAATGACGGATTTAAAAAGAGTGTGTATTTCTATAAAGACCGCTATTCCCGGGGTGGAAAACTCAAGGCCGGCCCGATCTGGGATTTTGACTGGGCCTGGAAGAATATCTGGGGCTGTTTTACCTCCGATCAGATCGATGGTTCCCAATGGGCGCATCACGTCAATGATTGCCCGACGGACAATTACGGCCATGGATGGTATATCCGCTTCCTGCAGGACACCACGTTTACAGAAGAATTGAAGTGCACGTATGAAGCCTACCGCCAGACCATTTTCGATACCGCTTATATCTTTCATTACCTGGACAGCATGAGCGCCCTGATCCCCAATGCCACCAGTCGTCATTTTCAAAAGTGGCCCCTCCTGGGCGTAAGCGGCCCGGCACCAGAGGTATTACCGGTTGCGCAGACCTATGCTGCCGAGATCGATACGCTCAAACACTGGATCCGGGTTCGACTGGCATGGCTGGATGCCAATATGCCCGGATGGTGCGATATGGCCACCGCGGTTTCAGACGCGCAGAAGGATAAACAAGCATTTCAATATTTCCCCAATCCCAATGAGGGGGTCGTACATTTTCAATCCAGAGGTCCATTGCATACACCCGGTATCCTGACGCTCTATAATGCTCTTGGCAGACCGGTGCTGGAACGCATGCTGGAATCCTCTGAAAGAGAATTGGATGTTTCCTTGCCGCATCCGGGCGTTTTTTACTTTCTGATGAAAAGCGAAGGGAAACCGGTCCAGCAAGGCATTTTATTCCGGTCCGAATAAAAAACAAACGAACCTCTTTCCAGGAGATTCGTTTGTCACTTGATCGCTCCATCACCTGATCACCCCATCACTTGATGACAGTGACCACATGGGCCTGGATCGGTACCTGCAACAGGTGCGCACTGAAGCGTTCCGCGATTTTATTTTCGAGATAGACCATCAGGTCCGGCAGGATATCCGGGTTTCGCTCTTCGATCGCCGTGATCGTGGGTGTGCCGTGGATGAGCCCTTTGGCGGCGTTCGCAGCAGACTGGCTGTACCCGGTCAGCGCCTTAGTTTCGATCTTGATGTGATCAAAACCGGCAGCCCGCAGATCGCCCGCTATCTGGTTTTCATCATGATACGAAAACGGCACCGTATAAAAAGCGGGTGTGTCCACAGGGAAAAAATGCCGGAGCGTTTCCTGCGCCATCTGCGCCATCGGGTTCTTTTCGATTTCGTCCCAGCAGGTGAAAAGGAAAGTGCCGCCGGGTTTCAGCACCCGGTACGCTTCTTTAAATGCCTGTCGGCGGTCGCTATAGAACATGACGCCAAAGGCAACGGCCACACAATCAAAACGGACATCGTCAAAGGGCAGTGTCACGGCATCTACCTCCGCCCATTGAGTGGAGTTATCACCCTGCATGTTTTTACCAAAACGGACCATGGCCGGATTGATATCCGTGGCAGTGATTTTCGCCGCGGCTGGAAGCACGCTCGGCAGCATCCTGGTGAGGCGCCCAGTGCCAGCTGCCAGTTCGAGTACCTGTAGCGGACCGGATTGCCCGAGGCGATGAGCGAGTTCAAGCGCGAAGGGTTCAAAAAACATGGGGCCCAGGTACGCATCGTAAAAAGCCGGAATGTCTCCGGAAAAGGCAACGGGAATAGTCTGTGTTTGCATGATTTGATTTTTTATGGGCAAAAGTATAGGCCTCCGGTACCGGGACGTGATGCTCAGAAGTTCAATGATTTTGCTTAAACGTTCAGGCTACGGCATGCCGGTAGCGGGCGGGCGAATGCCCAAACTGGTGCTTGAAGGCGCGGCTGAAATGAGAGACATTTTCGAACCCGCTTTCAAAGGCAATCTCGCTGATGGTTTTGTCCGAGCGGTGGATGAGTTCCTGGGCATGCTGCAAGCGTCGCTGCAGCAGCCAGCGCCCCGGCGTGGTGTGCAGGCGGCTCTCCACCTCCCGTTTAAACGAAGAAAGACTTTTACCACAGAGTCTCGCGTATTCCTCCAGCTTCAGGTTGTATTGAAAATTTTCCTCCAGGATCCGGCTGACGGTATCCGCCGCCGGTAGTTCTGTCAGGCTGAAGAAATAGCGGGTGAGGGATTCGTTGGCGGGGTTATGGATCACATTAAGGATGAGTTCCCTGAATTTGAGTTCGAGCAGGGAAGTGTTTGGCGCTGTGGACTGCAGGAAATAGGGCGCAATCGAATGAAAAAAGCCGTGAAGGGCGTCGTTGGTATCGACAGTGGTGATGACCGGCACTTCCTTTATATCCGGCTGGACAAAAGGCGGTTTTGGAACCTGGTGCAATGTCTCAGCGATAAAGGGCTCTGAAATAAAAAAGACGACAAAGCAAAAAGGGGAATCAAAAGATTGTTCAACGACGTGGGCGCCCTTCCGGACGAAGATGCATTGACCGGGAGTGAGTTCAACGGATTGGGAGGCGGTGCGCCATATTTTTTTACCCTCGATCACGTAGGTGAAATAACCCTGGGGTGTCCAGATGGTTTCTTTTTGTGTTTCCAGCGGACAGTTGTATTGTGTCACCAACTGATCATCGATCGCCAATTGACGGTAAAAGGCCGGATTTCCTTTGATTTGATCTAACAGGTTTAGCATGGGGTTGCGCAGCGCACTTTTCTGGATCCCTTATCGGAAGTGCAAATATATCTCAATTCAATGACCGGAGAAAAGAGGAGAGGGAGGTAAGCATGGTGGTATAGCGCTAGAGACAGCGCGTACGGTTCACAGGTCCGGCGCTTAAGCGCGTTGCCCGGTGTTTTCAGCCAGCAGGCTCACCACTTCTTCATCCGATACCTGCGAAAAATCTTCATAAAACTGCCCGACTCCCCAAAATTGATCCGTGGCATGCACACAGATAAAATCATCCACCTCATCGCGGAGGCGGCGGGCGGTGCGTAATGGAGCAACCGGAACCGCCACGACGATCTTTTTGGGATTTTTGGCGCGGATTAGCCCGATGGCCGCCAGGATAGTATTGCCGGTGGCGATACCATCGTCGACAATGATGACCACTTTGTCCCGGAGGTCCGCGGGCTCCCGGTCTCCCATAAATTGTTTGTATCGTTCCCGAAGAGAAGCGCGGATCTTTTTGATTTGTTCATCGATATACGGTTGCGGGACCTGGTGCCGGGTATCGACCACTTCATCTTCCAGGCTCACAGCCCCGATGGCCAGTTCTTTGCTCGACGGATGCCCAATTTTTTTGGTCAGCAGGATTTCGAGCGGGAAATGATAGGCCCGGGCAAGGGTATGGCCGATGGGAACACCACCCCTCGGTACCGCGAGAATGACACAATCTTCCGTGGCATATTGGGCCAGCAGGGGAACCAATTGCAGTGCTGCATCCTGCCTGTCGAGAAATTTCATGCGGATCATCGAATACGTGATCAGGATTTTTCGAAGAAATGGGCAAACCAGCCCGAAGCCAGGGAGGCGACTTCCTCCAATTTTCCGGGTTCTTCAAACAGGTGCCCTGCTCCGTTTACAATCTCCAGTTTTTTCCTGACGGTGAGGGCATCATAGGCTAACTGGTTAAGTTGAAGGACATGGTGATCAAGGCTGCCCACGATCAGCAGGGTCGGCGCCTGGACCCGGTCGATCACGTCCATGGCGAGGTCGGGCCGACCTCCCCTCGAGACGATGGCCTCAATCCGTCTGCCAAGTTTTGCCGCTGCTTTGAGGGCGGAGGCGGCACCAGTACTGGCACCGAAGTACCCGATGGGTAAATGTGCGGTATCCGGCAGTGTCTGCGCATACCGGGTTACCTGGATCAGGCGGTCTGTCAGCAAATCGATATCGAAGCGATTGCGGTAGGTCCGATCTTCCTCCTCTGTCAACAGGTCGATGAGCAGGGTTCCCATTTCGAGGCGCTGCAGCGCTTTGGCGACGTAGCGATTTCGCGGGCTCAGCCGGCTGCTTCCGCTCCCGTGCGCGAAGATCACCAGCCCGTTGCATCCGACCGGAAGGTCCAGGTCTCCTTTCAGCCGGATGCCGGGGCCAATGTTGATTTGAAAGGTTCGTTCCAGGGTATGCATGGTATTCAATTAAGAAAATAAAAGAAAAAGAATCTGCCCGTTTTCCAAATGACGGGCATTACTGTCCCGGATGAGACCTGTCATTGATTTTACACGGCAGAAGTTTTTTCTTTATTTCAAATTCCCACAGTTATGCGGGTGTCTTTTCTGCGTCGCAAAACAGGAGAAATGGTCAGTCTCAATGAATTGATCACCCGGCACTCGGTGCTCCTGAAGGAACCGGCGGATCTCGATCCGCTGATGGAAAAAATCGGGGATGCCAGGTTCGTGTTGCTGGGGGAAGCTTCTCATGGTACACATGAATATTATACCTGGCGGGCCCATCTGACCAAGCGGCTCATTGAAGAGAAGGGTTTTTCCTTCGTCGCGGTGGAAGGGGACTGGCCGGATTGCTACCGCCTCAATCGCTTTATCAAAAACTATCCCGATGCCGGTGCAAGCGCTTTCGAGGTCCTGCATGCCTTTGACCGCTGGCCGACCTGGATGTGGGCCAATTGGGAGATAGTAGCATTGACCGAATGGCTCAGGCAATACAATGCGGTTCATCCGCGGGATAAAAAAGTCGGGTTTTACGGACTGGATGTGTATAGCCTTTGGGAATCCCTGGACGCGATCATTCATTACCTGGAGCAAAAGGATCCGGTGACGAAGGAGACGGCCATGGAAGCGATGCGGTGCTTTGAGCCCTATAGTGACGGAGAGGGCCGTGCCTATGCCCGCGCCACCCTGATGGTGCCTTCTGTCTGCGAGGATGAAGTCGTCGATCTGCTGCGGCAGATCCGGCAAAAAATGCCGTCTTACAATACGGATGAAGAAGCGGTCATGAGCGCAGAGCAAAATGCCCAGGTTGTCGTCAATGCCGAGCGCTACTATCGGGCCATGGTGAGAGCCAGCCATGCGTCGTGGAATATCCGCGATCACCATATGACCGATACGCTGGAGCGGCTGATGGAATTTTACGGCCCTGAATCAAAGGCGATCGTGTGGGAACACAATACGCACGTGGGAGACGCCCGCGCCACCGATATGGAAGGCATGGTCAATGTCGGTCAACTCGTTCGACAGGCGTATGGCAGCCATGATACCTTTATCGTCGGTTTCGGCTCCTACCGTGGCACGGTGGTGGCAGGCCGCGACTGGGGTGACCGGATGCGGGTCATGCCTGTGCCCGAAGCCATGACGGACAGCTGGGAGCATATCGTCCATCAACTGGACAGCCAGGACAGGATCATTTTTATGGATGATGGTTTGCGTCGGGAACTGGAAGGCAGGATCTTCGGCCACCGGGCAATCGGGGTCGTCTACCATCCCCAATATGAACGCCCGGGCAATTACGTGCCAAGCCAGATGACGGAGCGTTACGATGCTTTCATTTATCTTGACAAGACCAGAGCCCTGCATCCCCTGCATATTCATCCGGATGGCGGGCACATACCAGAAACCTTTCCATTCGGCGTTTAACAAAGTATGTCAGCAACGAATCATACGCTGTCCCGGCTCTTCTCCGCGATGGCGGATATCTACCGGTACATGGGTGCCTCGGAGCGGTTCAGGTCCAACGCCTATGCCAGGGCAGCCCAGTCTCTGGATGGGTTGAAAGAAGATATAACCATTTATATCAAAAACGATACGATCGAGGATATCCCGGGCATCGGGGAGAGTATTGCCGAAAAAATCCTGGAATATGTCAGGACCGGGAGGATCAGGAAATATGATGAACTGAAAAAGCAGGTGCCACTGGAATTGCTAGACCTGATGAGCGTGTCCGGATTCGGACCGCAAACGCTCAAACAAATCCATGAACAGCTTGGAATCTCCACCAAAGCTGCCCTGATCAAAGCCATCGGGGACGGAAAGATTGCCAGGCTGAAAGGATTTGGAGCGAAAAAGGTAGAGAACATGATGCGGGGTCTCAAGCTGAAGAAGGAATCCGAAGACCGGATGCTGCTGTGGAAGGCTTTGCAAATGGGAGAGGGTATTGTCAGGCAAATGAAAGTGCTGAAAGAAGTCGACCATATTGACCTGGCAGGGAGCATCCGGCGCGGCAGGGAAACGATTGGCGATATCGATATCCTGATCGCCTGCGCACCAGCCCACCGCAAAAAAGTCATCCAGCGCTTTACGACGCTGCCCGAATGTAAAATGGTGCTGGCCAAAGGGGAAACCAAAGCGAGTATCCTCCTTAAAGAGCGAAGCAAACAGGTCGACCTCCGCGTCATCAACCCGCAGGAATGGGGAGCCGCCCTGCTCTATTTCACCGGGTCAAAGGAACACAATGTGTATCTCCGATCCCTGGCGAAAGACAAAGGATTAAAGATCAATGAATACGGCGTGTTTGATGCGGATGGGCATGCCCGGGTGGCCGGAAGGACAGAGGAGGAGATCTACGCCTTGTTTGGCATGTCGTTTATACCTCCGGAATTGCGGGAGATGCACGGGGAATTTGAACTCGCCGTGCGCAGGAAAATCCCCAGGCTGGTTACGTCGAAGGACATGAAAGGGGATATGCAGATGCATAGCCGTTGGAGTGATGGCGCCCTGGATATCGAATCCCTTGGGAAGTATGTATTGGAAAAGTATGACTACGATTTTATCGTCCTGACGGATCATTCCAAATCTTCCCGCATCGCGGGCGGAAAGGATGAAAAAGAATTTATAAAGCAAGGCAGGGAAATCGATCGTGTCAATAAAAAACTCGGTAAGGACTTTATCCGGAAAGGAGTGGAAGTGGATATCCTGCCCGATGGCCGCCTGGACCTGTCGGATGAATGCTTGAAGCAGATGGATTGGGTGTGCGCCTCGATTCATTCGGGTTTTACGAAAGACAATACGGACAGGCTTGTCCAGGCCTGCCAGCACCCGCTAGTGCATTGTATCGGACATCCAACCGGACGACTGATCGGCAAACGTGAACCTTACCTGGTGGACTGGAAGAAAGTATTCGAGGTGGCTGCCCGGACGGGGACGGCGCTGGAGATCAATGCCCAACCCGACCGGATGGACCTCAATGATTTTCTGGCGCGTCTTGCCAGGGAAGCCGGGGTGATGCTGACGATCAGCACGGACAGCCACACGGCAGATCAATTCGAGCTGATGAAACTGGGGGTGACCATAGCGCGACGCGCCGGATGCAGGGCAAAAGACATACTCAATACGTTGGCCTGGCCGGAGATCCACCGGTGGAAAAAACAATAACCCACCGGCTAATTAAAACGTCCTTGCTTATCGATCACCCGGTAATCTGTCAGGAAAAAGCGTAGGACCACGTCATTAAAATCTTCTTTATACACAATTGGCGTCGAATGCCCGGAGTTGGGCAGTATCCATAGATAGGATTTCGGGATCGATTGCGCGATCAGCATCGTATGCTTGGGAAGGATCACATCGTGGTCACCCCCGATGACGAGGGTGGGGCATTGAATCTTTTTCAGATCCTTCACGGCTATGTGCGGTTCGTACGAAAGGAGGTGAAACAACTTCTTGTAGGTAGGGTTGTCGCCGGTATTGGGTGCCCGGGCGATCGAATCCGCCAGGTGCTTGGTGGTGTGATACACCCATGGATCGACGGCAGTGGTATCCGGCCATAGGTTCGCGCCGGTCACCGCCAGCTTTCTGACTGTGCCGGGATGGCGCATGGCAAGCAGCAGGCCATTGATGCCGCCGTCACTCCAGCCGATCACATAAGCTGAATCCAGTTTGAGATAATCGAGCAGGGCTGCCAGGTCATCTGCCATCATTTCATAACTGAGGGAATCTTTGGGATCCCTGGATTTTCCCTGGGCACGGCTGTCAGCCACGATGACCATGTAATGCTTCGAGAATACCGGGATCTGGTTGGTAAAATCACGGATGGATCCCCCATTGCCGTGAATGATCAGCAGCGGATCGCCGGATCCGTAGGTTTCATAATACATGCTGAATCCGCGGATATTGGTATAATGGCCTGCATTCGGATTGTTGCCGTACGCGATGGCCATCTGTTGACCGGATACGGCCAGGGGCAACAGCAGCAGGATGAGGGCGTGAAGACGGAATAGGAGGTTCATGGCTTACTCTTCCAGTCGCTTGTTTTTCTTGTGTTTGAGCACCTTGGCCTCTATGTAAAAAATAATTTCTTCCGCGATGTTTTTGCAATGATCGCCCACCCGTTCTAGTTTGCGAATCATCGAGATCAGGTAGAGGCTTTGATCGATGTTTTCCGGGTGACTACGGATATACGCAGCTACCACATCGTTTGCCCGGTAATTGATTTCGTCGAGAAGATCATCCCGTTTGAAGATACTCCTCGCCAGTTTGGTGTCTTCCTGTTCGAACGCGATCAATACATCCTGCAGGATACTGTTGGCTTCATCATACATCCGCAGGATGGAGGTGGTTTCGAGGAGGTGGGCATCAAACGGGGCATCTGCCTGATCGATATATTTGGCAATCCCCTCCGCAATGTCACCGGAACGCTCCAGGTTGTTATTGATCTTGAGGATGGCGAGCACCGTCCGCAGATCCACGGCTACCGGGTTGAAGAGGGCGAATATGTTCTCACAGTCGCGGTCAATCTTGAGCTCGAGGGAATTGACCCGCTTTTCCGTGGCAACCACTTCACGGGCGAGATCCTTGTCAAATTGGGTCAGGGCTTCACGGGTCTTGAGAAACTGTGAAATCACTAATTGCCACATGTTGGTGATCTCCGATTTCAACAAGGTCAACTCTTCCTCCAGGTGCGTCATGCTGATCGGTTTTGTTTCATTCGAATCCGGTAAATTCATGGATGGGGCTGATGGGTAAGGTACAAAGTTTAACCAAATCGTCCGGTGATGTAGTTCTGCGTGAGTTCCTTCCGGGGATTGATGAAGATTTCCTTGGTGTGAGAATATTCAATCAGTTCACCCAGATAGAAAAAGGCCACCTTGTCGCTGACCCTTCCCGCCTGTTGCATGTTGTGCGTGACTATGATGATCGTATACTGCGATTTCAGTTCATAGATCAGTTCCTCGATTTTTGCTGTCGAGATTGGGTCGAGGGCCGAAGCGGGTTCGTCCATCAGCAGGATGGACGGTTCGACCGCCAATGCCCTGGCAATACAGATCCGCTGCTGCTGGCCACCGGACAGGGAGAGTGCGGATTTGTTGAGGTTGTCTTTTACTTCATCCCAGATGGCGGCGCGGCGGAGCGTGCGCTCTACGGTCTCATCCAGGATCGATTTTTTACTGATCCCCTGGATGCGAAGACCATAAATCACATTTTCATAAATGGATTTCGGAAACGGGTTGGGTTTTTGGAAAACCATCCCCACTTTCTTCCGAAGTTCTTCCACGTGTATGGAGCGGTCATAGATATCCAAGTCATCCACCTGCACGAGTCCTGTCATCCGGAAGCCGTCGATATAATCATTCATCCGGTTGATGAGCCGGAGGAAGGTGGACTTGCCGCAGCCGGAAGGACCGATAAAAGCCGTCACCGTATGGGGATCGATGGCCAGGCTTACATCCTTGATGACATGCGCCTGGTCATAATAGACATGGACATTTTCGGCGAGGAGTTTATGTGTCATACGATGGGTTACCATTTTACTTTTTTCTGCCAGCGGTTGCGCAGGTAGATGGCCAGGCCGTTGAGCAGGAAGGTGATGGCCAGCAAGACGATGATCGCCGCCGTGGCATTGATGATAAATCCTTTCTGGGGCCGGGACAGCCAGTTGAATATCTGGATCGGCAGCACGGAGAAATCATCCATTGGCGTCGACGGTACGGTAGTGATATACAGCATGGCGCCGATCACGATCAGGGGTGCCGTCTCCCCGATGGCCCGGGAGATCGCCAGGATGACCCCCGTCACAATCCCACCGGAAGAAGCCGGCAACACTTGGTGCCAGGTGGTTTGCCATTTGGTGGCGCCCAGGGCGAACGAAGCTTCCCGGATCGTTTTGGGTACGGCTTTGAGTGCTTCACGGGTGGCCACAATGATGATGGGCAGGATCAACAGCGACAGCGTTAAACTCCCGGCTAACAGGCTTTTCCCCAAGCCCAGTATACGGACAAATATTTCCAGCGCCAGCAATCCATAGATAATGGAAGGTACCCCCGCGAGGTTGGTGATATTGATTTCAATCAGGGAGGCGAGCCTGCTTTTTTTTCCGTATTCTTCCAGGTAGATCCCCGATGCAACGCCCAGGGGAATGGCAATCAGGGAGGTCAGGACCATGATCCATATACTGCCGAGTAAGGGAATCAGGATACCTGCCTGCTCCGGTTTGCGGGAAGGCAATGACGTAAAAAAGGCGGCATTGAGCCGCGGCAATCCCTCCTTCAGGATGCTGTACAGGAAGAAAGCCAGGACAGCCAGCCCAAAAAGGGTGCAGGTGAGCCCGACATAAAAAAAGAGCCTGTCTTTGATCCGGTTGATATCCCGCCGCTTATTCATACCGTTCCTGGAATCTTTTCTTAATGTAAAAGCTGACATTGTTGAGTAAAAAGGTCAGGACAAACAAGGCGATCCCCGCGGCAAAGATAGTTTGATATTCCAGGGATCCCTGGACCACGTCTCCCAGGCTGACCTGCACGATATAGGTGGTGATGGTCTCCACCGGTACAAACGGATTGAGGGTGAGCCGTGGCTGTTGTCCGGCCGCAATGGCGACGATCATCGTCTCCCCGACCGCCCTTGAAATGGCCAGGATGACCGAAACAATAATGCCGGAGGAGGCAGCCGGTACAAGCACCCGGAACGAGGTTTGCAGGCGCGTGGCCCCAATGCCATAGGAGGCCTCCCGGAGAGAAGTGGGTACGGCATAGAGCGCATCTTCGCTGAGCGAAGAAATCATCGGGATGATCATGATACCCATGACAATGCCGGGCGATAAGGCATTGAATCCCGACATCTGCGGAAAAATCTGCTGCAGAAAAGGCGTGACCACCATCAGCGCGAAGTAGCCATAAACCACGGTGGGAATGGCCGCTAAAATTTCCAGCACCGGTTTGACCGAGCGGCGGAATCCTTTGGGCGCGTACTCATTGAGAAAGACGGCGATGGAGAGCCCGATGGGTAAGGCGAACAGGATGGCAATAACGGACGTGAGCAGGGTTCCTGCGACCAGCGGAAGAATACCAAAATGTTTTTCGGCAAATAATGGGGTCCATTGTGTATCGGACAGAAAGTC
The DNA here is from genome assembly GCA_964617515.1 of uncultured Saprospiraceae bacterium. Classification (GTDB taxonomy): domain Bacteria; phylum Bacteroidota; class Bacteroidia; order Chitinophagales; family Saprospiraceae; genus Opimibacter. The sequence continues at coordinate 42,848 of CAZTXO010000003.1, read as the reverse complement.
AACAACGGAAACATGGGAAAAAAAAGCACTGGATTCTGAAATCAGGACGTACAGGATCCCAATGGTGGTCAGGATGCTCACGGCGGCGCAGAGCAGGAGGAGACCTTCGATGATTTTTTCCCTGGTCCGCATACGCTACGAAAGATAAGCCCAGGGTGAGGAGGATGTCCCCTCACCCTGGGCAACTATTATTTAGAGGCAACGGAGGTGACAAATTCCTCCCACTTCGTTTTTACAGCTGCCAGTTCATCCTCTGTCAAAGGGATATAGCCAACCTCCTGGGAAAGCGTATTGACCTGGGACAGGTAGAACCGGATAAATTCCTGTACTTCTTTGCGCGCCCCGGCCGCACTGTTGACGTAGATATATAAAGGACGGCCGAGCGGCGAATACGATTTGTTCTTCACGGTTTCCACACTGGGCAGAATGGGACCTTTGCCGTTTTCATCCTTTCCGTCATCGATGCCGATTTCTTTCAGCTTGTCGCGGTTTTCTTCAAAGTAAGCCATGCCGAAAAAGCCAAGTGCATTTTTATCGGAAGCGACCCCTTGCACCAGTACATTGTCATCTTCACTGGCCGTAAAATCACCGCGGCTGGAATGGCTCTTACCGACAATCGCTTCCGTGAAGTAATCATAGGTGCCGCTTTCCACGCCCGGACCGAAGAGATGAATTTCTTCGTTGGGCCATTCTTTCCGGATTTGGTTCCATTTGGTGATTTTACCCTGAGCTTCAGGCGACCAAAGCATTTTTAACTCGGCCACCGTCATGTCTTTGCACCAGGTATTTTGCGGATTCACCACCACAGCCATCCCATCATAGGCGACCATGAGCTCCACGTAGTGCACGTTATTGGCTCTGGCCAGGCTATCCTCAGCAGGCTTGATAGGGCGGGAAGCATCATTGATATCCGTTTCGGCACGTCCGAATTTCTTAAATCCGCCGCCTGTTCCGGAAAGAGCCACCGCTATTTTGATATCCGGCTGTACTTTCTTGAATTCTTCCGCCACGGCTTCCGTGATCGGATAGACCGTGCTGGAACCATCGATGTTGATCATCCCGGTGAGTTTGTCACCGGTCGATTCGGCTGTCTTGTTGCCACCACAGGATGCCAGGACAAGGCACACCAGGGGAATGAGAAGGAATTGAATTTTCATAATACAGTATTTCACGGCGCAAAAGTACGGGGCAAGGGACCCGGCTTTGTTTCCACGCTGTTAATTCGACGTAAACAAATTGTCTGACC
>CAZTXO010000003.1:16607-41502 GCA_964617515.1 uncultured Saprospiraceae bacterium | reverse complement strand
ACCAGTCAGAGCCGCTCACTGTGGGCGTCGAAGTATTCTCCCAGCGGCAACTCAATGCGAAATCAGATGGCACCGATGTCACACCGTTTGGCTTTTCTGCCTTTGTCAAAGGTCGCCTCATCAAAAATAAATTGCAGGCATTCGCCCGGTATGATTCCTATAACCCGGACAATAGCTATCGGGACCAGGATGTGCTCTCGGGCTATAACGCGGCGAATATGTTCAGGCATTATGATGAGCAATTCTTCCTGGCGGGCCTCGATTACACGCCGCATAAAAATGTTCACCTGATGCCCAACCTGTGGGTGAACGCGTATACCCCGAAGGCCGACGCGCCTTTGCTGGTCGACCGCAAAGCCGATATCATCCCACGACTGACCTTCTTCTTTATTTTCCGGTAAAACCCCAAGAAGAAAAAAGGGGAATTTATTTCCCCCTTTTTTCTTTTATCACATCCGGATAAAGCGGTAAGTCATCAGCTCGCCCTCGATCCGCAATTTCAGCAGATACAAGCCGGGCGGCTGGTCCAGGTCGAAAGACAGGGTGGCGACGCCTTCCAACTGTTCGTGCAGCAGGATTCGCCCCTGGACATCACTGATCTCGGCGGTCACTTGCGAAAACACTTGCCCAAGGTCCGCCTGCAGGCGGTCTTTGACCGGGTTGGGATAAACCTTGATTTGCCCTGCCCACGAAGGGTCATCCGTGCCAACCACAAAGACTTCAATGCAGGAAGAGGTATCCGCGCATTCCCCGTCAAAGACAATGACTGCATAATGCCCTGAGGACACCGGCGTAAAGGATTGAGCTGTTTCATTAGGGATCGGGGCATACGCCTCGTCACAATCCACCCATTGATACGCTACATCCGTGAGGTTTGCGGTCAGCGAGGTGGGATCCTGGATGACCTGCACCTCCAGGTGGAAAATACCGAGATCGATGGTGATCGTACTGTCACAACCGGTCGCATTGGGAATGGTGTACATATACACTCCCGATTGCGTCCACGTTTGTTGCCCGTCTGGTGTGGTATACCGGTCACACGCATCGATGGCGATCGATGATTCTGTATCATGCCCGATCGTCAGGAATAATACGACCGTACTGTCGCATCCTCCAGCATTCGTGGTGAGGTACTGATAGGTGCCACTGTTGGTATACACCTGCCCGTCCGGAGCCGTATAGCTGTCGCATGCGGTCACTTCCGCCACACCGGCGGTGTTTTGAAGGATATTGACATAGTAGGTGATCACGCTGTCACATCCGGAACCGGAAGGAAAGGTCTCCTGGTACGTGCCCGACTCGGTCCACGTATGCTGGCCGCTGGGCGTGGTATACGATTCACAGGCCGTGGCATTGACGCTGCCGGCAGCGCCATGCAATAGGGTTAGTTGGATCGTGATGAGACTGTCACATCCTGCCGTGTTGGAAATCACGGCCTGGTAAGTGCCCGAAGCAGCGTAAACCGCCCCGTCCGGTGCGACGTATGAATCACATGCGGTTTCGATGATCGTGTTTTCACTCGGGGTGCATTGCCGGATCTTGGCAATGAACAAATCATCCGCGCCCTGCGAAGTGAACGAGGCGAAATCAATGGAAGGATCGAAATCCACCGTGCCAAAGAAATAACCGACGACATAGACATAGCCCAGGCCGGATGTGGCGATTCCATAGGCCGCTTCTTCATTTTGCCCGCTCAGCTGATTGATCCAGACGAACGCTCCATCCTCGCTGAGTTTCGAAACGAAGATGTCTTCTTCGTTGGATGGCGCATGCAGTTCGGTGACCGGGTTGCCCGGGTAGAAGTCGGCAGTGCCCTGGAAGAATCCGGTGGTGTATACATTATTGGCCGGATCCAGGACGATCGATTTGCCCGCGTCATATTCCGATCCGCCAAATCCCCGCGCCCACAGGTAATTGCCCAGGGAATCGAGCTTCAGGACATAGATATCATCCGATCCCCTGGCCGTCAACTGGTTGATGCCGGGTCCGGAATTGAAATCAACCGTGTACGTGTAATACCCGGTGGAATAAATGTTTCCCTCCGGATCGGTGACGATACTGTTGCCCTCATCAAAATCACTGCTGCCAAAGCCCTTCGCCCAGACAGGATGACCCGCCCGGTCCATTTTCAAAATGAAAATATCACTCAATCCCTTGGTGACCACAGCAAGCGTATCCGGTCCCGGATCAAAATCAACCGTCCCGGCAAAATAACCGGTGACCAGTACATGTCCTTCCGCATCCAGGTCGATCCCACGCCCTCCGTCATACTGCGGTCCGCCAAAACCCACGGCCCAGACCAGGCTGCCGGCAGCATTGAGTTTGCACACGAAAGCATCCTCTTCTCCCTTTGTCTGCAGTATCAGGGAATTGACGCCCGGATCAAAATCCGCATTGTTACTGTAAGCACCGGTGATGAATACGCTGCCCGCCTCATCCGTGCTGACGGATCGGCCTTCATCAAAACCAATGCCACCAAGCCGGCGCGCCCAAATGAAATTGCCGGACGCGTCCAGTTTGGAAACATAAACATCGGCAGCTCCGGGGCAAATCATATTGAAACTGCCGGAGCCGGGATTGAAATCCGCGGTTCCTTCAAACGAACCGGTCGTAAGCACATTGCCGTTTTTATCCACCGCAATGCCCAGCGCCAGGTCGGTCTGATTACCTCCCATGCTCCTGGCCCACAATAGTTGACCCGCCGGATCTATTTTACAGACAAAGACATCCGTGCCACCAACCGATGTCAGCAGGCTGCCGCCGGGTCCCGGGTCAAAATCAACGGTTCCATTGTAGGTGCCGGTGACATATACATTGCCCGAAGCATCCGTCACCACGGCCGAAGCGAGTGAACCATCGGGAGAACCAATCACATTGACCCAATCCAGGGTGTTGATATCGCCAAATGGATTACCGTTAGGATTGCGGGAAAAATAAATCTCCGCGTTCCCGTCCCGTTCGTCCGTCCAAACCAGGTAAATCGCGAATCCCTCGACAGCAACCGAAGGGTTTAATGAATTTGCACTTACGTTGGTGATGCGGAAAGACGCATCAAAACTCAGGCCCGCATCCGTGGATGACCGTTGGTGGATTTCCGTGTTTCCGCCTCCGAGATCTTCCTCCCAGACAAGGAGAATATAGCTGGCATAAGCTGCCAGCCGGGGATTGGCTGAACTCCGGGCCGTACTGGTCATACGTAGGACCGGGCTCCAGTTTGCACCGTCATCCGTTGACCTGCGTGAATAGAGTTCTGCATTGCCCTCGTCGCTGTTTTGCCAGGCGATCATCAGGACTGAACCGGTATAGACCAGGCAAGGCGAATCGGAGGACAAAGCGCTTGCAGACATCGGCACTTCGTTTCCCCAGGTCATGCCGCCGTCCGTCGAATGATTGTAATAGATCTGGGTGGTGCCGCTGACGGCGTCCTGCCATACCAGGTGAATTTCGTTGCCCCTGGCTGCCACGGAAGGTTTGTCGGATACCTGCACATGGTTGGTCATGCGCATATCGTTACTCCAACTGGTGCCGCTGTTGACCGATCGCCTGAAATAGATTTCGCGGTTGCCGGCCCGGTCATCGCTGTACACGAGGTACAAGGTGTGATCATAAGACGCGAGACTGGGGTTGGAAGCCAGGGAAGGATTATTGGTCAGCCTCATATCATTTCCCCAGGTCATACCGCCGTTGGTGGAGCGTTTATAATAGATCTCACCGTTGCCGTCCCGGAAATCCTGCCAGGCCACATGCACTTCATCCCCGGTCACCACAATCGAAGGCGAAGTCGATTCAAATGATGCGTTGGTCAGCCGGATGTCCAAGGTCCAGGAAGCCCCTCCGTCGTTGGACCGCTTATAATAGATTTCGCTGCTCCCGTTCCGGTTGTCCGACCAGGCTACATGCACGATGCTGCCGTAAACGGCGACGGAGCTGGCATTGTTATTGGCCGTATAGGATCCACCGGCACTGTTGGTCAGGCGCAGATCGGTGGAATACTGGGCTGTCATCGTCGACGCGGACAGCAAAAGAAGAAAGCAAAGTCGCATGGTCATGGCGGATGGATTTAACATGATCAAAAGAATGTCAGCGAAGGGCGAGTACCAATAAAATCTCCACACCGGCCCGGATCCGGCAGGCCGATGAAGGTATAAATATAAAGATTTTTTATATATGTTTTAGGCGGAGATCATTGCTTGCTCAGGACATAGCGATCCGCGAGCTGTCCCTTGATGGGTTTGCCTTCCATGTCGAGTTGGGTCAACGAACCATGGCCAACCACATATTGGTCCGGTTGGAGCGTAAGCCCTTCCAGCCGGATAGTCTTTCCGTCCGGGTTCCAGGTATAGTGCCCGGAAGTGGTAAAGGTTTTCCCTTCCCCTCTTCCCTTGTAGGAAAAGGAGAAGGTGTATGTTTGATCGGCATCCAGGTGGATCGACGTCTCGATGCCCGCGCAATCCGCGCAGGGCAACAATCCCCTGTAATGCCCGGTCAGGTCCATCGTGCTCTTGGCGGTTTGATCTGTCGCGGCTGACCCGGCCGGCAGGCTTTCCGGATGGACCGGCGGGCTGTCCTTGACGGGCCTGCAGCCCGTGCCGGCAAGGACAAAGCCGATTAGCATCAGAGGAAATTTCATACGGCGGGTTCGGAATTATTTGGTTTTGATCGTCTTCATCTGGATGATGTCGACCAGGAACGCAAACGCCATGGAGAAATAGATATACCCTTTGGGAATATGGAATCCCAGGCCTTCCCCGATCAGGGAAATTCCGATGATGAGCAGGAAACACAAAGCCAGGATCTTGAAGGACGGATGCCGGTTGATGAACTCACTGATCGGTTTGGAGAGAAACAACATCATCGCCACCGAAATGATGACGGCGGTATACATGACCCACAACTGGTCCACCATACCCACGGCAGTGATGATCGAATCGACCGAAAACACAATGTCCAGCAACAATACCTGGATCAGGAGCTCCCGGAAAGTATTGGTTTTTTTCGTCGCGGCCGTCTCATAACTGTGGGCGACATGTTCGGCTTTCAGGTAGATCTCCCGGGTACTCTTATAGAGCAGGAACAGACCACCGATCAGCAGGATGAGGTCCTTGCCACTGAGATCGATCGACTGAAACCGGATGAGTGAATTGTCCAGCTTCATGATCCAGGAGATCAGGGCCAAAAGGACCAGGCGCATGATCATCGCCAGCCCGATCCCAAGACGCCGAAGCCGGGGTCGCTGTTTCTCGGGCAGTTTGTCAGCCAGGATAGAGATAAATATCACATTGTCAATCCCCAGGATGATCTCCAGGGAGATCAGGGTCACCAGCGATACGAGTATGTCGGTCCATTCCATGCGCTAATAATACTAAAGGTCCTGAATTGTTCAGGACCTCCTTATCTTTTCACCCCTTCAAGCCCCTGGTTTGGCGTATATTTGATAACAGGATCAGGCACTTACACCACTGCATGAATACCAAAAAACTGGACGGATTGCATTACAACGAGGGTCATTTTACCCCGGTACGGGACACCCTGGCGGTGGAGGTCGGGTTGCAGGTCTCGATCAATGACACGCCCTACACCGTCACCATGCATAGCCCCGGTCAGGAAAAAGACCTGGTCACTGGCCTGCTGTGGGCAGAAGGCATCTACCGGGGACCTGCGAAGTCCCTCGCCCTCCGGGTGACAGCATACGACGACGAAGGGTACATCACCGGCATCGATGTTGCCATTCCGGCACATCTCATTCAAAAAGATTTTGCCGGTACGCGCAATGTGATCTCTGCTTCCTCCTGCGGTCTGTGTGGCAAAACATCCCTCGATGAATGCGACAATCCCCGGGTCAGCCAATCGGATACCATCGATCCTGCGGTGATTGGCCTGATGTTTGACCGGATGAGTGAAATGCAAAAATCTTTCCAGCAATCCGGAGGCACCCATGCGGCGGGGTTATTCGACATGGCCGGCACTTTGCTCAGTCTCCGGGAAGATATTGGCCGTCATAACGCCGTAGACAAAGCCATCGGAGACCTGCTTCAGCGTGACCTCATAGCGGTGGCGAAGTGCCTGACCGTGAGCGGTCGTGTTTCATTCGAGATAGTCAGCAAAGCATGGGCGGCAGGCATCCCGTTTCTTGCTTCCGTTTCCGCTCCGTCCACTATGGCCGTTTCCTATGCGGATAAAGCCGGTATTTGCCTGATGGCTTTTTGCCGCAACCATAAACTGACCGTTTACGCCAACCCGCAACGGGTCAATCAATCCACCACCGGGCAATCCGTCAAGGCGCTCAATCCTACACCGTATGTCTAAGAATCTGAGTGAACTCTCCGGCCGCAAAGGCCTTCAGGATAACCTCTTTGAGGAACTCGGCATCAACGCCAGGGCCACTGGCACGCCCGATCTCGAAACCCTGGAAGACCTCAGTGAGGATTTTCTCATGGGCAAGGCCAACCTGTTTGGCGCCGTATCCTTTTATGATTTTCTCCGGCCGGAAAACAAAGGGAAAAAAGTCTATGTCTGCAACGGCAGCGCGTGTCTGACAGCCGGCACGCAGGATAAAGTCAGAGAAAAACTTCATCAGCGTTTCGGGAAAGAGGAGATTGGGGAGATGTGCTGTCTAGGGCGTTGCCATGAAAACAGTTCCTTCCATCTTGGCGGATACAATTACTCCGGTACCGATATCGATCGCCTGGACGAACTGCAAGCAGGAACGAAAACCCGGGAGCAATACCACGTCGGCCAATCGGGGACACCCATTCTGACAGCCGATTATGGACCGGTGGAAGGATACTATGGGATTTTTAAAAATTGTCTGAAGCGACCTCCGGAAGTACTGATCGGCGAGCTGAAAGAATCCGGCTTGCGGGGCAGGGGTGGTGCCGGATTTTCCATGGGATTTAAGATTGAATCCTGCCGTGCACAGCAAGGGAATACCAAATTTATTGTCTGCAACGCTGACGAAGGGGACCCCGGGGCCTATTCGGATCGCTATATCATGGAGCAGCGTCCGCATTCCCTGCTGATGGGCATGATGATCGCGGGCTATATGGCCGGGGCGGGTCATGGTGTCGTGTATATCCGCGGCGAATACCCGGAGTCTGTCGATATTATCGGCCAGGAGATCAGTACGTTGCGTTCGATGGGACTGCTGGGAAAAAATATCCTGGGTTCCGGGTTCGATTTTGATTTTAAAGTCATCAAGGCCCAGGGCGCCTATATCTGCGGCGAAGAGACCGCCCTCCTGTCTTCCATCGAAGGCCAGCGCCCCGAAGTCCGGGTGCGCCCTCCTTACCCGACCCAACAAGGTTTGTTTAATAAGCCCACAGTGGTCAACAATGTCGAAACCCTGGCCAACTTGCCGTATATCATGCAAAACGGAGGCAAAGCTTTTGCGTCTATCGGGACGGCCAGGTCCTCCGGTACCAAACTCATGTCCCTCGATAGCTACTTCAGGAGACCGGGGCTTTATGAAGTGGATATGGGTACACCCCTGAGGAAAGTGGTTGATGATCTGGCCGGTGGATTCCGGTCCCCTGTCAAAGCCCTCCATATCGGGGGTCCGCTCGGCGGATTGGTCCCGGTCAGCAAGTTGGATGAGCTCACGGTTGACTTTGACACCTTTTCGAAAGCGGGATTCCTGCTCGGGCACGCTTCAGTGATCTGTATCCCCGATCATTTTCCGATGATCGAATACATCGAGCACTTGTTTCGTTTTACGGCACATGAGAGTTGTGGAAAATGTTTTCCCTGCCGTATCGGGTCGACACGGGGATATGAAATGGTGGAAAAGGCCAGGAAGGAGAATTATAAAATGGACTTAACTTTAATGACAGATTTGCTGGAAACGCTGGAGACAGGTTCGCTTTGCGCGCTTGGCGGAGGCGTTCCTCTTCCGATCAAAAACGCGTTGACTTATTTCAAAGGAGAACTCGATCCCTTTTTCAAATCCTAGCGTAAATGGCACCACAGACAGCTTTATTACACACCACGGAAAAAGCCATCCAGGATCGCCCTGTTTCCCCCAATGGAACCAAATCGGCTTTTATCAACAATAAAGAGTATCCCGTTCATGACGGCGATACTATCCTGAAGTTTATCCGGCGCCACCTCGGGCATGACACCGTGCCTACCTTGTGTGATGCGCCCAACCTGGATCCCTTCGGCGCGTGCCGGGTATGCAGTGTCGATGTGGCCCTCACGCAAAACGGCCCGGCCAAAGCCCAGGCCTCCTGTCATACGCCGGTCATGGCCGGTTCTTTTATCTACACGGATTCGGACCGGATCACCCGGCTGAGGAAAAACATCGTGGAACTGGTCCTGACGGATCACCCGCTGGATTGTCTCACCTGCGAAGTCAACAACAATTGCGAACTGCAGACCGTAGCCGCCCGGGTTGGGATCCGCGATGTCCGCTACCCCGAAGGGAAAAACCATCTCGATCGGGAGAAGGATCTGAGCCATCCCTACATGACCTCCGATTTTTCAAAATGCATCAATTGCTTCCGCTGCGTCCGCGCCTGTGATGAAGTCCAGGGACAGTTTGTCCTGAGCATGGCAGGGCGGGGATTCGACAGCCATATCATTAAAGGGTTTGAACAGAATTTCTTTGAATCGGATTGTGTCAGTTGCGGTGCCTGCGCGCAGGCTTGTCCCACCTCGGCTATTTCCGATGTATTTGAATCCAAATCCGTTGCGGTAGATGAAAAGGTCAGGACGGTCTGCACCTATTGTGGTGTTGGCTGCAACCTGGATGTATCGGTCGTCCAGGGAAAGGTCAAATCCATCCAGGCGCCATACGATGCCGAAGTCAACCAGGGGCACACCTGCCTGAAAGGACGATTCGCTTTCTCTTTTTACAATCACCCGGATCGCCTGCGCACGCCCCTGATCCGCCGCGAAGGCACACTGGTCCCGGCCACCTGGGCAGAAGCCTATGATTACATTGCTGAAAAATTGACATCGATCCGGACAGATTTCGGTCCGGATGCTATTGCCGGCATTTCTTCCGCGCGCTGCACCAATGAGGAAAACTACCTCATGCAGAAGTTCATCCGAGCCGTGATCGGGACCAACAATATCGACAGTTGCGCCCGGGTTTGCCATTCGCCGACGGCCCTGGGGATGCAAAGGACCTTTGGCACCGGTGCCGCGACCAACTCCATCGAAGACCTCAAGTATGCGGATACCATCCTCGTCATCGGCGCCAACCCGACTGACGCCCATCCGGTGACCGGCGCGAAGCTGAAGCAATTCGCGATGAAGAAGACCTGTATCGTCATTGATCCGCGGAGAACAGAACTGGCGCGCTATGCGAAGTACCATCTGCAGCTGCGTCCCGGCACGAATGTGGCCGTGATGAATATGTTGCTCTACTACATCATCACCGAGGGACTGGAGGACAAGTCGTTTATCGAATCCCGCACGGAGGGCTACGAGGAGTTTAAGAAGCAGATTCTTTCTTACGACATCGATGAGCTCTCCCGCATCAGCGGAGTGCCCAAAGACCTGGCCCGCCAGGCCGCTATGGCTTATGCCACTTCTCCGGCAGCCATGTCCTTCCATGGATTGGGTGTGACGGAACATTCACAGGGAACCTACACGGTGATGCTGATCGCCGATCTCGCCATGATCACCGGCAATGTGGGACGAAGGGGAGTCGGAGTCAACCCGTTGCGGGGTCAGAACAATGTCCAGGGCGCGGCCGACATGGGTTGCCAGCCTCACCAGGGCGCAGGGTATCTCGATGTGACAAATCCCGAAATCCACCGGATGTACGAGGAGTTTTATCACGCCAGGCTCCCGCTTCATATCGGTTATAAGATTCCGCAGATGTACGATGCGGCCATCCAGGGGAAATTAAAGGCCTTGTGGATCATGGGCGAAGACAATGTGCAGACGGATCCCAATACAGCGCATGTCGTCAAAGCGCTGAGCCAGCTCGACCTGTTGGTGGTCCAGGAAATCTTCATGACAGAGACCGCCAAGATGGCACACGTCGTCTTACCGGCTTCCTCCTTCCTGGAAAAGAGCGGCACGTTTACCAATGGGGAGCGCAGGATCCAGCGCGTCCAGGCGGTCGTGGAACCGCTCGAAGGCACCAAACCAGACGGCCAGGTGATCGTCGAGATCATGAACCGCATGGGATATCCCCAGCCGGACTATGATCCGGATACCATGCTCCAGGAGATTTCCCGGATCGTTCCTTTCTTTGCCGGTGTCAAATGGGAGGAACTCGGCGAAAACGGGAAGCAATGGCCAGTATTGCCGGACGGGACCGATACCAAAATCCTCCATACGCAAACCTTCAAGCGCGGGAAAGGAAAATTCCAGGGAGCCAGTTTCCGGGAATCCGAGGAGATTGTCAACCACGGGAAGGAGTTTCCCTATATCCTCACGACCAACCGCGAACTGGAGCATTACAATTGCGGCACGATGACGCGCCGTACGCGGAATGTAAAGGTGCTGACGGATGATGTGCTGCTGATCAATCCGGTCGATGCGGCCCATCACCTCATCGAAGAAGGCGACATGGTCTGTATCATCAGCGCGAGGGGCAAGATCGATGTCAGGGCGCGCATCACGGATGAGGTGCAACCCGGGATTCTGTCCTCCACCTTCCACTTCCCGGAGGTGCGGATGAATGAATTGACTTCCAGTGTCAGTGACAGCGAGGCGATGTGCCCCGAATACAAAGTGGTGGCAGTCAATATCCGCAAGAGCAAGGGACAGTACAAAAACAAAGAAAACCGGATTGTGACGGCCTGATCCTCACGAGATCAGCGTGCTCTGTTCGACATTGATCATGCGCCCATAGAGGATCTGCTCGTTTATCTCGAGATTGTTGATGAGGCTCAGGCAGAGGATGATACCCTTCCCGATCCACTCTCCCGCAATCTCGCCAAATTCAACCTCCATGACAATGTTGTCGGCGCGAACGTCATTGGAGACGCTGTCCGGATCCTGCCAGGTGCCCCAGGCGTTGATTTCCGTTGTCGCTTTCATAAAATCCAATGCCTCTGACTTAAACTGCGGCAGGGTGAGCGTCAGCATCTCGCGTTCGATGCGCCGGAATTCCGTATCCGTGGAAGCATCTCCGTACAACAAACCAAACAAAACGTCTTTGGCCAGGAGCAACAGGGTCTGTCCATCCGGACTCCGGCAAGATTCAGGGATCAGGTCGGTTCCTTTTTCCGGCGCTCCGGCAGCTAGCAGCCCTTCCCGGATGAGCGATTCACGGGATACACCGCTGTACTGACCAAGAAATTCGATCAGGTACGATTCATTGAGCCGGAGCGATTTTAGCCGGTTCATCCGTTCCGCGCGGCGCTTTTCTTTAAGCGCCATCAGTTGACGGCGGTCGTTTTCCTGGAGGCTGTGCGCATCCAGCGTGAGGCGGATGATTTGTTCGATGAGCCATTCTTTATCGTGGGCCTGGAGGTATTGTCGGAGCCGGTCTTCAAACTGCGGAACCAGGTCACGGTTGATCTGCCGGAGAATAAAATGAATATTCATAAATCAAAGATTATCAAGATTTAGGGAGATTTTTTGTAAAAATATTTTTACTAAATGTAAAAAATACTTGACAAATAGTAAAAAACATATTACTTTTGTTAAAAAATGAATTATGAAAAGCAGTTTATTATTGGCCAACCGGTTCAAGCGGATCGGTTGGTGGATTTTAATCCCCGCCTGCCTGGCAGGCATACTTCTGACAACTACGGGATATGAAGCCGAGTGGCTGGATGCCAGGGTGCTCACACTCTTCTATGATGAAATCAGGATTTTCGAGGATGTCAAGATGGATCGGTTTGGTCCATTTGCGTTTGTGGAAACCAATATCACCAATACTGTTGTTGGGGTTCTGTTTATTGTGGGAGCGCTCCTGGTGGCCTTTTCGAAAGAAAAGCAGGAAGATGAATTTATCGGCAACCTCCGGCTCTCTTCGCTGATGTGGTCGGTCTGGGTCAATTACCTCCTGCTCTTGGCCGGTTTTCTGCTGATCTACGGGATGTCCTTCCTGCACATCATGATCTACAACATGTTTACCGTCCTGATCATATTCATCATCCGGTTCAATTACCTGTTGTACCGATCCGCCAAATCCGCCCGCGATGAAAAATAGAATCAAAGTCGAACGCGCGGAGCACAACCTAACCCAGGAGGACTTGGCCAACCGCATCGCCGTCAGCCGCCAGACCATCAATGCCATGGAAGCCGGGAAATACGTTCCTTCTACCGTGCTGGCACTGAAGATCGCCCGCGTCTTTGGAAAAAAGGTCGAAGACATTTTCTCCCTGGAGGAGACCGATTGATAAAAGGGTCATCCTCCGGGGCTGACCACACCGGCCTCCCTTCATGATTGTTTCCGGTCGCGGGTTGAAATGGATGGACACCACCCATGCAGCATACATACAAAACTTTCCCGTGCAACACGTCCACGGGGAGTGATTTTCAATGAAGTATAAAAGAAGTGATTTGCGGGACGACCAGCAACCGGTATACATTGAACGTCACGGCGATCAGCAGGACCACGGCGATCCCGCGAATCACTTTATGGCGCAAGGTATAGTGACGTAAAAAATCTACCGTAAACCAGATGGCAATGCCGGCTTTACAGGCATCGGAATACAGGAGATCTACGGCCCGGCCTGTCAATGCGTAAAACACAACGGAGCCAAGGGCAAAAATGAACTGCAGAAAGATGATCGTCCCGATGACATAGGTGAGCATGACCACCGATTCGATATAGTTGTACCGGGGGCGGGCGATCAGGAGATAGAAATGGAGGCTCTGGAAAGGAATGATGATCATCAGCATGAAGCCCAGGTGGCGGAGCGTATAAGCGGTACTCTTCCCCGGGCCGAAATATTCCTTATAGTCGATGGCCGTATTGGGCCCGAAGAGGCTGCTGATGGCGTACAAGGTCAGAATCAGGATGGTGGTCCAGATGAGAAAATAGGACACCGGCGACTGGTATTGTTTGCGCCTGCCTCCGATATAGGCCATTACCATACGTCCCGGCGAACGGACCATCTGCCAGGTCGTGTGGAAGAATCCTTTCTCGATATGCGTGAAGAAATGAAATAGTTCGTGCCAGAGGAAGCCAAAACTCAGTCTCTCCGGCATCCGCTTCTGCCCGCAATGCCCGCAATAGGTCTCGGTGACCGGTTGCCCGCAATTTTCACAAACCGCCATGATCAAAGATAGAAGTAACCCTAAACATCCGGAACGGCTATTCCGCTGAAGGAATCTTTCGTATGGCCCCGGAAGCCGCTAGGGGAAAAAGCTTTTGATCAGATCACACAGTACCCGGTTGTCCGCAGATTCAAGGGGATGCCTGAATCCTTCCAGTATGGTACTGGTACCATTGGGCAACCAGGTGGCTGTGCGTTCCGTTTCCGCGCGGCTGACCATATGGTCCGCCGATCCGACACACAGGAGGACCGGAATTTTGATCTGTTGAAAATCGTCCTTGGCGAGGGCTTCACCATTTCCCATACGGATCATCATCGCTGCCGTGACCTGCATCAGTTTCATCCAGTCTTCCGGTGCATGACGCTGTTGCAGCGCTTCAGCAAACGCGGGGACTTTTTGGCGGATCACCTCCGGGTTCATCATCCGGACTTCCCTGGCGGCCGTTTCCGGGGACCACGCAAACAGGGTGCCAAGGGTCATGACCCGTTGCACCAGGTCCGGCCTGATCAAAGCAACCTGGATCGCCACATAACCACCCATGCTGTACCCCAAGACGTAGACGTTGGAGAGACTCCGTTCAGACAGGAAAGCGATAACTTCCCGGGCAAAGGATTGAACGGAAAACGAATCCGGAACCGGGCTGCCGCCGTGTCCGCTGAAATTAAAGCGGAAAACCGTAAAATCATTTTCCAGTTGACCCGCCAGAAGGGACCACTGGTCCTGGCTACCCATGGCGCCATGCAGCAAGAGGAGGTTTTTCTTTTCCATGATGGCCGATTGATCACCAGCCAAGATAGAAGGGAAACGGCATCAAAAAAACCCTGCCGGGTGGACAGGGTTTCCAGTTGATTGGGGTCGTGTTGGCGGAGGATGGAATTAAACTTGTCGTTGGTTTATGAGGTTTTCGGGATGCAGAGGCCACCGGGTTGATTGGGTGTTACGCGTATCCAAAATTAAGCTAAAGCCAGGCGGGCCGAAAGCAATGATCTACGCAATTTAGACCTGCGTAGAATTACGCAGGAGGGTTTCAGAGCACCCCGTTTTTATATGCCCAGGAGATGAGTGCGGCAATATTTTTTGACCCCGTTTTATCCAGGAGCCTTTGCCGGTAGCCTTCAATCGTCCGATGTGATTTGAATAGCTTTTTCGCGATTTCCTCTGCCGTCAGGCCTTCACTGATCAGCAGGAGAACGTCCAGTTCAATGGAAGAAAATTCCAAACCGGTCTTTTTCAGGAACTCTTTTTGTTGAAGAGACTGTACGAGGACTTCCATAATCTCAGTACCGAAATAGCGTCCCAACCGGATGACATTCCGAAGCGAACGGAAGAGTTCTTCGGGGGTAATATCCTTGAGCAGGTAGCCATCGGCTCCATGCTCGATCATCCTCCGGATGTACGAACTTTCCGCATGCATGGTCAGCATGACAATTTTAAGCGCCGGATGGGTGGATTTCAATTTTTGCAGTACATCGAGCCCGTTGGTGTTTTTCAACCGTATGTCCAGCATCAGCAGGTCCGGTGTCTGGTGCTCGAGGGCCTGGTACAATTCTTCCGGGGCCCCGACCGACCAAAGCATTTCGAAGTCCGGGGATTTACTGACCAATTCGCAGATCCCGGTCCGGAAGAGTTCATGATCATCCAGTATTGCGACAGAGGATTTGTTCATGTGACGGACAGGTTACGTGTGATTTTAAGACTGGTCCCTTTGTCTTTTTTGCTTTCCAACTGAAAGGCGGCATTGATCGCTTCAGCGCGCATGCGCATGTTTTTCAGGCCAAGGCCCTCATGCTTATCCGGGTCCCCGGCAAAGCCTTTCCCGTTGTCTGATAAATCCATCGCGATTTCCCCGGGCCCCGAAAGTAGTTGGATATGAATCTCCGTACAATGGCTGTGCTTGAGGGAGTTATTGATAAACTCCTGGATGATCCGGTACAGGCTGAGCTGAACCGGGTACTCCAGCTTGTTGGCGGACGGATCGATATTGGCAATAAACGCTACGTTGGTCAGACCCGCAATCCGGGCGATCATCTCCCGCACGGCATCCACAAGCCCGAATTCTTTGAGCGTGTTGGGATACAAGGTATGGGAGAGCGTACGGACATTATAGATGGTCTGATCGATCATGGACCGGATCTGCACCCAGTCCGCTTCCCTGAGCGTGTTTCCGGTCGAAATGGAATTTATCTTGAGTTTGACCGCAGACAAGGTCGGCCCCAGGTCATCATGCAGGTCGGCCCCGATTTTAGAACGCTCCATCTCCTGGATGGCGATCGAATCCTTGAGGTCCTGCTTGCTTTTGGCGATTTCCATCTGGGCCAGCCGGTTGGTATGCTCGAGCATTTTCTTATTGTGGAAGACAATAAAGAAAATAAAGACTACACTGATCACCAGGAACATCAGCGACAGGATAAGGTAGACCACTACCGGCTGGTTCATAAGGAGTTTCGGTATTTCCGAAAGATAATGAAACTGTAGGCGAGGGTGAGGTTGTAGAAGATGAAAAACAGCGTTTTCACCGCCCACAGCATCTCGTACCCACGGAGCTTCATGTCATAGGTGGAAAAAATGGAAAGGACGGAAAGGTAATAGACGAAGATCCCGCAGGAGATGTAGAAAAACGGATGGTGCAGGATGTCAAACTCCCGGGAGTAAAACACTTTGTGAATAAAATAATAGAGGGCCAGCAGGATCAGGGCAATGGACAGGATGACGAGGTTGATCGTGATGAGCTGATAGAGATCCTTACGCACAAGGAAATAAATAATCGCCAATAAACCTGCCAGGCCCGTGATGCCCATGACCCGCCTGATCGGGCCCGCGATTCCCGGATTGGTGAGATACGCGGCATATAATAATAACAGGCTCGGCACTGAATATAAATTGATCGCAATAAGATTGTTACCGTATCGGAGCGCCATGATCCATAACACGATTTCTTCCAGGCCACCCAGAAGAATGCCGGCCAGGATGAAATAGAGCGGAGGGCTGGCGCGTCGGACAAAAAGAATCCACGAAATAACCGGAACCAATATGGACAATTCGGAAATAAGAATCAGGCCCAGCAGGTTTTTCAAGAACAACAATATTTATCAGTTCTCCAGGGAGGCGCCTCCGGGACAATACGATGGACAGGGCAGCGACTGGTCTAGCACCAATTCATTGCCGGATGGTAAGATATCATCCCCGTTTGCATCCACGGCCACCACGTACAGTTGCGGTACATTCCGGTTGTTGCCATCCGGCCCGATTCCATACCAGATACGGAGGCCAACAGCGCCGCTTTGATTGAGGAGATCAAGGATTTTGTCTTTTCCGAAAAAATGGGCTTTCAGATTTTGGTTTTCCAGGTATGCGTTGCTCGCCTTGTAGGTCGCGATGCCCTGGCGACCGGTCGAAAGGGAGATAAAGACACCGGCACTGGTCGTGTATGGGTTTGGCATAAAGAAGGGAGATTGGTACGGGGAATTAAGGTATTACCCTCCGATCTATTTTAGATAAGGTGTCGTTAAGATCAGGTAGTTTTACGTGATTTTACGTAAAACTACGCAACGATCCGGACCCAAGGGCAGTATAAATATTTGCTCCCTGTTGTGTATGCTTTCGTATTTTAGAGGAGGCAGTGACAGGGCCAGTGCAGCATCCGCGCGGGGAACACCGGGATTTCACAATTCACTCACTTCCAAATAGCATTGTATGAAAAATCTTCTCTTTATCCTCCTGGGATTCACCTGCTGGATCCTTGTCTCTTGCGCACAACCCAAATCCGGGGATGAGACGTCCGCCGCAGCCGCTTCCCCGGATACCACCATGGCACCCGCAGAAATCACCGATCCGAAATATGTCGAGATCGGCAAGAAGGCCCTCGCCAACCTCAGCTCCGGCAACATGGATGGCTGGACAAGCATTTATGCGGACAATGCCCGGTATTACTGGAACAGCGGGGATAGTCTGATCGGTAAGGCGGCTATTTCCGAATTCTGGACCAAGCGCCGATTGGAGATGATCGACTCCCTTGATTTTTCACAAGCGGTCTATCTCCCGGTCAAAGTCAACAAACCGCAAAGTAATGAGGCCCCGGGTACATGGTTGCTCAGCTGGTACCGCGTATATGCGAAATATAAAAACGGGAAAAGCATGAGCCAGTGGATGCATATCCTGTTTCATTTCGATGCCCAGGACAAAGTTGACCAGGTGATTCACTACCGGGACAACGCCCCGATTCTCGCCGCGACAGGTAAGTAATAAAAAAGGCGCCCCGGGGGCGCCTTTTTTATGGTTGTTTTTTCAGCGTGTAGGCCAATTTCCCGAAATCGACCTCATCGCACCGCTGATCAGCCTGGTTGTACTCCTTGCATTTCAGGACGTATAGCTGCAGCACATCGCCTTTATATTTAAAGCCGAAGTAATCGAGGTTATCCTCAGAGGTGCCGATCCCTACCTGGTCCACCTGGAGCCCCGCATCCAGGTAGTCGATCCGTACCCGGTAGTACGTGTTCCTGCCAATGCCGGAGAACTCCCCCGTGTTCTTAAATTCCACTTTGTCTCCGTTATCCAGGGTATAGGTGCCTTTAAACAGGATTTCTTCCAGGATGAAAGGCTGATCATATGGTCCGTGAAAAGGATGGATTCTGACAAACGTGTCGTTGCCCAGTTGCAGGTGATTTTCATCGATGACCTTGGGACGGAACGCAAGCCGGTCGAGCGAATCGCCCTGTACCTCCCACAGCTCAAACTGGTCGTTGTTCCGGACGGCCACCAACTCTGGGCCGGATTCGTGCCAGCCATAGATCATCACCGTGGTATCGCGGGTGGTGGCGGGGATGGAGATAAAGCAATTTTCAACTTTTTCCTGCGCATCGTGCGGAGACTTTTTTCGGAGAATCAAATCATAATAGGCCTGGTTGAGCCAGTCTCCCGCAAATGGAATGGATACCCTGTCACCCTCTGGAGAAGGTGACGCAGCGACGATGGTTTCTTCTTTGGCGGCAGGCTTACATCCGGAAACAAGGATGATGCCCAGGAGGATGTGAAAGGGTTTCATAGCAGCAAGGTACGGCATCCCAAAGAGACCCGGTAATGACAGGATACCATCCCCTCAGCCATACAGCAAGCTTTACCCTTAATGGCAATGAGGATTTTCGGTTGGCTGTTTTTCGAGCTTGGGGCTGATGTAGGGTATGCCCAGGTTGAGTCCCCGCAGGATCAGCAGGATGGCCATCAGGCCGACCAGGTAGGGCACCGCACGATTGATCTTCTTCCGGGCCGCGAGCGATATCCGGCTGCCAAACAGCATCAGCCCGGCCATCATCGGCATCGTACCGATCCCGAAAGCAATCATCAGGAAGCCCCCGGAAGCAACATCCACGGTAGCCATGGCAGCCGCCATGCCCACGTATACCAACCCGCACGGCAATAGCCCATTGAGTAACCCGATGAGGAAAAGGGAGGAGGCCTTTTTCGGTTTTTGGAGTAAGCGCCCCAATCCCTGGTTGATCCGGGTATTGAGACGATGTACACCGGGCAGCCTGGTCGACAGGTTAAAACGCGTCAGAACAAACATCAGGATCAGCCCTCCCGCTGTGATCGTGATTGCCTGTTGCAAACCCCATATCCTGAACCGGAGGCCAACATATCCAAACAGGAGTCCGAGCATGCCATACGTGACAGCTCTTCCCACATTATAAGCCGCTATTCCCAGTACCCCTTTCCCTTTTTCCTGTTGAGGTATAGGCAAAGCCAATGCAATGGGTCCGCACATGCCGAGACAGTGAAAACTTCCTAAAAACCCAATGGAGAGTCCTGCCAACGCTGCTACCAGGTAATCATGCATCGGGTTTCGGTTGACCGGCGAATCGAAAGTATGGGTATCATCATGTCAGTTGAAGGCTGTTCGCCCGGATGATCCGGGTTTTTCTTATTTGTCCCCTGGGGCTCCGGATGATTCCGGTTATTCAACGAAGAGGGTTTCTTCCCGGTAATACGCCTTTTGGTCATTGCGCCAGCTTATCCGTACCTGGTAGTGTCCTTTGTGGAGTTTTTGCTTCGGGATCACCATCAGATCCGAATAGTTGGGATGCAACGTCAGCGAGACATCCTTTGATTTGTTATCTGCCCGGAGCAACTCTAAAGATCCCGATTCCATTTTTTCAAACGTTCCCACAGGAAAGTGCAGCACAACCTCGGTAGGTGTCTGGTGAAGCATCGGCTCTCCCGATACGGCATTCAGGTTCTTTTTGGCATCGATGACTTCCTGGTATTTCAGCTCCTTCTGGTAATACTGATCATCGATCATTTCATTGGTCTGTTGCGAAGCGTAAAATACCACCCCGATCATGGTAACCAGGAAAAGGATGATGACAATCAAGAGTTTATGTCCCCAATTCATTTCTTTATTCTTTCGTCTTTCGTCTCTCGCCTTTCGCCTCTCGTCTCTCGTCTCTCGTCTCTCGTCTCTCGCCTTTCGCCTCTCATCACTTAAACGGACCCAAAAATTTTGTCCTGAGCTTTTGGATCGGCTTCCCGTTTTCGTAAATCCCGATCGTCACCGGGTTGCTCCGTTGCCTGATCTCCGATTTGGGTATCTGCAGGAAGAACGTAAAGTCATTGACTTTTTCGGGTTGTAAGATCAGTTTCGGATTCCCGATCACTTTGATCACGCCGTCCGGGTTTTCCAGCCGCATCGTTACCTCGATCTCCCGGGTGGTTTTATTGATGATCTTGGCTTCAAACAAATTGCCCAGCGTATCGGGGGAGACCTCCTGGTAGAGTTGTCCCTTGACCCTGGAAAGATAAGTATCCACATGGTTTCGGGTGGCGATCATAAAGCCCATCGCCGTGACCAGGATCACCAGCAGCCCGGAGTAAGCCTTCATTTTAGCGGTAAAATGAAACGGCACCCGGTTGGCAATCTGGTTTTCGGAAGCATAGCGGATCAGGCCCCGGGGGAATCCCACTTTATCCATTACTTCATCGCACGCATCGATACAGGCCGTACATCCGACACAATCCAGTTGCACGCCGTCACGGATGTCGATCCCTGTCGGGCAGACCATCACGCATTTTTTACAGTCGATGCAATCGCCGTGGGTGCGGGTTTCATTTTTCTTAAAGCGTCCCCGCGGCTCGCCCCGGTTGTAATCATAGGCGATCTGCATGGTGTCCTTATCGTAGAGCACACCCTGCAGTCGTCCGTATGGACAAACCGTCGTGCAGACGATCTCCCGGACAAAAGCAAATACACCGTAAAACAATCCCGTGAAGACGATCAATCCCAACAGTAGGCCAAGATGTTGGGAGATCGGTTCGCGGACGATCCGCCACACCTCCTCGACCCCGATGATGTAGGCAAGAAACGTGTGGGCGATCAGGAATGAAAACAGGAGAAACAACGTATGTTTCAACGTCTTCTTCCAGATTTTGTTCGGGGTCCATTCCCCTTCATTCAGGGTGCGTTGCCTGGCGGGAGAACCTTCGATCCACCATTCAATCCGCCGAAACACAAATTCCATAAACACCGTCTGCGGACAAACCCACCCGCAAAAGAGCCGGCCATATATAACCGTAAAGAGGGCGATAAAAATGATCATCGTGATCATGGCCAGGGCCAGGATAAAAAAATCCTGCGGCCAGAAGATCTTGCCGAAAACGATGAATTTGCTTTCGACCAGGTTGATCATAAAAAAAGGCGCCCCGTTCACCCGGATGAACGGCAGGGCAAAGAAAACTACCAGGTACGTGTAGGAGAGCATATTCCTCCACCCGTAAAATTTGCCGCCTGGTTTTAGGGCGTAGATCCAGTTGCGCTTGCCGGTCGCGGTGACCGTGCTGATCCTGTTCCTGAACGCCTCGTGTTCATAGAGTTCTTCTTCCATTTATTTCTTCACAGCCGTTGTATCCGCCGGAGCCGCCTTCACCGCGGTACTGTCCGGCGCGGTAGCTTCCGGCACATAGAGAGTGCCCTGCTTCTCTTTGGCATCTGGTGGGTTGGTACCCCGCAGGGTCAGTACGTAGTTGGCCACTTGTGCCATTTGCATAGGCGAAAGCTGCGCTTTCCAGGAGATCATCCCTTTATCCGGCACACCATACTTGATCGTCTTAAAGACATTCTGAATTCCTCCGCCGTGTATCCAGTAATCGTCCGTCAGGTTGGGGCCGACCAGGCCACCGCCGTCAGGCTTATGACAAACGGCACAAAGGGCGACAAAGGTTTTCTGGCCGGCTTCGATATCCGCTCCTGTCAGGATGCCAACGGTCGTTTCATCGATGGCGTTGGCCTGTGTGGCCAGGTAGGCTTCGTGCTCCAGGTCGGCTTTGGCTATCGCGATTTTGAGCTCGTCCAGTTGCATCGGGGCGGATTTGGCAATGTGGTAACGATAGATATAGGCGGCTCCAAAGAGAATGGTGATGATAAAGGCCGTGGTAAACCATGGCGGAATCACATTGTCCAATTCCCGGATGCCGTCATAGTTGTGCTCCAGGTCGAGTTTAGCTTCTTCCTCCATAGGAACGAAATTGGCAGAAGCCCATTTTGCTTTGAGCCAGTCGATAAGCCCTCTCCGCTCACTCACGGCAACGGTGGACGGCGTCTCGATCCGGAGGAGCTGATTGACCCGCATGCCGAAAAAGACCAGGAGCAGCAACTCGAGGCCAATCAGCGTAAGCAGCGCGATGGTCATGTAGGCGCTATTGACGCCGGTCGGGGCATTGGGGGCAACCGCAGGAGCCTGGGCTGTCAGGGTAGAAGAGGCCAGCACGAGGATCAGCGGCAACCATACCATCATCCGGTTGGCGCGGCGGGCCTCATCATAATGTTTTTTGGCAGCCGTGACCAGGATGTTCCCGAGGATCCATAGTGGAAGCAGGAGAAAGATGGCCACGGAAATCAGGAGGATGTTGGTGTCAATATTCAGGGTCCAGGCAGTTTTAGCCGGGGCGGAAGCGCCCTGGGCCAGGGTAGTGCCGGAGATCAGCAACATCAGCAGGCTAAGTCTGTTTTTCATAAGCTAACCAGATAGATTCTGAATTGTTTTTTAATCGTTTAAAGGCAATTGTTCCGCATGCTCGATTTCTTTTTTGTCCATGCGCCAGACCCAGATCATGACGCCGGTAAAAAAAGCGGCAAACAATAACAGGGAGACAACCGGGTAGATGCTGACCCCCGCGATTTGTTCGAGATAGGTGGAAAATTTCATGGTTCGGGTTATTTGACGGTGGATGCGGAGGATACTTTGATATCGGTTCCCAATCGTTGCAGGTAGGCAATCAGGGCGATGATCTCACGCGAACTCGGGATTTCAATTTTATCATTGAGGAGATTCGCGGTGATGGCATCCGCCTGTTTTTTCAGATCGTCATTGGCGGTGGCTTCATATCCATTTGGATAGGGAACACCCATTTTCCGCATGGCATGGATCTTCGACTTCGTGGTTGTGATGTCGAGCTCACGTTCGAACAGGGAAGGATACGAAGGCATGATGGATCCGGGCGCCATGGAAGTCGGTTCATACATGTGGTTGAAGTGCCAGCTGTTTGGATACTTTCCGCCGACACGGGCCAGGTCAGGACCGGTGCGCTTGCTTCCCCACTGGAACGGGTGATCATAGACAAACTCACCTGCTTTGGAATATTCGCCATAGCGCGCCACTTCGTAGCGGAAAGGCCGGATCATCTGGCTGTGACAATTGTAACAACCTTCCCGAATATAGATGTCCCTTCCCTGCAATTCCAGCGGGGTGTATGGCTTGACCGCAGCTATGGTTGGCACATTTGATTTGACCAGGAAGGTGGGTACCAGTTCAAACAAACCGCCGAGACTGACGAGGATCAGGCTCGCCACTAACATGACGAGCGGTTTACGCTCCAGGAAACTGTGCCAGAAACTGCCCTTGGGAGCCTCGTATTTTTTTGGCAGAGGCGCTGCTTCCGCTTCTTCCTGGGGAACGAATGATCCCGCTTTAGCGGTTTTCCAGAGATTGTAGATCATCAGGATTACACCCGTCAGGTAAATCGTGCCGCCGATGGCACGAAGAATGTAAAATGGAACGATCGTCTGCACGACGTCCATAAACTGGTATTGCAGCTGGCCTTCCGGCGTGAACGATTTCATCATAAAATAGGTGCGGAAGGCGCTCCAGTACATCGGGATGGCATAGAGAACGATGCCCAGCGTGCCGATCCAGAAATGGGTCCCGGCCAGCTTCCGGGAATGCAGTGGTGTCCGGAAGAGTTTCGGGAAAAGCCAATACAGCATACCAAAGGTCAGGAAGCCGTTCCAGCCCAATGCGCCGATATGCACGTGGGCTACAGTCCAGTCACTGTAGTGAGAGATGGCATTCACATTCTTGAGGGACAGCATCGGTCCTTCGAACGTCGACATACCATAACAGGTCACCGCGACGACAAAGAATTTCAAGACGGGATCTTCCCGGACTTTATCCCAGGCACCCCGCAGGGTGAAGAGACCGTTGAGCATACCGCCCCAGGAAGGAAGTATCAGCATGATCGAAAAAACGGTTCCGAGGGATTGCGCCCATTCCGGCAAGGCTGTGTACAGGAGGTGATGGGGCCCTGCCCAGATGTACAGGAAGATGAGACTCCAGAAATGCACAATACTCAGCCGGTAGGAATAAACCGGGCGGTCCGCCGCTTTCGGCAGGAAGTAGTACATGAGCCCGAGATAAGGCGTGGTGAGGAAAAACGCGACCGCGTTGTGGCCGTACCACCATTGCACCAGCGCATCCTGGACGCCCGCGTACCAGGAATAACTTTTGAGGAGGGAGACCGGCAACTCCATCGAATTGGTGATATGGAGCATCGCCACCGTGACCCAGGAGGCGATGAAAAACCAGATCGCCACATACAGGTGCCGTTCCCGCCGGGTCAGGATAGTGCCAAACATATTGATACCGAAGACCACCCAGATCAGGGTGATGAGGATGTCAATGGGCCATTCGAGTTCCGCATACTCTTTGCCGGTGGTGATCCCCATCAGCAAAGTCACGGCGGCGAGGACGATGATCAGCTGCCAGCCCCAGAAATGCACCAGGCCCAGCTTGCGACTCCACATCGGCGCCTTGAGCAGGCGCGGAAGGGCGTAATAAATCGCCGTAAATATACCGTTGCCCACAAAGGCAAAGATGACCGCGTTGGTATGCACCGGCCGTAATCTGCCAAACGCGATGTTGGGCAAATACTGGCTGAAATTGAGTGCCGGGAAGGCCAACTGGAAAGCGGCAATCACGCCCAGCAACATACCTACCGCACCCCACGTGATGGTCGCAATGGCAAACAACCGGGGGAGCTTGTTGTCGTAGTAAAATTTGTCTAATTCCATAGGTCAGGTACTATGTTTGGTCAAGAGTCAGTTTTTACATTTTGTTTTATTTCATCCTGCGCCGGATGCTTTTCTGCTTCATGCACAGCCGCGCTGTCCTCAAACAGGATGCGTCGGGCGGGAGCGTAATCATCATCAAACTGCCCGTCCCGGACACTCCACAGGTAGGCCACCAGGAAGCCGCCCGCAATCCCTAAGCTGATCAGCAACAACAGTATCAATGCGCTCATGTGGCGTTTAAGGTTGATTTGTTTGTTTAAATGTTTAAATGTTTAAATGGTTAAATGTTTAAACATTCTCGCTTTCTCACTTTCTCGCTTTCTCATCCAACCCTGTCCTCCGGGCCATCCATCCGCTCAATCCGAACGTCAG
>CAZTXO010000003.1:0-16507 GCA_964617515.1 uncultured Saprospiraceae bacterium | reverse complement strand
CTTTCTCATCCAACCCTGTCCTCCGGGCCATCCATCCGCTCAATCCGAACGTCAGGAGGACAATGGTCATGGAACTGGCCGGCATCAGGATGGCCGCGATGACCGGCGACAACGTTCCCTGCACGGCAAAGTACAGCCCGATGATATTGTAGAGAATGGATATTCCGAAACTGAACAGGATTATCTTTTTACCGGCCCGGACATAACGGAGGATCTTGTCCAGCATGGACACCCTGGATGCATGCAGGATCCCGTCCGCCGCCGGCGTGAAGTTGTTGTCGTCTTCACAGACAGCGATCCCCACATCACTTTGGCGCAGGGCCGCGGCGTCATTGAGTCCGTCTCCGATCATCAGCACGTTGGACTGGCGCTGCTGCAGGTATTCGATATAGGCCATCTTGTCCCCCGGGCGCTGGTTGAACAGCACAGCACACGCATCTCCCATCTGCTGCTGGAGCGTCGCGGATTCCGCATCGTTATCCCCCGACAACACGGCCAGTTTATAGGTGTGTTTCAGGGATCGAAAGAGGTCAAAGACGCCATACCGGTAAAAGTTGCTGACAGAAAAAAGGCCGATGGCTTGTTGATCCCGGCTGACAGCGACGATACTTTCCTTTTGCAGCCGGCTGGCGACACCCGCAAAGGCCGGTGATCCGATCTTATAATGATGGTCCTCGATCCAGCCTTCAATTCCCTGGTGGTCCACCACCTTGAAATCCTTTACATCCAAGGGGTCCGGGACCTGGAGATAGGCATGAACAGCTTTACTCAAAGGATGATTGGAATGTAGTAACAGGGAGCCGATGTGTTGTTTCATGGTCGGATCCAGCACGTTTCCTTCGTACCGGACCTGCAGGCGTTCTTTCTGCGTGAGCGTACCGGTTTTATCAAAGACGATGACATCCGTTTTCGAAAGCGTTTCAAGCGCCTGCGCGTTGCGCAGATAGAATTTTTGCCGGGACAAGATGCGCAGCATATTGCCACGGGTAAAATTGGCGGACAACAGCAAAGCGCAGGGACATGCCACGATCAGGATCGTCGTCAGCGCGTTCCACATCAGTTGGGGCCGGTCCTGCATGTACCAGTAGGCTGCGGCGATGGCCCCAATCCCCAGGACGATATAGGTAAAGTACCGGCTCAGGCCATCGATGAAAGGCCGTTGGGCGGTAACCGCAGATTCCCTGGCGCCTTTATTCCAGAGGTGGGTGAGATAAGATTGGGATACTTCTTTGACGACGAGTAGTTCCAGTAGCCCACCTGTTTGTTTTCCTCCCGCATAGATGATCTCCCCTTTGGCGATTGTCACGGGAAGGCTTTCGCCCGTGACAAAGCTGTAATCAATCTCCGCCCGGCCTTTGGAAAGAATGGCATCCACCGGGATCAATTCACCATGATGGACCTGGATGATATCGTTGACTTTGACCGCTTCGACAGGCACGGAACGGATCATGCCTTCCTGCACCCGGCTGACCGCGATGGGAAAGAAAGATTTGTAGTCCCGGTCAAAGGAAATGGTCTGATAGGTTTTGTCCTGCAGCCAGCGGCCGACCAGCATAAAAAACACGATGCCACTCAGGCTGTCAAGATAGCCCGGACCGGTACCCGTACTGATCTCATACAGGCTGCGGCCGAAGGTGATCAGCAGGGCCAGGGCGATCGGAGCATCAATGTTGAGATACTTCTGCCGTAAACCATGCCAGGCGGAGAGGAAAAATTCACTCGCCGCATAGGTAATCACGGGCAGGGACAGCAGGATGATCAGTGTGCTGAACAACGTTTTCAACTGTGGCTCCAGCGCACTCTCCCCGGCAAAGTATTCCGGAAAACTGAGCATCATGATATTGCCAAAGCAAAATCCGGCGAGGCCGATCTTGTACCACCGGGTGCGGTTGGGATGTCCTGCCTGGCGGGTGGTCACCTCCTGGAGGGAAAGATGTGGTTCGTATCCGATGCGGGTCAGGAGTTCCACTACGTCCCGCAGCCGCATGCCGGCAGGATCATAGACCAGGCTCACTTCCTTCGAGGCGAAGTTGACCCGGGATGACAGGATACCCGTATGCAACCTGCGCAGATTTTCCAATAGCCACAGGCAACTGCTGCAATGAATCTGGGGCAGGTAAAACGTGACATGGGCCTCCCGGCCGTCTTCATACTGGATAAGTTTGCGCGCGATGTCCGGGTGGTCCAGGAATGCAAACTTATCGGGGCGGCCCTGCAGTTTCTGGGAAATACCGGGGTGCGGGTTTAAATCATAATAGGTGCACAGGCCGTTCGAATGGAGGATCTGGTAGACACTGCGGCATCCTTCACAGCAAAATACCTTATCCGCCAGGGTGATCCGGGAAGATGGGCAATCCTCACCGCAATGATCACAGGAAGTCAGGATATGAGGCTGGCCTTGGCGCATGAGTGGGAAGGAGTGGATTCGGTTGGTTCAGATTTGTTTAGGTCAATTTACTAAAAAGAACATGCCTGAATCCAGCTTGGTATTGAAATCCCCGATCGTGTTGTTTTCGATCATTTTGATGAGTTTGCTTTTGATATCCTTGTATTGGTGATGGACCGGGCAGGGTTTTCTTTCATCGCAGGTCTTGAGCCCGAGCACACATTCCGTATAGATGCTGTGGCCATCCAGGGCCGTCACAATGTCAGCCAGGGTGATCTTGAGGTCGGCCGGCTCCATGTAAAATCCGCCATTTGGTCCTTTGATGGAGTGGACCAGCTTTTTCCGGCTGAGCTCCTGCAGGATTTTGGCGATAAAATGCTCCGGGGCACCGGTACCTTTGGCGATCTCCTTTATGCTGATCCGGGAGCCGTCTCTGGATTTCTGGGCCACATAGATCATCGCCTTGATGCCGTATTCACAGGTTTTTGAAAACATGACGCGCAAATATACAGGTACATTCAGAATAAAAAGAGTTTATTATCCTTTTATACTTTTTTAGACATTTTCTAAAAAAAAAGGGCTTCCTGCCGACCTCACGGCGGAAACCCCAAACAAGAGTAATGAAAATGTAAAAGTACCCTCAGCCGTTTCGGTAACGGCCTATAGCTTGATGACGCGTACCACCCCTTTGGCGGAACCCGTCAACCGGATCAAATAGGCACCCTGAGCCAATCCTTCCAGGTCCAGGGTAGAAACTGGCCCTTGCAGTTGCCCCACTTTAAGAATCCTTCCCGCCTGATCCAGGACCTGGTAGGAAGAGGCCTCCTCGCCACCGCAGGCCAGGAATAACACGTCTGTAAAGGGATTTGGATAGGCAGTCAGGCTGGACTCCGGTTCCACACCCGCCACAGCGGATGCCAGTTCATTATTGGCACTGAACGTAGGGGCCTGGGAGACGAAATTGCCCGTGCCGTTGGGAATGCGGGCATAAGCCACATCGGTAACCTGCGGGCCATAGGTCACCTGGTCCACGATGGCCAGGGCGGCGTTAGAAAGTACAACCTCCTCACCATCGATCGACAGTTTCCACGAGGTATGCAGGGGGCCGTCATTTTCATCATTATCAGCCCATACGATCAGGTATCCATTGGCCGGGATCAGTGTTCCCGCCGGAAATGTCCACTTATCCAACTGGCCTGAGTCATCAGACAGATGATACCCTTCCAGGCTTACCTCGAAATCATTGTTGTTATACAATTCTACCCAATCTGCATGCGCCCCGGTCTCATCCGTGGCCCCCGTGGCATTGCTGGCCAGTATTTCATTGATGACCACGCCATTGCCCTGCGTCTCGGCTTTCACCTCATAGACATATACATCATGCTCTGCTCCGGCAGGCGCGTAGGATACGGATAGCGCCGCATTGCCGGCAACCGCCTCTATATAGTAACGCACCAGGGTGCCTGTGCTGAAACCCGGGATGCTGGCTCCAAAAATGCCGTCACCAGCAGCCTGATCCCGGTGTAAACCATCATCCGACATTTCTATCGTGCTGAATATCCCGGTCACGCCGGGGCAATAGTAGAGGTTGACTTTACTGATCCCATTGGTGGACGTGACTGCCGCGTTCACAAAAGCCTCTTCATTCGCGCTGACAGGACCGTATTCCTCCGATGCGGCATTGGTGTGCAGGACCGCTCCGATGACGGGGGCTGCCTGGGCCACTTCCGCATTACCGAGTAAATAATTGCGCCTGCTGGTCACATAGGTTTTGAGGGCATTGACGCCACTGGTGTACTGGGAGGTCGGGTACAGTTTTTTGGTGTCGGCTGCCACGAGATTTTTTATCTGGGCATCGATCGAATCGATCTGGGCGCGGGCGTTTTCCGTCGTGAAGGTCTCCTGCAGGATGGTCCTGTAATGGGCCAGGTACCGCTGTCTCCATTGCGGGATATTGAGCAGTTTGTTGAGCAATGGGTAATTGGCATTGGACACATTTTTAAAAGGACCCCAGCTGGAACTGGTGGCGGCATTGTCCAGGAAGGCGGAGTTGCCGTCGTATTCCAGGGTAACGGTCCGGTCCGTCTCCGGTTCGTAATAGACATAATAGTCCATCTTTCCTTTCATCACGTAGCTGTCGTCATCCGCAAAGATGTTTTCGACAGCCAGGTGCCAGAGGATTTTATCGACATCCAGTTTGGCATTGACGGCTGCCATATTATTGGCGGTAGCCGTGCTCAGGACCTGGCAGGCATCGATCAGCTTTTGCCAGGGATTTTGAATATCCGCAGACTTGAGCCCATAATATTTCTTGTACTGCGTTGAATCCGCGCCGAGGTAATTCATTCCTGCGGTTCCATCCCCCCAACCGCCGCCGCCACCGCCGCCGCCGCCGCCGGGTCCGCCGCCGGTGCCTTCGACCGTCGCCCGGAAACGCGCCCCGTCATTGCTCATAAACCAATCCGCGAGATAGGTCTTATCCACGGCCTGGATATTGGGATAGACACCCCAATCCACGTTGTTGAGAAAGAGGTGGACATAATTGGTCTTCGCGATGGGTGTATACTTTTTGGCCATCCGGCAGTACAATACCTCCCGCATAAAGGTGGGATCCTGGTGGCCATTGTTGAATTTGAGGTTCTTGTAGCCCATGATGGTCTGGTCGGGATGAATGAAGTCAGACACGATGGCAAAGGATTTCTTCTGCGAACTCCCGATCATCTGGTACGACGTGTTGCCCCGGAAACGCACACCGACGCTGTCATAGGCCGTTCCATCGATGGTCAGGGTAGCTGGAATTTCCGTTTCGGATTGGTAATTGGATGTCAGCAGGGTCCAGTAATTAGCCTGCGGAAAATCAATGTGTACTTCGCGTAACACATGGCGGTCATACAATTCATCCGCCGGGCGGTCACCGGCGATCAGGCGATGCCCGTCCGGGGAAAAATGGTATTCCTTCGGGAGGCTTTGGGCCGTCATGCCGGTCAACAGGGTCAGGAAGAAAAACAGGGAAACAACTTTGCTTAAAGAAAATTCAGGGGCCGGATTTTGGTAGCGCATGGGCAGTATATTTCTTAAAGGGTAGAGGTGGTCCGTACGGATTTGTACTCAAATCGGTCGTGTAATATAGGGCTTTGCCGCGGATGAACGCCAGCGTATCAACCTGCCTGCACGGTGGATTTGGTGGAAGCTTGGTTTTGGTGCATGCAGCGTCTGGAAGCGATTACCGTGGAGGATTATTTTTTCCACAGCCCGTTCAGGACTTCCTTTGTGGGCGATTCCTGCTGGGTTTCAGGATTCCGGCGAATGAAGCTTTGCCTGGAAAAGGTCAACATATTGCCCCACGTGAAGACCATCGACCAGCCCATGATGCGCGTGGACCGACATCGGCATGATAAGCCTTCCGTTTTCCTCCACCATTTTACCAAACGATATCTTGGGGGCACTGTCCGCAAATCCAAAACGCCGCGCATGGGATAAAGCCGTAAAACGGATCCATGGGATGGCGGAATAGTGAATGACGTTTTCTCCGGCTACCGAGGGAGTTAATCCCCGGGATTGTTGCACGGTATCCATAACCGCCTTCGCTTTCTGCGCAAAGACGGTAAAGTCTGGATCGAAATCCATATAGGAAAAACCAAACGTCCCGTCGGGACGCAAGATGGTGGGAGAGGCATGGATGACATCATAGCGCCACACGGTCCCCTCACTGATCCGGTACCGGAAAGCTTCGACGGCATTGGCCGCCGCCAGCGAACAGTGCAGGTAGTAAAGAAAAAAGGAATGCATGTTTTGCTTAGCCCGGGCATGCGCTTCGGTGCAATCCACCTCCACGGTGATGCCGAAGAAGGGTTCTTCAAAGGCGCTGAAAAACGCAAAGTGATCCTTCCTGGACCAGGTTTCGGGATCAACCGGTTGTCTCATCGCCCGAGATAAGAAGTGATATCGGCGATATTGCCCAATTCATAAAACCAGGGATGATCGATCGTATGCTCGATTTTCTCATGCACCCATGTCGTGTGAAAAGGAACATGAGCGGCATGGCCACCGATCGCCAGCACGGGCAACACGTCTGATTTGAGCGAATTGCCAATCATGAGGAAATGCGCGGGCTGACAATCGAGATGCCGGAGGAGTTTTAAGTAATCGCTTTCCTTTTTGTCACTCATGATCTCGATATGATGGAAGTAATGTTCCAGCCCTGATTTCTTCAGTTTTCGTTCCTGGTCGAGCAGGTCTCCCTTCGTGGCGACGACGAGCCTGTATTTCCCTTTTAACGCCTGCAGGGTTTCCTCCACGCCCTCCAGCAATTCGATGGGCTTGTTGAGCATCTCCTGTCCGTATTCGATCGCTTTGCGCAACAGCTCGGGATGCGCCGTATGGTTGGTGACGCTCAGGATCGTCTCGATCATGCTGAGGATAAACGCCTTGATGCCGTACCCGTAGAGCGGCAGGTTTTTCATTTCGATGCGGTACAATTCCTGGGAAATGGCATGGGCGGGCATGTAATCCTCCAATAGGCCGCAAAACCGGTGCTCCACCTCCTGGAAATAGGGCTCATTGACCCACAGGGTGTCATCCGCATCAAAGGCAATGGCAGCAATATTTTCCATCCGGAAGGTAAAAATAGGATAACCCCGTTCTTTTTCCCCTCCCGCCGGTCAGGCTCCGGCCAAAACTTGTGATTTGCTTTTTGAAAATGCAGGGTACACGTACAGCAGCGCGCTGAAAATGATCAGGTTTTTGATGATGTACTGTCCGACCAGTGTCAGGCTGAAGGTGTGCTCCTGGAAGGAAGCACCCGGCAACAGGACCAAGGGCGTGAAGGTGAAAAGGATATGGATCAGGGCGAAGGCGATCACCACGGGCCTGCGCACGGGGATCAGCAGGCAAAGGCCAAGTACGACCTCCCATAAGGCCAGGAAAAAGTAAGAAACAGGCGAAGGCACCAGGCCAAAGGTTAGTTTGTCCAGCGTGGCTTTGGCCAGCGCCTCTGCCGGGCTGGCCCCGGGAATAAACTTGAGGGTTCCGAACCATAGATAGACAATACCAATACTCCAGACGAGTAGTCGCTGCTTATAAGGTAAGAGGGTCGAGATCAGTTTGGTCATAAGTGATGTGTTTGGTAAGTTGATGAAACAATAGGGTGATCTCAGGATTATTCAAAAAAAGGAGCAACACTAATGGCAGCCCGTATCTTCTTGTGACTCCAAATCATTATTGGGGAAACAATTGCCGGATTTTACCTGATCTGGTACATAGCGCTGCAAATTGGGATCATAAAGGCCGTTTTCAAGGAATTCAACAAGATCATCCACCTCCGCCGGCGTCAGATGCAAGGGCCTGAATAACGGGGTGATCTGTGCTGCCGGAATGTCCACATTTTCCGGTATGCCGAGATTGAAATACTCGACCACATCCCGGATCGATGTTTTGCTCGCTCCATGGAAATAAAATCCGAACTCTTTGAGGTTGTACAATTGGGGGACTTTGAATTTATTCATATCCTCATCCAGTCCGGTAAATCCGCCACGGCCCAGGTTCCGCTTGTCGTGCCGGTCTGTCCGGAATACATAATGCCCGCTCTGGTAATGATTCTTTACGCCGAGTGAAAAAAACTGGTGGGGTAACGTATTTAAGGAGGGGCTGTTATGGCAGCTGGCACAGCCTGCTTTTCCAAAAAACACAATCGCGCCTCGCTTTTGTTGGTCGGTCATGGCATTGCCATCCCCCTTTAGCCAAAGTTGGAAGGGAGCCTCATTGGTCAGGATGGTTCGGAAGTACGCGGCTATCGCAAACGAACCGGTCAGCCTGCTGTATCGTTCACTCACCGGGATGTCGGGAAAGGCGGCATCAAACATGGCAGTATAGCCGAGTGAATCCGTCACCTGCTTGTTAATAACTTGCCGGTGAACGATCAGTGCCCGGGCATTGTTGGCCTCAAGGCCCATCAGGTATTTGTGATTGATAGCGACCAGGGTGTCCTGGTCCCAAACGGATTCAGTGCCTGTATTCACATTGAATGATCCAAAGGTTCCGGCCCAAAGCGCGTTGGTAATGTAGGTGGTATTGATGACCGGCAGTGGCCTGGCTCCCTGTGCATCCACTTCACTGCCCTCATAGAGCGGATTTTTATGTCGGCCCTCACCACTTTCACCAAATCCCAGGGCCCCATCCGCAATTCCCTGGAAACGTCCGGCGGTGAAACTTCTGGAAGGAATATGGCAACTGCTGCAGGAATAGGCTTCTTTGGAAACAGGGTATTTAGGTTCCAGGCCAATGCCTGTTTCATAGAAAAGTAGTTTCCCAAGGGCCACCTTGGCTTCGGTGACAGGGTTTTTTGGATCCTGGTTTGGCAGCGATGTGTACGCATCGCTTTGCGGCATGATATATTCCTGGTATGATCCTGTTTTTGAATTCAGGTTGACGTATTCGATCAACCGTTTGTCCAAATCGTCAACATATTCATGGGTGCATCCCAGGTAGAGGATGGAGGCGAAACAGGCACAGGCAAGGACCACAAAGTTTTTTTGGCAGAGCAAAGGGTGATTCATGATAATGGCATTTGGTTGACCTTAATGTCCGTACATGCATTATTGATCAGGATAAGCAGTTACGGTAAAATGTACTTGGATGGATGTGGCAGTAACAAAAGTAGAACAACCCGTATGCCAATAAAAAGACTTTATTATCTTTTTTCCTTAGATTTTTCTAAGCAATAAATAAGCCGAATAAAAAGATTTTTTTAGGTGATAATAATGTGGTGTATGCTGGCAAGATGGTGGTCATCATGTTCTGCCGCAAAGTAGGCCACATCCACCGGTCGCATCAGCACTTGTAAGCGGGGATGCATGGCTTTGCGGTACAGGATGTCATCCGGAAGGTTTTCGAATTTTGTGATAAACCGGGTTCTTGCTGCAGTGAAGGACTGGATCAGGGCAGCCAGGTCTTTATCATTATGCCGGGAGGATTCGGTAAGGGTATTGGTCATGTCCGCCGCGCGAAGTGTATCACGGCCGGCAAGGAAATCGTCCAGTCTCCCTTCATGAAGGAACTCAAGATCGCTGAGGTGACCGATATGCTCCTGGATACTCCATTTTCCTCCGGGCCTGAGTAGAAGTCGCTCTTCCGGGAGCCCGTCCACCAGGTTTACGATCCGGGCGCCAGTGCCCCGGAGTCTTTCAAGGATAGTAAACATCCAGCCTTCCGGAAAATCGAAAGAAAAGCGCCGATCGGTCCATTTCGTCCTTTCCATATTCTTTTTATCCGAATATAAGGCCTTCGGTTGCGCTTCGAGAGGCATATTTGCCCGGAGCGGCTGGAGAAATGATAAACGACCGTTTTTCCCGCTTCTGTGCGAAGGAGGAGGAAACCGGGCATTACTGTATGAAGGGATGTTAGCGAGCCGGACAGGAGGCGTCCGGACGCTGGCAGGTAAGTGTGTAGGTGGTCAGAACAGGCGGTATTCTCAAATGCCTAACCAACGTTCGTACTCTTCTTGCTGCACCGGACCTGCCGGCACAGGCTTAGAGGTCTTCCGACCCCTGAAGAGATTCAGGATTCGATAAACAATACGCATCATGGGATATTTGTTGATATAACGAACAGACAAGGCCGAATGTTGATAAACGCTTCGAAATTTGCAAATTCGTTACCCGACAAATATAATATTTTTTTGTAATATATAGTAAATTTATTTTCCCTGGTCGATTCCGGGCTCGATGGCCTTGGCCCGGGCCCGGAGCGCATTCGCCTTTTCCATATCCCCTTTGAGCTGCCAGGCGTTGGCGGCATTCCACATCACCGCCGCAGACTGGGGATAGCGCTTCATGGCTTTTTCGGCCACCTCCACGTTCTTATCATAATTCTCCATGCTTCGGTAGACGGTCATCAGGTTGACATAGGTAGCCATCGTGTTGGGATCAATGGCAAGGGCTTTTTCCAGGGTGGCCGCGGCTTCCGGTAGCCGGTTTTGATTCCGGTATTCCGTCCCCAGGTTCACCAGCGCCGGCACGTGGGTGGGATTGTATTGAACGGATTTTTCAAAATAATAAAGCGCCTCCGCTGGTTTGTCCTGTTCCCGCATCTCCAGCCCCATCATATTGTTGAATCGCGGACTATCCGGGGCCGTTTTGAGCGTGGCCAGGGCTAAAGTGTAATTGTTTTGCCAATCCATCGCCCGGCTCCACGTTCGGAAGGAAAAGAAAACGATCAGGACGGCCAGAAGGCCATAGGATAATGCCCGCAGGTGAGCCGTTTGATACAGTTGCTTCAACAAAAAAGCGATGGACACGATCAGCCCGATCGAAGGGATGTAGAGGATTCTTTCCGCTTTGATAAATCCGGCGGCAAACAGAAAATTGGATACCGGCAACAGCGTGAGGAAGAAAAAAAGGATGCCCCACGTAAAAAGAGGCCATTTCCTTCTGAAGGCGACACCCAGGACAACCAACCCGGCCATGGCTGCTAAGGACAGCAGGTTTTTCCAGTCTCCCCATCCGGTGATCGGCGTTTCGCCCGTCCAGTAGTCGGCAGACAGTTTCCACGGAAACAGGTGCATCCAGACATATTCGGCGGAAATCCGTACCGCAGTGGCCATGCGGGTCTGGGCGGGTATATCCCGCCAGAGTTCATGCGAAACGGTAGGTCCGGTCACTGAACTCCGGTACATCCACATCACCACAGTGATGAAAGTGACACTCCCCAACGCGATCCATTTACTTTTTTCGGACCAGGAATAGGACTTCCAGGCAAACCGGTAGTAGAGCTCCTGTAAAAACAGGAGCGCCGGCAACATAAAACCATGCTCCTTGGACGTGATGCCTCCGAGCGTGGAAAGGCCAAGGAAAAGAAGCCATCGCCCGCTCCGGTTTTTCCGGTAATGGTGATATGATATCCCGGCCATCAGGATGAAGAGTGCGGCCAGGATCTCCGCCCGGCCGACAATACCGGCAACAGCCTCCGTATGCACAGGATGAAGGCTAAACAGGATGCCGGCCGCAAAGGCTAATAGTTCTTCCTTATGCAGCAGGTGGATGAATTTCATGAATACAAAACAGGCCAGCGCGTGCAGCAAAATATTGACGACATGAAACGGACCGGGCTTTTCACCAGACAGGGCATACTGCAGATTGTAGGTGGTCAGGGTCAGTGGCCGGTACAGGCCGGTATCCGAGGCATCGATCTTGCCGGCCCAGTAGTGCGAAGTCCAGATGGCAGGGATCTTGTCCAGGGACTTCACATAATTGTTTTCCTCCACGATCAGGACATCGTCCAACGTGAAATCTGCCCGGAAAGAGGGGAGGTAGACCAGGATGGATAAGAGGGGTATCGCCCACCATGCCAACCTGGTCCACATCGGTTGCGGGGGCGGTGATTTTTTCTTTTTAGCCATACCGGTTTTGTATGGCCGAAAGTAGCAAAAAGGGAAATGGAAAAGGAGAAGCGCTCTACCGGGCGCTTCTCCCGGCTCTATCAGTTAGCATCATAGACGTGGCCGGAGCCCGTGATGACCACAGACAGGTCCGGGTGCCCCTTGTAATAGACGCTGCCGCTGCCGTTGATCACCACATCGAGGTCCGTGTCCACCTGGACCTCAGCACTCCCGCTGCCGTCAATGCGCATATCCATGATGTCAGCTTCGAGGGCGAAAGCCCTGATCCATCCGCTGCCTGCGATGTCGGCATCCACATTGTCCGCCTTCCCTTCCAGGTAGATGTAACCCGAACCGGTCAGTTCGACGTCCAGGTTGTCCACATCGACATAGAGGTCGATCTCACCCGAACCGGTCTCGGTGATGTCCATGCTCCTGTTTTGGGCAAACTGGCTTTCCCCATAGACCAGGCTGCTGCCGGTGTTTTCCAGTTCGCTGATTTCCGGGACGTATATTTTGATGATCTGGTCCGCATCGATATGGCCATGCTCTTCGATGACCAGCCGGTCATTGATGACGCTCACTTCCGTATCATCCACATCCCGGCGCTGGCCGCGGACGGTGACCTTGAACGTGTTGGACTGGATGATCCTCACCCGGGACGATGTCTCCAGGCGGATGCGGTCAAACGGGACGGTATCGTAAGTAACCTCAGTCTCTTCAATGCCAAATTCATCCCAGCAGGAGGTCAGGCTGATCAGGACCAGGAAAAGGGAGGAGAGAAACGCGATTTTCATAGCGGGTAGGTTTTATTTTAAATTGATGGCAAAAGTAATTTTACGCTGTATCAGACGGTATTTCGGGAGTGTTAAGTTGGCCGGAGGGTGCGTTAAACTGTGTTAATAAGGGGATACTCCGTACCTTTGCGCGCCTAAAAAAGGAACATCCATGGGTCGGATATTTGAAGTTCGTAAGGCGAGCATGTTTGCCCGGTATGACCGGATGGCCAAACAATTCACCCGCGTCGGCAAGGAAATCGCCATTGCCGTAAAAGCCGGGGGGCCGGAACCCGACTACAACCCCGCGCTCCGCCGCGCCATGCAAAACGCCAAAGCGTTCAACATGCCCAAAGACAAGGTCGAGGCTGCGATCAAACGCGCCATGGGCAAGGACATGGAGAACTACGAAGAAGTGCTCTATGAAGGCTATGCCCCCCATGGCGTCGCCATTCTCATTGAAGCGGCGACCGACAATATCGTCCGCACCGTGGCCAATGTCCGGGCCGCTTTCAATAAAGGAAACGGTTCCCTTGGGACCAGCGGCAGTGTGAGTTTTCAGTTTAAAAAAATGGGCGTATTCAACCTGTCGCCCGAAGGCCTCGATCCGGAAACACTGGAACTGGAATTGATCGATCATGGCCTCGAAGAGATGGGGGAAAGCACAGGGGAGGATGGCAAGGAAGTCCTGGTCGCCCGCTGCGCATTTTCGGACTTTGGCAATCTCCAGAAAGCCCTCGAAGAAAGAAAAATCACAGTCGTGAGTTCCGGTATCGAATGGATCCCCACTACCACGGTGGATCTGCCTGATGAGCAAGCCGAGGAAGTATTAAAACTCGTTGCCCGCCTGGAACAGGATGAAGATGTCCAGCGCGTTTTTCATAACCTCAGCTGATCCCCAACACCTTTTCCCCCCTGCGTTATAGTTTAACCACAACAGCCGAACGGTTCAGGCTCCCTTGCGTGAAGGAAAGCATATACATGCCCGGAGCCAGTCCGCTGAGATCGATCTGGTGATTGGACCCAACTGTGTGTAGTGCTTTGCTACCATCCAGGCGGTACAAGGTGATGATCGCTTCTTCTTTCAGGCCCGTGGCTCCTTCTTCCCGCCAGTAAAGCACGGTACCGGCCGGGTTTGGAAAAAGCATGAGTGCTGTCCGTGGCGTTTCTGCTATTGCCGAGATCGTGACGAAGAGCGAATTGGAGCGGATTTCACAGCCTGTTCCAAATGCAATCACGATACACGTGTAGGTGCCGCTTTCCAGGGCCGTATACGTGGACTGATCGGCTCCGTTGATGGGCGATCCGTTGATCAGCCATTGATAAGCAACGCCGGTAAAATGACAAGTAAGGATGCCATTGGATTCGCTGATCTCCACCTCGGGCACTGCCTCAACGGTCACAGCCTGGGATAAGGTTTGTGTCTCCTCCCCACACGCATCTTTGCCTTTCACCGATACTACCCCGGGATTGTCACCGACGATGAACTGGATGGAGGCCGTATTGGAATTGCCATACACGATCCAGTCCGAAGGAAAGCTCCATTCAAAAATATCCACATCGGATGAAGTCACTTCATAGGTAACAGTATCCTTGGCGCATACCGTTGAACTCCCCGACAAGTCACTGATGACCGGGAGGAAATTGCAGGGTGAATATTTGACAATATTGCCTCCGAATCCCACAGCCCAGGCGGTTTCCTTTGACGGTACGGCATAGAGGCCCATCAGGGCTTCAGGGGACTCATGATCCGTTGTCCAGCTTTGTCCGCCGTCGTTGGTGCGCAGGATGATCCCATAGCCGGCACCTCCACCGGCGATCCATCCTGTATCGGGACTGGTAAAGGATATGCCCCGCCAGTAGGTGGCAATGGGCAATTTGGCTTTGGACCAATTGGCACCGCCATCGGTCGTCATCCAAAGGCTGTCCGTGAGGTTGGATGCCACGGCCCATCCGTCCGTCGGGCTGGTAAACTGAATATCCGAAAACTGGGTATGCCCGTCCTGATATTGAGGCAACCAGGATAGACCCGCATTTGTTGTATGCAGGATCATGCCGTCGTAGCCAGCGGCCCATCCCTCCTGCACGTTGACAAAATCCAGGCTGAACAGATGGCCCAGGGGCTGATCAAATACTTTAATCCACTGCTGCCCCGCATTGACCGTCCCGTATATCTTCCCATCTTCTGTCGTGAGGATAAAAGTGGTTCGGTTAGCCGCTACGATATCCGTGATCTGTCCGAGATTGCTCCCAATGGTATCCCAGGAAAGTCCCTGGTCCAGGCTGAGGTATACACGACC
Source organism: uncultured Saprospiraceae bacterium (assembly GCA_964617515.1). GTDB lineage: Bacteria > Bacteroidota > Bacteroidia > Chitinophagales > Saprospiraceae > Opimibacter. Next base: position 1,672 of record CAZTXO010000003.1, on the reverse strand, counting down.
TGTTGAGGATCCCGCCAGGATGGCCTGATCATCGATGACCTGGACCGCCCGGAAATTGTCTCCTGCAACAAAATGGTTGATCTGCTGCCAGATGGCCCCGCCATCGGTTGTCTTGAGTAAAGTGCCCTCGGATCCGGCGGCAAACCCCAGGAATTCATCAAAGAAATGAGGCCTGAAAAGCGTGGCCTTGGCATTGGGGATCTGATCCGTCCAGTCCTGGCCATAATTATCCGTGTATTCGATAGAAACATATTTACCGGCCACCCATGCTTCACCGGTATTATTGGCCCAGATACCGAGTGTCTGGTTACTGTTGATCACGCCCGGATCGATTTCATACCAATTGCCGCCTCCGCTCACCGTGTAATAGACAAACCCGTTATTGAGGCAGGTCCAGATAGCGGCCTCGTTAACCACATGCATGTCCGTAATGCTCGTGATCGGATTCGCACCCAAACCGTTCCAGTGCCATCCGCCATCAATGGTTTTATAGACCTCATCGATAGTACTCATAAAGCCTGTCTCATCGCTGATCATTTCGATGTCGGTGATGAGCGTATATTTAGTTTCATCCCGCAGATCCCAATGAGCCCCGCCATCCGTCGTGACCCAAACCTGGTTATTGTTGAAACTTCCGTATTGGATCCATCCGGTTTGCATGGAGGTGAAATGACCTGCCGCCACGCCCTGTCCCGGATATAAAAACGGATGCCACAATCCTCCATTATTGACGGAGTAGATACCAAAGTCACTGCCTAAGGCGAGCAGGACACCGCCGGGAAGGGATTGAATCTTGAAAATGCCGGGCATGGTATAGGTCGTAAACCAGGTCTCCCCTCCATCATCGCTGTAGGTGAGGTTTTTGCCGCCGGCCAACATTTTTTGTCCCGACGTGCCAGGGACCACAAGCGCCGTATACAGGTCCGTGGCGCTCAGGCTGGTTTTGCGGGAGATCCAGTTTTCACCGCCATTCGTGGTGGTAAAAATGGTTCCTTCAGATCCTACTGCTAAGCCGTATTCACCATCGAAATCCACATCCTTGAGTTGTGCCAGTTTCGGGAAGGGATTTTGCCTGATCCAGGTTTGGGCGAAGGCGAGATCACTTACCAGGAGAAAAAAGAAGAACACATGCAGTTTCATAGGGCAGGGTTTTAAAGTGGTGGAATCGTAAACTTCTAAAATATTGATTTTTATGCAAAACCCGGTTAGGATTCCGGTTGAATGGTCCCCTTGTTGAAGTCGTAAAACTGTCGTGAGGCCAAAAAAGCTCAACAGGGTAGAGCTTTTTCGCGGATCTCTACATACGTAGAGACCGTGACAGGCGGCCTATGGCAGTTTGTTGAGCATATTTTTATCCGAACGGATCAAAGCCTCAAAATAACTGGCATGACCACGTTTCAAATTTCGCTCCCGGATGATCATATCGCGTTTAGAAGGAAGTTCTTCGACATAGACGAGTTTCCAGGGGACTCGGGAGGAAGTATAGGTGGATAGGCCGAGATTATGTTGTTCAAGACGCTGGAGGGGGTTTTCAGAGGACCCCTTATAGTAAACGCCATCTTTCAGGCTTTGAATAATATAGACGTAATAGGCCATGAAAAAAAAGAGGCTGCCCCGGTGTTGAGACAGCCTCAAAAATGGTAGAACTCTTCGAAAAGAGACTTTTTGCGGA
>CAZTXO010000002.1:0-143749 GCA_964617515.1 uncultured Saprospiraceae bacterium | reverse complement strand
GATCCTCCTCGGATCCTGATCCTGCTGCTCTGTCCTCTCTGTCAATGAACTTTCTGGATTTAATTTTTGATCAGGTCAAAAATTAAATGAGTATTTGGGTCGGCAAAGATATAATTCTGACGAATTACTTCCGGCCTCCCGTCAACGAATCTTTCAATGCCTGCAGCTCGTCCAGCTTTCCTTCGGCTGCCAGCCCGGCCTGTGTCGGCCAGGTTTCCGGATCAAACATCTTGTACCGGCTTCCCTGGGCCAATAGGATCTCCCGGATCGCTTCCGGATCCCTGGAAGCCAGTTCTGCAAAAGTGCTGATGCCGGCCGCATGCAGGATCTCCTCAATCTTGGGGCCGATCCCCTCGATGATCTTGAAATCGTCGCCCGAAGCACTCTTTTCCTTCACCGCCTTTGCCTTGGGCGTTTCTTCCGCCTTAGGCTCTTCCCCGGCTTCTGTTTTTTCCACAGCCTTCGCCTCCGCCTTTGGTTTCGTTTTTGGCTCCGGTTTCGTTTCCGCCAACTGCTCCTTCAACTGAGAGAACATGGCTGTATCCCCCAACGTGGTGGGTTCATATTTGGCCTGCTGTTCCTTAATAGCCTTGGATGTTTCGACACTTTGCTTTTTCCGCTCTTCTTTGACCACATCCTCTGCTTCTCGCTGGATATCCTCCAGGTAACGCAGGTGTGAAACCATGATCCGCTTATCATCCCGGTTGAACTCAATCACCTTGAACGTGAGGGTCTCATCTACCTCGGCGAGTTTGCCGTTTTCCTTGCGAAGATGACGTGCGGGAGCAAACGCTTCCAATCCGTACGGCAACTGCACGATCGCTCCTTTATCATCCCGCTTCATCACCGTAGCCTCATGGTAGGATCCGACCGGGAATACATTTTCAAACGTGTCCCACGGATTTTCTTCCACTTGCTTATGGCCAAGGGACAATTTCCGGTTTTCGCGGTCGATGTCCAGGATTTGAATCTGCAGGTCCGCCCCAACCTTGGTAAACTCGGAAGGATGGGCAAACCGCTTGGTCCAGGAGAGATCCGAGATGTGCACCATGCCGCCGATACCATCTTCAAGCTCAACGAAGACACCGTAAGGCGTCAGGTTTTGTACGCGACCGGTATGACGGCTGCCAACCGGATATTTCTTCTCGATTTCTGTCCAGGGATCGGGGGTGAGTTGCTTCAGAGACAACGACATCTTCCGTTCTTCATGGTCAATGGTCACCACTTTGCACTCATATTCCTGGCCGACAGTGAAGTAATCGCGCGCATGGATCGGCTGGTTGCTCCAGCTGACTTCCGATACGTGGATCAGGCCTTCTACGCCCGGTGTGATTTCCAGGAATGCCCCGTAATCCTCCACATTGACAATCTTTCCTTTGACTACGCTGCCTTCTTTAATGCTGTCTCCGAGTACATCCCAGGGATGCGGCTGGAGCTGCTTGAGGCCAAGCGAGATGCGTTTCTTGTTTTCGTCAAAATCCAGCACCACGACATGTACCTTCTGGTTGATTTCCAGCACCTCGGACGGATGGTTGATGCGTCCCCAGCTGATGTCTGTGATGTAAAGCAATCCGTCGACACCACCCAGGTCCATGAAGGCACCGAAGTCGGTGATGTTTTTGACGACGCCTTCCAGTACCTGGCCTTTTTCCAGGCCGGAGATGATGGCTTCACGCTGCTCGGCCAGATCACTTTCAATCAGGGCCTTGTGCGATACGACGGCATTCTTGATGTTCTCGTTGATCTTGACCACCTTGAATTCCATCGTCTTTCCGACAAACTGATCATAATCCACAATTTGCTTAATGTCGATCTGTGAACCCGGAAGAAAGGTCTCCAGGCCACCGGCATCTACGATCAGACCGCCTTTGGTTTTGCTGATGACCGTACCGTTGATGATGGTGCCGTTGTTGAACGAATCCACCAGGCGTTCCCAGGCCTTGAGCAATTTGGCTTTCCGGCGGGAGAGGACGAGTTGTCCTTTCTCATCTTCCTGGCGCTCGACATAGACATCCACTTCATCCCCGATCTTGAGGCCTTCCATGTCTTTGAATTCGGACATGGACACGAGGCCATCGGATTTGAAATTGATATCCAGGACGGCGTCGCCACCGGTGACCTGCGTTACTTTGGCTTTGATCACCTCATTTTCACTGACAGCGCCCAGCGTCTTATCATACAGGGATTCAAATTTTTTGAATTCGTCCTGTGAATAGACATACTGATTCCGGTTGGAAATTGACCAGTCGAAGTCATCATGGGCCGTTACAGGTTGCGAGGGAGCGGATTTGTGCGCTTTTACCAGCGCTTCAGCAGTTTCTACCGTCTCGGTAGTTTCTGCATTCAGGGTCTCCGGGGACTCCTGGGTAGGTGTTGTTTCTTCTGACATTTCAGAAATAAAATGCGTTTGTACATTCCTAACCCTTTGATTTTCAGGAATGGAGGTTAACGAAAGGGCTTTCAAAGGGAGTGCAAAAGTAGGGATTTTTTTTATTCCGGATACCTGACCTATAGATGCCGGTAAAAGAAATGCCCTTCCCGCGATACCGGATACGGCATCCCGGGCACCTGCTTCTCTTCCACAAATCGTACTTTGGGGACGGCAATAAAATTCTCTCCTGACATGGACACGCGCCCCTGGCTTAAAAATTATCCCAATCACCTGCCCGTCAATATCGATGCCGATAAATACCCCAACCTGAACGCCTTCATCACGGAAGCGCTGCAAAAGTTTCCCACCAAGCCCGCCTTTTACTGCATGGGCAGCACCCTGACGTATGGACAGGTGGACAAGATGTCCCGGCAGCTTGGCGCTTATCTCCAATCCAGGGGATTGAAACCGGGGGACCGGGTAGCGATCATGATGCCTAATCTCCTGCAGTACCCGGTTGCTTTGTTTGCCTGCCTGCGGGCGGGCCTGGTGGTCGTCAACACCAATCCGTTGTACACGCCGCGTGAAATGCTCTACCAGTTGAACGACAGCGGGGTGCGGGGAATCATACTCGTCGAGAATTTTGCAGCCCACTTACAGGAAATCCTTGGACAGACCCAGGTGGATACGGTCATCCTTACGAGCATCGGGGAGATGCTGGGCCCCGTGCGGGGATCCCTGGTCAACTTTGTGGTCAGGCGTGTCAAGCGGTTGGTGCCCAAATATGTATTGGCGAACACGATTTCTTTCCGGGACGCCATTCGTCAGGGCAGGCGGTTTGACATCAAACCGTTTGACGACCTGCCGCAGCGGGTCATTTCGCATCAATATACCGGCGGCACTACGGGTATTTCGAAAGGCGCGATGCTCACCAACCGGAATATCCTGGCCAATATGATGCAGATCAAATCCTGCCTCGATACCCAGTTTAAAGAAGGCGAAAACCTGATCACCCTTTGTCCGCTGCCGATGTATCACATCTTCGCGTATGTGGTCAATTGCCTGGCCATGATGTCGTATGGTTCCATGAATGTACTTGTCGTCAATGCACGCAACCTCAAGTCGGTGATCAAGGAATTCAAAAGGCACAGGATCGCCCTGATGACAGGTGTCAATTCCCTGTACAATGCGCTCCTGCACGAAGCGGCGTTTCGAAAATTGGATTTTAGCGCACTCCGCGTTGCGGTGGGTGGTGCCATGGCCATTCAGCGATCCGTCAATGATGACTGGAGAGCCCTCACGGGTAAAAATCTCGTGGAGGGCTATGGGATGACGGAGGCCTCTCCGGTGGTGTCGGTCAATCCGATCGACGGAAGCGGAAAAATCGGCACGGTCGGTATGCCCGTGCCTTCCACGGATGTACGCCTGATGGACGACCAGGGGAATATTGTTGGGGTGGAACAGGAAGGGGAAATCCAGGTTAAAGGGCCACAGGTAATGCTCGGGTATTACAATCAGCCCGAGGAAACGGCCAAAACAATCCGCGATGGATGGCTTTGCACGGGCGACATCGGCATCATGGATGCGGACGGCTATTTCCGGGTGGTCGACCGCAAAAAGGATATGGTGATCGTTTCCGGTTTCAAGGTCTTCCCCAATGAAGTGGAAGATATCGTCCAGGGGCATCCGAAAGTAAAAGAATGCGCGGTGATCGGTATTCCAAACGAGAAAAGCGGGGAGGTGGTTAAATTGTTTGTGGTCAGGAAAGACAAGAGCCTCTCCAAAAATGAGCTCCTGGATTTTTGCCGGGAGAATCTGACCGCCTATAAAGTGCCCAAGGAAATCGAATTCCGCGAATCCCTGCCCAAAACAAACGTGGGCAAAATCCTGCGCCGTGAATTGCGGTCCTAGGGCCGTATCGTCTGCCACGGACTCAAAATATTCCCGTACCTTAGGCTCATCCAAGAACATATTGACTCGATCCATCCCATGGACAGACTGAAAACACTTTTCTATGACAAGGCCATGGCAGGCATGGCCGACATGCGCACGTTTACCAAAGAACAAGGCGAGACGATCATTGACCAGGTCACCATCGGACAGGTCATTGGTGGCATGCGCGGCATAAAGAGTATGCTGTGGGAGACCTCTCTTCTGGATGCCGAAGAAGGCATCCGTTTCAGAGGCTATTCCATTCCTGAACTCAGAGAAAAGCTTCCTTCCCGCGGAGGCGAACCACTGCCCGAAGGCCTGTTCTGGCTCATGCTCACCAGTGAGATTCCAACCGAGGAGGATGTTAACTGGCTGAGTGACGAGTGGGAGCGGCGCAGACAGATACCCGCCCAAACCTGGCGGGTGCTGGACAGCCTGGATGTGGATACGCATCCCATGACGCAGCTCGGGATCGGCGTCCTGTCCCTCCAGAACAAAAGTATTTTTGCGCACCGGTACGCGGAAGGAATGAATAAGAAGGATTACTGGGATGCCACCTATGAGGATTCCATGAATCTCATCGCCTGTCTGCCGCAGGTGGCTGCTTATATCTACCGCAGAACGTATTTCAACAATCAACAGATCGCACCGGATGACTCCCTCGATTGGGCAGCCAACTATGCCCACATGCTCGGCGTCACGGAGGATGCGGATTTTAAGAGCCTCATGCGCCTCTACATGACCATCCACGCGGATCATGAAGGGGGCAATGCCAGCGCCCATGCCGTGCATCTGGCCGGATCAACGCTGAGCGATGTGTATTATTCTTTTGTGTCGGGTGTCAATGCATTGGCAGGACCACTCCACGGACTCGCCAACCAGGAAGTGATCAAGTGGATCTTTGAGATGACGGATCACCTGGGAACCACCACACCGACGAAAGAACAAATCGAAAAATATATCACGGATACGATCGCGGAGGGCAAAGTAATACCGGGGTACGGGCATGCCGTCCTGCGCAAACCGGATCCGCGTTTTCTTGCCCAGCAGGCATTTGCGCAGAAACACATGGCGGATGATGCGATCGTCAACATTGTATGGAAGGTATTCGATATTGCTCCTAAAGTGCTCGGATCTCTCGGCAAAGTCAGCAACCCCTGGCCCAATGTGGATGCGCACTCCGGCGCTATCCTGGTGCATTATGGCATGAAGGAGTATAACTATTACACCGTCCTGTTTTCCGTGTCCCGCGCACTTGGGGTATTAGCCTCGACCTGCTGGAGCCGCATCATGAACCTTCCGCTCGAACGGCCTAAGTCACTCACGTTTGAGTACCTGCAAAAATGGGTTGCGGCCAGGAAGTAGCCGCTATGCGCTACGGTTGACAAGTCTGTCAAGTCATTTTTTTTCCGCACTACCCCTGCTTTGTTGAAGCATACATCAGCATCTGCCATAACTTCTTTTGCGGGTAAAAGGGCGTTCACTTACGGAGTACGTTAGATTGGTGGGAGTATTGACTCCCGGCTACGCTGGAGGAAGATGGATGATGCTCGTCTCCTATCTTTGCCCCATGATCGACATAGACGGCGTCCTGCTGAGTGATGACATCGTCCAGAAACACTTCGTGTGTGACCTGGAAGCTTGTCATGGTGCCTGTTGCTGGGAAGGGGATTGGGGCGCCCCGCTCCTGGAAGAGGAGGTACCGGTCATCCGGACTGTCTGGAAAAAAGTGGCAGCCTATCTGCCCGAGGCCAACCGTGCCTATATCAGGGAAAAGGGTTTCACAGACCGTTTTGGCGATGAGGGCGTGTTGGGAGCGCCCTTGCTGAAAAGCGGGGCTTGCGTGTATCTTATCTGGGATGGAAAGGGGATTGGGAAATGCGCCTTTGAAAAGGCATATGAGGATGGCAAGACGGACTGGCCAAAGCCAATCTCCTGTCATTTGTACCCGATCCGTGTCAAATACCTGAAGAATGGAACAGAAGCCTGGAACTATAGCCGCTGGCATATATGTAATCCAGCCTGTAAACTGGGCAAGAAATTGAAGGTTCCGCTTTATCAATTTCTGAAGCGTGCGATCATCCGGGCCAAGGGAAGAAAATTTTACAGGCAATTAGAAGCTTGTGCGAAAGCACTCTGAGGGTTGCGCTCTTCGGGGACCACATACCCCCAGATTTCCTCAGGTGTTCCGTTGTGAATGCCGGAATGCTATAAACGCTATCACTGTGCTGATCGCTAAGAGAAAACTCCCCAGGAAAAACGGAGCTCCCGGCATATAGACGGGGTTGCCCGGTTTGACAGCCCAGGCAAAAAGATTGGTCATCATGGGAGGGCCGACCACGGAGGTGGCACTCATCAGGCTCGTCAGGGCGCCCTGCAACTCTCCCTGCTCCCTGACATCCACCTTGCTGGTGATCGTTGCCTGCAATGCCGGACCGGCAATCCCTCCCAGGCAATAAGGCACGAGGAATACCAGCATCAGCCAGCCCGTCGGCGCAATGCCGAATAGAAACATCCCGACCGTGTATAGACTTAACCCGATATAGATGCTCCGGGCATTGCCGAGTTTAGGATTGATATACCGGGTCAGTCCGCCCTGCACTCCACCCACGAGAAATCCAACAATTCCGAGGGATACACCGATCATGCCTTTGCCCCAGTGAAATTTTTCGATGGTGTAGAAAGACCAATTACTCTGAATGGCATGCGCGGCGAGATATACCAGCACCATGGAAGTCAGCAATTTGCCCAGTTCCGGATATTTACGGAGATGGAGAAGCGAACCAACCGGGTTGGCGCGTTTCCAGTCAAATTGGCGGCGATGCTCTTTATCCAGGGATTCCGGAAGGATAAAATAGCCCCAAAGCCAGTTGAGGAAACAGAGGATAGCGGCAGCGATAAAAGGGACACGCGGACCCAGGTTGCCGAGGAGTCCCCCGATGACAGGGCCAATGATAAATCCCATGCCAAAGGCCGCGCCGATCATCCCAAAGTTTTGCGCCCTGTTTTCGTTTGTACTGATATCGGCTATATAGGCAGAAGCTGTTGTGAAACTCGCCCCCGTAATACCTGCCAGGACCCGGCCTAAAAACAACCATTCAATCGTCGGGGCCCAACTCAACAGGATATAGTCCAGCATGAATCCAAACAGGGAGATCAGCAGGATAGGTCTCCTTCCATATTTATCACTGAGGTTCCCGACGATCGGGGCAAACACAAATTGCGTGATGGAAAAGGCAAATAACAGCCAGCCATTCAGGCTGGATGCTTTACCCGTGTCAACATGCTCCAGTTGTTCGATCAGGGAGGGCATGACCGGGATAATGATGCCCCAGCCGATCACGTCGATCAGCAGGGTGACGAAAATGAATCCGATAGCCGCCTTCCGTTGGGACATGGAGGTGCCAAGATAGAACACTGCCGGGCTTTTCACCCGACCTTTCTCTATCTTGGGGTATTTCCATACTTTTGCAGGGCTTTTTTGGAAAGGGTCCGCCATGGATCCGGTTTCGTCCGCCAAAATCAAGTACATTTTTTTGATTAACAATTACATACATATATTTCTTTAGCAATATGGCTTTAATCGGTACGATTCGTAAAAACAGCTGGATCCTCATCCTTTCGCTGGCATTGGCGCTGGGAGGCTTTGTGGTCATGGATATGGTCAGGCAGGGCAAGAGAGCGGCCGGCAGTGATTTTACGATGGGCTCGGTCAACGGAGAGAAGATCGACTGGCATGATTTCCAGCGCGCAGAACGGATTCTTTATCCAAATGCATCGGAAGATGTATACGGGCAGCGCAACTACCTCTGGAATTACATGGTGGAAGAAAAACTGTTGAAAGAGCAGGCAGAAGTGCTCGGCTTTAATGTCGGCGAAGAGGAATTGGATGAATTGCAATATGGCGCCCGGCTGAGCCCTATCGTGCAGCGCAATTTCCGGGACCCCAATACGGGCCAGATCAACCGGCAATCCCTTGAACAGATCAAAGCCAACCTGGGTACCGGTAAACTCCAGCCCCAAATGGAGGAATTCTGGAAATTCCAGAAGGAAGAAATCATCAAGGACCGCCTGCAGAGCAAACTGACCGGCCTGCTCAAGAAAAGCATCTATATGCCCACCTGGATGGCTACCCAACTGCAGGCTGAACAGGGCTCCTCTATTGATTTCCTGTACGTCATGGTGCCACTGGACAAAGTGGCGGACAGTGAGGTTCAGCTCACCGATGACGATTATAAAGCCTGGATGAAGGAAAACCAGGCTTTGGTCAAGCGGGACGATGAATTCCGCACCGTTGATTTCGTGGTGTTTAATGTTGTGCCAACTCCGGAAGATTCCGCTTCCGTAAAGGAAAAGATCACCGAGCGCATTGCGCCTTTCAAGACAACGGATAACGATTCCGCTTTTGTCGAAAACAATTACGGCCAACTGGATGAAACGTATTTTACAAAAGAGGATCTGTCTCCTGCGATTGCAGACACGGTCTTTGACCTGCCGAATGGAACGGTATATGGTCCATATATCGATGGTACCGAATACCGTGTGCTGAAAGTATTGGATAAAAAAGTTCTTCCCGATTCCGTCCAGTCCCGTCACATCCTGATCCAGGCAAAGACTGCCGCAGATGTGACCGCGGCGACCGCCAAGATCGATAGTATTAAAAACCTGATTGAAACCGGAGCCGGCCGTTTTGATTCCCTGGCCATGCGACTCAGCCAGGATGGAAGTGCAGCAAAGGGGGGTGACCTCGGTTGGTCCGCGATTGGCAGGATGGTTAAACCATTCAACGATGTATTGTTTTATAAGGCCGAGCCAGGGAAACTGTATAAAGTGGTGACACAATTTGGCGTGCACCTCGTCGAAGTAACCGGGCGGAAGTTTATCGAAAACAAACAAGGCGTAAAACTGGCCTATTTGATTGAGCCCATTGTTCCCTCTGAACCCACACAGGCTTCCATCTATGATGATGCGCTTGAGTTTAGCGGGCAAAACCGGACAGTTGCGGAGATGAAGGCGGCCGTCGAAAAGAATCCTGCCCTCAGCATTGAGACCGCACAGGGACTGACGGCCAACGACTTCCAGTTTTCCAATCTCGGGAGCGGAGCCACTTCACGCGACATTATTCGCTGGGCGTTTGACAAAGAGACGAAGGTCAACATGGTGGCGCCGGAAGTATACATCTACGATGAGCCCAAACTGTTTTATCATGCGCGGTATGTTGTCCCGGCGTTGAAAACGATCATCAAGCCCGGTATTTTCCCGCTGGAAACTGTCAAGGAGACCTTCCAGCAACAAGTGCTGACAAAGAAGAAGGCAGAAATCCTCGCCGCCAAAATCACCAACCCCGATCTTGCGAGTGTAGCCCAGCAGTTTGGTGTGGAAATCGACACGTTCAACAATGTCAATTTCAACATGAGCTATCTCCAGGGCCTTGGCAATGAAGCGGCTCTCATCGGGAAAGTCACATCCCTGCAACAGGGTCAGTCAGCCGGCCCGATCAAGGGAATCAATGGCGTCTATGTGGTGCAGGTCCTGCATCGAACGGAAGCCAGTATATCCACGGATATCATTTCTTATCGCAACCAGTTGGCGATGACTGCGCGCCAGGGGATGGAGAGCAGGCTCATCGAAGCCGTCAGGAGTACGGCCAAGATCAAGGATAACCGGTTCAAGTTTTTCTAAAAAGATACAGGATGGCGCCCACGGGCGCCATTTCTTTTTCGACCCGGAAAGGCAATTTCGTCGGGGCTCCGGCGTTGATACGTTTTGATGCGTTCCCTGGTCTGCTCCCTTTTACCATTGCTCTTTCTGCTGATTGCCTGTGGGTCCCCGCCCACCAAGGAAGTCATTGACCCGGACGTCGGATATCGAACCAGGTATTCAATAGATCCCAAAACAAACCTGTACCAGGGTCCCTATACCCGTTGGGATTCAACCGGTGTGATGCTCGAGCGGGGTTGGATGGATCAGGGGCATTTGTCGGGGTTCCGTGAATTGTTTTACCCGGATGGACAGGTTAAGGTTCGTGAGCGTTACAGCCATGGCCAGATGAATGATCTCTATGAGTATTTTCACCCAAACGGCCAGGTGGAATTAAAAGGCTATTACATCCGCGGAGAAATGTACGGTCTCTGGAAAAAATACGATCCGGAAGGCCATCTCCTGGAAGAAGTAACCATGATGCGCAATGAAGAATACGGCCCATTCAAAGAATACCACCCGAATGGAAATATACAGGCGGAAGGCGCTTATCTTCATGGCCCTAACGAAGACGGTACACTCAAACTCTATGACGAAACAGGTACCCTGTACAAAACAATGCTCTGTAACGCCGGCAGGTGCTATACGACCTGGGAGAAAAAATAGGGGATGGATCCTGATCGCCTTCCTCTGCCTGGTTTCTTCCTTGTATGGCCAGCGGGGAGGAGAGCGTGTTTTTGAATTCGTTCATCTTCCGACCTCGGCGCGCGCCACCGCTCTCGGAGGCAGCCAGATCGCTGCCCAGGTCAATGATTACAGCCTGGTGGGGGGTAATCCGGCCATGCTCAATCCGGCCATGGACAAAACGGTTCTTTTCCAGCATAATTTCTATTTCGATGGCATCACCAATGGCTTTGCCGGATATGCGCAATACATCGAAAAATGGAAAGCAACGGTGCATGGTGGTATCCATTATCTCGGGTACGGAACCTTTACGGGCGCAGATGATTATGGCAATGTGACTGGGGAGTTTAAGGCGAAAGACCTGGCGCTCCAGGCGGGCATCGCCAAACAACTCAATGAACGGATGACTGGCGGCATTCTGCTTCAGTATATTCAATCTTCCCTCGAAACGTACACATCCAACGGACTGATGCTCGACCTGGGACTGACGTACCGCAGTGAAGATGGTTTTAACCATTACGCGGTGGTATTGCGTGGCATCGGCTTTCAGTTTTCCACGTATTATGAAGGGGACGAGCCGGGCAGGATGCCGGTCGATCTGCAGATCGGTTATTCAAAGCGGTTGCAGCATGTTCCCTTCCGGCTCTCCATCCTGGCCCATGATCTCCACCGCTGGGACCTTCGTTATAAAAGCCCGCTGGATGAAAATACCACGATAGGTTTTGGAAACGAAGAACCGAAGCAGCCCAGCAAGTTCGGAGAAAGCGTGGACAACGTATTCCGGCATCTCACCTTTGGCGGTGAATTCCTCATCGGTAAGGAAGAAAATATAATCCTTCGCCTCGGATACAATCACCAGCGGAGAAAAGAATTGTCCGTGGTGAATCTCAGGAGCCTGGCAGGCTTTTCAGGTGGGGTAGGAATCAACTTCAGGACCTTTGTCCTGGATTACGGATTTGCTGTCTATCACCAGGCAGGGTCGAGCAAACATCTCGGACTTCGGGTCAACCTGCAATCCTTCAGGCGGAAGCAAATCGTCGATTGACAAAGAAGTGGTTTTCGCTGGAGGGGCTTATTCCGGGTTGACTGTATACAACGCCAGGTTTTCCATCTTTCCTTTGATCAGCAGATCCCCTTTGTGTTCCGGTACCAGCCGGGATCCCTGCCATGGCAGGAGTTCTTTCAGGTCATGGGAGATCAGCAGGTTTACTTCCAGGTGGTTGCACCGGTTTTGAATTCGGGCTGCCGTCCCCACGACTTCTCCGGAAAACGCGATGTCGCGTTTGACCAGGCCGATTTCACCAACCATCACCGGTCCGCAATGGAGCCCGGCTTTGAAATCAGGTACGACTCCGTACCGGGAAGTATAATAGGAGGACCGGTGATTAAAGACTTTTCGGACTTCCATGGGGCATCTGATGCAATTGAGGCGATGAAGACCCTGCTGCATCCACCAGCTCACCGTGATCTCGTCTCCGACGTATTGATAGATCCTTCCTTTGTGTTTGAGAATGACAGGGGTTGCATCCCGGATGACGTCTTTGATGAAATTAAAATATTGCTGTTCGCCGAGGATCTGCGCGATATACGTGGAGCCACGCAGATCGAGAAACATAAATATGTGCTCTTCCCGTTTGGGTCTGAAATACCTTCCCATGAAAAAACTGCGCAAATTGCCCGGGCCGTATTTATCACTGATCAGGACCAGGGCGATGGTGCAGAGGACGATAAAAAGCCAGAGCAGATAATCTTTGGCAAACCCCAGGCTGCGGACATGGCGCCCGATAGAGGACAGGACGTTCGTTTTGTGGATTTCCTCTTCCCCGGTAATGGAAGCCCGGGTGATGAACGCCAGGATGGTCACAAAGCAAATAATGAGGGTGAAGGCCAGCAGGATAAACAGAATGGCCTGGCCATAAGGATTGTTCCGGACCCATCGCTGCAGGTAGGAAACAAGGATGGCTCCTCCCAGGAGACCAGCCAGCGCCGTCGCCAGGGCATTGATCAGGAGATTGGTCCAGAAAGAATTGCCTGAGGTATCGACATCGGCGGAAAGCAGGACCATCTGGTCATACACCGACTGGGCGACAGAAAAAAACACCCAGATCCCAGTGATCCACAGGATCCGTTGCAACTCGCTTCGGGTCCTGAAAACCTCCAGAAAATCAGGGGTTTCAGGGGAATTTGTCGTTGCTGGTTTCACGGTTGGGAGGTCGATCAAATGCGGTGCAAAGGTACATTTCCTTGAGGCATAGGCTGGTGCACGGGATCAAGTTGATCACCAGCCACCTGGAAACAGGGCTTTTAAACGGTTTGGTAAACCGGATTGTTATAAGGGAAATCCTTGATTCTGCTGCCCCAATCCCGGAAGCCTGTACTGAAAACCGGCGAAAATGGCAGAAATACAAATTAAATATTTATTTAATATGAATTTTAGGGTATATTTGCCTACCTTCTAAGTGTCGCCTATGATCCGACAACAGCTTTCACAGAAACTCCTTCAGAAACTCTCCCCCCAGCAGATTCAACTGATGAAACTGTTGCAGGTCCCCACCGTGTCTCTTGAACAACGTATCAAAGAGGAACTGGAGGCCAACCCTGCCCTGGAAGAGCATGATTCGTTTTCCGAGACATCCACAGAAACATCCCCCGAGGAAAAGCAGGAGGATGCCAACAAGGAAAAAGAGGATGAGTATGATCTCGATGACTATCTCAACGATTATATCGAAGACGATCCGGTCAGTTATCATTTTTCCGAACCTGCCGGGGAGCAACGGGATAAAAGCCTGCCGGCGGTCGTCGCCAATACGTTTCATGATTACCTGGAGCAACAGCTTGGCCTGCTCAACCTGGACTCCGAAGTCCACCGGATTATCGCCCAGCAGATTATCGGTAGCATCGATGATTCGGGATATCTCCGCCGGGAAATCCCCAGCCTGATCGATGACATCCTTTTCGCCTACAATATCGAAGTGACGCCTAAGCAGGTCCAGGAGGTCCTGACCATGATCCAGCGGTTTGACCCCCCGGGAGTCGGTGCGAGGGATCTGCGGGAGACCCTGATGATCCAGCTTCAGCAGCGGTTGGCCCATGCCGAGAAGACCGGGGATATGCCCCTGACCGCCGCGCTTAAACTGGGCTTGCTGATTCTCCACAAGCATTTTGAAGCGTTTTCAAAAAAGCATTTTTTGAAATTACAGCGCCAGCTGGAGATCGACGAAGAAACGCTGAAAGACGCGATGGATGAGATCCTGAAACTCAATCCAAAACCGGCCAGCGGATATACGAGCCAGTTTGATACCCAGACCCAGACCATTATCCCCGATTTCCTGATCACCAACCGGGATGGACAGTTGGAGCTCACCATGGACGTTCGCAATGCCCCGGATCTGCGGATCAATGACCAGTACCTCGATATGCTGCGCGCGTACCAGGCCCGCAAAGGCGACACGCATGCGCAGAAAGAAAACAAGGAAGCCATCCTGTTTATCAAACAAAAGATCGATTCCGCCAAATGGTTTATCGATGCGATCAAACAGCGTCAGAACACGCTGAAACAGACGATGTACGCCATCATGCAATTTCAGAAGGAATTTTTCCTCACGGGTGATTCCACGAAACTAAAGCCCATGATCCTGCGGGATATCGCAGAAATCACGGACCTGGATATCTCCACTGTATCCCGGGTGGCCAGCAGCAAATTCGTCCAGACCGAGTTTGGCACGAAGCGTCTCAAGGATTTCTTCTCGGAATCCATTGTCAATACCGAGGGAGAAGAAGTCTCCACCCAGGAAGTGAAATCGATTCTCTCGGAGATCATCACCAAAGAGCATAAGCGCAAGCCGCTGTCAGATGAGAAATTACGCCTGATGCTGGAGAAAAAAGGCTACAGCATCGCCCGGCGCACGGTTGCCAAATACCGTGAGCAGCTCAATATTCCGGTAGCCCGGTTGCGGAAAGAATTATAACACGGTGCGCTGACCCCACCTGCCTGCGCCGGCCTTCAAAACACCAGGCCATGGTCTTCCTGAAAAGAGCATGGCCCGGCAATCACTGCTGTGGTGCCTTACGTTACTGCGCACCTTCGTGATAAAAGAAGTAGGTCGAAAAATTTTTTGGCAGGATAAATTGAATTTCAGGGTCCGGGTTTTCGGAGATGAATGGAGTTTTCATGACGGCAAATTCCGCTGCGTAGTTCGTATAAAAATCGGAAGAGGCCGCAAAGAGGATCAGGGATTCATCCGCGTTGAAACTGGCTCTGCCTCCGAGGCCCGCATAGGTACTGGAATTCAACTTGGCAGTATTGATGATGTGCGTCCAGTCGTAGGATGACCCGTTCCACGTCATGGAACCCAGGCCACTTCCGCGCCATGACTTGACCATCATTTCCGACCGCCTGGAAAACGTGTAATAATCATAGGGATAATCATCCACATTGGGGTACACCACGAGGGTATGGTAATCCACCGCCGCAGTCTTTCCCTCCGTGGACCGGAAGTAAACTCGCTGGTTGGTCGCGCCATAGATATCGTTTTCCCCATAATAGACGCGCGAAAAAGTTTTGGTGGCCAGATCATAAGCTACGATGAACCTTGCATCCAGGTGGATCGAACCTCCTTCCACCCCCCAGCCTGTGGCTTTGAGGAAAACCGTGGTTTCATCCGGGTTGATGGCAAAAAAGTTATAGCCGAGCGATCCTAATTCGGTGTCCGTTCCTTTTTCAGGTTGAGCGAAAATAAAACCGGACACGCTTTCACTCTTGTCCCAGGTTTCTGTCAGGGGATCGTAGACCGCCACGACTTCGTCATGCCAGTCGTCATATGGATAATCAGTGATGATTCCCATCACCACGACGATCTTGCCATTACTCAATACCTTCGGTTTTTGAGGGGAGATAACCCAGCTGTATTCAGGAATTTTTTCCGGTAAGGGCAGGAAATGAACATCTCCTGGTGCTTCCGGGGTAAAATAGGCAACCTGGGTTTCGGCTCCGGCAGGTTTAAGGCTATTCTCGCAATAAAAGGCACACATCCCTTTCGGATTGAAATGGATGTAGGCATCACTCCAGCCATAGACCGGATAGTATTGGTTGAGCAGTTCGGACGTGAAGGACCCCTGATCGGGTTTGATCTTGTAGAAACCATATCCCTCCCCATAGGGATGATTGTCCAGGGGTTGATACGTAAACAGGTAGTATTCCTGGTTTTCAGTAGGTGTGCTATCGTTTTTGTCACATGAAACCCAGGAGAGGATCAGCAGTACTGTTAAAAGGCCGTAGACCGTTTTCATATGCACAGTTTTTTTTAAAAATAGGAGAGCATTATCTGCCCGGATATGATGGATATCACCGGACTGCATGATCATCAGTCTTGGATCGGGGATCAGGCACAAGCGGATCGTGCCCCGGCAGCCAGATCAGTTTTTTCTAAAAGAGCCGTCAAAGGATGGTCCGTATCAGAGGGAATCCAGAGCGAGGGCAATCCTGCCGCATAAAAGCAATGCTTCTTCGGTGCTTAGGATCAAAGGCGGAGCAAGCCGCAGCGTCCGGTTGTTGAAAAGGAACCAGTCCAGCAGCAATCCCTGGTTGCGGCAGGCTTTGACTGCTCTCATCAGGTGGTCCGGGTTTTTCAGATCAATCCCCATCATCAATCCGCGATGCCTTATTTCCCGGATGGCCGGATGAGATTCCAGCGAGGATTTGATCAAATTTCCGGTTCTGGCTGCGCTGGCGGCCAGGTTTTCTCGCTCCAGTAAATCGAACGCTGCCAGCGAAGCTGCGCAACTCAGGGGATGTCCGCCGAAAGTGGTCATATGGCCAAGGATGGGATCATGGGAGAGAACTGCCATAACATTTGGTCTGGAAATGAAAGCACCCAGGGGCAATCCTCCGCCAAAGGCTTTTGCGGTAAGCAGGATATCCGGTACCATGTTTTCTGCCTGGAAAGCAAAGAGGCTTCCTGTCCTCCCCATCCCTGTCTGAATTTCATCCAGGATCAACAAGGTGCCGGTGGAGGAACATTTCTGTCGGATGAGAGCAAGGTACCCGTGATCCGGTAAGATCACACCGGCTTCTCCCTGGATAGGTTCCAGGATTATAGCTGCCGTTCGATCTGTGATGATGGATACATCCGCAATTGCATTGAAATCGATATGGCGTATCCCGGGAACCAGCGGCATGACCGATTGGGTATGGATCAGATCGCTGCGCAGGCTTTCAGCACCCAGGGTGCTGCCATGATAACCCCGCCGGCAAGCGATGATTTCATACCGGCCGGTGTATTTACGGGCCAGCTTTATGGCTCCTTCGACCGCTTCGGCACCGGAATTGGTAAAATAGGTGCAGCTCAGGTCCGCCGGCAGAAGGGAGGCAAGACGTTCCGCCAATCTGACCTGTGGCACCTGGATATGTTCCCCATACACCATGGTGTGCAGATGATGCTCCAGTTGTGTCCGGATAGCCAGGTCGATATGCGGATGATGGTGACCAAAGGAGGAAACGGCAATGCCAGAGATGCAATCGATATAAGGACGGCCATCCTGGTCAAAGAGGTAAATGCCCTCGCCACGCGAGACCTCAAAACCATCGGGCTGAGGTGAAGTTTGGGCCACATGCCTGAGAAAAGAATGACGCAGCGAATAAGCCATGGAAAGTAATATTCAATAGACAGTGCCCGGGGTTTCTGAAAAACGCGTTTGGAGAAAGTCTCCCGAACCCGGAGTCACAAACACTAATTCAAATCCAGGGCCGCTTTAATCTTGCTGAAGATGGCGGTGTTTTCATAGATCCCGCGGAATGCCTCTGCCCCCGGACCAAAGGCAAAAACCGGGATCATGATGGCTGTATGGCTTTTGGTGGTAAAGGCCACCTGGATATCATTGAGTTTGGAACCCGGCTGGACGGCAAATCCACCTGTCTCATGATCACCCGTAATGATCACCAGGGTGTGTCCGTCTTTTTGAGCAAAATCCAGCACGGTGTCAATCACCTGTTCAAACTCATGCATCTCCGTGATGACATACTTGGCGTCATTGGCATGACCACCCCAATCGATCTGCGATCCTTCGACCATCATAAAAAAGCCTTTATCGGAACGATGATCCAGGAAGCGCATGGCCTTATCCGTTGCGGGGATGAGGTAGTCACGGCCCTGCATGACCGGCAGTGGTTCCTCGTTTGCCGTAAAATACCCGATGTTTTTATCCGCATGCACCGGGAGATTGACAATATCCTCTGTGATAAAATCGGTGATGCGGTAACCTTTGTCCCTTAATTCGCTCACGAGGTTCCGTTCATCTTTGCGCCGGGTGAAATAATCCATGCCACCCCCGATGAACAAATCAATTGGGGTATTGAGGTATTGCAGTGCGATGTCTTCGTCTTCCTCCCTGCTTTCCACATGAGCGATAAAGGCGGCGGGAGTGGCATGGGTCACCGAACAGGCCACGACCATGCCGGTAGCCAGCCCTTTTTTCTCCGCCATCTCCAGCAGGGTAGGGACGCTCTGTTTTTGGGCGTTGACCCCGATCCCTCCGTTATAGGTTTTGACCCCGCAGGCAAAAGCGGTAGCGCCGGCAGCGCTGTCGGTGACGAGATTGTCCGCGGAGTGCGATTTGTGAAATCCGATGTTCGTGAATTTTTCAAAAACAGACCGGTTGCCCTGCATGTACATCGAACCGGTTATTTGAGGAAGACCCATGCCGTCCCCGATCATCAGGATGACATTCATGGGTTTATCCAGGGTGACCGGAACTGCCGCCTGGTTGTGGATGCCCGTCGTCCGGGTGGCGCTGCAGGCGCTCACGGCCAGGAGCAGGAAGATGCCCAATAGCCGGGAAACCGGGTTATGCCAGGGCTGTGAATTTTTTTCCGGGTAAGGACCGGATAGCGCCTTTAAATTCCAGCGCAAGCAATAGGGATGCCAGTTCACCAGGCGTTGATTTGGATTCATAGGCTAAGGTATCAATATCTTTTTCGCCCTGTTCAACGATCAGCCGGTATATTTTCTTTTCCGCTTCTGACATTTCGTCAAAAAGCCCGGTCTGAAAACTTTGCTGTTTTGTCTTCCTGTTCCAGGACATGAGGTCGATCAGATCTTCCCCGCTTTCGATCAGGTGAGCTTGCTGCTGTTTGATCAGGAGATTACACCCTGCAGATGCTTTGTCGGTTTTCTTGCCGGGGATGGCGGCGACATCCTTATGGTAGTCATTGGCCAGGGCTGCCGTAATCATGGAGCCGCCTTTAATGCCCGATTCGATGACCACCAGCACGTCACAGAGCCCGGCTACGATCCGGTTGCGCATGGGAAAGTTGACCGCATCAGGCCCGGTTTCAAATACAAATTCAGTCACAAGGCCTCCGTTTTCCATCATTTTCCGGGCAATGCCGGTATGGCTTTCAGGATATAGGTGACCCAGCCCGCTGCCCAGGACACCGATGGTCGGAATGCCGTGCGATAGACTGGCCTTATGCGCCGTGATGTCGATACCATAGGCGAGTCCGCTGATCACCGTGACATCATAGTGCGCCAGGGTCTCAATGATTTCCTCGGTGCAGGCTTTGCCGTAAACAGTAGGTTTTCTGGTCCCGATGATGGCCACGCTTCGTTCCGGGTTGAGGGGCACTTCCCCTTGCGTATACAGGAGCAACGGCGCGTCCGGAACGTGCGATAACCTTGTCGGATAACCCGCATCGCGGAAGAAGACATAGTGGATCCCTTCTTTTTCCATGCGCCGCAATTCCTCTTCCGCTGCCGCAAATACTGGCTTGGTTTGGGTCACCTGTGAGGCGATTTCTTCCCCGATGCCGGGGATAGATTTGAGATGCCGTTTGCTTGCTGAAAATACGGCCTCAATACTGCCGCAATAGGTTATCAATTGCCGCGCGAGAATCGGGCCGACAAGAGGGATCCGCGTAATAGCGATCTCCTCCAACTGGGTATGCCTTGTTTTCATCTGGTCAGCCGAATATAAGGGAAAATCAGCGGACCGGATAGCGTCAACCGGCTGTCAATTCACATTACGCAGGGCCGGGTTGATGGCGTAAGCGCGTTCCAGGTAGTTCTGTCCCTGCACTTCGTCACCTCCGATATACAGCGCCTTGCCAAGTCCAAACAATATGCGCGGATCATTGGGCGCGATCTGTTCGCCGAGTTTCAGATAGGTCACTGCCCACGAGTGCATGCCGCGCTCCTTGGAGAGATATTCATAGCCCATCCGGTAGTAGAAATCGGTTAGTTTCTGAATGTCTTCACGCTGATTGAGATATTCCAGGAACTGGCGCACGTATTCCGTCTGTGGTTTAGCTTTTATGATGATGGTAAACTCTGCCAGCAATTTATCCAGGTCGTGTGTCTGGTTGTAGCGGTTGGCCACAAATCCCGATTTGATTTGATTGGCTGCCAGGTATTCCGGGTAGATGGCCAGCGATCGGTCCGCGTAGAACTCACCTTCTTCCATCAGTTTCTGTTTTTCGACCTCGTCTGTCGTATCCCGGGCCAGCTCATACAAGGCGGTCGCCATGAAGCAATTGCTCCGGGTACTGTTGGGCGATACCAGGACCGCCTGGCTGTTGAGGCTGAGGGCATCTTTCCACGCCGGTACACGGACGTAAGTCTTAAAAGCATAGGCGCTGAGGACAAGCATCAGGATACCCAGGGCGCCATACCGGATACCGGGCCGGGAAGATTTCCAGCCATACCGGACAAATGCCCAGGCGCACAGGACGGAAAAAGCAACCGAAGAAATAAAAATGAATCGTTCGTTCATGAACGTCCCTACGGGGAAAACGATATTGGAAACCACCGAAATGGTAGCGATAAAAAATCCGATTCCCCAGGCGTATATGCTTTTGGATTTCCATCCTTTGACAAAAGCGAAGGCCAGTCCTGCATAAACGGCTATGGATATCAGGGTGCCCGGTTTGGCAAAATTCATGATGGGAATATGGTACGGGTAATAATCATGCGTTAACGGGTGTGGGAATACAAGCAAGCGCAAATAGACCAGGAGCGTATACAGGATAGTGGCCATTTTCTGGGGGCCATTCATCTGCAGGAAGGGATCATTCATCAGGTCATCTATCACCTTGCCGCTATTGAGCAGGTACCCGATGACTTCGGTGCGTATGCCGATATAGATTACGGCGGCCACCAGCAGGGGGGCAAAGGTGATGACGTAATCCTTTGTTTTCGCTTTCGTAAAAAAATACAGCGTCAGCGGGATGACCGCCAGGAATGTAATCGCGTTTTCTTTGGCCATCAGGCCGAGGAAAAGGGAGATGAAGCTCAGGACCAGCCAAATGATTTTGGGATTGGTGAGAAAGCGAAGGGTCAGGTATAATGCGCCAAAAGCTCCCAGGGCGGTCATGATCTCATCCCGTCCTTTGATATTCGCCACCACTTCGGAATGTACCGGATGAAAGATATACAGGACCGCTGCCAGGAAGGGTACGGTTAACATCCAGGGGGCCACCCCTTTGTTGGGGAGAAGGACAGAAAAGATCCGGAACAGCAAGAGGCCCAATAATCCGTATAAGAGAATATTGACAAAATGCCGGATCACATGATTGTCGCCGAAAAGTTCCTGCTCGATCGCAAACGTGACGATGGAAAGCGGCCGGTAACGGGCGCCGGCGACAAGGTCCTGCTGACTGCCAAAATACCCGGAAAAACTTTCCGTGCTCAGAATGTCCCAGATGCCGTCAAATCCTTTCTGGGTAAACTTATTGTCCTTAATGACAATCTGGTCATCCAGGACGTATCCGTAAGGAAGGCACATCCAATAAAGGGCAAAGGCCATCAACGGGATGATCATGGCTTCTTTCCAATGCTGCTGCCAGAAACCGGGGGTAAACTCCAGTTCGCTAAAAGCGCCCGGTTTTGATTTCGTTTTGGGGGATTTCTTTTTTGGTGGTGATTTCGCCATAGCGGATAAAGATACAGGTATGCTGTTTTTGGACAAATCCCCGTTTGGAAGTACGCCCCTTGCCCCCTATCTTAGGCCGGTAATTGATAACGCCCCAAGTGCACTTTCCAAAAGCAATAATTGGGTTGCTTCTGGTCCTTTTCAGTTGTTTCTCCTCGCCAGGCCATGCCCAGTTTAATATCAAAACAGGATACAACCTGTCGGTTATGTCGGATGACGGCATGAACCGGGTGGTTCATTTTTTTGACAATCCCGAATACACCTCTGCTTTCCACGATTTCCAGTGGCTCCATGGCATCGAAGTGGGAATGCGGTACAAAAATCACGTCCAGGCGCTCGAACTTTCCTACCAGGGCGCTTACCAACGACTGCAAGCCACGGGAACCCATGTAGACAACAATGTCAATTTCACGGATAAAATCCGGGTGGCCATCCATAGCGGATGCCTGGGCTATCACCTCTCGGGAGACGTGGTCGGGGCCGGGGCGGAACTTCAATTCCAATGGTATCATACCAAAGCCAATGTCTATCCAAGGGAGGAAACGCTGAAGCACGTACAGGCCATGACAGGCTATTCTTTTTTTATGCTGTTTACACTTTCCGGCCGCCATGCTATTGACATGGTCTTAAAGCCCTATGTCATTCTTCCAGGTAAGCGCTACGATCTTGATCCGCTGTTGCAATACAGTGGCGTCAAAGTTGACGTTCCCCATCAAAAATGGACCCGCTTTGGCCTTTCCGTTTTATTTTACAACGGAGGTAAATAACCCAGCCGGAGACAAGCATCGCCGGGTTCCTCCAGGATACCTATCTTGTGCATCACCAACAAGCAATCTTATCCGGATGTCTTTACCACGAAACTTTCTCTTGCTCTGTCTTTTCTGCTTCCTGGCGATGGAAGGACGGTCCCAGGTCCTTATCAATGAGTATTCCGCAGCCAACTGGAAACAGTTTGAAGACAATCATTCCGACTTTGAAGACTGGATTGAACTATACAATCCGGAGGAAACCGATGTGGATATCAGCGGATACCGGATCTCAGATGATCCGGTTGAGCCGGAAAAGTTTCAGTTTCCGGCCGGTACCGTTCTGCCCGCCCATGGATTCCTGGTTGTCTGGTGTTCGGGTCGCAACCGGGTCGACGGAGACTCCATCTTTCATACCAGCTTTAAACTCACCCAGACGAAAAAAAACCCTGAGTCACTGATCCTGTCCGACGGAACCGGCGTTATCCTGGATTCTGTTTCGATTCAGAAGACAGCCGTTCACCATTCCCGGTGCAGAACTGAGGACGGAGCGGTGGTTTGGAAAATTTGTACCGGTCCGACACCGGGGACTTCCAATACGCTTTCGCCCCAGTTTACATCCTATGCCGACCGGCCGGATATGGACATGCCTGCCGGCTTCTATGACGGACCCGTCACGGTGCGTATTACCACGGATGAACCCGGTGGAACGATTTACTTCACGCTGGATGGTACGGAACCGACCAATAGTTCTTTCGTTTACACAGGCCCGATCCTTATCGAGGCTACCAAAGTCATCAAGGCCAGAGTATACAGCAATGATCCTGCAGTGCTTCCGGGGTTGATCCGTTTCAATACGTATTTTATCCAGGAAAATTTTACCATGCCGGTGGTATCCATCGCGGCGGATGAACTCCTTGAACTGGCCAATGGTGACCGGGGACTTCGCCCGATCGGTTCCATCGAGGTGTTTGATGTGGACCATGAGCGGGTTGCGAATTCCTACGGAGAATTAAATGCCCACGGACAGGATTCGTGGATCAATAACCAGCGAAGCCTGGACTGGATCAGCCGCGATGAAATGGGGTATTCGAAGGATATCGACCATCCTCTTTTTCATTATTCCGGCCGGGATGGGTATCAGCGGGTCATCTTCCGGGCGGCCGGGGATGATAATTATCCCGCGACCGATAATTGGTTTCATGAAGGTTCATGTCATCTGCGGGATGATTATGTACAGACGCTCGCCCAAACGGGCGGTTTGCACCTGGATGTCCGGGCCAGTGAACGATGCGTTGTTTTTCTCAACGGGCGTTATTGGGGCGTGTATTCATTGCGGGAAAATCCGGATGATCATGATTATACTTCTTTCTATTACAACCAGGACAAGTTCGATATCCAATATTTGCTGACCTGGGGCAATACCTGGGCCGAATACGGTGGCGAAAAGGCGCTGCAGGACTGGTATGCCTTGCGGGATTTTATCCTCCAGCACGATATGGGGGATTCCCTTCATTACCAAAAAGTGGCTGACAGCATCGACCTGCTCAGCATGATCGATTACTTCCTTGTCAACCTCAATGTCGTGGCATCGGACTGGCTCAATTATAACACCGGCTGGTGGCGAGGCCTGAATCCTGCCGGCGCCCATCAAAAATGGGGCTTCATCTTGTGGGACCTCGATGCCACCTTCGACTATTATATCAATTATTCTTTCGTTCCGAATACGGATTTTACGGCACGCCCGTGTGATCTGCAGATGATGTCGGATACGCTGGATGCCTACTTTTTCATCAACAAGGATACCTGTTTTATTTTCGAAAACCCCGGCTTTCCCCCCGACACTTTTTGCGTCCGGGTGGATGGCAAACATCATCAGATCTTCCTGAAACTGCTCAGCGAAAGTGACACGTTCCGGCAACTGTACTATCAGCGGCAGTCGATGTTGCTCAATACCGTTTTCTCCTGTGACCGGATGATGCATGTCCTGGACTCCATGGTAGCGATTATCGAACCCGAAATGCCCGCGCACATCCAGCGATGGGGCGGTACGATGGGGGAATGGAGACAAAATGTGGCCAAGCTTCGAACATACATTGGCAACAGGTGCCAGTATTATCCTTCCGGGATGCTCGGGTGTTATGATGAATTAAAAGGACCTTATCCGGTCACCCTGCTGGTGGAGCCGGCCGATGCAGGACAAGTGGTGCTTAACACCCAGGCCATAACTTCATTCCCCTCGACCGTCAGTTGTTTTGGTGGCATGGAAAATCATCTTCAGGCAGTGCCTGACGGAGATCGACCTTTTGATCACTGGGAGAGCCGGTCGGGAGCGGCTGTTTTTTCAGATCCTTTGGTTGCGGATGCAACGGTTCACCTGGCGCAGGCTGATACGCTGGTGGCGGTATTTGGTTTCTTGTCTTCCGATGAGGATCCCCGGGAGGAAAACAAAGGAGGATTTACCGTGTATCCTACGGTCCTCAAGGACGGAAGCTTTAATGTGACCTTCCCGGAGGATAGGGCGCCATCCAGGCTAACGGTTTATTCCCCATTGGGTATCCCTGTTGCCTCATGGTCAGTTCCGTCCGGGGTAAAGGGTGGGGCCACCTATACGTTACCGCCCGGATTGCCCGCCGGAATGTACCTGGTGCTCTGGCAGGCCGGTCAGTTGAAGAAAGCCCGTAAAATCGTCCTGACGGCGCATTGACCCGATGTGATTTACTGCTGCGAGGAGGTTTTGATAAAGCCCCTACCTTTGATTTCTTATGGCCTTTAAGCTTATTTCTTCGTACCAGCCAACAGGTGATCAGCCGGAGGCGATACGGCAATTGGTACGCGGCGTGACGAATCAGGAGCGGAGCCAGGTGCTGCTGGGTGTAACAGGTTCCGGTAAGACATTTACCGTGGCCAATGTGATCCAGGAGGTGCAGAAACCCACACTGGTCCTCACCCATAATAAGACGCTGACAGCGCAGCTCTACGGGGAGTTCAAAGAGTTTTTTCCGGAAAATGCCGTGGAGTATTTTGTTTCGTATTACGATTATTACCAGCCGGAAGCCTATCTCTCCGTTTCGGATACGTACATTGAAAAAGACCTCTCGATCAATGAAGAAGTGGACAAGCTGCGGTTACGGGCTACCTCTTCTTTGCTCTCCGGGAGACGGGATATCATTATCGTCGCTTCGGTTTCCTGTATTTATGGTATGGGCAACCCGGAGGATTACAAAGCCGGGATCATCCGGATCCAGCGCGGGGATAAGATTTCCAGGAACGTGCTCCTCTACAAACTTGTTGACAGCCTGTACAGCCGGACCGAGGGACAACTGACCCGGGGAACTTTTCGCGTCAAAGGGGACACGGTGGATGTCAGTCTTCCCTACGTGGACTACGGTTACCGCATCAGTTTTTACGGGGATGAGATCGAAGAGATCGATATACTCGATATCCATTCGGGACAACGGCAGGAGCCCCTCGAGCATGCTGCCATATTTCCCGCCAACCTCTACGTGGCCCCCAAAGACCGGTTGAAATTTATCATCCGGGATATTGAAGATGAATTATTCAGACAGGAGGAATATTTCGCGCGGGAGAAAAAATACATCGAAGCCAAAAGGATCCATGAACGCACGCATTTTGATCTTGAAATGATCCGTGAGTTGGGTTATTGCAGCGGAGTCGAAAATTACAGCCGGTTTTTTGACGGACGGGCACAGGGTACCAGGCCATTTTGCCTGCTGGATTATTTTCCGGATGACTACCTGATGATCGTCGATGAAAGTCATGTAACCCTGCCGCAGGTGCGAGGCATGTGGGGCGGGGACCGGGCGCGCAAACTCAACCTGGTCAATTTTGGCTTCCGGCTGCCCTCCGCCCTGGATAACCGGCCGCTTAATTTCTCCGAGTTTGAGGGATTGATCAGCCAGGTGATCTACGTCAGTGCCACCCCCGCAGATTATGAACTGGAGCAGACTGGTGGTGTGGTGGTGGAACAGATTGTCAGGCCGACAGGTTTGCTCGATCCGCCGATCGAGATCCGGCCGAGTCTCAACCAGATCGATGACCTGATGGAGGAAGTGGATGAGCGTATCAAAGCCGGCGAGCGGGTACTGGTCACCACCCTCACCAAAAGGATGGCAGAAGAATTAAGTCAATATTTCGGCAAACTGAACATCCGGTGCAAGTATATTCATTCCGAAGTCGAAACCATGGAGCGCGTCGAAATCCTGCGGGATCTCCGGCTCGGGGATTTTGATGTGCTGGTGGGTGTTAACCTCCTGCGCGAAGGATTGGATTTGCCGGAAGTATCCCTGGTGGCCATCCTGGACGCGGATAAAGAAGGTTTTCTCCGCAATGACCGTTCCCTGACACAGACGTCCGGCCGTGCCGCGCGCAATGCGAATGGCCTTGTCATTTTTTACGCCGATAAGATCACGGATTCCATGCAAAAAACCATCGATGAAACCAACCGCCGGCGGTCCATCCAAATGGCCTATAATGAACAACACGGCATCACCCCGCAAACAATATCCAGGACCCGGGAGGAAATTCTCTCCCGGAAATCCATACTCGATATCCGGGAAGGCCAGAAGAAAGCCTATGTTGATCGTCCGCTCGAATCCTCCCTGGCTGCTGATCCGGTACTCAATTTCATGTCCCGGGACCAAATCGAACGCATCATCCAGGATACGGAACGAAAGATGAAGGAAGCCGCCAAAGACCTCGATTTTATCACTGCGGCCCAATACCGGGATGAGTTGTTGGCTTTGCGAAAAAGATTGAAATAGTTTTTTTACATGCGACGACAAATGAAAATACCGGTACGGTGGTCGCTCATGTATCTTGCACCGGAATTGGATTAAAAAAAAGTATTTTTACCCCAACATTTCAGGATACATACTCCATCCAACCCCTGTGCTACCGGGAAATATAACATCCCGGAATAATATTTAAAAGCAACTCAGGAAACCAATTATAGGCAAAACCCCGGTGATCCAACGCACTCCCATACTGGGGAGACGACACGTTATTGAATAAACAGTTGCATAACATTTTTTAAAGGAAAAATTCAGAAGGGATATGAAAATTGGTGTCTTTATCGATGCGGAAAACATCCGGCGTAGTGGTGGATATGGAATCCGGTACGATGTCCTCCGGGATTACGTATCACGTTTCGGCGATCCGATCCGGCTCAATTCCTACATGTCGGTGGATGAGCAGCGCATGCGAACGGATTATGATTACAAAGACCGGACAAACGGTTTTCTCAGTATTGTACGCAGTTATGGATTTAAGATCATCACCAAAGCCATCCGGTGGTTTGAAGACGAAGACGGGCAACGCATCGGCAAAGCCAATGCGGACCTGGATATGGCCGTCGACATCCTGATGCAATGCCAGAACCTGGATACCATCTTTCTGCTCTCAGGGGATGGAGACTTCAAAAAAGTGGTTCAGGCGGTGCAGAATATGGGCATCCGCGTCGAAGTCATGGCATTCCGTTTTATCAGTCGTGAATTGCTGCATGAAGCGGACCAGTTTCTTTCCGGTTACCTCGTACCCAATTTACTGCCGGTGCCGGATCAACGCAATGAAGATTGGGGCGCCATCGGATGCCGGGCCCGCGGCTACTGCTATTCGGTACAGGATGGGTACGGCTTTATGAAATATCTCGACAATGATATGGAGACCTGGAGGGATATCTTTTTTCACTTTTCCCAGTTGCCGGAGCGGCACTATGTGAATCTGGATGATGTATTCGAGTTTACGATAGAGGAATCTCCGCGATCTGAAGGAGGTATCCTGGCCACGCACATGCAACTGATGCATTCGAGGTATTTCATTCCTGAGAAAACAAACGTCACGCCGGTGCAACAGGGATAGGGAGGAAACAAGTCGACCCGGTCCTGACGGTTCTTTTTTTACCGGATCAGTTTCAGAAATTCGTCTTCCGACAGGATCCGGACGGTTCCCAGTTTTCTTGCTTTCTCCAGTTTGCTTCCGGCATCCTCTCCGACAACGAGAATATCGAGATTGCCACTCACAGCGCTGATGTTTTTCGCGCCCGCTTCTTCTGCGAGTTCCTGCGCTTCCTTTCTGCCCATCTGGGTCAGCGTGCCTGTGAATAATATTGTTTTCCCGGAAAGTTTACCTCCTGTCACCGGTGCCTTGGGTCGGTCTGTTGCCGTTTGCTTCAGATTCACGCCCAGGGATTCCATCTCGTGAAGCACTTTAACGTTTTTGGCTTTTGAAAACCAATCCATCGTGTTGCTGGCTACGACCGGTCCAATGTCCCTGATAGCGGTAAAATCCGCCATCGTCCAGTTGGTTAAGTCCAGTACGTGTTTTATTTCGGCGGCGATCAGCTTTGAGGCTCGTTTTCCCAGGTGATGAATGCTCAGGCTGTGGAGGACACGGTGAATGGGGTTGTGCTTTGCTTTCTCGATGGATGACTTCAGTTTCTCCGCGGATTTCTTGCCAAATCCCTCGAGGGAAGCCACCTGGTCAAAATCCAGGCGGTAGATGTCCGCGAAATTTCTCAGCCAACCCAGTTCATAAAACCGAAGTATATATTTTTCCCCAAAACCGTCAATATCCATGGCGTCTTTGGAGACATGAAAGATTAGTCGTTGGATCACCTGGGCTTTACAATCGTAGTTGGGACACCGCCAGGCCGCTTCATCTTCCTCGCGTACGAGCCTGGTTTGACAGGAAGGGCAGTGGGTAGGATAGGCCACTTTTTTCTCTTTTCCTTTTCGCAGCTCGGGAAAGGACTTCACGATGTACGGGATGACATCGCCTGCGCGTTCGATCAGTACCTGGTCGCCAAGCCGGATGTCTTTGGAGGCGATAAAATCTTCGTTGTGCAGGGAGATAGATGAAATCGTGACCCCGGCGAGGGACACGGGTTCCACTTTGGCCACGGGAGTGATGGAGCCGATTTTCCCGATCTGGTATTCAATATCCAGGAGTTTGGTGGTCGCCTGTTTGGCCTGGAACTTATAGGCGATAGCCCACCTCGGATGATGGCTGGTAAATCCGCACATGTTTTGCAATTCAAAATCATCCACTTTGATCACCACGCCGTCGATTTCATAGGGAAAATCGTCCCGCACGGCAGCCCAGTGCTCACATTGCTTGATGACTTCATGAATGCCTTTACAGAGACGCTTTCCCGCTGTGGTCACTTTAAAGCCGATATGCCCCAGAAAATTGATGGCATCATGATGGGATCTTATGGAAAAGAGAACATCCCGGCCGTTTTTATCCACCGCATAACCCAGCTGATAGATAAAAGCATCCAGGTGCCGGCTGGCGGTCTCCGAGGGATCCTTGGTGCGCAGGCCGCCGGCAGCACTGTTGCGGGCATTGGCCAGCAAGGTCAGGCCTTCATCCGCCCGGGCTTCGTTGATTTCCCTGAATTTTTCTTTCGATATGATGGCTTCCCCGCGCACCTCTGCCCGGTAGATGCCTTTAGCAGAAAACGTGGCCTCCAGTGGCAGGGACCGGATCGTCCGGGACTGAATCGTAATCTCCTCCCCTTCGACCCCATTACCTCGGGTCGCAGCGCGCACCAGTTTATCATTTTCATACACCACGGCGATGGATCCGCCGTCATACTTGGGCTCCACACTGTAGACGATCTCAGCCAGGTCGGTCAGTTTGCGGACCTGGGTGTCAAATTTGAGGAGATCCTCCTCGTCGTAGGAGTTGTCCAGGGACAACATGGGAGTAAGATGCGGCACCGTAGCAAAATCCTCGGTCAGGTCGCTGGATACGCGTTTGGTCGGTGAATTGGGGGAAGCTCGGTCCGGAAATTTCTGCTCCACGGCTTCCAGCATCTTATACAGGAGGTCATACTCATAATCACTGATCAGCGCGTCGTTGAGTACATAATACCGGTACTCATGGAAACGAACGAGTTCTTCCAGTTTCGGGATATCACTTTCGTGAAGTTTGGAGACCTCCCCGAGGGCCAGGTATTTTTTGGTTGCTTCGTAGAAAACCTGTTGTTCTTTGGTGGTGTAGCGCATGGGGTGAAATTAAGGCATTGCCTGTAACTTCGCCTTCACATGATCAAGATCACACCTGACTCCCCGCGCATCCTGCGCAGCAAGGCGATTATCCGTTTCCAGGACTGCGATCCGTATTCCCATCTTAATAATGGCCGGTACCTCGACTATTTTATGAATGCACGGGAAGACCAGCTCTGGAAGAACTACGATTTCAATATCTATGCATACAGCCGCGATACCGGCCTGGGATGGGTGGTCACTCAAAACCAGATTGCCTACCTGCGTCCCGCCCTTCTCATGGAAGAGGTAACGATTGAAAGTCAATTGACCGACTCCAAAGCCAAGTTTGCCCAGGTAGAGATGCGCATGCTGGATGCCCAGCAAAAACTCAAATCACTGTTATGGGTGCAGTTTGTCCATATCGATATCCGGCAGGGCAAAAGTGTGGCCCACGCAGAGGAGATGCAAAAGCTGTTTGACCAGGTTTGC
Organism: uncultured Saprospiraceae bacterium; assembly: GCA_964617515.1. Taxonomy (GTDB): domain Bacteria; phylum Bacteroidota; class Bacteroidia; order Chitinophagales; family Saprospiraceae; genus Opimibacter. Next base: position 112,892 of record CAZTXO010000002.1, on the reverse strand, counting down.
CTGCCGGTCGAAGAAAAGGATTTTAATGAAAGGCTTCGAAAACTAAATCAATTGGCCGACTGACCGTCAATGCGTCATGGCTGCCGGCGCTTTCCTTCAATACTGTATTCGGGATTGGCCCCTTTGACGCCCTTATAGAAATTCCAAAGTGTATCCAGGTCTTTATCGACATCGTCCGTGGGGTAATAAGGGGGCAGGAAATGAACCCGCTTGTGCTCAAAATCAAACAAACAGGGAACGATGGGGACGCCTGCGGCTTTGGCCATATAATAGAATCCGGTCTTTAAGCCGGAAACTTTTTTTCGGGTGCCTTCCGGGGCGATCCCCAAAACGAATTCATCATGTGTCTGGAACATTTGGGCCACCTGTTCCACCAGGCCTGATTTCTGCGACCGGTCCACCGGTTTCCCTCCCGTCCAGCGGAAGAAAAACCCCAAGGGACCCTCGAAGAGTTCTTTTTTACCCAGGTACCACGCTTTTCTGCGGAGCATCGGACGCACGGCAAATCCGAGGAGGATGTCTTTCCAGCTGGTATGAGGGGCTACGGCCACAATGTATTTTTTCAGATCGGCCGGTATTTCGATGATGACTTTCCAGCCGAGGAGAGTCAGAAGCCATTTTGACAGGAGCGCCATGGGGCAAAGATGGAAAAAGAAGGAAGAAAGGGGCATAGCATGCCAGGCCCGGTCCGAATTTTTAGATTTCGTCGAAAACCCCTCCCGAATGCTTGTGTATCCAAGAGCAGAAATATAACCCCCCTTTTCCCTTTTTTTTGCCCGGCTGTCGTTTGCCCTCAAAATCCTCCTTCCTGTCCGAGCGGAAAAGGGATTTATGAACGGTACGGTTCCGGCCATTAAACCTTCCCTATTTTGTAATGTCCAATACCGTGTTTGGTCGACTCCATGACAGATGAAACCATCCTGCAACTGGCCAGAAAGCCACAGACCCGGGAGGAAGGATTCAGGCAACTGGTCCTGGCCTACCAGCAACGGCTTTACCAGGTCGTCCGGCGCCAGGTCACGTCGCATGAAGATGCGGACGATGTCCTGCAGAATACATTTTTGAAAATTTTTCGTCACCTGGACCGCTTTGAGGGACGTTCAGAACTCTATACATGGATGTACCGGATCGCCGTCAATGAAGTTTATAATTATCATAAAAAGGAATCCAGGATGAAAGCCTTTGTCCGGGCAGGGGAAGAAAGCAAAATCGAACCCGCCGCTGAAATGCAGGTGGAAATGGATGGACTGGACCAAACACTGGAGGGAATCGTACAGGGATTACCGGAACGACAACAGATGGTTTTCAGGATGCGCTATTATGATGAAATGTCCTACAAGCAAATCGCGGAAATCCTGCAATTATCGGAAGGCGCTCTCAAAGCTTCCTTCCACCATGCTGTCAGGAAAATCGAAGAAGAATTCAGATTAAGACAACTCATATGACACCTGCAGACAGACAGGATGATGTGCAAAAAGAATTGAGGGCCCTGGCCCCCGGATTCCCTGAAAAACCGGAGGCTGGACCGCCGGAAGGATATTTCAGGCAGTTGCCGGACCGGGTTATAACGCGGTGGAAGCAGGAACAATCCCGGCACCGCCGTCAAAGGCTGATTTTGCTGCCATGGGTATCTGCCGTCGCAGTGATCACAGGCCTGGTGCTTGGCTTTTACTGGTGGAACCGGCAAGACCCGGCTACCACAGCCCTGGCTGGCATAACAAGCCCGGAAGCATACGAGTATGTGCAGGATCATATCCATGAATTTGAAGCCCTTTTAGATCAGCAGGCGCAATGGGCGGAACCGTCCCCGTCCCCGTTGCCGGAGTCTGCAGAAATCCAGGAATACCTGATCGACGAGATGCAGGGAGAAGACATAGAACAACTTTTTTAATTCATTCAACATCAGCCCGATCATGAAACGCGCCTATCGTTTAATCTTCATCACCTTCTTACTTACAACCCTCGGGGTTAATGCCCAGCCCGGACCAATGGGCGGTCCCGGCCGCGAAAAAATCGAAGCACAGCGTGTCGCTTTTATCACGGACAGGCTGCGCTTGACCCCGGACGAAGCCGCCCGCTTTTGGCCGATCTACAACGAATACCGGGACGCCCTCAAAGACCTTCGGGATGACATCGAGCGTCCCGAGCTGATGAGCCTGACGGACGATGAGGCATCCAAACTCATCGAGCAGCACCTGCAACAGGAACAAAAGCGTCTTGACCTCAAGCGCAATCTTGTCACCCGCCTTCGCACCGCTGTCCCCGCAAGAAAAATCGTCATGCTGCACGCTGCTGAAAACGCGTTTAATCGTGAGTTGCTACGCCGCGCGCAGGAATTCAAGCGCCCGTAACGCAAAAAGAGCAGCGAAATCCTGTTTTTTTTCCACAATCATGCATGGCAGTCATGATACATAGTGATGTGGCTGTGAGCGATTTATCTATATGGCAAAATTGGTGTATGAATCGATGCTTCCATAAGCGATTATGAATGTGATCATTACAGATCACTGCACGATACATGTATCGTTTCAGATAGAAGATTAAATTGTTTTGGGATATCGTATGTTTGACGCCGGTTTGGTTATATTTACCAATCGACATTTGTTTATAATCCCATTCAATTCTTTGCATGGAGTACAGAACGAAACCCAACCTGTCTCTTCCTGAATTCGTATCTGCATTCGAAGACATGATCCTTCACGGAAGTACCACCCGATGGGATGATAAAGATTATCTCCACCTGATCCAATACTACCTCTCCGTCTCCTTAACTGAAAAAGCCCTGGAAGCGCTGGATTATGCGCTCCAATATTCCAGTCATCACGCCGAGTTTTATGTGCTCAAAAGCCGGCTGCTCATGCAGGAAGAAGATTTCAAGGAGGCCAATGAGACGCTGGATGTGGCCCTCAATCTTTATCCCCGTCATACAGAACTGCAGCTGATGAAGATCAAGGTTACCGCCCAACTCGGTGACTTTGAAAAGGCATTCACCATGGTGGACCGGTGCAGTGACCAGATGACGCTCAATTCCTGCGCGGACCTTTACCTGGCGGAAGCCTATATCTATGAGTGCATGCGGGAGTACGACCTGATGTACCACAAACTCAGGGATGTCCTTACCATCGATCCAAAAAATGAGGAAGCCCTCGAGCATATCTGGCTCTGCGTGGAGTGGTCAAGGCTTTACCAGGAAAGTATAGAGTTTCATAATCAGCTCATTGACCAGGATGCGTATAATTACCTAGCCTGGTTTAACCTTGGACACGCGTACAGTTGCGAAGGGGATTATAAGAACGCCATTCGTGCGCTGGAATATAGCTTCATCGTCAATCCGGATTTTAAGAATGGCTACCTGGACTGTGCCGAATTATGTGGCCAGATCAAGGATTACAAGAAAGCCCTGGGCATCTACCAGGAACTTCTTCAGCGGTTTGGTCACCAGCAGGAATACCTGGTGCCGGCGGCAGAGTGCATGCTCAAAATGCGCAAATATGCCCTGGCCAAGGAATGCCTCATTGAAGCACTGAAACTGGACCAATACGTGGATGACGTTTATTACTTGCTGGGCATCTGTTACGCCCGGGAAGGCAATTATACGAACGCGATTTCTTCCCTGATCAAAGCAATCCGGCTCGATGACCGGCGGGAGGAATATTACGCCGAACTGGCCTATTGCTATGAAAAAACAAAGCAATATGGTAAGGCGGATTTCTATTATACGAAATCGACGGAGACCGGCCCGGAGGACGAGTCCTACTGGCTGGCCCATGTCAAATTCCTGATTCGGCGCAATAAGATTGAAAAAGCGCTGCACGTTCTCGAAGAAGCAGAAGAGCATTCCGTAGGCGCACGCCTGTCATACTGTAAAGCCGCCTGCCTCTTCCGCCTTGGGAGGAAACCGGAGGCGATCCAGTGCCTGGATGAAATTTTACCGGAAGAATTTGAGGCACACAGGATCTTTTTCAAAATGGCGCCTAAAGGCAAAGCCGACCGGGATATCCAGTCGATGATCCGCTATTACTCCTACGAAAACTGATTCAGGAGCGGGATAAAAAAGAAAAGGCAGGGACGTCCCTGCCTTTTCTTTTTTAATTACTACCTACGGCGGGCCCGCCGAGGTTCTGAAAGGCGTTCAGTCCGCAATCCAGGAAATCGCTGTAGGCCTTGGCATCCGGATCATATCCCCTGGGGGCTGTCAGCACCTGTTGGTCCGGGCTGAGGATGACATAGAGCGGTTGAGAATTCTGTTCAAAATTGCTCACCTGGAAGTCCTTCCAGACCTGGCCGACGGTACGGATCCGTTCGTTGGTGACTGCGGATCTGAGGACTGTGTCAAGTTCGATCTTATCATCGACGTAGAGCGAGATGAGGACAAAATCTTCATTGATTTTTTTCCAAACATCCTGCTTTACCCAGATATGCTCTTCTGTCTTCCGACAGTTGACACAACCATAACCGGTGAAATCAAGTAAGATGGGCTTATGCTGACGCCTGGCGTAGGCGAGCCCCTCATAATAATCATGAAAGCAATTGAAATTGTTGGCGCATTTCGACACGGACGTATAATGGGTGCTCAACGCTTCGTCCACCGCTCCGGCCGGTTTGAAAAAATTATAATGGGCCGGAGGGGCCAGCCCGCTCATCAGCCCCAGGGCATTATAGGTCCCCGTTTTTGCACTGCCCAGTAAACCAGTGGCGAGATAAACACCCAAAACGGTAAATCCAAGGCCCAGTAATCCAACGCCGGGTGTAACCCGCTTTCCCGGTGTATCATGCGGGAATCGGATCCAGCCAAAGAGATAAGCCGCCATCCCAAAGGCGATCAAAACCCAGAGAGCCATAAACAACTCATAGCGCAGGATGCCCCAATGTGCTGTCATATCTGCCACGGAAAGGAATTTCAGTGCAAGGGCAAGCTCGGCGAAGCCAAGCAGGACTTTCACACTGTTCATCCAGCCGCCTGATTTCGGGAGTGAATGGAGCCAGGCAGGGAAAGCGGCAAACAAGCCAAACGGGATAGCCAGGGCAAATGAAAATCCAAACATCACTACCAGCGGGGCCATAAAACCCTTGGAAGATGCTTCGACCAGGGCGGTTCCGATCAACGGACCTGTACAGGAAAAGGAAACGATAGCCAGGGTGGCAGCCATGAAAAAGATACCCAGCAATCCTCCTTTATCGGCCATCGAATCACTACGGTTTGACCAGCTGCTGGGCAGCGTAATCTCATAAAATCCAAAGAAGGAAAAAGCAAAGACGATGAATATGATAAAGAAGATTGTGTTCACCACGGGGTTGGTGGAAAGATCGTTGAGCGACCCGGCGCCAAAAAGGATGGTCACCAGCAAGCCAAGAATGACATAAATCAGGATTATCGAGATCCCGTAGATCAGCCCGTTCTGAAAGCCTTTTCGCTTGGAGTCTTTGGTGAAAAAACTGACGGTCAGCGGGATCATGGGGAAGACACAGGGAGTCAGCAGGGCGACAAACCCATTGATCATCCCGAAAATGAGCATCCATACCAGGTTGCCCTTTTTCTTGCCGGCTTCCTGGCCGCAGTTATTGACCGGATTTTTGAACGTTTCCTTGAGGCTGGGCACGCTGTGGTCCACCACATTGTTGCCTTTCATGACAGGACCTGTCACTTCCGCTGTCGTCGCGGCGGGTACAGAATCAGGGGCAGCCTCCTCAGTTAAGTTTTTTTTTACATCCCCGGCAGTTGGTGGGGCTGCATTTTCCCCGGGGGCAGCAGAAGCCACTTGCGATTCAGTCCCAGCCTGTGGCTTTTGTGCATCGCCGGAAGACCCCTTCACGGGTAGCAGGGAAAATTCAACATCCGTCGGAGGGAGGCATCGTTCATCATTGCACGTCATGAAGTTGATGTATCCGCTGACAGGAACGGATGGATCCAGGATCTTAATCTTTTGCTCGATAGTATACGTGTGCTGGAATTTGATAACCTCCATTTCGAAGATCTTGTCAAACAGCTTCTTGGCATTGTCAGATTCCTTGCTTTTGCCGACGAGCTTGTAATGCTTGCCCTCATCGAAATTGACGGTTGTCCGGACCGGACCGTCATCACTTGCCAGGTATTGGCTGTAAACCCACCAACCTTCATCAATCTTCGCTTTTGCGATAAAACTTTGCGTACCGTCGCTGTTGGCTACCAATTGCGTTGTCCACTTCACCGGGTTGTAGATCTGGGACCAGGCTGTGATCGAAAGCAATGTAAACAGGAGGAGTAAGAAATGACGCATGACAAATCCGTGTTTGAACTGATGGAACAAAAATAGGCAACTATCCAGGTACCAGGGGATGGATTAATATATCCTTAACCTAAACAGCCGGCTTTTGAGGAGGTTTAACGAAAAAAGGCTAATTCCTTAAGACAGCGTGGGTTCTGCCACCCGGGAATACAAGGATGTAAACAAGTGCAGACCGTCCGTATTGCCCAGAATCGCCTCGGAAGCGCGCTCCGGGTGAGGCATCATGCCGAAGACATTTCTCGCCTGGTTACAGATACCGGCGACATGATCTGTCGACCCGTTTTCACTGTTCAGTTCCCCTTCCGGGGTGCAATAGCGAAACAGGACCTGGTCGTGGTGGTTTAGTTTTTCCATGCCGTCAGCGTCCGGAATGTAACGACCTTCTGCGTGGGCGATGGGCATCTTGAGAATCTGGCCCCTATGGCAATGCCGGGTGATCAGGGAGTCGGTGGATTCTACCCGCAACCAAACGTTTTTCGAAATAAATTTCTGTTCCTGGTTCCGGACCAGGGCGCCGGGAAGCAGGCCCGATTCACAAAGGATCTGGAATCCATTACAGATACCCCAGACCTTGCCGCCATCTCCGGCAAAGGAAATGACCGATTGCATGATCGGGGAATACCGGGCAATGGCTCCCGCTCGGAGGTAATCCCCGTAAGCAAAACCGCCGGGCAGCACGATGCAATCCTCCCTCGTAAAGCCTTTCAGCGCAGTGTCCTTATGCCAGAGTTTAGACACCTCGGCCCCCAATACAGTGCCAAGGACATGCATCATATCATCATCACAATTGGAGCCCGGGAAGACGACGACGCCGAATTTCATAGCTAAAAGCGTTATTCCGGTGCCAAAGGTATGAAATCGCCGGACGGCAAGCATCTTACCTCCTATACGGGAATCCGACGAATCTGTTACATTTCACCTTAAATTGCTGCCGATGAAACTCACATTCCTGGTGTATACCTATCTCCTTTGGCTCCTGGCCTGTGGCTCCGGAGCCACCTCCAGCGAAGACAGTGCTGTGGCGACCGACAAGAGGGTGATGCCTTCCATGGAGGAAAGTCTGCAGTCCCAAAATGAAGCGGGTGGGGATGTCAAGATGACGGAACAAAAAATCATCCGCAACGGCAGCATGTCCCTGAAAGTGGCGGATGCCAAAGCCTCCAGGGATGCCCTGAAACCCATCCTGGATAAGCATAAAGCCTATGTCGGCAACGAACAATTGGACAACACCGACTACCAGACCAACTACACGATCCAGATCCGTGTGCCGGCGGATAACCTGGATGCGATGGTGGCGGATATCGAGGGATTGCCCGGAACAGTCACCTATAAGTCGATCCAGGCCAGGGATGTAACCGAAGAATTCATCGACCTCGAAACCAGGCTGACGAATAAAAAATCGTATCTCGAACAGTACCGATCCTTACTGAAAAATGCCCGGACCATTGAAGACATTTTAAAAGTCAGGGAGCAGATCCGTGTCCTGGAGGAAGAAATAGAAAGCGCGACCGGCCGGTTAAAGTACCTGTCCAGTCAGGTGGCGCTCAGCACCCTCGATCTGACCATCACCCAAATGAAGGACTTCGTCTACCGCACGGACCGCCGGATTAATTTTTTCGAGCGGTTTAAGGAATCCATCTCCACCGGCTGGTATGGGTTTATCAACTTCTGCCTTTATATGTTGGGCCTCTGGCCTTTCTGGATCATCGGGATTGGTGGCGTTTGGGTGTGGCGAAGGATCAGAAGCAACCGGAAGCGTAAGCAACCGGAAGTGCCGAGGATTTAAGATACGGCCTGGTCATAAAATAGTTGGCGGGTTACTCCTGTTATAATAGCCGGGAGGACAACACATGGTCCGCCACCTTACCTTTGCGCTATGGAAGACTGGCAACTCGAATTCGAATGGCTTCGCGTGCGGCATTGGGTGAAAGAGCGGTTTGGTAAGAAAGAGTTGCCGGATCTCAACACCATGCTCTTCCTGATCGGAATGCAGGAAGTGGGGAAAGTCCGGTCCAAATTCAGCAAAGAAGAAAAACAGGACCTCATGCATGTAGCCATTTGTCATTTATTGGAAGAGGAAGGATATTTTGCTTTCGAAGGACTGGATGCCGATGGCTGGCCCCATTGGAAAACGATTATGCCGGTTGATGTCAAAGGGGTGGCAGCCCAGGAAACGTTGTTGCGTCGAAAAGTCGTGGAGTATTTTGCACCTTTGCTGTCCAATTTGGAAAAATCTTGAGTATGCGCTTCCGTTTTTTTCAGATCGTGTTGGCATTGACGATTGGCATAGGAGGGTCCGCCGGGTGTATAAAAGGAAAGGAAAAGGAAACCAAAGCGGTCATTTCCACCGACTATGGAGACATCACCATCCTCCTGTACAACAGTACGCCAAAGCATCGCGATAATTTTATCAAACTGGTCAGGTCCGGCTATTACGACGGATTGCTCTTTCATCGGGTGATCGATGGCTTTATGATCCAGGGCGGTGATCCGGAATCGCGCCAAGCGGCACCGGGAGCGCCGCTTGGCATGGGAGGCCCCGGATATGAAATTGATGCTGAAATCGGTGCCCCGCATCTGCGGGGTGCAATCGCCGCCGCACGGACCCCGAATCCGGAGAAGAAATCCTCAGGCAGTCAATTTTATATAGTGACCGGCACCAAAGTGACCGAGGAAGATCTTCACTATGTGGAGTTGACTAAAAAAATCAAGTATAACGAGGTGCAGCGCAAACTTTATCTCGAAGAGGGTGGCTATCCCTCCCTGGACACGGATTACACGGTATTCGGCGAGGTTGTTTCGGGGATCGAGGTGGCGGACAAAATCGCCAGGCTCAATAAGGATGAACGAAACCGGCCCCTCCAGGATGTGAAAATGACGATTAAACTGATAAACGAATGACGATCAAGCTTTTCTTTGGTATCTTTTTTATTTCCTGGTTTACCGGGGCAAATGCCCAGAAGCCTGTAGCCAGTTTTACGATCATTGCCGATCACAAAGAAGCACCGGCACTGGTGAAGATTGTAAACGCATCGATGCATTACGATACCCTGAAGTGGAATTTTGGAGATGGCACCCAGGCAACGGATACTGTTTCCGCTCACCGGTTTACCCATGCAGGGAAATATGATATTACCTTAACCGCCATCAAAGGCAAGAAAACCAGCACTATGACGCAATCCATTGTGATCGACCCTCCCGCTAAATGTCTTATTGAAATTACCACGGACTTTGGCATTATGATGGCGGAACTGTATGACGCCACACCACAGCACCGGGATAATTTTCTGAAGCTCGCCGAAGAAGGATACTACAATGGCCTGCTGTTTCACCGCGTGATCGATGGCTTTATGATCCAGGGCGGTGATCCCAATTCGCGCAACGCGGCCCCCGGTGCGCCCCTGGGCATGGGAGGTCCGGGATACATGGTTCCGGCGGAGTTTGTGGATAGTCTTATTCATTTAAAAGGCGCCATCGCGGCGGCCCGCACGGGAGATAATGTCAATCCCGAAAAGAAATCCTCCGGATCCCAGTTTTATATCGTGCAGGGGAGCCCGGTTGATATGAGTACACTCTCCATGCTGGAGCGACGGAAAGGGATTCCCTATACGGAAGAACAGAAACGGGCTTACCTGGAACGCGGAGGAACTCCTTTCCTGGATCATGACTATACCGTTTTCGGTCATCTCGTTTCAGGATTTGACGTCCTGGATAAAATCGCGAAAGTCGAAAAGGATGCCCGGGACCGTCCCAAAACAGATGTAAAGATGTCCATCAAAGTCATTCGCTGATTGTATGGAAGAGCGGGCATTGGGGATTGATGTCGGTGGTTCTGGAATTAAGGCCGGATATGTCAACCTGTCCACCGGTGAATTGCTTGGGGAGCGGATGAAAATGGATACCCCGATCCCTGCCACACCCGATGCTATTGCTTCTACGCTCCGGGATTTCCTGACAACACTGGACTGGCAGGGTGAAAAAATCGGAGTGGGATTTCCCTCCACGATCCAGGACGGGATTGCGCTCCTGGCAGCTAACATTGATAAGGGCTGGGTAGGGGTTCATGTCGGGGATTTGTTCAGGCAGTATACCGGCCACCAGTATTTTGTCATGAACGATGCTGATGCGGCCGGTTTGGCAGAACGTGTTTATGGCCGGATCAAAGGAGAGAAAGGAACCGTTTTGATGCTGACCCTTGGGACAGGAATCGGATCCGCTCTCTTTTATGACGGGATCCTGGTGCCCAATACGGAATTTGGGCATCTGTTGTACCGGGGCAGTATAGCGGAAAACTGGGTAAGTAACAGGGCACGTAAGGACCGGATGTTGGAGTACGATACCTGGGCGAATGAATTGGCCGAATTTCTCGATTATACCATCACCATTCTTTCGCCCCGGCTCATTGTCCTCGGCGGAGGGGTGAGTTTCCGGTTTGATGAATTTTCGCACCATTTTCAAAACCTGCGGGTTCCGGTGGTCAATGCCACGATGTATAATGATGCAGGCATTGTGGGGGCGGCCTTAGCGGCCTATCCTGAAATGATCGGGCGCTATCTGTAAAAGCCCGGGACCAGGTATTCCTTTTAACCTTTTGGAAAACGAATCTCGTATGGCTTGCCTGCCTTGTTCGCCAGGGAAGTACCGATCAGCCAAGGGTTGAAAATCTTCAGCATGCGATAGGTTGTTCCGTGTTCTTTTGCCAGCGTAGCGAGATTGGGTACGGGCCCCTGAATGCTGACAGTCGAGTAATCCGAAAGTGGCGGATACATTTGTTCCGGCTGGACATCAAAGCCAAAATCCATCGGGTGGCGCATGATTTCCTTGATCGCCATAATCCGGAAGACATACCGGGAGGTTTCTTCATTGAGGTTCAGATCGTAGTAATTGTCGGCTTGCTGTTCTGAGAGCCTTTTGGCCAGGAGGGATTCGCCCATGTTGTAGGCTGCAGCGGCCAGTGTCCAGGAGCCGAAGCGGTGTTTGAGATGGAGGATAAACCGGCAGGCGGCTTCCGTCGATTTTTCGACATGGAAGCGTTCATCTACTTCACCATTGACCTCGAGTCCATAGGCTTCACCGGATGATTCCATAAATTGCCATAGCCCTTTGGCCCCGGCGGGCGATGTAGCCATTCGGAGATTACTCTCTGCGACCGATAGATATTTGAAATCATCCGGAATGCCATAGCGGAGGAGGATGGGTTCAATGACCGGAAAATACCGATTAGCCGTTTTAATATTGAGCAGCGTCAGCGACTGCATGTAGGTGTTGACCACCAGTTCGCGGTCGAGGCGTTCCTTCGCGTCGAAGTTATCCGCGGGCATGGTTTCGCCGGCAAAGGAAAACTCTTTGTTCAGGTCAAGGGCTGTGACGTGCTGGGGAAACACGTTCCTTCCACCGGAGGCGGAATCATCGATGGCTGCGTTCAAATCCCTGCCGTGCGTTTCTTCCAGGTTGTTGAAAGAGCTGAAAAGGACAAAGGAACAGAACCCTGCCAGCAGGGTGGCGAAGACGTACATTTTCTTTTCCATTTGGTAAATATCGGGAAACCCGGTCGGAATAGTAGCTTCGTAGACCTATGACTGTATCCGGTAGCCGGAAAGACCTGCAGGAGATCTTGCGCCAGGTTGGATTTTTCGGGGGACCTGTCTTATGCATGATGGCTTTGTGGATAGTTCGACCGGAGGGCATGAGCCAGGAAGCCATTACTGTGATGGCGGTGACGCTTTGGATTGCCCTTTGGTGGGTGACCGAGGCGGTTCCGCTTCCGGTCACTTCCTTGCTACCGGTCGTTTTGTTTCCCCTCTTACATGTGATGAAGCTGGAGGCTACGACTGCCGCTTACGGGCATCCGCTCGTTTTCCTCTACATCGGCGGGTTCCTGTTGGCTATTGCCATAGAAAAATCCGGTCTGCATGCCCGGATCGCACTCCGCATTATCCGTGCGATGGGAACGAAGCTCCGGATGATCGTGCTGGGCTTTATGTTATCCACCGGCTTTCTTTCGATGTGGATATCCAACACGGCAACGGCGGTGATGATGCTGCCCATCGGTCTTGCAGTGGTCCATGCTGCTGGCAGGGAAGGAGGTCAGCATTTTGATCATTTCAGCCGGTCGATGATTCTGGCGATCGCGTATGCTTCGTCCATCGGTGGCGTGGCGACCTTGATTGGTACGCCACCGAATGTAGTCTTCGCAGGGGTGGCTCGGGATACGTTGGGTAAAGACGTATCCTTTTTAGATTGGTTTAAGGTGGGTTTTCCGCTGGCCATGCTATTGCTGGCATTCACCTGGTGGTATATCACTTCCGTTATTTTCCCCATGCCCGGAGGGATCATTTCAGCGGGAAAGGAAGAGGCGGCGCTGCAGATGCAGGTAACGGATCATTTTTCCGGGACGCAGAAAAAGGTAGCGATTGTCTTCGCCCTCATGGCGTTTGCCTGGATCACGCGGTCTTTTTTCCTGGAAAGACTGATCCCGGGGCTGGATGATACCATGATTGCCATGGCGGGAGGATTGACTTTATTCCTGATCCCTGCGGGAAAAAAGAAACGCATGGGAATCCTCACCTGGGACGATGCGGTCAAATTGCCCTGGGGAATCATATTGCTTTTTGGCGGTGGGCTGGCGTTGGCAGAAGCTTTTGAGTCCAGTGGACTGGCAGCCTGGATCGGAACCGGCCTGGCTGGGTTGACGGTTCTCGGCAGGTTTTTGATTCTTCTCCTGGTCGTGATGATTGTCAACTTTCTCACCGAGTTTACATCTAACCTCGCTACCGTGACGATGATCCTGCCGGTCTTGGCCCCGATTGCGGTGGCCTCGGGAATTCCTCCTTTAGTCCTGATGGCCGCTGCCACGATGGCCGCTTCCTGCGGTTTCATGATGCCCGCGGGTACACCGCCCAATGCGATCGCCTTTGGTACGGGCTATCTCCGTATTTGGGATATGATCCGGACCGGATTTGTCTTAAATGTGGTTTCTATTTTGATCATTACGCTGCTGTCGTATTTCGTATTGGGAAAAATTTGGGCATTGTGAACGAGTTGAAAAAAAGTAGCCCCCGGACAGGCATAAACGGTCGTCCTTAGGACACATAGCATTGGAGCGGTTTTCGTCGAAATCTTAAAATTTCAGCGGAACGGGAGAGCCATGCCCCTGCCTGATCACCATCCCCTCCTTCCTACGCATTGTCTTTCATCAAATCCTGGCCGATGTCCTTCCGGTAATATTTTCCGTCATAATCAATCACCGCTGCGTTACGCATACTTTTATCCAACGCCTTTTGCAAGGTGCTGCCCATGCTTGTCACCGCGATCACCCGCCCGCCGGACGTGATGATCTGATTGTGTTCCAGGCTGGTACCCGCATGATACAAGCGGCTGCCATCCACCTGCGTCAATCCACTGATGGGTTTTCCTTTGGCGTAATGTCCAGGGTAGCCTCCCGATACCAGCATAATGGTGACCGCAAAGCGTGGATCGATCTGCGGCTCCCTGGTGTTGAGGTCTTCACGCCAGGTGGCCAGGAGCAGATCCACCAGGTCGGATTGAAGGCGCGGCATGACCGCCTCTGTTTCCGGATCACCCATCCGGCAATTGTACTCAATCACGTAGGGATCTCCATCCACAACGATGAGGCCGAAAAAAATAAATCCCCTGTAGGGAATATTTTCCTCACGGATGCCCCGGATCGTGGGCTCGATGATTCGTCCCTTCACTTTGCGCCATAAGTCCTCATCGGCAAACGGCACCGGGGACACGGCCCCCATACCGCCGGTATTGGGTCCTGTATCCCCTTCTCCTGCACGCTTGTAATCTTTTGCTTCCGGCAGCAGGAGATAATCCTTGCCATCCGTGAGCACAAAGACTGAAAACTCGATGCCCTTCAAGAACTGCTCAATGACCAGTTTTTCACTGGCTGTGCCGAATTTACCCTGCAACATGTCTCTCGCTTCGGCTTTTGCCTCCTCCGTTGTCTCACAGATTACCACCCCTTTACCGGCAGCCAGTCCATCCGCTTTCAGTACCACAGGTAAGGCATGGGTATCCAGGTAGGCCAATGCTGCCTCCAATGCATGCTTATCAAAGGAGCGGTAAGCAGCGGTGGGAATCCGGTGCCTGCCCATGAATGCTTTGGCGAAGTCTTTGCTTCCTTCCAGCATGGCGCCTTGAGCAGAGGGGCCGATGATGGGGATGTTTTTTAGCCGGTCATCCAGCGCAAAATAATCGACGATCCCTTTCACGAGGGGCGCTTCAGGACCGACGACGACCAGCCGGACATCCGTATCCAGGACAAATGATTTGATTTTTTCAAAATCGTCCGGATCGATCTGGACATTCCTGCCGACCAGTGCGGTGCCGGCATTGCCGGGAGCAATAAAAAGCCGGGTGCAAAGCGGGCTTGCTGCCATTTTATCGGCCAACGCATGTTCCCTGCCACCGCTTCCCAGGAGTAGAATATTCATGAGGCGAAGATAAAAGAAGGCACCGCTAAGCCGTGATGGCCTTTTACGCGTATCCCGCGGCCTTTCGTGCCTGTTCCCTGCCGCCAGCTGAAAATGCCCCGGCGTACCCGTTTTAGAAAGCACCGGCATGAACAGGCTTATCTATAAAATTATATATTTGCAAAAATTATAATATGTTTGATTACATCCAGGGCAAAGTGGTATCCCGGCATCCCACCTATGTCGTCCTCGAGACAGGTGGGATCGGGTATATGCTCCACATCACCCTGCACGGATATAACCAGATCGAGGACCAGGCGATCCAGAAAATCTATACCTGGCTCCAGGTGCAGGAAGATGCTCACCGTCTCTGGGGATTCAGGGAACCAGCCGAAAGAGATGTATTTTTGCACCTCGTTTCCGTTTCCGGCATAGGCCCGAATACCGCCCGGCTCATCCTTTCCGGCATGACCCCGGACGAGTGTAAAAACGCCATCCTGACGGATAACGAGCTGGCATTCAGGCAAGTAAAAGGTGTCGGGCCAAAAACGGCCAAGCGCGTGATCATGGAATTGAAGGATAAAATCCTCAAATCCGGGGGAGAATCCATTCCGGTCAAAAGCGGTGGCCAGCCAAAGCAATCTGTGGAAGAAGCGCTATCCGCCCTGATCACCCTCGGGTTCACCAAAGGACAGGCGGAAAAAACGCTCAGCCAAATTGTCAGGGAGGCTGGAAAGGAAATGTCGACGGAAGCCCTGGTGAGGATGGCCCTGCGGATGTTATCGGCCTGACCGGATATAATTCAAATGGGATTGTGTCGTTATACAACCTGATTTAACATTGCATTTGACTTTGCCCCTTTTTGAGGCCCCATGTAGAAGATTGCTTTCCACCGCCGATCGCACTTTTCACTACCCAGGCCAACGTATCAGGGGACCTGTATGAGGGGCACAACAAACCCTCGATTGCGTATAGAAGGCATAAACATTACATGAGCAGACACGCGTCGTTTTTCTTAGGGTTAGCCCTGGTCTGGGTCTCCTGCCTCACCTTGGTTGATACGGTAGCCGCATCCTACAACCTTCCTGATCCGTATGCGTGGGAGCCGCCCGCCATCACGAACGATACGACGCCCTTACAAGACCGCGCCGGTAATTGGGTGGATGATCCCATCCACAATCCCTTTGATCTTCTCGATCCGGAAGAAGTGGTCAAACAGGTGGAATATGACCCGGTGACCAATACGTATATCCTCAAGGAAATGATCGGTACCGAATATTATCGGGCACCGACCGTCATGACCTTTGATGAATACCTCGCGTGGAAATCCAAAGAAGAAGAAAGCGCCTACTTTAAACAACTGGCCGGCGCCGCAGACGGCGACCGCAGTAAAAGCGGCAACCTCGATCCGGTAGCGAAAGTGGACGTCTCCGATGATATCATCGACCGGTTATTTGGCGGAACAACTGTCGATATCCGGCCACAGGGAAATGTCGATCTCACTTTCGGCATGGATTATTATCGCCAGGACAATCCCATCCTTCCCCTGCGCCAGCAACGCAACGGACCGCAATTTGACTTCGATATGGATATCCAGGTGGATGTCAACGGGCAGATCGGGGAAAAACTGAAGACTTCTTTTAACTATAACACTTCCCGGACATTTGATTTTCAGAATAAGCTGAAGCTGGATTATAACTCCGATCTCTTCAGCGAAGACGAGATTCTCAAATCCATTGAAGCCGGCGATGTGAGCCTCCCGCTGAAATCCAGCCTCATCAAAGGAAGCCAGGCACTGTTCGGGATTAAAACGGAATTACAATTCGGCCATCTCCGGCTGACGGCCATCGCATCTCAGCAGAATTCAAAGCAAAACAGCCTTCAGATCCAGGGAGGTAGCATTCTCCAGGAATATGAAATCTATGCCGACCAATACGATGAGAACCGGCATTTTTTCCTGTCGCATTTCAATCGCAACGCTTTTGAAGACGCGCTCACCAACCTGCCGCAAATCAATAGTTTGTTTCACATCACCCGCCTTGAAGTCTGGGTGACCAATGACCGCAATCAGACCACGGATGTCCGCGACATTGTCGCACTGTCCGACCTCGGGGAGTGGCATCGCATGACCAATGATCACCCGGAGAACTGGCGCAACCCGGATACACTGCCCCTGAAGGATCTCTGCATGAAGAATATCCTGCCGGACAACAACACCAACTTTATCATGCGGCAGCTGCGCAGCAACCCCGACATCCGGGACCTGGATAACGCGGTAAAATCCCTGCAGGAGCCTCCTTTCAGTTTTGAATCTCCCAGGGATTTCGAAAAAGTCCAGGCGCGCCGCCTCAACACCAATGAATACCGGTTCAATCCCGATCTCGGTTTCATCTCCCTCAATATCCGGCTTGACCAGGATGAAGTGATCGGGGTAGCCTATGAGTATACCTATAACGGGAAAGTCTTCCAGGTCGGGGAACTGTCGCAGGACGTGGAAAACACGGATACAACCGGCGATCAGAAAGTCTTGTTTGTCAAATTACTGAAAGGCACCAATCAGCGCGTGGATCTTCCCTTATGGGACCTCATGATGAAAAACGTCTACCGGATCGGCGGAGGGGATGTTAACGCGCAGGATTTTGAACTGGATGTATTTTATGAAGATCCGGGTAAAGGATTCAAACGATTCCTGCCTGCTGAAGCAGGCTTGCAAAATGTGCCGCTCATCAATGTCTTTAACCTTGACAAACTCAATGTCGCCGGGGATCCGCAGCCAGACGGGAAATTCGACTTTATCAATGGCCTGACGATCAACCCGCCACTTGGGATTGTCATGTTCCCGGTGCTCGAACCATTTGGAAAAACGCTCAATGATAAAATCCTGGCTGCCGGCGGGATGCCCCAAAAGTTTGTATACCAGCAACTCTACGACAGTACTATCGTCAAAGCCCGGGAGTTTCCTGAACTCAACCGGTATACCCTCAAAGGAAAAGCCAAATCCAGCACCTCCTCCGATATATCCTTGGGCGCCTTCAATATACCTCCCGGTTCTGTGAGGGTGACAGCCGGTGGACAATTACTGAAAGAAAACGAGGATTATACGATCGACTACAACATCGGCCGTATCAAGATCCTCAACCAGGCATATCTGCAGCCCAGCACACCGATCAATGTGTCGTTTGAGGACAACGCGCTGTTCAGTTTCAACAAGAAAACCATGCTCGGTCTTCGTGCGGATTACGAAGTGAATAAGCATTTGTCCCTGGGGGCGACCTACATGCATTTGTTTGAGCGACCCTATACGCAAAAGGTCAATATCGGGGATGATCCGATCAATAACCGGATCTATGGGCTCGACATGAACTACAGTAACGAAGCACCCTGGTTGACCAAGCTTGTGGATAAGATTCCCTTGCTCAATACCACCGCGCCGTCCAATATTACTTTCCAGGCGGAAATGGCGGCCCTGAAACCCAGTCACTCCAAAGCCATCGATAAAAGTCGTAAGGATGCGGAAGGCGTGGTTTATCTGGATGATTTTGAAGGCACGACGAGCAATTTCGATCTGCGTTCCCCCGCCACTGCGTGGCAGTTAGCGTCCACTCCCCAGCGCGCCGTGATTGATGGCCAGGATGTCTTCACGGAATCCAGTAAAATCAACGAACTGGTGTATGGGTATAACCGGGCCCTGGTCAACTGGTATCGCATCGACCAGGGTGCACGCAATGTCAGCACCGGCGCCAACGATTTCGTGTACACACGCCTTGTCAACCAGCAGGAAATATTCCGCAACCGGACACCCCGATTCGGATTGAATGATTTCAGAACGTTTGATATCACCTTCTATCCGGATGAGCGGGGTCCCTACAATTTTGACCCTCCGGGGGGAAGTCCGTTCTCCGCCGGTATTGATCAAAACTGCAAACTCATCGCGCCCGAAACCCGCTGGGGCGGTATCATGCGGAGCCTGAACCAGGTCAATTTCGAGCAGGCCAATATTGAAGCTATCGAGTTCTGGCTGCTCGATCCATTTATTGAGGATGACAGCCTGGGATCTGAGGGTAAGATTGTCCTGCAATTGGGTAACATCTCAGAAGATATTCTTCGCGACAGCCGGAAATTTTTTGAGCATGGTCTTCCGTTGTCCGTGAATGAAGCTCCGACGGATACGACCGAATGGGGTAGAATACCGCGTATTCCGGCCACGGTCAATGCCTTCTCCAATGCCGAAGGAGGAAGAGAAAAACAGGATGTGGGACTGGATGGATTGGATAATGGCGGCGAAAGAGATCATTTTAAAGATTACCTGGATGCTTTACAAAATGCCGGCGTCAGCGCCGATTGTATCGCAAAGGCCCAGGCGGATCCCAGTAATGATGATTTCACGTATTTCCTGGATGAAACAAAATTCCCCAGCGGAACCAATTTGTTTACACGTTATAAAGCGTTCAATGGTCCCCAGGGCAACTCACCACCGCCAAACGCCAATGCCAACCGCATCAATGCCTCTACCAATACCCCGGATTCGGAAGACATCAACAATGACAACAGCCTCAGTGAGAATGAATCTTACTACGAGTATGTAGTTCAATTGGCGCGGGATCCGGGAGGTTCTGACGAAACAGGTTGGTTAAATAAGAATAATCCCCAGATCACCGATGTCGTTCCGACCGCCTTCGGTACCTGGTACCGATTTAAAATTCCATTGGATGATTATACCCGGTCCGTCGGCGGCATTGCCGATTTCCGGTCCATCCGGTTTATGCGGATGTATCTGACCCAATTTCAGCGAAAAACGGTTCTCCGCTTTGCCACCCTGGATCTGGTACGTAATCAATGGCGAAGGTTAACCCGTCTGCCCGCCAACGTGTCCTGCCCAAGTGATGGCACGAGTGACCTGGTGGTGGATGCTGTCAATATTGAGGAACACACCGATCGTGTTCCTTTCCGGTACGATATCCCGCTAGGCATCCAGCGCGAACGCATCACCAGCAGCACCTACCAGGATATATTCCAGAATGAGCAATCCCTTTCGCTGAAGTTTCAAAACCTGTCGGATGGCTGCGAACGCAGGATATATAAGAATCTCGATCTTGACCTCCGTGTGTTTAAGAACATTCAGATGTTTGTACACGCCGAGGAAGCGGATATGAACGATCCGCAAAAACAAATTCCGGATGGCGCAGTTAAACTTTTCATCCGGTTCGGTTCAGATTTTGACAATAACTATTACGAGTACGAAGTCCCGCTGATCCAATCCAAAGATGCCCTGCTCACCGGGGATGCCTATAAAATGGAATTATGGAAAGTGGAAAACCAGGTTGAATTCGCCCTGGAGGACCTGACCAATCTCAAGATCGAACGGAACAAATCCGGCTTCCCGGTAACGGAGGTTTACTCCAAAGAAGTCACCCAGGAAATCGAGGGCGTCCAGGTGCCGCGTACCTTCCGGATCATCGGAAATCCGACCCTGGGGTATGTGCGAAATGTTATGATTGGCATTCGTAACCCATCGACGGATGATTTCACGAGCCCCTACTATGGAGAAGTCTGGGTCAATGAATTGCGTGTTGTCGGTCTCGAAGAAAAGGGCGGGGTAGCCGGGCTTGCGCGGTTGGATGCAGATCTCGCGGATTTCGGCAGTCTCGGGCTGTCGGGCACCTATTCCAGCATCGGGTGGGGGGCCATCGATCAGAAACTCGATGACCGTGCCAAGGAAAGCGTGACACAGGTGGATGTCTCGACCAACCTTCAGTTAGGCAAGTTTTTCGGCGCCAACTCTAAACTCCAGATACCATTCTATTACCAGTACAGTCAAACAGTCCGCAAGCCCAAATATGACGCGCTTGATCTGGACCTTCTCCTCAAGGAAAAACTCGATGGCATCCAGGATCAGCATGAGCGGGATAGCGTGAAAGCCATTTCCCAGGACTTCAGTTCGCTGCGGCAGATCAGTTTTACCAACGTTCGGAAAGATCCCAAAGGCGGTAAACCCATGCCCTGGGATATTTCCAACTTTTCGTTCAGCTATTCCCATTCCCGCGCCTTGATCCGCAATGAAATCGTGGAAAAGGATCAGCTGGATCAACATCGCGGGGCGATCGATTACACCTATTCATTGTCTGGCAAACCCCTGCAACCGTTTAAGAACCTGTCGAAAAGCAATTGGCTGAAATGGCTGACGGAGTTTAATATCAATCCGCTCCCCAATAGTTTCACGTTTGGAACTGTCCTCGACCGGAAATTCGGTGAACGCTCCTATCGTTTTTCAGATCCCATTTTTAAAACATGGTTTGACAAACGGTTTACCTGGGACAGAACCTATACGCTTCGCTGGGATCTGACCAAATCCATCAAGATCAACTTTAATGCGGCCAATGCTGCCGTGGTGGATGAACCGGATGAATATGTGCAGCGGGATCCGGTACCGATCCGGATCGACCCATCTGTCCGGAATGACAGCATCTGGCACAACCTTAAGAAATTTGGCCGGACAAAAGATTATACCCATCAGTTACGGGTCACCTATAACCTGCCGTTCAGGACGATCCCGATCCTGGATTGGCTTCAGACCAACATCAGTTACGATGCTTCCTATGGATGGAAAGCGGCCTCGATCAACACGGACTCCCTTGGGAACGTCATCACCAATGGACAGACGCGCACCATCTCCGGCGAACTGGATTTCGCCAAACTGTACAACAAGGTGCCCTTGCTGAATAAGATCAACAAACCGGCGTCCTCTGGTTCGCAACAACGGGGAGGCCGAACTCCTGCGACTCCGAAGACCGATCCTAATGCCCCGGCCGGCAAACCTAAAAAGGACGATAAGAAAGCCGCCAACGCGGTGAGCCCGGTTCTGAAAGCCGTCCTCAGGCCTGTCATGCTGGTGAGAAAGCTGCGGGTCAACTACACGGAGACTATGTCCACGACCATCCCGGGATTCACACCCAAATCAAGACTGCTGGGGATGAGCAGCGGATTTGACGCGCCCGGCTGGAGTTTTATAGCCGGCATTCAGCCCAAAATCAACCGTCGCGCGGAACAAAACAATGGAGACTGGCTGGCCACTGCCCGGAGCAGCAGTTGGATCACGACCAATCCGTTCCAGAATGCGCCCATCCTGCAGGCACACACGAAGGCACTGGACGGAAAGCTGACACTGGAACCATTTACTGATTTCAAGATTGATGTGGATTTCAACCGCAATCTGACCAATAATTTTTCTGTCTTCTTTAAGACCTATCACAAGGGCGAAACCAGCATCGACAGCATTTTGCGGAGATCGCCAAGAGAAATCGGGAGTTTCACCCTGTCCTATCTCTCTATCCCAACCCTCTTCATGGATGATTCGCTGGAACTCAACCAACTCTTTGACAAGTTTGAAGCGAATCGGCGGATCATCTCCAAAGAGCGGGGGATCGGGGAGCATGAAGTGGATGGCAGTAGTTATGCTTATGGCTTCGGCCGTAAGCAGCAGGATGTGCTGATTCCGGCTTTCCTGTCCGCCTATACAGGGAAGGATCCAAAGAACTTTGAGTTTTCGGATATGTTTAGCTGGCTGCCCAGGCCGAACTGGACGCTCAGCTATAATGGGCTCAGCAAGATCCCGATGTTTAAAAACATCTTTAATAACGTGCGGATCTCACACGGGTATAAGAATACGCTGACGATCAATTCCTTTGAATCTGACCTCAGTTATCATGACTACGATGCCATTGGAGATACCTTGGTCGGTCAGCGAAACCCGGCCAACCTGGATACACTCACCGCCAATTATTACAGCCGGTTCCTGCTGCCTTCGATTGTGATGGATGAGCAATTTTCCCCGCTGATCGGCATCGATGTCAAGATGAAGAATGACATGAATTTCAGTTTCAGTTACAGCAAACGACGTAACCTGTCCATGGGATTCATTTCGTACGAATTGGCTGAAACGCGATCCACCACGATTGATTTTGGATTCGACTGGAAGCTGAAGGATGTGCGACTCGGATTTTTACCCGGGTTCAATAGCAAGGCGAATAAGAAGAAATCCAGTAATCAAAAGCCGGGTTCGGCCAGTCTGGGCAATGACCTGGATATTCTTTTTGACCTCTCCTTCTCAGACAATCTCACACTCAATCACTTGCTGGATCAGCAAGCGGGCGCGCGGGCGACCAGGGGTTCGAAAGATATCACCATCTCACCGGCCATCAGCTACGATGTCGGCAAGAATATCAATCTGCGTTTCTTCGTGGATTACCGCCGGCAGGAACCCTATGTCAGTAACTCCTATATCGTCGTCAATACAGAAGGCGGGGTGACGGTGCGGATCAAGCTGGAATAAGTTGCTCAGCGGGTCCTGGACGGAGTCAATCAGGAAGGCGCTTTCGATGAATGGTACAGGTAGGCGGTAACAACCTGCCCGACTGTGCCCAGGATACGGGGATCAATGACCTGCAGGTTGTCATCATGCGTATGCCAATGGGGACCAAATCCACCTTCACCCGCCAGGGACCGGTAGATGATATCGATCATCGGTATGTCCGTGTGGGTGTTGACAAATAAGTGGTCATCTGTCAGGGGTTTCCCTTTCTGATTGATAAAAAGCGTACCATGCCCCATTGCCTGTGCCATTTCCCAGACTTTGTCATACAAGCGATGGATACGGTTGGCTTTGTTGCCCGGGAATACAGGCGTTACATCCTCCTTTGAAAAAACGGCGCCTTTTGCCCCCACCATATCCAGCAGGATGCCATATTCAGCCCGGTAACCTTTGACGTGCGGATTTTGCGCCCAGTATTGCGAACCCAGGCACCAGGTTTCGATGGCCCCATCCGACTCACCCTGGTCCTCCACATCAAACAGGACGATATCCACGCCGAGGGCGATCGGGTTTTGCTGGATCAGCCTCGCGATTTCAAGCAAGACCCCGACGCCACTGCCTCCATCATCTGCGCCGTCAATCGGATCTTTGGGACGCTGGTCATCCTGGTCAGCCGCGTAACGGGTATCCCAATGGGCGGCCAGCACAGCTCGTCGCGCGTAAGTCGGATTGAAAGACGCGATGATGTTGACGCCACGCACTTCCCCAACCGTGCTGGTCTTTACTTTGAAAGACTGCTCCGTGACGGTTGCACCATATTTTCTTAATTGTTGCACGAGCCATTTCCGGGTAGCGTCATGGCCTTTGCTGCCCGGGACCCTCGGGCCAAAGGAAACCTGCTTTGCCACGAATGCATAGGCTGAGTCTTTTGAGAAGGCAGGAACGGTAACCGGTTTGGTATCCTCCGTTTTGGGGGGCTCTGTCGTTGTCTGGGGATTGTTCTTACAGGAAACCACCAGGATCACGAAGATCATCAGGAAAAGCAGGAATCGGTTATTCATGGAGTGTATAGTTATGCCTGGTAAGGCATGCTTGGATTCGATGTTTTACTTTATTACTGTTGGCCGGGAATGGGTAAAAGATCCGGTTTGTGTTGATCTGCGCAAATTCCATTATACTTTTTTCAGGCCCCACCGGGTTCCCTCCTTTCCGTCTTTCAGCTCAATATCAATGGCATGGAGCGTATCCCGGATCTTGTCAGACGTGGCCCAATCCTTTTGTTCACGTGCTTTTTGGCGCATCTCGATGATCAGCTGCATCAGGCCGTCCAACTGGGCCATGTGATCGTCGCCGGCCATGCCGGTTTCATCACTCAGGCCGAATACATCGAATAAAAGGCGCTTGAATCCGTCCTGCAGGAGTGATAACGCTTGCTGCCCGGCATCATCGACAAGGAGCTGACCGTCGGCGAGCTTGTTGATCGTGGTGCTGAGTTCAAACAGGCGGGCCATGGACTTGGGGACATTGAAATCGTCATCCATTTCTGCAAAAGCCTCCGCTATGCCTGCTTCCAGTTCACGGGCGAGGCTATGATCACTTTTTGCCACGCTCGAAGTGAGTGTCAGCAGCGTTTTATAGCTTTCCATCAGGCGGAGATATCCTTTCTCGGCGGCTGCAAGGGAGGTATCGTTTAGATCGAGGGTGCTTGCATAGTGGGCCTGCAGGAAAAAGAATCGCACCACCATCGGGGAGTAGGCTTTGGTGATATGGGGACTGTCACCCGTAAACAGTTGGATAGGCGTGATGTGGTTGCCTTCGCTCTTGGCCATCTTACGCCCGTTGAGCAGCAACATGTTGCTGTGTATCCAGTAATTGGCAGGCGTGTGACCACAGGCTCCATAGCTCTGCGCGATTTCATTTTCATGATGTGGAAATTTGAGATCGTTGCCGCCTCCATGGATATCGAAACGCTCTCCCAGGTACTTGGTGCTCATGACGGAACATTCGAGGTGCCAACCGGGAAATCCCTCTGACCAGGGAGCGTGCCAGCGCAGGAGATGGCGCTCATCCGCTTTGATCCAGATGGCGAAATCGGAAGGATGTCTTTTTTCGTCCTGGTTTTTCAGATCCCGTGTTTCCACCAGGAGCTCTTCCACTTTCCTCCCGGAAAGTTTTCCATATACATCCGCTTCCCGCAACAATTTGGCGGTATCGAAATAAACACTGCCGTTGGCCTCATACGCGTACCCACGTTTCAGGATCTCTTCTACCATTTCGATTTGCTCGAGGATATGCCCAGTCGCACGTGGCTCGATACTCGGCTCAAGCGTATTGAACCTCTGCATCATGTGATGAAACCCATTGGTATATTTTTGGACAATCTCCATGGGTTCCAGTTGTTCAAGCCGCGCTTTCTTGCTGATTTTATCTTCGGCCTGGCTGTCCGCATCCCCTTCCAGGTGCCCGACATCGGTGATATTGCGCACATACCTGACTGAATAACCCAGGTAAAGCAGGTAACGGTAGATGACGTCAAAACTGACAAACGTCCGGCAATTCCCAATATGGACATCACTGTACACCGTGGGGCCACACACATACATGCCCACCCGTCCGGCCAGGATGGGCGTAAAAACTTCCTTTTCCCCGCTGATGCTGTTGTAGATTTTCAGGCTCATATCCGCAAAAATAAGAGATTGGCCGGAAGGTCCTCAGGAACCGGTGCCGGGGCCCAGGCAGATGGAGGTACTGACCGGGTAATGATCGCTGTAGCGCAGCGGCAAGGTCCGATGGTCTTTAAATTGGATCTGGCGGGTTCCGAAAAAATAATCGATCCTCAGCAGGGGCAATGTGCTGTAATACGTTGTGCTGAGCCCAAACCCTCTTTCTTTAAAGCTGTCTTTTAAACCCTTCGACAAAACATAATAGGTGTGCGATAACGGGGTATCATTTCCATCGCCGGTAATTAGCACAGGGTAGGGGGAACCGGATGCATGCTGACGAAGCAACCGCGCTTCTGCCGCTCGCTTTTCGGTCGTTTTCATATACCGGCTCAGGATAAACCGGATACTGCTCCAGGTGCTCTCTTCCTGGAGATTCATTTCTTCCATGAGTTCTTCCGTGGTGTTTGTCACGCGGTTTGAGACCAGGTGCATGTTGTAAACCCTAAGCATACCGGCCGGTGTTTTGAGGTCTGCCCACAGGCAACTGGGACTCACCTCTGCGCCATCCAACTCACCGTGATCGAGGATAGGGTACCTCGAGAGGAGCCATAAAGAGGATTTTGGGGCATGAAGGGTATAGTCGAGGCCGAATCGTTTTGCGATCAGTTCTCCTTTCGCCCCTTCCTGGATGCTCAGGATATCCGGTATTTCCTTCAGATCTGTCAGGGCGGAATACAATTCCTCTATCCGGGTATCTGCACCGGAGCCTTTGGGGACGGGCACCATGGACATACCACGCATGTTGTAGGACAAAACCTCGATGGAGGCGGAGCACGTGGAAGCCGGATTGGGAAACGAAAACAACTTGACATACCGGATATGATGACCAAATCCCAGCAGGATCATCGCCAGGGAGAAAACAGCATACCAGTTCCCCAGGAAGATCCAGGACAGGACAAAAAGCCCATTGATGAGCAGGAGAATGGGATAACCGAGGGCCAGGAGGGAAAGCCAGCCCCACGTTTCAACGCGGATAAAAGGGGTAACATAAGCAAGCCCAAGGAGGAAGATGAAAAAAAGGTTGACCCATAAGGTCCATTTTTTCAAAACGCCTGCCTTGCTTTTATTTTTGGCTCGCGTCATCCAGGAATTTTTTTTCTTCTTCGTTCAGGCTTTGAATCCCGGATTCTTTGATCTTATCCAATATATGATCCAGGCGTTCCTGGTCACCTTGTGACGGACCGGAACCGGTCTTGGCTTCAGATTTCTGGGGGCTGGCCCTGTGCCGTACTTCCATCGTTACCTTGGGCCGTATCCGGGGATTGGGAGTGACTTTTCGACGGCGCAGCAAACCGGTCAGCCTGCGGAAACCGGCAGTCAGGTCATGCCCCTGTCGCAGGAGGTGGACATAAAAAAATCCGAAAGCGGCCCCACCCAGATGGGCCATATGTCCGCCCGCATTGTCCATGCTGCCGATCCCGATAAAGGAAATCAGGATCAGGGCGAGCACGATATACTTTAAGCGGACATCTCCGAAAAACAGTAACCGGACCTGGTAGTCCGGGGCCGTCAGTCCCGCGGCAGCCACGATACCCATGATCGCACCGGACGCGCCATGGAGTGAACTGGATCCGGAATACATTAACGGCGCCGTCAAGAGGTAAATAAGGGCTCCTGCCAAACCGGAAAACAGGTACAGGGGTAACATACGGTGGTCCCCCAGCAAGTCGCCAGCAATGCGGCCAAACCAATACAGCACCACCATATTGAACAGGATGTGAAAAAGACCCGTGTGGGTGAACATGTGTGTCAGGATGGTCCATGGATGACGGGCATCCCACAGCAGATCCTGGGAGAGAAATAGATAACGGGTGATCGTAGCGAACAACGATCCATCCCCCGAAAATCCAGCGCCAACCTTCAGGATGAGCTGCAGGATCATCAAGAGGACAAAAACCGCCACATTGACGATGATGAGACGGGTGATGGTATTGCCCGTCTGGAACTGGAAGCGGATGTCGTCTAGAACCGATTTTATCACTTTACCAAATGTAACGGTATTAGCAGAAACGAATCACCGGGCGTTAAAGTTGGCTATGCATCCCCGGAATGTCATGGACGACAAGCCGGCTAAGAGCCCAGGAACCTACCGCCCCGGCGCCAGTGCCGGGCCAGTATAAAGCCTGAGAGGGCTCCCCCGAGATGGGCAAAGTGAGCAATGTTTCCGCCTGTCCCGGTCAATCCCTGGTATAAACCAATGCCTACCAGGATGACCGCCATCAACCATGCCTTGATCGGGATCGGAGGGAAAAGAAGCATCAATTCCCGCTCCGGGTATAAGGTGGCGAAAGCAATGGTGACACCGAACACGGCGCCGGAAGCGCCCAGCACCGAGAAAACCGGGTCAGGCGCCATATCCATCAGGTAGGGGATGTAGTAGACCAGGAAGTGCGCCGCCAGTCCGGCCAGCCCGGATATCATATACAATCCCAGAAATCTTTTTGGCCCTAACGTCATCTCCACCGGGGGACCGATGAAGTAAAGGCTCAGCATATTGAAAAAAATGTGCCCCACATCAAAATGCGTAAACATATAGGTAATGATCTGGAAGGGCTGAAAATGTCCCGTGGCCGGGGAAGAAAAAGGAAGCATATACCCCCATTCCTGCGGAACCAGTTTGATCGCGATAAATAGCAATACATTGATGATCAGTAATTGTTTGACGATTCCGGTCAAAGGCATCATAGCGTTGTGAATGGCGGGAGTTAAGCGTTAAACTTAGAAAAAATGGCCTCCTTCCCCAAGGTAATGAAAGTCTTACGCCCGGACGGGCTGGTATAGGGATTCTCGGAGGACATGAGTTGTTCGATCAATTGACGCATTTCTTCTGTCGTCAT
Source organism: uncultured Saprospiraceae bacterium (assembly GCA_964617515.1). GTDB lineage: Bacteria > Bacteroidota > Bacteroidia > Chitinophagales > Saprospiraceae > Opimibacter. The sequence continues at coordinate 84,317 of CAZTXO010000002.1, read as the reverse complement.
ATAAGCGCCTCGCTTCCGGCTCAGATTCGAGGCCAGGGCAGCGGCGATTCGTTCGACGGGTTTGAGATGAGCGATTTGGGCATCTTCTTTATAGCGGTGGAGGACATCTTCGACAGCCTGTTGAGGAGACAGGAGGCCGGTCATGATGGCCGGGATGCCATGGACGATAAAGGTATCGTGACCAAATTCATCCATATCAAATCCCAGATATTGAAGATGGGGCAATAATTCCCGGATCAGCGCCCCTTCTGCCGGATTTGTCTGCAGGGTCTCCGGCCAAAGCAATTTCTGGACGGTCGGATTTTGCTGAATCAGATCTTTGAGAAACGATTCAAATAATACCCGCTCGTGCGCCGCACGTTGATCGATCACGAGCAGATCCGCATTGCCCGGAAGTAAAATATACCGTTGCCAGAGTTGGAAAGGGAGGATGTCGGTAACGGGTGAAGCGGGTGCAGATAATTCATTGTCCATAGACGCGGATAGCGGCACCTCCGATTCTTCTTCCCCGGGGTGGATAGAAAATCCTTCGATCGAACCGAGCAGGGCTTCCCATTTGCGTAAATTTTCTTTTTCCAGATGCCGGTCCTTGTCCCGCATACTCAGGGGACTTCCGCTGCTGTCCAACGAAGGATTGTTTTCCTGGGTCGCACGATCAATGGCCATCTCCTGCTCGAAATCCAGCGAAGGGGTAATGCTGTATTTGCCCAGTGCATGCCGGCAGGCAACCCGGAGATAGTTATAGATGATGCGCTCATCTTCAAACTTGATTTCCTGTTTCGTCGGATGGACATTCACATCGATCTTGTCCCGGTGGATGTCCAGAAACAATACATAAAACGGATATTGATCGTCGGGCAGGATCTCTTCATACGCCGATTTGACGGCATGCTGGAGATAGGCGCTGCGGATATAGCGCCGGTTGACAAAGAGAAACTGCTCGCCCCGTGATTTTTTGGCCAGTTTTGGTTTCCCGATATACCCGGCGAAATTGACGTAATTGGTTTCCTCCTCAACAGGAACCAGGAATTCATTGATTTTTTTTCCGAAAATATTCAGGATCCTGTTGCGCAACGAGCCTGCCGGAAGGTTGTAGACTTCCTGATCCTGGTGGTAGAGCCGGAACTGGATGGAATCGAATGCGAGCGCGAGATGATGGAATTCATCCAGGATATGCCGCATTTCGACCGGATCACTTTTCAGGAATTTCCTGCGGGCAGGAACATTATAGAAGAGATTGCGTACCGTGATAGACGTACCGACAGGGCATTGGCAGCCTTCCTGCACCCTGACGACTGATGCTTCGACCAGCAACCGGGTGCCGATCGTGTCTTCGGCCCGTCGGGTGCGGATTTCCACATGCGCAATAGCGGCTATGGATGCCAGGGCCTCTCCCCGGAAACCCATGGTACGGATATCAAATAGATCCTCGGCCGTCTGCAGTTTGGAGGTGGCATGTCGCTCCAGGCTCATCCGGGCATCCGTTGGTGACATGCCGCATCCGTTATCCACGATCTGGATAGAGGTCTTGCCGGCATCTTTGATGACCACGGTGATTTCCGTGGCGCCGGCATCCACCGCATTGTCCAGAAGTTCCTTGACGACGGAAGCCGGTCGCTGGATGACCTCTCCGGCCGCGATCTGGTTGGCTATGGATTCCGGTAATAGATGTATGATGTCTGCCATCGTGTCTTCGGTCTCATCCTGTATGACAGGTTCCCCTCGGGTTGAAGTAACCGTCTCCAATTTTATGTTTCCGCTCTACCGTTTTTCACGGGAGGACCTTACTGTCTTCTTTCTCCCTTCCGTTTATCAATAGGATCTTTCATCCCTTCCTTCCATGTAGTTGATAAAGGCCCGGTTGACCACTTTATTGCCACCAGGCGTGGGATAATCACCCGTAAAATACCAGTCCCCGGTGTGGTTGGGACAGGCATCGTGAAGCCCCTCAACCGTTTGGTAGATCACATCTACCTCGATATGGAGATCATCAGGCGTGACGATCCTGGCAATCCGTTTGGATAGGCATTCCTGCGTGACTTCTGCGTAAAGCCGCTTGACTTCATTGGTGATTTGCTCCTTCGGCAGGCTCAATTGTGCTTTACAGCGCGCATAACACTCGGTGAGGAGATGTTCTTTATCCTGTTCTCTGAGGATGTCCACCAACGCTTTGAAAGCCACGAAATCGCCCATTTTGGACATGTCGATCCCGTAACAATCGGGGTATCGGATTTGCGGGGCGCTGCTGACCACGATGATACGCTTCGGCTTGAGTCGCCGTGCCACCATCCGGATGATCGAATCCCGGAGCGTGGTGCCCCGGACGATACTGTCATCCAGGAGGACAAGGGTGTCTTTATTGGTACGGATGATCCCGTAAGTCACATCATACACATAAGAGACCATCTCATGGCGCGAATCGATGTTGGCGATAAAGGTTCTCAGTTTATCATCCTTGTTCGCCAGCTTTTCAATGCGGGGCTGCCGGGCGAGCAGCGCCTGGATATCTTCAGCGGACATGCTGCCCCCGGCAGCAATGAGTTGCTCGGCCTTCTGTTGATTGTACCGCTGGTGGAGCCCGGCCATTAACCCGTAAAAAGCAGCCTCAGCCGTGTTGGGTACATAGGTAAACACGGTGTCTTCAAAATTGTAATCAACCGCCTTCAGGACGGTGTCCACCAGGTTCATGCCCAGCTTCTTCCGTTCCACGTAAATATCCTTGTCGGAGCCGCGGCTGAAATAGATCCGTTCGAAAGAACAACTTTTCTTTTCCCGCTGCTCGATAAAAGGGACCACTTCATGCTGGCCGTTTTTCTTGATGATCAGGGCGTGCCCGGGTTCCAGTTCCTTGACAAACTTTGCACTCACATTGAGGGTCGTCTGCAGGGCAGGCCGTTCGGAAGCGGCGGCAACAATCTCCTCGTTGGCGAAATAGAAACAGGGACGAATGCCGTTTGGATCCCGGAAGATGAATGCATCGCCATGCCCGATCATCCCGGCCATCACATAACCGCCGTCAAACTTGCGGCAACTGTTGCGCAGGATGCGCTGGATGTCCATGTTGTCAATGATGAGCGAAGTGATCTGCTCATTATCCATGCCATCCTGTTTGTACCATTTAAACAGGCGCTCCACTTCGGTATCCAGGAAGTGCCCGATTTTTTCAAGGACGGTGACGGTATCAGACTTTTCTTTAGGATATTGACCGAGTTTCACCAACTCATCAAATAACTCATCGACGTTAGTAAGATTGAAGTTGCCTGCCAGGACCAGGTTGCGCGTGATCCAGTTGTTGAGCCTGACAAAAGGGTGGCAGGTTTCGATCGAATTGTCCCCGTGGGTTCCATACCGGAGGTGGCCCATGAGCACTTCTCCCGTGTAGGGCATATTCGCTTTTAGCCAGTCCGCATCCCGGAGTTGCTCCTCGGTGAGGCCCTCGAAATGCTGGAAAATTCCCTGGAAGACCTCCTTCAGGTATTGCGGGCTGTTACTCCTTTTGCGGCTGATGTACCGGGTCCCGGGCTCAGGGTCAAGCTTGATGGTCGCCACACCGGCGCCATCCTGGCCCCGGTTCCGCATTTTTTGAAGGAGAAGTTGTAATGTATAGATCCCGTAGAGCGGGGTACCATATTGTTTCTGGTAGTGTTCAAGGGGTTTAAGCAGCCTGATCAGTGCGATCCCGCACTCATGTTTGATCTGATCACTCATTCGGTGGCGAAAGAAAGGCCAAAATTAAGGTTTTTTGACCTCCCTCTGATGATTATGTTCCTTGAACAAACCAGGCCGTAATAAGTTGTGGGATGAACGGCTGCCAGGTTACAGGTTTTGCGCGGCCTGCATCAGGTAGGCGCAGATGATTCCTCCATAGGTACCCAGCGCATACCCCAATACAGCCAGGAGTACACCCACCGGGGCAAGGGAAGGACTGAAGGCGCTGGCCACGATCGGGGCTGAAGCGGCTCCCCCGATATTGGCCTGGGAGCCGACGGCAAAAAAGAAGAAAGGCGCCCGGATAATTTTCCCCACGACAATCAGGGATATAGCGTGAATCAGCATCCACAGAAGACCGATGGTAAACAGTCCGAGATGCTGAAAGACTTCTTTCAGGTTCATCTGCATCCCGATGGTAGCCACCAAAAAGTAAATAAAAAGCGTACCCCATTTTGACGCGCCGACCCCTTCCAGTTTTCGGAACCGGGTGAAGGAAACCAGTACGCCAAAGGTGGTGGCTATCAGGACAAGCCAGAAAAACGTGCTGATGATCGACTCGAGTCGCCAGGCTTTGAGCTGAGCACTCATGGATTCCAGGGCCGGTACGATCAGATCGGCAAGCCAGTGGGAAAGCGCCACACCGCCAAAGGCCACAGCCATCAGGATAAACAAGTCTAGCGTGGAAGGAATTTTTTCAACACGGGTGGTGAAGTCTGAGATTTGCTTTTTCAACCGGTCGATAGCGGAAGTGTCTGCCCTGAACCAACGATCCAGCTTGCCGGTAATACTGGCGCCGTATAACAATAACCCCATCCAGATATTGGCCACCACCACATCAATGACGACCATGGTGCCGAAGAGATTATCCGGTACGTTAAAAATCTCTTTCATCGCTGTCTGGTTCGCCCCTCCGCCAATCCAGCTTCCGGCAATGCAACTCAATCCTTTCCAGAGTTCGCCCGGGGTTGAACCGATCAGGTCAGGAAAAATCCAGGAGGTGACAAATAACGCGACAGGTCCGCCCAGGATGACACCGATCGAACCCGTGATAAACATGATCAGGGCTTTCGGACCCAGGCCCAGGATTGCTTTCAGGTCGATGCTGAGACAAAGCAGGATCAGGCAGGCGGGAAGGAAGTAACGCGAGGCAACAAAATATAATTGGCTGTTCTCCCCATCGATCAACCCCAACGGCCAATTGAGCAGGGCGGGGATAAAATAACAGAGCAGCAGGGAAGGGATATAAGTGTAAAATTTTTTCCAGAAAGGATGGGGAGAAGCGGAGGTATAAAAGATACTGGCCAGGACGACCAGGAGTATACCCAGGATAACGGCATCGTTCATGGGAAACAAAGAAAATCAAAAACCGGGATTGGGTTTTTTGATGCGCAAAAAAAAGGGGCACCAGGCTAGCACCCGGCACCCCAAAAACCCCAAAAAACCAATTGAAAACTATATCGTTATCCGATGTTCGGACGTATGATCAGAAAGTATAACCAACTAACCGCAGGATCAGTTTCCGGTGATACTGTTATTTGTAACCGTAAAATTGAGGAATGCGCTTCATCCGCAAACAGAATAGATTTGCAGGATGAAATTTGTTCAGGCATGTCATTGGAAATAAGAGGAGAGCCTATTCGGGAAGTCCTGTATGGGTGTCATGACAAGGAGAACACACTGGTTCGTTGAGAGCAAAATGTATGCGGTTTTCTGGCATATCCGGGAGTTTACGTTTAAACTCTTTCACACCTTGAATAAATCTGCAACCGATTTATCCCTATAACACCGCAAAATTACTTAGAGTTTTTTAATATTCTTGAAATAATTTGTTTTTCTGATAATAATCTGTTAACTGCCCGAAAGGCCCAAATTTTATGTCGAAATCCAGTACCAGGTACGTTTGCAGCCACTGCGGCGCCGCTTTTACAAAATGGCTGGGAAGGTGCCCTCAATGCCAGGAATGGGATACACTGATGGAAGAGGTTGTATCCGCCAAACCGGGCTCCGGTCGCAAAGGAGAGCATGACCAGGACCGGTCCGTTCCGGCCCTGCTCGCGGATATTGACTTTGGCCAGGAGTACCGGGTCAGATTAAGCGATCCTGAGTTGAACAGGGTGCTTGGTGGAGGAATAGTTCCCGGGTCGGTAATTCTTATGGCCGGGGAGCCGGGTGCAGGCAAATCCACGCTTTTGTTGCAGTTGGCATCGGATCCGAACCTCAAAATGCTCTATATCTCCGGGGAGGAAAGTGCGGGCCAGATCAAGATGCGAGCGAAGCGGCTAGGCATTTCCGGACAGCAAACGCATATTCTGGCGGAGACCGACCTGACCCGGGTGGTTGAAGCGATTGAGCATATCCGCGCAGGAATTGTCGTGGTGGATTCCATCCAGACATTATATGCCCCTGATCTCGAATCTGTACCCGGATCGCTCAGCCAGATCCGTGAAGGCAGTTACCGGTTGCAGCAAATCGCCAAACAAACCGGGATCACGATTATCCTGGTGGGACATATTACCAAGGAAGGAGATATCGCGGGACCAAAACTGATGGAACATATAGTCGATGTGGTCCTGCAACTGGAAGGAGACCGGCAGTATAATTTCAGGATGCTGCGGTGTGTCAAAAACCGTTTTGGTTCCACCCGCGAGATCGGGATCTATGAGATGAAAGGGGATGGACTGATCCCGGTAGAAAATCCATCTGCCTGGCTGATTCCGGCAGAGCATACAAAAAAGACCTCCGGATCTGCTGTAGCGCTCGTGTGTGAAGGGTATCGTCCCTTCCTGATCGAGACCCAGGCGCTGGTCAGTACGGCTGTATATGGGACTGCCCAGCGTTCTACGACAGGCTACGATATCCGCAGGCTGCATCTCATGCTGGCTGTTTTGGAAAAACGCTGCGGTTTTTTCTTTGGTCACCAGGATGTATTCCTGAATGTGGCCGGCGGACTTAAAGTCACCGAACCGGCCTTGGATCTAAGTGTGGCCGTGGCGCTGGTTTCTTCCCTCCAGGACCTCCCGGTTCCAAGGGATTATTGTTTTGCAGGGGAGGTTGGCCTTTCCGGGGAAATCCGGCCGGTGCAGCACATGGACAAACGAATCGCGGAAGCATCCAGGCTGGGGTACAAAAAAATCTTTGTTCCGGAATTCAGCAACCTGGAAGGTCTGACTTCCAATTCTGCTGTGGTCCAGGTCCGTTGGTTAAATGATTTATTTGAAAATATCTTCGGGTGATGCGAATCGGTAAATGGGTCTTTGTCTATACCAGGGCAGGGCAGGTTGGCGTACGAGATTCACGGGTTACCTTCAGGACAATTTGTTCTTCAGGACGATGAAGATTATTTTCTACGACGGGCTCTGTCCCATGTGCAACGGGTGGGTACGATTCATCCTCCGGTGGGATAAGCGGAAATCATTTCATTTTGCTTCGCTGCAAAGTGAAACGGCGGGCAAATTGCTTTCACCGGTTTTCCCTGGATATCTGGAGGAGAATACGATCATCTTACTGGAAAGTGAAAACGTGTACATCCGCAGCGAAGCAACGCTCCGGATTAGTCAACGACTGGCATTTCCGGTGTGTCTTTTCCAGGCGGGATGGATCATCCCGCGCGTACTGCGTGATTCGCTTTACCGGATGGTCGCCGGACGGAGATACCGTTATGGAAAACGGTATGACGTATGTCCGTTACCGCCGGAACCCTGGAGGGAGAGATTTTTGTAGCGTGGGGGGGGCTTGAACCCCCGACCTCATGATTATGAATCATGCGCTCTGACCAGCTGAGCTACCGCGCCAAAAAGGAGGGCAAATATAGCCTTTTCGTTCTTATTCCCCTTTATACGGCTGACTTTTGGGCCTGGCAGAGACGGTCATTCCCCGATCCGGTTAAGCCCCATTCTGGCTTTCTGGTGCAGGCTGGAAGCATAGGTTTGAGGGATCATTTCAAGGCACATGTAATAATACTTTGCCGCTGCCTCCCGGTTGCCCAGGGATTCATGGATGATCCCGCTCTGCAGCGCGGCACTGCAGGCAAAATAATAGGGTTCAAATTGGCCGGAGGAGATCGTCAGGCTGAAATAATGGAGTGCCTCCGCATGCTCTTTCCTGGCCTGAAGTACCCGGCCTTTCCGGTAGAGGAATTCCAGGCGCTGGCCATGTTGCGATAAACTTTGATAAAATTTTTCGGTCAGTAAGTCAAGTGCCTGCCGGTAATAACCGCCGTCATAATACAACCTCGCCCGCAATAAAACAGGATGTGGGGTGTCATGCGTTTCCGCTTCATGCATGGCCTGCTGATCTTCATCGGTTGTGCTGGCGCCTTTGATGAGAATCTGCTGCATAAAGTGATAATAGCCTTCCCGGTCGCCTTTCAGCAGCGCATGCCAGGCAAGTTTCTGATAGGCTTCTTTGATGTAGTGTTTGCCTTTCTGCCGCGTAAGGAAGTTTTTGAAAAACATATCTGCATCCGGATCTCCCCGGAAAAGTTTGCATTCTCCCAGCATAAAGTCCAAAAATGGAATCCGGATAGCTCCCGGCACCAGGGATGACTGCGAGATGATCCTGATGGCTCCGTCGTTGTTGCCACTCTCTGTCAGCAGACCGGCCATCACATATTGGACCAGCTCATTATCCGGGCTCTTACCGAAATACCGGTAGAGCAATTCCAGTCCCGCATCGGGACGATTGTTGAGCCGCCCTTCGGCCATCGCGGTAAACAGGACAGTCTCATGAAAATATACATTGACAGCCGGGCTGGTAGATTGAAGGACCTGGTGCAATTCGCCAAGGCCCTCTTCGATACTGCCACTGAGGCTGGTGACCATCGAAATCAGCCATTGGTATTGGTCCGGTATCGCCCCGAAAGCCACTTTCAGGGACGCATACAAGCGAAGATTGGCAGGATCCCCGGGGAAGGCCTTTTGATTACGTTTAAGCAGCTTAAAGGCTTTGTTGATATCGGCCGCTGCGGATAAAAACTGGCTTTGCTGCAGGCGCAGGGCACAGTGGTGCAAGTGAATTTGGGCCTGCGTCATTAAAGACATCGGGTTGCTCTCGGGCACTCCGGTTAACAACTCCAGTCGTTTCGAGGAAGCATCCAGGTAAGCACTGATGCCCCGTAAATCCTCCTGGACAAACAAGCGTAAAAATTCAGCGTAATCTTCAAGATAGGGCCAGATCCGGTTTTCAGGGTAGGTGATAGCCTGGAGGCGGATGATACTCAGGCCTTCTTCCACCCGAAGGGATGTCACTAACTCATAGGCGCCTTTGGCTTCCTTGGTCCAATACAGGTCCTGGGAAAAAACAGAAGAACTGAAGATAGCCACCAGTCCTGCGCAAAGCAGGGTGCAGGTCCGTGCCTGGCGGGAGCTGTTCACAAAGGCAGACCGGCGGGATTAGGCTTCCACGGCAGTACCGGCAATCTCGTTGTCGACCAGGATGCGGCCGCAATGTTCGCAGGCAATGATCTTTTTCCGCTGAGAGACTTCCAGCTGAATCTGGGGAGGTATCTGGTTGAAACAGCCACCACAGGCATCGCGTTCGATAGCCACCAGGGCCAATCCATTCCGGTAATTCTTCCGGATCCGGTGATAGGCTTTCAACAAACGCTCATCGATAAGGCCTTCGGCGACGGAAGCGTTTTTGCGAAGGGCTTTTTCCTCTTTCTCGGTCTTGGCGATGATGGATTTCAGTTCTTCCTTCTTCAGATCGAGATTGGTTTTCTTGGACTTCAGTTTGTCCTTGACCTCTTTGATCACCGTGTTTTTTGCGGCAACCTTGTCAGCGTTTTCCTTGGCTTTCTTTTCCGCCAGCTGGATCTCGAGTTTTTGCATCTCGAGTTCCTTGTTCAACGCGTCAAATTCCCGGTTGTTTTTGACGTCATCGAGTTGTTTGGTGTATTTCTTGATGAGGGATTCCCCTTCGCTGATGCGGGTGTGATATTTCTGCCCTTCTTTTTCAATGTCCTTGACAGTATCATTGAGATTTTTCAGGCGTGTCTCCAGGCCGGTGATTTCATCCTCGAGGTCGCTCACTTCCATCGGAAGCTCTCCCTTGAGAATCTCGATCTCGTCAATTTTGGAATCTATTCGCTGGAGCGCATACAGTTGCCTCAGCTTTTCTTCAATGCTGATTTCGGTTGTTTTAGCCATACGATGCTTCGGGAAAAATCAGGTGAAATAATGGACAGGATTGGTGTTTACTTCCGTGCAATGGGCGGCAAAGGTAGTAAAATTACCCGAAATAAGCTCCTGTAAAAGCTGGATCGTATACTGTTCGCTCTCATAATGGCCGATATCGCACAGCAGAATATCCCCGTCCGCGTCAAAAAACTGGTGGTATTTGATATCCGCGGTAACCAGGGCTTGCACACCAGCCTTTTTTGCGTCAGCAAGGAGGAAGCTGCCTGATCCCCCACATACTGCAACTCGTTGTATATGCCTGTGAATCAATTTGCTATGCCGGACAACCGGGGATTTCATCTGTTCCCTGAGGTGCTGGAGAAAGGCCTGTTCACCCATGGGTTCCGCAAAATAGCCGACCATTCCCGCCCCGAGGGTTGGGTTGTCTGTCAGGGGGCGCAGGACACCGTCGATGTCCAGGCCCAGTTTCCTGGCGATCCGCTCATTTACCCCGTTGGCCAGGGTATTGTCGAGGTTTGTATGAATGGCGTACAGGATCAGGTCATTTTTGATGGCCTTTTCGATAATCCGTTCGGTCATATTGGCTCCTGTGATGCTCTTGACACCGTAAAAAATTGCCGGGTGATGCGAAATGACCATGTTGCATCCTTTGTCCAGGGCTTCCTCCAGGACCTCTTCCGTGCAATCCAGGCTGACCAGCAGGCCATGCACGACCTGGCCGGCGGACCCGATCAGCAGGCCGGAGTTATCATATTTCTCCTGGAGGGTAAGCGGAGCCACCGACTCCAGGAAATCAATTACTTCGCCGGATAAAGCTTTCATGGCGCTTTGATTTTGAAACGATGGAGATCCAGAATTCTTTGTTCGAGGTTGGAAGTACTGAAGCCTTCCACAAAAGGGATGACTTTTACTACGCCGCCGTAACTGAGGACAAACGGAGCGCCGACGATATTTTCGGGACTATAATCACCTCCTTTGACCAGGATATCCGGGCGGATACGGGAGATGATCGCTTCTGGGGTGTCTTCTGAAAATGAAACGACCGCATCCACACTGCCGAGGGAGGCCAGCAGGTACATCCGGGATGCCAATGCATTGATCGGTCTCGTTTCGCCTTTCAGGCGCCGCACGGAAGCATCATCGTTGACGGCAATGATGAGGCGTTCTCCCAGGGAGGCAGCCGCCTCCAGGTACCGGATATGGCCGGCGTGGAGGATATCAAAACAACCGTTGGTGAAAACAATCCGGTCACCGGTTTTTCGCCACGTTTCCAGCTGATGCTCCAGGGAGGGAGCGTCAAAGAGTTTCTGCTGCGCCGGCACGTGGTGGTGAGGCATTGGGCCTGGTTTTTTTGTTGACGATAGGAAGGACGATCAGCCCGATGATGCCCGTCAGCATGCATCCGAAGAGCTGAATTGAAAAATACTGAATGTTGGCAAATGAAAAGGCATCATCGCCCGATATGCCATAAATCGCGAGCGCAGTGATGACCATGACGTGGAACGTACCCATACCCCCCGGTGAAGGAAAGACAACGCCCAGCCCGCCGAATACAAACGTCATCAGGCCTGCCATCATGCCGAGATGCTGGGTTGGCTGAAAGGAGTTGAAGCATAAAAACATCATCAGGTAATACATCAGCCAGATCATCACCGTATCCAGCAGCAGGATCCATGGATGCCGGACGCGTTTGAGGCTCCGCAGGCCGTCACGAAATCCATCCACGAGATGCTGGATCTTCTGATACAGGCTCCAGCGTTTGATGATGCGCCGGTATTTATAGAGCAGGAAGAGCATCACCAGGCCCATCACGAAGATGAGGTAGATCCAGATCTTGGCGAAGATGGTGTCATGGAACCGATCCTCGAAGAAATCAACGAGCACGGTTCCCTGCAGCAACAGTGCCAGGATGATGGCAAAAAGTAAACTCAGCAAATCGAGGATACGGTCCACCACGATGGTTCCCATGACTTTCTCGGTGCCGACGGACTCATACTTGGCAAAGAGGCCTGCCCGGACAACTTCGCCGATGCGCGGAAGTCCCATATTGGCAAAATAGCCCACCATGATGGTAAAGAAGGCATTTGTCATCGTGCCCCGGACGCCCAGGGTTTCTACCAGGAGAAGCCAACGATGAGCCCGCATCAGGTTACTGATAACAAATGCCACCACGATCGCGAGTACCCACCAGTAATTGACGTGGGCAAAATCGGATTTCAGCTTTTCGATGAGGCTGCATTCGGCGGCCGGAATGCCTTTGATGGCGCAGTCGGCTATATAGGCAGCATTTTGACTTCGGTAGACGAGGAAAAGGATCAGTACCCCTACACCGGTAAAGAGAAGAAACTGGAAAACTTCACGTACACGTTTTGGTATCCTCACCAATCAAAACTTGATCTTATTATTTTCATCCGGGTACACGCTTCGGGGCGTGAAGACCCTGGCCTCCTCCGGCGTCATCCAGGCATAGGCCATGATGATCAGTACATCACCTACCTGCACATGCCGCGCAGCGGCGCCGTTGAGCCCGATCATGCCCGAGTCGCGTTCAGCTTTGATAATGTATGTCTCAAATCTCGCGCCATTATTGTTGTTGACGATCTGGACGCGCTCGCCTTCGATCATGTCCGCCGCCTCCATGAGTGCTTCATCAATGGTGATGCTGCCAACGTAGTTGAGATTGGATTCCGTCACCACGGCACGATGGATCTTGGATTTAAGCACTTGCAAAAACATGGGCGACAAAAGTAGGGTTTTTACAGGTTTGGAGCCCCGGTCGCCCCGGATAGAGGGCAGGGCGGAGGGTCATGGCTGAATTTGTTACCTTTTCCCGGCATTCTGGAGGGTACCGGGTATCTCCAAACACAACGAAACCGCTAATGTTCATCTGCAGGCATGTACCGCATCTCCGGGAATGGCTTCGGCAACATCATCCTGACCGGGCCAGCCTCGGATTTGTTCCAACCATGGGGGCTCTGCACCAGGGACATCTATCCCTCATAGAGGCCAGTCGTGGTTCCTGTGATCTGACCTGTGTCTCGGTTTTTGTCAATCCGCGGCAGTTTAACGACCCTCAGGACCTGGTCGGTTATCCGAGGCCGATCGAGTCGGACATCCGGCAGGTGATGGAAGCAGGTGCCGATATCCTTTTCCTACCGGGCAATACCGATATGTATCCTCCGGAAGATCCTTTTGGGATCGACTATGATCCGGGCCCGATCGCCCTCATCCTGGAGGGGGCCTTTCGACCGGGTCATTTTAAAGGGGTGACAGACGTGGTCTACCGGTTACTGAAAATGACGGAGCCGGACCGCCTTTTCCTGGGACAGAAAGATTTCCAACAGGTTGCCGTCATCCGCAAAATGGTCAGCGACCTGCAAATGCCGGTTGAGGTAGTCTCGTGCCCCACGCTGCGTGAGCCAAACGGGTTGGCAATGAGTTCAAGAAATTCCCGCCTGAGTGAAGCAGCCAGGGCACGGGCCGGCCTGATCTTCGAGGAACTATCGCGTGGGAAAGTCGCTTTGGATTCTGGAAAGGCAATCGTGCAGATCCGGGAAGAAGCCATGAGCCGGTTTCGGAGAGCTGGATTTGCCCCCGAATATTTTGACATCGTAGATGGAAATACCCTGCAGCCTGTAGAAAACGCTGACGCCGCTTCCAATATCGTTGCCTGCTGCGCGGTCAGGATCGAAGGGGTACGTCTGATCGACAACCTGGTCTGGAAATACGCATCATGAAAAACATATATATGGCTGCCTCCAGTCAGCATGTGGGCAAGACAACCTGCACGCTGGGCCTGGTGTCGGCTTTTAAGAAAGAGGGATACAACGTGGGGTATTGTAAACCGGTCGGACAAAAGTCCCTCGAGGTGGATAGTTTACGGGTGGATAAGGATACCGTTCTCTTTGCCGATCTGTTGGGCTTCACCATCGATCCGGCTTTACACAGCCCGGTAATCCTGGGTACCGGGGCCACCACCCGTTTCCTGGACCATCCTGATGAGTTTTCCCTGGTCCGGGATATTGAGCACGCAGCGCATGAATTGGACCGTGTGCATGACATAGTCATTTTTGAAGGGACCGGGCACCCGGGGGTTGGCAGTGTGGCGGAAGTATCAAATGCCCATGTGGCCAAAATCGTCAAAGCCCCGGTGATCATGGTGGTAGAGGGGGGAATCGGCAGCACCATTGATATGCTCAATATGAACCTCGCGCTTTTCCGGGAGGAAGGGAACCAGATCCTCGGGGTCATCATCAACAAGGTCGTGCCGGACAAAATGGAACGGGTCAAGCACTATCTCAATAAATGGCTCGAACCCAGGGGCATCCCTATCCTGGGGCTGATCCCGTATGAGAAAAGCCTTGCTTATCCCGTGATGAGGACTGTCGCGGATTCGGTGTCAGGGCTCACGACCCACAACCCGGAATTTCTGGACAACAAAGTGGAGGACATCATGGCTGGTTCCCTTTTGGACACGATGGAGCTCAAATCATTTGAAAATATACTCCTGGTAGCCGCCGTAAGGCAATTGCAGCCCGCCCTCGAAAAAATCAATTCAATCATGAAAGTGCTCCGGAAATCCAAGTCCCCGTTGTCCGGGATTGTATTGACGGGACAGGGTATGCCCGAAGGACGATCGATCGACTATATCATCAAACACAAAATCCCGATGATCCGGACGGAACTGGATACCTACAGTTCTGTCCTTCAGATCAGCAAGATCGAGGTTAAAATCAACCGGGACACTCCATGGAAGGTCCGTCGCGCCATCGAATTGATCGGCGAACATGTGGATCTTCAGTTGATAGAAGGGCGGCTGGGCATGGATTGACACGGTATGCCCATCCATAAGCCCGGCCAGGGACGGAGAAAATCCCGTTCCCTGAGGCAGGCACTGTCCGTGGAATCAGGAAGCCTACTTCAGCAGCATCACGCCACTGGCCATGAATTTCTTTTCCGAAACCGGCTCGGTGATGGCGGCTATTTCTTCGGCACTCTTTCCGGCATCCTCCGCATAATGGCGAAGTTCTTCGACGGTCGTTTGCTCCTTATAGGCTTTGCCTTCCACGATCACTTCGCGACCAGCGATATCCTTGGGCATGAAAAAACCATAATCCTTAAACTGAACGAATAAGGCTTCTTCCGTAGCGGAAGCCGGATCCACAATATTCATCCAGCAACCCTTGGCCTGGCATACATCCGTGACCTTGCCGCGCATGATGACATGGACGGAATCCGTGCTGTCCAGTTGTTTGACCACGTCAGCAAACGAAACTGCGGCATCCGGGTTGGAGACGCCTTCCCCAAAAGTATCTCCCTGGGCAGGAGGAGGGGTGGTTTTACAGGCGATCAGGGCAGCCACAAGGGCAAAAAGAAGGGAGAAATAAAGGCTTTTCATAAAAAATAAGGCGATTTGACCGCAAAAATACGCCTTTCGGAAAAATAACGCCGACTCTTGCGTAATCGCCTGAGATCCTTATCTTTGCCGCCCATTTTGACATTATTTTCCTAAAACGCGCTTGCAGCCCCCGGGAGTGTGCAGGCTACAAACCCAAGCTAAACGCCATGCGGCATTATGAACTGACGTTCATCGTCGATCCTGTATTGTCCCACGAGGAAATCCAGGGCATCCGCCAGACTTACGAAGACCAGGTGAAAAAGCAAGGCTGCAAGATTGTCCATGTGGATGACATGGGCCTCCGCCAGCTCGCTTACCCGATCAACAAGCGTAATTCCGGTATCTATTTCAGCATCGAATTCCAGACGGAGACAGGAGAGCCGATTTCTCCCCTCGAGCTGGCCCTGCGCCGGGACGAGCGCATCATGCGGTATCTCACCATCGCCCTGGATAAATTCGGCGTCAAGTACAATGAGGACAAGCGTAACGGGCTGATCAAGAAAATCCAGCGCATGAAGCGCAAACCCGTAAAACCTGCAGAGCCGGTACCGGTCCCTGTGGCCAAGGTGGTTGAAGTCGTTGCGGAACCTGACGCCACCGAAGAAGAATAATTGATCCATTCACGCACATTCAAAAGCAAATTCAGCCATGGCATCACAAGAAGATATTAAGTTTCTCAGCAATCCCAACATTGGCAAGCTGCGGAAGAAATACTGCCGGTTCAAAAAATTCGGCATTCGGCATATTGATTACAAGGATCCGGACTTCCTGGCCCAGTTTCTCAACGAGCAGGGCAAAATCCTGCCACGCCGTATCACAGGTAATTCCCTGAAATATCAGCGCAAGGTATCCGAAGCCATCAAGCGCGCCCGTCACCTCGCCCTGTTGCCCTATGTGACGGATCTCCTTAAATAATTCATTCCTAAATCCGACACTGACATCATGGAAGTAATCCTGTTAAAAGATATCGATTCCCTCGGCGAACGCCACGAACTGGTGAAAGTCAAGCCGGGCTACGCGCGTAATTATCTCATCCCTTCCAGGCTCGCCCTGGTGGCCAATGCCACCAATAAGGCCAAACTGGAAAAACTCCGCGCAGATGAAGCTGCTCATGAGGCCGAGCGCATTGCTGAATTCAAGAAAATGGCCGCTAAACTGGAGGGTCAGGTTCTTCGCATTGGCGCGAAAGCCGGCTCATCGGGCAAGATATTCGGCAGCGTAACCAATGTCCAGATCATGCAGGCACTCAAGGACCAGATGGGCATTGAGGTCATCCGGAAGAAAATTGAATTGCCGGAGGAAGTAAAGGTATTGGGTCAATACACCGCCCAAATCAACTTCCACCCGGAAGTGCAGTCCACCGTCCAGTTTGAAGTGGTCGAAGAATAGAACCAACCTGATTTCCCGGTGATAAGCCAGGAAATAACCTACCCGGAGGCCCGTTCCTGAGAAAACGGGCCTCTTTTTTTTACAGGGAACCAAAGCATCCGGATTCCGGCATCCACCCGGTAGCAGGTCCCTTGCCCGTAAAAAATCTGAAAAGCCTTTGTTTTTTCAGAGAAACCCGTAATTTTATACGCCTCTCCCCTTTTTTTGTATTGCAAACATCCCTCAACAGTTCATGCAAGTGCGGAGCAGGATGTTTTTGATGTGTGGTTTCTCCTCCCACACCAGGTGGTCACGTTTTAAACAAAATACATATGAGACTTAATTGGAAATTATTCTCCCTCGGACTGGTGGTACTGACAGCGCTGTTCAGTGTGACCGGTTGTTCAAACGAAGAGGAAGTCCGGCCGGCCGGTGCGGAAATTCAGACCCGCGGCCCCATTTTGGGAGGCGGTGGCGGAGGCCTCGGAGGGGGCGGAGCTGCCCTCATCGGATTGTCTCCCAATAACCAGCTTTATCATATCAGTGTCGGTCCGCCGGCACAGGTAACGAATATCATTCCGATTGGCGGACTTCGTCAGGCCGAAGTGATCATTGCCATTGATACACGTCCTTCCACGAAGGAATTATTTGGTGTTTCCAACAATAACCTGCTCTATAAGATTGATAAAAATACCGGTGTCACCAGGCAGGTTTCCACCGCGCCGATTCCCTTTGATTTGTCAGGAGGACTGATTGGTATTGATTTTGATCCTCAACTGGATCAGATCCGGTTGATTTTGGTGGATGGTAGCAATTTCAGGATCAGCCCGCTCAATGGCGCCCTGATAAGCACCGATGCCAGCCTGGGTTCATTCCCGATGAAATTTAACGGGATCGCGTATACCGTACCGACAACGCTCTCCGGCACGGGTAAGGCAGCCTGCTATGGTATCGACCTGGCGGGAGACGGCTTATGGCAGTTGACCGATCCGATCAACGGGACGGTCAAGTTTCTCGGCAAAACCGGCTATAACTGGACCACCGAAGGGGGATTTGAAATCATCCCCGGTAATGTCGCCTATACGGCGCAGTATGGTGGCTACCTGACTCCGAACGTTTATTCCAATGGCGATCTTCTTTCTGATCCGGCTTACCGGCTGTTTGCCGTTAACCTGACCAGCGGAAAGGTCACCTCCTTTGGACGCATCCGCGATGTCATCGGACTGGCTTTGAAATAGCCGCATGCTGTTGGCTCAAGACTAATGAAACTGCCCTGGTTTTCCGGGGCAGTTTCTTTTTTTAAGCAACCCCATTCCAGCTGCCGTGCAGATTTCATAGGCCAATACCTGTCCTTACGTTATTTTTACCCGGACAGACAGCTACGAAATCCATGAGTCATTCCCAGGCGTTTGAAGTCATCGGCGGAAATCCTTTGGTGGGCGACCTGATTCCCCAGGGGGCCAAAAATGAAGCACTTCAAATCATCAGTGCGGTCCTGCTGACCTCCAGGCCTGTTGAAATCTCCAACATCCCGGACATCCTGGACATCCGCATGCTCATGGACCTCCTCAGGGGCCTTGGCGTGAAAATCACCGTTCTGGCCAAGGGTCATTGCCGTTTCCAGGCAGATGAAATTGACCTGGAGCATTTTGCCTCAAAAGATTTCCAATCCAATAGCCGTAAAATCCGGGGAAGTGTAATGCTGATCGGCCCTTTGCTGGCCAGGTTTGGCAAAGCCTTTTTGCCAAAACCCGGAGGCGATAAAATCGGCCGGCGACGACTGGACACCCATTTTCACGGGTTTACGGAGCTGGGGGCCAATTTTGTCTATAATGACCAGGAGGATCAATACTATGTGGAGTCCGGCGAAGGCCTGAAAGGAGCGTATATCCTGATGGATGAAATTTCCGTAACCGGTACGGCCAATATTCTCATGGCGGCTGTTTTGGCCAAAGGAACCACCACCATCTATAATGCTGCTTGCGAACCGTACCTGCAACAGTTATGTAAACTCCTTACAGCTATGGGTGCCCGTATCGAAGGGCAGGGCTCAAACCTGCTGGTGGTACACGGAGTGGAATCACTGGGTGGAGCGACCCACCGGATCCTGCCTGACATGATCGAGATCGGTTCCTTCATCGGCCTGGCGGCCATGACCAAGTCGCCTATCCGCATTAAGGATTGCGCAATCCCCGAGTTGGGTATCATCCCCCGCATTTTTGAGCGGCTTGGTATCCAGCTTCAGTACAAGGGGGATGACATTATCGTCGTCCCGCAGGAAGTCTATGAGATCCAGACCTTCATCGACGGCTCGATAATGACCATTTACGACGCTCCCTGGCCGGGGTTCACCCCTGACCTGATGAGTATCGTGCTGGTGGTCGCCACCCAGGCCCGCGGCAGCGTGCTGATTCACCAGAAGATGTTTGAAAGCCGTTTGTTTTTTGTCGATAAACTGATCGACATGGGAGCACAGATCATCCTCTGCGATCCACACCGGGCCACCGTTATCGGGCTTGAAAGAAAATATCCGCTCCGGGGAATTGAGATGAGTTCGCCAGACATCCGCGCGGGGGTTGCGTTACTGATCGCGGCCATGTCGGCACAGGGCAAATCCATTATCCACAATATCCACCAGATCGACCGTGGCTATGAAAACATTGATGAGCGGCTCAATGCGATCGGGGCCAGGATCCGCCGCGTGGAAATGTGAGAAGGTAATGCAACCGGGTAGGAAAAGGGTTTCCGGTGAGGGCATCAATTACCCCGCTCCATCACGTAGCTGATGAGGGATTTCATCGAATCTCTCGCTTCCGTGGGAGGTAACCCTTCGACAATCCTGAGTGCCTCTTCGATATACCGTTCCATCACTTCCTCCGCATAGGATAAACCGCCGGCGTCTTTCACCGTGGCGATGAGCTGATTTACTTTCTGTTTGTCCTGATTGTGTTTTTCCACGGTCCGGATGAGTTCCCGACGGCGGGTGGCGTCCACCTGCTGCAGCGTATAGATCAGGGGCAGAGTCAATTTCTTTTCCTTGATATCGATGGCGCGGGGCTTTCCCACATCTGCATCGCCATAGTCAAAGAGATCATCCTTGATCTGGAAAGCAACACCGATCTTCTCGCCGAGCGTGTAAAACCGGTTGATCATTTCCGGATCATCGGTCACCGACGCAGCCCCGGATGCACAGGAAGCGGCGATCAGGGAGGCGGTTTTTTTGCGGATGATTTCGAAATACACTTCCTCTGTGATATCCAGCTTACGGGCTTTTTCCATCTGCAACAATTCCCCTTCACTCATGTCCCGCACGGAGCGGGAGAGAATCTGAAGGACATCATATGCTCCGTGATCGAGAGCCACCAGGAGGCCCCTCGATAGGAGATAATCTCCGACCAGGACGGCGATTTTGTTTTTCCAAAGCGCATTGATCGAAAAAAAGCCACGGCGCATATGCGCATCGTCCACCACATCGTCATGAACCAGCGTGGCCGTATGCAGGAGTTCAACCAGGGAAGCGGCTGTATACGATTTATCCGTGATATGGCCGCACATCTTGGCGGAGAGCAGCACGAAGATCGGTCGCATCTGCTTGCCCTTTCGATGCACGATATAGTGCATGATCTTGTCCAGGAGGGCTACCCGGCTTCGCACGGAGTCCCGGAAATGCCGTTCAAATGCCTCCAGTTCGGTGGCAATGGGGGCTTTGATGGTGCGAAGTTTGTTAGACATCAGTTGGTTTTAGTCTCGACCGGATACCGGGAAAATAGGGATTAATCACGTTTTCCCGGGAAAGGGGCCGGGGTCCTCGTTTCGGTTTGATGAACGTAAACGATGATGGCCATGCACAGGAAAAAAAAGGTACCAAGCTTGTCCGTCTCCACCGTATCATTGAGCGTGAGGATGAATAAGCTGCAACAAAAGGAGATCATGGCCATCAGCAGCAGTTCCCGGTTGGGGCCCGGCCGGATGCGGTGGTACAGTTTTTCCCCGGTGTACAGGATGGCGATGACGAGGGCAATGAAAATCAGTAATCCCGGCAGACCCTGTTCGACCGCCACCATCAGGTAGTAATTGTGTATCCCGGAGTGCTCCGGGTTGTCACTGACATAGGTTTTGAAATGGCGATCCACAAAACTGTGATAGATGCTGTAGAAGCTGGCAGGGCCGAAACCCAGCCATGGTTTTTCCTTGACCATATAATACCCGGCCACCCAGCGGTAAAATCGCTCCACCGTGGAGATATCCTCCATTTTGTAGGTGGCGGTTACCAATTCATCAAATTTCTTGTGGGTGATGGTCTTTTCGTAATCCGGGGAATAACTGATATAGCGGTTATCGTAAGATAGCCAGCTGACCAACAACACTCCGCCAGCCAGGGCCACCGGAATGGCCACCCGTAGCAGCCGCATCCGAATCAACCCATAGGTGACCACGGATAACGGGACACAAAGCCATGCAGCCCTTGTGAAGGAAAAATAAATACCAAGCAGCATGAACCCCATCGCCATGGTAAAAAACCACTTACCGGCGCCGCTGGCAGACTGCCCGCGCATCCACCAGGCAAATGGCAACAGGATGCCCATACTGCAGGCATAGTCCACATGGTTCCGGTAGATCGGTATCACGGCGTTGTTGATCGTGCTGAAGGAAAATCCATATTGACTGTGCCGGATCAGAATAATTACCACGCTGGCCACGAGGGGGATAAACAGGAAATAACCCCACTGGCGATAATCTTCCGCCCGTCTGAAAAGGATGAGCGGGATCAGGATAAAGCAAACGAGGTACCACGCTTTTGCCAGGGTGTATTTTATGGAAATCAGGGGTTCCTGGGAGGTGATGGATGTGATGATGATCCAAAAGAAGTGAATCATCAAGAGGAGGATGATCGGATGAAATACAAATCGAAGGCTGATCTCGCGGGCATGCAAGGCCCAGTATCCCAGTAGCAGGAGGCAGGAAACCCACATCAGGGGTTCCGCCGGAAAATCGGTTGACAATCCCCCCGGAAGGTCCACCTCGATAGCGAAGGGAATGGTCGCCCAGATCAACAGGTAGAGCAAACGAAAATCCCGCACGCCCCATGCCATCGCCAGAACGACAAAGGGAAAAATCAGGAAGATCCATTCCTTCCAGGCAAGGTAACCAGCCATGCAGCCGGCAAATAAGGAGGCCAGCCCAAGCATGATCCAGGCCTGGCCCCGGAAACCTTCCTGAATCCGCTGTGCCAAAAGGGACATGAGCTCAAAGATAGACCAAAGGGCCAGAACCACAGGAGCAGCTCAAGACCAGCCGGTGAATGCCGGATGGCAGAAAACTCTATTTTTACCCTCTTCAACCAATCCGGGGTCAGGGTGCTAGAGCTTTTCAAAAAAAACCATCTGGTCAACAGTTTGCTCCTGCTGCCGTATGCGTTCGTCATCCGGGCAGTAGTGCTTCTTTTTCCGGAAGCGCGCAAAGCGGGCGAGATCTACGGATACTGGGGGGATGAATGGATTGCGCAAATTCAGCAATGGGGGGCCGGAGAGATCATTCTCTCGACTTTCCTGGTCTTCATTCAGGCTGCTCTTGTCAACCGGTTGTTTATCCGTCAGAGTTTGCTGGGAGAGATTAATCTTTTTCCGGGGCTCTGTTATATCCTGTTAACGGCCCTGCATCCCTCCTTCATTTCCCTGTCCTCGGCCCTGCTTGCCAATACGACCTTTCTTATCGCCCTGGGTTATTTATACGATGTGCTGAAAAAGGAGCGCCAGGAGGAAAACCGGTTTATGCTCGGCTGGTGGATGGCTGTGTCAGGTCTGTTGTTTACGCCTTACCTGGTCCTGCTCATTTTTGGGCTTGTTTCCATGAGTATCCTCAAAACCCTCAAGAGCAAGGATATCTTTCAGTATCTCACAGGCTATGGCAGCCCTTTGTTGATCAGTTGGCTGGTCCTGATCATCCGGACGGATTCCCTGAAGCCGGATTTCCTGGATGTGTTTGACACCTTCGGACTCCCGCTTTTCAGCGGGATTGAAGGCCCTTCTGACATCATTACGTTTTCTGTTATGGGTTTACTTTTGTTTATCAGCCTGTTAGGTTATTCGCAAGTGGTAGCCCGGAAAAACATCCATGCCCAAAAGAAAATTGATACCCTGTACGCGCTGGTTTTTTTCAGCCTGTTTATGGCGCTGTTTCCCTTGCGGGTCTCTGTGCAGTTTCTGATTGTGCTGCTGATTCCTTTTTCCCTTTTCATGGCCATTCTCCTCCGGCTGATCCGCCATCCCGCCGCGGCAGAATCAATTCACTTTATACTATTTGTCACAGCGGTCGTTTCCCAGATATTATATCTTTTTTAACCCCGTTTTATATATCGTAAAAACTCCTTTTCACGTTTTGGGGTTTATACATAAAGAGCCAAATCGGGAGACTGGCCTTTTATTCAATCATCCAACAGAAACGCATAGCGTCAGCTTTACATGAGCCAGTTTACCTGGACCTATATTGATGACAACGGGTACCGTCACCGGGTTGGGCTTTTTCATGGGGACCATACCGGACACCTGATGATCTATTGCAATACGCGTATCGTGGTGATAGATTTCAGTGTCCGGACAAGCAAGAATTACTCGTTTTTCATCAATGATGAACTGTGCGATATCGCGGTGGAGGAACACGATGGGAAATTCCTGTATGGATTTAAGGTGGACGAGATCACGGATACACCCCGTAACCGTGGCAGACGGAAAATGATCCGGGCCGAACACCGGCAGACGCTGATCCTGGCCCTTTGCTTCCTCCTGGCGCTGGCGATCCTGGTTTTCCTGCTTTTGCGTTTTAATGCCTAATTTTGGCCTCCCCATGGTAGATCGTCTGGATACCTATATCGAAAGCCTCATTTTTGTGTCGCAACTGCCTGTCAAGCGGGAGGAACTGCGCTATAACCTTGAAAACGCCCTCCAGATCAAACTGGATCCGGATGACCTGGATGCCGCCCTGGGAAGGCTGTTGGACAAATACCGCGATGACCTTTTTGCCATTGAGATTGTCGAAGTGGCAGAAGGCTTCCAGTTTGTGACCAAAGGGGCCTATCATCATATCGCGGGCCATTTTCTAAAACAGCTCACCAAACGGAGGCTTTCCAAGGTAGCCCTGGAAACGCTGGCTATTATCGCCTACCGGCAGCCCGTCTCCAGAACAGAGATCGAGCAGATCCGGGGCGTCAATGCCGATTATGCCATCGACAAATTGCTGGAAAAGGAACTGATCGAGATCGCCGGCAGGTCCAATGGCCCCGGCAAACCACTCCTGTATACAACCAGTGGGAAATTCATGGACTATTTCGGGCTCAAATCCATGGAAGACCTCCCCCAGTTAAAGGAATTTCAGGCGCCCGCTGAAGAAATCGGTGAACCATCTCCTCTCGAGGAAGTTTATAGCCTTCAGGAGGAGTTCAGGTCTAATGGAGAGCCCCATCAACAATCCGATGTCGACACCACCGAACAAGGCTAAATCATGAGCGATACCCTGGTCAATCGGGTAGCAGAGAGCGGTCTGATCACCCTCCGTCCGGAAGAGTGGATCCCGCAGGAAGAGACCATTGCCTTGGATATCGTCCCGTTTTTATTTCAGGGCCTGATGCTCCGCGAGCAGGATTTCAGGGAACAGATGAAAGCATATGACTGGACGGTCTGCCGGGATAAAATTGTTTGTTTTTACTGTTCGGCCGATGCGATCGTGCCCAGTTGGGCCTATATGCTGATGGCGACCCTGGCAACACCCTATGCGAAGGCAGTTTTTTTCGGAACCCCGGAACAATGGATCAGCAAAAAGCTACTCGATCATGTCCATCAAATGGATGCTACCGGCTACCGCGATCAACGGATTGTCATCAAAGGCTGCAGCGGAGGAGTGAACATAGGTCCCGAAGTCTATGTAGCACTGACGTCAAAGCTGGTCCCTGTCGTCAAGTCCCTGATGTTTGGTGAACCCTGCTCCACGGTCCCGGTCTATAAGCGTCCGAAAGGCACCTGATAATCCCTATCTTCAACCTGTGTACACGGCCGAAAGAATAGCCTCTCTTTTTCCCAAAGGCAACCATCTCCTTCCATTTCCCGAATCCAGAATTGAACATGTGTGTATCGACAGCCGGAAAGCGGCTTGGCAGCCCAATGCCATCTTCCTGGCTTTACAGGGCTCCCGCATTGATGGTCATCGCTACATCCAGGATGCGTGGGATCACGGGGTCAGAAATTTCCTGATCCGGACAGACGCGGAAACAGGTCCGTTACCGGAAGGAAATTATATCCGGGTGCCGGATGTCCTGGCGGCCTTTCATACCCTGGCGGCTTTCCATCGATCTCAATACACGGGCACAGTCATTGCCATCATTGGCAGCAATGGCAAAACCTGGGTGAAGGAATGGCTCTATACGTTGCTTTACCGGGAACTGTCCGTCTACCGAAGCCCAGGCAGTTATAACAGCCAGGTGGGTGTTCCCCTTTCCGTCTGGAATATTTCCCTGGACAGTCGTTATGCCATCATCGAAGCAGGCATCTCCGCACCCGGCGAAATGGAACCGCTGCAAAAAATCATTCTTCCCGATATCGTCCTATTTACACACCTCGGGGATGCTCATGACGAAGGCTTCCGGGATGATCATGCATGGAAGCTGCGGGAAAAACTGAAGATGTGTGCGGGTGCTTCCACGCTTGTCTTTCCGGAAGATGAGGTGATGGTCCGTGATGCCATGTACAAACAATTTTCTTCCAGGAACCTGGTGTCCTGGAGCCTGGAGGGTCATGGGATGCTGCAGGCCAGCGCCACACGGGAACAGGGCCAGACTGCGGTTCATATGAAGATGGGCGGATTCAGCTGGACCTATCGCATCCCTTATGCCGGAATGGTGCCAGTCGCCAATAGCGTAAGTTGTTTTGCGGCCCTGATCGCGCTGGGGTTTTCTCCGGATCCTTTCCTTTCCTGGTTTGAGGAATTACAGCCGATCGATATGCGGTTGAAGGCGGAAGAAGGCATCCAGGGTTGTGTGCTGATCAATGACAGTTACAGCCTGGACCTGGATTCCCTGCAGTATGCCCTGGAGAGTCTTGATATCGCCGGACCATCTCAGAAAAAAACACTCGTGCTTTCCGATCATGCGTTTGGCCGCGAGCGTATCTACCAGCATCTCGCGAAAATGATATCCGGCGCCGGAGTGGACAAGCTGATTTGTGTCGGCGAGGAGGTATCGGCGCTGGTAGATCTCTTACCTCCCGGGATGGATTGCAGGGTATACACGGATGTGGATGACCTGATCCGGAAGGGAGCCGTCGCCGATTTTTACAATGAAGTCATCCTGCTCAAGGGTGCCCGCAAATTTGGCTTTGAGCGCATTGCCCGCCAGTTGCGGCTGCGTTCGCACAGTGCCGTGCTTCACGTGGATTTCGGAGCTCTCGATCATAACCTCCGGTATTTTTATCGGAAAATACGACCCGGTGTCAGGAAGATTGCCGTCGTCAAGGCCAATGCCTATGGTGCCGGGAGTCTTGAGGTGTGCCGGTTTCTGTCCTATCAGCATGTCGATATGCTGGCCGTAGCCCTGATCGATGAAGGTATCGAATTGCGCGAATCGGGCATTTCTCTTCCGGTCATCGTATTAAATCCCGATCCCGAAGGCATGGATCTCATTCTCCGGCATCATCTTGAGCCAGAAATCTATAACCTGCATATTTTCCAAAGGTTGTTGGATCAGTGCCGGTACAGCCAGGAGCCTGCGGTCATTCACCTTAAGCTGGATTCGGGGACCCATCGTCTTGGATTTGGTCCCGGAGAGATAGACGCCCTGATCCAGATGCTCAGGGATCAGCATTGGATTACGGTCGGTACGGTGTTCACCCATTTATCGGGAAGCGATGATGCGCGCTGGGACGATTTCACCCATGAACAGGTCCGGCGGTTCGATGCGATGTACAGCTCGCTGACCACAGGAATCGGGTATGCGCCTCCCCGCCATGTATTGAGTACTTCCGGCATCCTTCGTTTTCCGCAATATCAATATGAGAGTGTACGCCTCGGGATAGGGCTCTATGGCGTTGGGGTAGAGGATCATCCCCAACTCATCCCGGTACACAGTCTCAGGGCGAGAATCCTGCACCTGCAGGAAATCCAGGCCGGGGAATCCGTCAGCTATTCGCGCAGTTTCATGGCTGGCCGCCCCCACCGGATTGCTACGGTCAATATTGGTTATGCCGACGGGCTTCCCCGGATCGCCGGCAACGCGGGATGCACCTTTGTGGTTAACGGCATGAAAGCCCCCATCACAGGCAGAGTCTGCATGGACATGACGATGATCGATGTCACGGAAATCCCGGACGTGAGCATCGGCGACGAAGTGATCATTTTCGACCAAGAGCACTCCATCGAATTTTTGGCGAAAGCCTGTCATACCATCCCTTACGAAATCATGACCCATCTCCATCCGCGTATCCGGAAGGTCTATGAGCACGGATAGGGCGCCCGGTTGAGCGGGTACCTTCAGCCCGCCTTTGTTAACCATTTGTTACGAAAGCTTGGATGCCTGCATTTTTACCTAAACTCGCAGCGTTAAAGGGCAGCAGAGGCGATTTTATGCCTATTTTTGCGCCCTTATTGACCCACCAGAATTCAATACGTTATGCGTTTTCCCCTGATTTTTTCCTTTCTATTGGTCGCCAGTGCCGGAATGCTCCGGGCCCAGTCATCGGATCCGGTACTCTTTACCGTCGATGGTCAGCCGGTACCGGTTTCCGAGTTCAGTTATATCTATAGCAAGAACAACCGCGATGACGCGGATTTTTCTGAAAAAAGCCTTCGCGAATACCTCGATTTGTATACCAAGTTCAAGCTGAAAGTACGCGAAGCCTATGCCATGCGCCTCGATACGGTGACATCGCTTAAAAATGAACTGGACGGCTACCGCAAACAATTGGCTGAAAGCTATCTGACCGACAAGGAAATCACAGACCGTCTTGTCCAGGAGGCGTATAACCGGATGCAAAAGGATATGCATGTGGCTCATATCCTCGTCAGGATCAACACGCCATCGCCGCTGGATACCGCTGCTGCCTTTGATAAGATTCAGAAGGCCTACATGCGTCTCAGGGCCGGGGAATCCTGGAATGATGTCGCAAAATCTGCCTCCGAGGATACCGGGAGTAAAGACAATGGAGGAGATATCGGTTTTTTGACGGCGGTGTTGCCCAGCGGATTCTATAATTTTGAAACGGCCGCCTACGAGACCCCGGTTGGCCAATATTCCGCACCGGTTCGTACTTCGATCGGTTACCATATTGTAAAAGTATTGGGGGACCGTCCGGCCCGTGGCGAAATGGAAGTTTCCCACATCCTTTTCCGTGTCAAACCCGACGCCAGCGATGATGCCGCCGTCAAACAACGCATCGATGCTGTCTACCAGGAATTGAAAAACGGAGGGAAATTTGAAGAGATCGCGCGTAAACAATCGGAGGATAAAAACACCTCGGAGCGCGGAGGATTTATCGGCACGATGGGAATTAACCAGTTTGAAAAGGCCTTTGAAGACGAAGCGTTCGCCCTCAAGGCAGACGGCGACATCACGGTGCCGGTTCGTACACGGCTCGGGTATCACATCATCCGTCGCATCCGCCAGCGTCCGATCCCGACCTTTGATGCCGCCAAGCGCAAACTGGAGACCGCCATCACCCGGGATGAACGCATCGCGGATGCCCGCCGGACCATGGTGAGCCGCATTAAAAAGGATGCGGGCTATACCATGAACCAGGACGTCTACAATCAATTTGTGCAGCAGGTAGGACCGGATCTGCAGACCTATCGGTGGCAGGTGCCCAGTCTGACGCCGGCCACCCTGATCAAGTTGGGTAACGATACGTATACCAATGTGGATTTTGCCAACTATATCCGCAACAATGCACGCACCCGGATGAGCCTCCCCAAGGGCACATCCAATGAAGAGATCGTATCTAAAACCTTCGATGATTTCGTCAACGAGAAAGCGTTGTTTTACGAAGAAAAAAATCTCGGCAACAAGTACCCGGAATTCAAATCCCTGATGCGGGAATACGAAGAGGGTATTCTCCTGTTTGAGGCCACGAAAATCAATGTTTGGGATAAAGCGAGCAAGGACACAGTAGGGCTGAAAGTTTTCCATAATGCGCACCGGAATAATTACATGTGGGATGAGCGATTGGAAGTGTCCACGCTGACAGTTGATTCTTCAGCCATGGATAAACTTGCCACGCTAAAAGGCTGGGCGGAGAAAAAATCATTATCGGCGGTGGCGGAGCAGGCCCGTAAAAAGAAAATCCCGGTGGAGGTCAGCACCCGTACGTACCAGAAGGACGAAAAACTTCCTGAAGGGATGGCATGGGCTGCGGGTTCAAAAATCGATCTGCCGGGCGGCAGGGGATTTATGCGTGCTGAAAAAGTGATTCCTCCCACTCCCAAGACCCTGGATGAAGCCCGGGGATATGTCATTGCGGACTACCAGGATCAGCTGGAAAAGGAATGGGTTGAAACGCTGCAGAAGAAATACCCGGTGGTAGTCCATGACGCGGTGCTGATGAGCCTTGTCCGGAAATAGCCTCTCCTTGCTTTCCAAAAGCATGAACTTCCTCCTGAAGTGGGGTATCACCGGACCGTTCCTCATGACGGCTTTGTTTTCGTGTAAGGATGCGCAAACGAAAGTGGAAAGACCGGAGCCCATCCTTCTTGCCCAGGTCTTTGACTACAAACTCTATTTTGATGATGTCAAGGATCTCATGCAGCATTTCAATACTCCGCAGGATAGCATTCAGCAGGTGCGGTCCCTGACGGAGCATTGGGTGCGCGACAGGCTTTTGCTCGTGGAGGCGGAAAAGAACTTTCCCAAAGAGGCCAATATGAACAAGCTGCTGGAGGATTACCGGCAATCGCTGTTGCTTCATTTCTTCGAGCAGCAGGTGATCGAGCAACGCCTGGATACGGTCATCACGGAAAACGACCTCATCCAGTACTATGAGGCCAACAAGGAGCAGCACCGGCTCGAGTCCGGTATCATCCGGGGATATTATTTCAAAATCAAGCGGCCGCAAACACGCGGCGACCGGATTTTATCCTGGTGGCGTACCTTTCCGCGGGAGCATCTGAAGGATGTCCTCGATTATGCCCAGAAACATGCGAAAACCATCTGGTCCGATACGACCGAATGGCATGAAATGAATGTGCTGATCCAGCTTTTTCCGGAGGGAACACTATCCGAAGTATCTCTTCGTTCTAATCGGAGCATCGTCCGGGAGGACCGGGATTATATTTACCTGTTTTATCCCCTGGAAGTGTATCATAAGCTGGATATTGCACCTTTGTCCAGGATACGGGAACAGGCCGCCCGGTACATCATCCATCAGCGGGAACTCGAATTGCTGGACCGTATCAAAAAGGAAATTTACGACCGGGACATTCAGAATGAACGGGTCAAAATCTATACAGAATGAAAACAGGGATTACGTTTTATTACTTGCTCTTTTTTCTGGCTATGGCGTCATCCGTCAAAGGCCAGGATACCCTGATCCTGGATAAGATCGTGGCTAAGGTGGGAGGAGAAGTCATATTCCATTCGGATGTCGAAGGCCAGTTGGTTTCCCTGCGGGAAAGGAAAATTAAGACTGGTCGAGTCGAACAATGCAACGTGCTGGAAAGTCTTTTGGCCCAGGCCATGCTGGTGCATTACGCCAAAATCGACAGTGTCAAAGTAACCGATGATGAGATCAATTCCGGGATTGACGCCCGGATGAACCAGATCCTGGCGTATATGAATAATGACCGTAAATTATTCCAGGAGGTATATGGGCAAACGGTCAGCGAGATGCGGGAACAGGTGAAAGAAGATATGCAAAACAAGATCCTGGCGGAGCGGATGCAGGGCCAGATCCTGGACAAGGTACAAGTGACCCCGTCAGAGGTGATCGAATTTTATCATTCGATCCCAAAAGATAGTCTTCCTTATTTCAATGCAGAGGTCGAGTTGGCGGAGATCGTTGTTTATCCTTCCGTCAATCCCGAAGAGCGCATGAAGGCCATGGATAAGATCAGCAAGATTCTCGCCCAGGTCCAAGCAGGAGAGGATTTCGCCGCCCTCGCCAGGAAATACTCGGATGACGGGAGTTCCCGTAACGGGGGGGATCTCGACTGGTCCCTGCGGGGGAGTATGGTACCGGAATTTGAAGCAGCCGCTTTTCAACTGGCAGTAGGACAGGTTTCAGATATCGTTGAGACAGAATATGGATTTCATATCATCCAGTTACTGGATCGCCGGGGCAACCAGATCCATACGCGGCATATTCTCATCAGGCCCAGGATCACGCAGGCTGACATGGATATCGCCATTCATCAGCTTGATTCGGTCAAAGCACTCGTGGAAAAGGATTCGCTCACCTTTGGCCAGGCGGTTGCCAGGTTTGGGGACAAGCGGGTTCAGAGCTATAGCAATAACGGCCGGATGATCAACCCCAAATCGGGGAATACGTTTTTCGAAACCGGAGACGTCGATAGTGAAATCTATTTTAGTATTGATACCCTGGACGTTGGCCAGATCACGCCACCTATCCAGTATCGTTCGCCCTTGGGGGATTACTATTATAAGATTGTCCAGTTGCAGAGTCGTTCGACCCCGCACCAGGCCAACCTCGAGCAGGATTACAGCCGGATACAGGATGCCGCCAAGGAAAACAAAAGGACGTTTGCCTTCAGCGAATGGATTGATAAACATATCGGTATCACCTATATCCAGATCGATCCTTCCTATGGCGATTGTCCCAACATCGACCGGTGGCAGCCGAACTGGATGAACTGACCTGCCAGGGTTAAGTTTCGATCGGAATACGCATAAAAAGTCCTATTCTCGCAGGGCATATGCGTTCCAGGTTTGCCCTTATCCTGATTGCGACCATTTGGTTTATCCTGGGTTTCGGGTATTACCCCAAGTGGAAGAAACCCTGGTCCGAAGCGGCTATATCCTGGGATGTCAGCGGGTACTACCACTACCTTCCAGCGATTTTCATCTATCACGATCTGCGGCAGCAAAACTGGATGCCCGGGATCAACCAGCAGTACCTGCCTTCTCCGGCTTATGACCAGGCTTTTGGCCACAAAAATTCAGGGAATAAAGTCAATAAGTATGCCATCGGGCAGGCCTTGTTGTATTCCCCGTTTTTTCTCACCGCACATGCCTGGACCAAACTGACCCATGCCTGGCCAGCCGATGGATACAGTCTGCCGTACCAGTTCAGCATTTGGGCAGGCGGCTTTCTCGTCAGTGTCCTGGGGCTAATCCTGCTTCGGAAAATATTGCGCTTGTATGTTGAGGACAAAGTGGTTGCCTGGGTGCTCATCGCGCTCGGCCTGGCAACGCACTGGATGGAATATGCCTCCATCACCAACGGCATGAATCACACATGGCTCTTTACCATTCTTTGCGGTCTCATCCTGTCGACCATACGATTTTACCGGCGGGCAGATTGGATTTCCGCGATCGGCATCGGGCTATGTATGGGATTGGCCGTGCTGACCCGTCCGACCGAAATTATTTGGGTGTTCGTGCCGTTGCTCTGGGGCTTGGTTTCTCCCGGTGAGCGCCTGCATTTTCTGACAAGGCAATGGAAAAAAGTTTTGTTGGCTGGATGCCTGGCTTGCTGCCTCGTGCTGATCCAGCCCATCTATTGGAAGTATGCATCGGGAGAATGGATCGTGTATACCTATGGTGACCAGGGGTTCAATTGGCTGCACCCGAAAATCTGGAGGGGTCTGATGGGCGTGAATATCGGATGGTGGGTATATACACCCTTGATGCTGGTGGCCATGGCCGGATGGCCGGACTTGTATAGACAACACCGGTCCGTTTTCTGGGCTGCCGGGGCTACCAGTCTGCTGGCTGTTTATATCACGTTAAGCTGGGCGCATTTCGAAAGCGGGGGAGGGTTGGGTCAGCGAAACCTCATCCAGGTGTACCCATTGCTGGCTTTTCTACTGGCGGTGGTGATCCGGCGCATGGTAGCATCAGTCAGCGGACAATGGCTTTGGTATTTACTGCTGGCGGCAAATCTTTATTACAATGGCTGGTGGATACACCAGGCGCATAAAGGCGGTTTTTTCCAGGCGGGGCAAATGAACACACCTTATTTCCTCCATGTAGCCGGCAGGCTGCATCCGGACCGAAACCTGTTTAAGCTCCTGGATACCCGGGAGTATTTTGCAGGCATACCTGTATGGCAGGAACTCCTTTGGGAACATGATTTTGAAACGGATTCATTGGCCTGCGCAGCTCCCTGGCCAGCGGGTGGACGCGCCGCATGCCTGGATCAGGAACACCAGCAATGGGGACCTGTAAAGATTCCGGTTGGTGCCGGATGTGCGCAATGGATCCGGTGTGAAGGGGATTTTGTCATCACTTCGCGCGAATGGGATGTTTGGAAATATGCCCAATGGATAATCCAGTTTTACCAGGGTGACCAGGTGATAAAAACGAACCTGATCCGGGTGCAACGATTACAGCCATTGGATCATACCCCTATCCACCTTTTTTTTGATGTCCGTATGCCGGAAGCTTATTTTACCCGGTGCACCATGTCCCTGTGGAATGGCGGTTCTGCGCATTCCCTCTTCGTGGACAACCTCCGGGTTTCCTGCATCCGCTGAGAAAAGGCTTTACCCGTATTGGTCCCGGCCGCCTGGCAGGCTAACAAAAAAAAAGACCGATCCTAACCCCCCTGTTTGGACCGGTCTTAATGAGAAAATCGACATTTGATCATCTCTAGTGATCTCTGCTACTGCACATATCTTGCCAAACTTTCCATTTTCCGGCCGGGTAAGCGCCAAATTGACAGAAAAAACACGGATGGCACGCCTTTTGACAGGGAAGTTTTTAATTATTAAGTATTAAAAATCAATTAGTTATGACGAAAGGGAACATTACCGTCCAGACAGAAAATATTTTTCCGATCATCAAGAAATTCCTCTATTCAGACCATGAAATCTTCCTTCGTGAACTGATCGCCAACGCTATTGACGCCACGTCCAAGCTGGAGGCCATTGCCGGATCGGGCGAAATCGATGGAGCGTTGGGGGATCTGACGATTCATGTCTCCGTGGACAAAGCCGCCGGTACCCTGACCATCAGCGATCATGGGATCGGGATGACGGAAGCGGAGGTCAAAAAATACCTCAACCAGCTGGCGTTTAGCAGCGCCGAGGATTTCATCAAAAAGTACCAGGGGAAGACCAATATCATTGGTCATTTCGGCCTTGGCTTTTATTCTGCCTTCATGGTGGCGGATAAGGTGGAAGTGATCACCCGGACCTACAAGAAGACGCCAAAGGCCGTACACTGGGTTTGTGAAGGGAATCCCGAATATGAAATCGAGGACTACGACCGGAAGGAGAGAGGGACCGATGTGATTCTGCACATCGGCGAGGACAGCAAGGAATTCCTGGAGGCCGACCGCATCGAGCGCCTGCTGAAGAAGTACTGCAGTTTCCTGCCATACCCCATCCAGATGGGCATGAAGAAAGATGTACGCTGGGAAGGAGAAGGGGAGAACCGGAAGAAGATCGAAGAAGAAGTTCCCAATATCATCAACGATACGCATCCGCTGTGGAAGCGTAAACCGGGGAAACTGACGGATGAGGATTACCGCAATTTTTACAAGCAGCTCTACCCGATGTCGCCGGATCCCATGTTTTGGATCCACCTCAACATTGATTATCCCTTCAACCTGACAGGCGTGCTCTATTTTCCGAAGCTTGGCAACCAGTTTGAGGTGCAAAAAAATAAAATCCATCTCTACAGCAACCAGGTCTATGTCACGGACGAGGTAAAGGATATCGTGCCGGAGTTCCTGACCTTGCTGCATGGTGTGATCGACAGCCCGGATATACCGCTCAACGTATCCCGCAGCTACCTGCAGAGTGATTCGAATGTCAAAAAGATCACCGGCTATATGACCAGGAAAGTAGCCGAGCGATTATCCAAATTATTCAAGGATGACCGGGAAGGCTATGAGAAGAAATGGGATGATATCGGGGTGTTTGTCAAATACGGCATGATCACGGACGAAAAATTTGCCGAGAAAGCCATTGAGTTTGCTTTATTGAAAAACACGGAGGGAAAATATTTTACCGTCGAAGCCTACAAAGAGAAGATCAAAGCGCTGCAAACCGATAAATACGACCGGGTGGTGGCGCTCTACACCCCTTCGCCGGACCTCCATGCGTCCTACCTGAAGCAGGCGAGGGACATGGGCTATGATGTGCTTCACCTGCACCATGTGATAGACAATCATTTTATCCAGCACCTGGAATACAAGGGGGAGAATATGACGTTTGTCCGGGTCGATTCGGATACGCCCGATCATCTCATCCAGAAGGAGGATAAGAAGGAGTCCGTGCTGAGCGAGAAGGAGCAGGAAAAAGTCAAGGAGTTATTTGCCTCCCTTCCCGGCGTGAAGGATCACCAGGTGCTGATGCGTCCGATGGCACCGGACAGTCACCCGGTCATGATCACCCGGCCGGAGTTTATGCGCCGGATGCAGGAAATGCAGATGATGCAGGGTATGGGGATGGATTCGGATATGGCGGGGGAGCACTACCAGGTCATGGTCAATGCCAATCACCCGTTGATCGCGGACAAATTGCTCAATATGCGGAGCCAGGAAAAAAAGGAAAAATTTGCCTCCTACCTGCTCCGGCTTGCCAAACTCAACCAGGGCATGCTGAAAGGGGAAGAGATGTCGGCTTTCATCCAGGATTCCATCGAGTTTTTAGCCTGAATGAAGAAGGCGTGCCATGCACGCCTTCCCTGTTTATCTTAAACAATACCACCTGACACACGATCCGCAGGCCGAAATACGTCTTGCTTTTCGGAGAAAAGGTGAGACTTTGGATGTTATGCCGGCCACATCAGATCAGAAGCCAGGTGGTAACCGGAGGCCAAATATAATAGAACATATATAAAAAATCAACAAAAATCACCAACTCGTGGTGTTTTTATTTAATGGCCTGAATAAAAGGATTTTACGAAAAAGGCCCTATTTGGTAAACGGGTCCGAAAACCGGATATCGGCCATATAATCCTCATCCGTCAAGGTGTTGAGGAAAGCCACCAGGGCTGACTTCTGATGTTCGGTCAGTCCCAGTTTGATCGACTCCCCTGTATCCCAGGACCTTAGGACCTGGTCCAGGTTGGGTGACCGCTGGATGCCGTGATCATAGTGATTGACCACATCGAGCAGGGTGGCGAAACGGCCATCATGCATATAAGGCGCGGTCAGGGCGACATTCCGGAGCGAAGGTATCCGGAAAACGCCTTTCAATTGTTCATCAAAGACGCCCATCCCCACATCTGTATATTCCTTGTCCAATCCGATATCGGCGATATCTTTTGACCAGCCAAATCCGCCCCCGTTTGGCGGGAAAAACGGATCGGTGAAAAATCCGCCCCGGTCATTGAAATCCGGGCCGTTGTGGCAGTTATAGCAAAGACCCTTGCCGAAGAAAATCATCCTGCCTTCTTCTGCCAGCGGGGAAGTCAGGGTTGTACAGTTTTGCGTGCATTGATCCATTTCACTGTTGCACCCGATCATGCTTTTGACAAATTGGGTCATGGCCGCGGCAATCCTCGAAGAAGTAACCTCAGCATCACCAAACGCATTGGAAAACAACGGTGCATAATAGGGAGCGGCTTGAATCTTTGCCACGAGAAAATTCATGTTCTCCATCCCCATTTCCTTATGATTGCGAACGGGCTGAAGTACGAGATCATCAATCGAGGTGGAGCGACCATCCCAAAAGAGGAGATTGTCATCATAGAGGTTGGAGATGGACGGCGCGTTCCGGGAAGTCAGTTGATGATTGATGCCTTCGCTGAATCGGGCCTGGTCCGTGAATCCGATTGACTGAAGATGGCATGAACCGCAGGACACCGTATTGTCGATCGATAAGATTTTATCATAAAACAAGACCCGTCCCAGGGTGGCCCCCGCATCGGTGATGCCCAGGTCCTGGCCGGTCATATGATTGTGCATGCCGCCCCACTTGGGTGCATAGGAATACGCGGCGGCAGGGAGTACGGGGTATTGAATGTCAGTCTTGAAATCATCCTGCTGACAACCGATCAATACCACCAGGAAACAGAGGGAAACCAGGGAAAGACGGATTTTCATGATGTGGTATTTTTTTAAGAATAGTGAGAAATTGATTTTTGCTTCTTCAGAAATGGTACCGGAGGTAAATGGTCGCCGGTTCGTGTACGGCTACTTCCTGGTCGTTGACAATGTCTTTGCTGTTGTTGAAATCCGGAAAGTTTTCAAAAAGTTGCTGCAGCTCGGACCTGGACCACGAATAGATCAGGCTGGCTTCTGTCCCAAAGCTGATGCGGGGATGAACCCGGAGCCGGATATCAATGACAGGCCCTATCCCGGAATTCCATGCAAGCCTTCTCGTAGTCACCCGGTCAAATCCGCTGTCTTTGATGATGTCTTCCTTTGACCAGCCCGCCACCCATTTCAACCCCGCTTTGATTTGCCAGCGATTTTCTTTAAAAATATTCCGGGTCAGTTGCAGATCTCCGGAGACCGAAGTCTTACGGGAAACCTCGCTGTCCACAAAATCAGCATGGCGGGTATTGCTCTTATTATACCCGGGTCTGAATCCTGCCTGAAACGCGTAGCGCGGGCCGGTATATTCCAACACGAAAGCGGAGTAAGACCTGGGGGCTGAATCGGTATTGAAAAGCTGATGAAGGATGTCGCCGGCGCTGATCCCGAACGACCATTGGTGCATGGGATCTGCTTTTGCCTGGCTGAAGCCTTGTGCGGAGGCCAGCAGCCATAACAGGATTCCGATAATGGTTTTCATTGGCATAGCTTACAGGGGAAACCGGAGGATAAAGGTTTGATTACTGCCTGAGGTAAATGTCAGCCCGATGACATAGATCACATCATCTTCTGAAAACATGTCTGTGTAACTTGCCGATGGTAAGGTGATCTTCCGGATCAGGGGTGCCGCTGGCAGCGCGCTCAGATCATAGATGTTAAGTGAAAGGGTGATATTGTCCTGTGTCAGGAGCAACGCTTTGGATTCATCCTGGGAGAACCGGCTCAGGACCGTGAATTCATTAAAGCCAGTAGCCAGGTTTTTGATGATGTCTCCTTCCCGGTTGATCAGTGTGCCGAGCCTTCCGCCAACATAGTACATACTGCTGATATCACATGTGCCTTGCGTATTCAGTTGGGAGACGCCTGGAATCAGTGTTTGCGTTTGGATGATTTTCCCGCTTGAATTGACAAGGTAACGTGTGATCATCCCGTCCTCGATATTCAAAACAATCGTCGTATCCCCCTCAAATACGGCCAGGTTCCGGGTGGAGATCGAACCCGCTTTACTGTCAATCAGGGTAAGGTTGTTCTGATTGAGGATTTGAAATGCTGCGCTGTTGTTTTGCGTCATCACATAGACGAATGCTCCTTTCACGACACCCCCGGTCGTTCCTTCGGAGATGAAGCGCTGGTTTTGGTATTCCAGGCCGGGATAGCTGTATTTACGCAATAGATTGTTGAATTGATCAAAGGTGAACAGGGAGGTCATGTTCTGGTAAGTGGCTACATCCAGCAGGGGAAAGGTGTTGACTGATTCCTGCCGGAGCGATGTAAAAGACCTCGCATGCAGATCATACACGACCAGGTGCGTGGTGAAACGGTCAAATGCCACCATGGTAGATTGTCCCGGTTCGTGGTTGCTCCTGTCAAAAAATCCATCGAGCAGGTCAATATCGGTATCTGTGCAGAGCGTAGAAGAATACAGAAACCGGTCCCCGATGTCACAATACAATTTGTAGCATGTCCTGGTCGAAAACAGCACGTTGGCAGATTCGAAAGAGGTGACAGAACCGTCCTGGATACGGGTTAAGATGGAAATATCCTGGCTGGTTTGCGGCGTGGGGGCGTCCGGGATATCATTGACGGATTGCAGGATGATATATTCTTTGAAACCGGTGACCTTGACCTGTTCCCAGCTTAGGTGCACCACTGAATAATCCTTGGATGCCTGGAGTGTCAATGCCGGCGTTTTGTCTCCAGTTGCCGGGTCATCCAGCGTGCAGCCCGTCGGGACCAGGAGTACCCACCCCAGGACTGCAACCAAATGGGGCGTAAATCTGTTTATGGTGTGAATTAACCTCATGAATACGAATCTAATAGACGATAACCATCGTCTCAAGGGTTGGGTAGATTCAGTTAAATTTGTCCTGTGAAACGAGTTCCAACGCCCCAATTCGCCGAATTTATTGATTATTTCCCCTTACTCCGGACGCCATTTAGCCTTTTGCCGGATTTACAACAGATTCCTTCCGATCCCATCCCGCTGCCCGGTGTCCTGCTGGATGCCTATATCCTTCCCTTTGAAGGTGATGAGACGGATGCGTATACCGAGTATATCCCCTATGGCCGCATCGCCGATACCCATGATTTTCACGCGCTGATCTATTGGAAAGCCGGTGTGCTGCGCTATGAATTTATCCTGGCCACGTACACACCGGAAGGCAATCCACTCAGCCATGCCATTGTCGGCGGCATCCGGTATGAGGAGGAAGGAACCATACACTCCGTCGCCGTCATTCATGAGGACTTACGCATCGTCATCGCAGAGGGCATGTCTTCTGAAGAAAGCGATACGTTATCCCCGCAGACACAGACCTATGTGATGGCGATTAAGCCAGGCGGAGAAATCAGTTATGAGCTCCATGAAGAAAAAAAATAAAAAAGCAAGTCACCCGCTTTCGGGTAAAGGCACCCCGGCCAAAGTCAAGGGTAAAAAACTCGCCTACGCCGATCTCCGCACGATTGTCCTCGATACGCTCGAACACAACCCAAATACGTGGAACGCCCGGCAACTCATTAAGAAGCTCAAAATCGCCAACAGCAAACCGGACCTGGTCCGGGTGCTGGATGCGCTGGTGAAACAGGGAAAAGTGCGTTCGGAAACCGAGGGCGAGTATATCGCCCTGGCGAGCAAAGCCAGGAAATCCGCTAAAGCCGTGTTGACACCCGGAATGCCCACAGGAAAAAATATCCTGCAGGGCAGGGTGGACATGACTCGTTCCGGGTCGGCCTATGTCATCGTCGAGGACCGGGAAGAGGATGTCTTCGTCTCCCAGAAGTACACTGGCGGCGCTATGCACCGGGATGTTGTCCAGGTGGAATTGCTGCCCCCCCGCAAAGGGAAAAAACCGGAAGGCAGGGTAGTGGGCATTGTCAAACGGGCACTCGAACAAATCATCGGGACGATCCGGTTGTATAAAAAATTTGCGGTTGTCGTACCGGACAGGGCCACGATCCAGTTTGATGTGGTCGTCCCGATCGACAAGATGAATGAGGCGGTGGACGGTGATAAGGTAGTCGTAAAGATTACCCATTGGGATGGCCAGTCTCCCGAAGGGGAAGTTGTCCATGTACTGGGTGCTTCAGGCAGCCACGAACTGGAGATGCAATCCATTCTCATCCATCATGGCTTTAACCTGGCATGGCCGGAGCAGGTGATCCGTGAATGTCACACGCTGGAAGAGACGATCAGCGAGGAGGAAATTGCCCGGCGGAGAGATTTCAGGAAAATCACCACGTTTACCATAGATCCGATCACGGCGCGCGATTTTGACGATGCCTTGTCCATACGCACGTTGGACAACGGTCATATAGAAGTCGGGATCCATATTGCCGATGTTTCCCACTATGTACGTCCGGGTACGGCGCTTGATAAAGAGGCCTACCTCCGTTCGACCTCTGTCTACCTCGTCGATCGTGTTTGCCCAATGCTGCCGGAGAAGTTGTCCAATGAATTATGTTCGCTCCGTCCTTTGGAGGAGAGCCTGTGTTATTCGGCCGTATTTGAATTTGACCTCGATTATAAGGTGGTGGACCGTTGGTTTGGCCGGACCGTCATCTATTCGGACCACCGGTTCTCTTACGAAGATGCCCAGGTGGTGCTGGACGGGGGAGAGGGGCCATTTGCCGCCGAATTGAAGAAGCTGAATAAAATGGCAAAAGCCATGCGGAAAAAACGCATCCGGGACGGGGCCATTATGTTTGAGACGGATGAGTTGCAGTTTAAAGTGGATGAGCTTGGCCAAACCCTGGAGATATTCGTCAAGGAAAGAAAAGACGCGCACCTCCTGATCGAGGAGTTTATGTTGCTGGCCAACCGGGAAGTGGCTACGCTCATGGCCCAGAAGGGCAAGGCGAAGGAAATCCCCTTCCCTTACCGGGTGCATGACTTGCCGGATGCGGACCGGCTGATCGATTTTCAGCGGTTTGCCAGGGAACTCGGTTTCCACATACAAATCGACACGCCCAAGCAAATTGCCAAATCCTTTAACCGCCTTGCCGAGGCCGCCAAGGAAAATGAAAAACTTCGGCTGCTCGAGCCGCTGGCGATCCGTACCATGGCCAAGGCCATCTACACCACCAATAATATCGGGCATTACGGACTTGCTTTTGATTACTACACGCACTTCACTTCACCCATACGCCGCTATGCGGATGTATTGGTGCATCGTATCCTCGACGCCAACCTCGGCAATGTGTACCGGGAACAGAAGGATACACTGGAGGGACAATGCAAGCATATCTCCGACATGGAACGTGCCGCTATGAACGCCGAGCGCGAGTCTGTCAAATACAAGCAGATGGAGTATCTGCAGAATAAAGTCGGCCAGGAATTTACCGGGGTGATCTCCGGGGTGATCGAGTCCGGGATCTTCGTAGAGTTGGAAGAGTCAAGAGCCGAAGGCATGATCTCTTTCCGCACCATGGGTGGCGGATTTTACCAGACTGCTCCTTTTAAGGCCGGATCCCGTACAGGGGATGAATACAGCATCGGCCAACTGATCCGCGTCCGTATCCGCAAGATCGATATGGCGCTGCGTCAGATGGACCTGGAACTGGTGGTCTGACCCATTCCGCTGGTCTCCGGCTTCCTGTTATATTCGTCCATGATTTTTTATGAGCGGGAGACCCTGTACGGACTGATCGCCGCCTCCGTGCCGGCCATTGTCAGTGTATATTTTTTCTTTTACAAAGACCGGAAGCAGGTCGCCCTTGGATGCCTGCTTGCCTCTGCGTTTCTCCTGCGCCTGCTCATGATATCCCTCGATCCGTATCTGCATGAGTGGGATGAGCGATTCCATGCCCTGGTCGCCAAGCACATGATCGATCGCCCCTTTGTACCCATGCTTTTCACGCACCCCATCATGGCTTATGATTACCGGGACTGGGGATACAATCATATCTGGGTGCATAAGCAGCCTTTGTTTCTCTGGCAGATGGCGCTCTCGATGAAACTGTTTGGCGTCCATACGTTTGCCCTGCGCCTTCCTTCTGCCCTTATGGGCACGATCCTCGTCTGGCTGGTCTATGACATCGGCCGAAAGTGGACCTTAAACGAGACGGTGGCTTTTTTGGCGGCCGGGGTGGCTGCATTTGCCCATTATGCGCTTGAGCTCATCGCCGGTCATTATAGCCTGGACCACAATGATCTGGCCTTCCTCTTTTACATGACCTGTTCCTACTGGGCCTTTACGCGCTATGTGCATTCCGGGCACGTGCTCAAATGGGCCATGCTGACCGGGGCATTTGCGGGTATGGCGATCCTCAATAAATGGCTCGTGGGTTTGCTGATCTACGGGGGATGGGGCTTGTATTTGATCCTGTCCGAGCAACGTACACAGATCCGGTATTATCTGCATGCGGTCTATGCGATGGCAGTGACGGCCCTGGTCTTCGTGCCATGGCAACTCTACATTTTAAAAGCGTTTCCTGTGGAAAGCGCCATTGCCTTTGAGGGCAACCGGAATCACATGACCGAAGATCTCGGGCATCCGGGTTCAGCCTGGTTTCACCTGGGGTTTTTGCCCACCGCGTATCATGGAGTTCTGGTAGGTTTTATGGCGATCGGCCTGTTCGCGCTGCTTTCCTCCAGGCATGTCAACCGGCGATTATCTGTATCCTTCCTGGCCATGACCGTGGTCTTGTTTGGTTTCTTTTCATTCCTGGTGGCGACCCGTATGCCGGCTTTTGTCTATCCCGCGGCACCTTTTCTGTATATCGCCATCGCCATGGGGATCGACCGGACCGTGCGCTTCGTTTTTAAGCATGAGCTTCAGGTGCCCCTCCGCCATACTGTGATCTTTTCCTTCGCGGCCGTGACCGCCATGTACTGCTCCTTAAAACCGGCAAAGATTATCAGGGAGCGCTCGTTGGAAAACACGGTCCGCAATGACAAAATCCAAAATAACCGGGTCTTTCAAAACCTAAACCACCAGGAAACGGAGGACCGGGTCATCCTCAATTGCGAACCGTACGAGAACATTGAACTCATGTTTTACCAGGATGTAACCGCGTACCATTGGTACCCCTCTGCCGAAATGTTGGATTCGCTCCAGCAGGTGGGTTATCGCTTTGCGGCCTTTCAGTACCATGAGCATCCGCAGGCACTGCCTCCCTGGATCCTGGAGGATCCGGACGTGGTGGTGCTGGATAAAGGGCTCAGGTGAAAAAGCATGACCAGGTGATCCGGCCAATAGGCAACCATCACTCAACGAAAAGGGAGGAGCCGCAGCGATAAGCGGCTGTTTACGTCAGTAGGAGGGATGACTCGTGATGCGAGTGTATTCCTAAAAAATAACAATTGAGTTGACGATCAAATTGCTCGGCAAATTCAGCTTGCGTAAAACCTTCTGCTGATCGCCCTTTTAAAAAGTCTTCCATCAAGGTAAGGCGGTAACCAAGCGTAGACAGGAATTGAAAGACCTCCACCGGGGTTGTCCCATAGCGGTCGGAGCCCCCCAGCCCGTGTTCAAAAATGAGATAGGGATGCCATTTTTCCAGGATTTGCCGTGAACCTTTCAGGACATCCAATTCACCGCCTTCCACGTCGATCTTCATGAGGTGGACGGGTGTAGTCAACGGGATGACATCATCCAGCTTTCGCACCTCAACCTGGATGGGTTCGATTTCTTCCACGCCCTTGTATTGCCGGCGTTGCAGGCCGGAATAGGTAGGATTCGATTTGACGTAATGAAAAACAGTGCTCCCGTTTTCATTGCCCAGCGCATACGGGTAGATATCTGCGGACGCCCCAAAATGTTCTTTCAGGAATTGGTATTGAGCCGGGACAGGTTCAAAAGCGATGTGTCGTCCCCGCGGGGCAGCTTCCATCATCGTCCGCAGGATGTCCCCTTTATAGCATCCGATATCCACGCAGCGGCTGTCCGGGGCGCACACCCTCCTGAGTACCGCTTTTGTCTCCCGGTCATATTTTTCATTGAGCGTCAGCGGCCAGGGCCAGTGATGCACGAGTATCTTTAACCACTGGCGTATCATCTTCGGGCTACCGGTATATTATTGATGAGTATCTGGTCCGGTAATCTCGTCAGACAGGTATCTGTACTTGGGCGAATCGACAGATTGTCAATCACCGTTCCGGCATTATCGATGAGTAACTGATAGTTATAACCCCGGCCACGGGTAGTGAGCGGAATATTGACCTGCATCCAGGAACCCTGGACTTCCGCCCAGTCGATCAGGTCCCGGTGCCAGCCTGTAGCCTGTATCATGGAGCCAAGGTAATCCCATTCGATGATCTTCGGCATCGCCACGGAGGCATGCTTATCATCCACGTATGACCAGAAACTCACGATCCATTGTCGCTCCCCCACAACGGTATCCACATACGACCAAACCGGGAAGCCCGGATAGGTGATGGGAAGCGCTCCTTTGCCGGACATAGCCGTGTCACAAGGGTGATCCTCAAAATCCATGAACCATCCCCTGCATGGCTGGAGACGCTCGAGGGAGGAAGGATCCGGCACGCGGGAAGTGGAAAAAACGGCTGGCGATATGCTGTAAAGTGAAATCGATCCTCTTTTTCCCAGGGGCTTTGCCAAGGGAAGCCAACGTTTTTCTGCGGGAATCATCA
This sequence comes from uncultured Saprospiraceae bacterium, assembly GCA_964617515.1. Lineage (GTDB taxonomy): Bacteria > Bacteroidota > Bacteroidia > Chitinophagales > Saprospiraceae > Opimibacter. Next base: position 39,695 of record CAZTXO010000002.1, on the reverse strand, counting down.
GACTTTCATCGCATACAAGTAAGAGCGGTTTATCCTGCAGCAACTTTGCTCTCCGCTTGGTGACGGAAGGGTCAGCAATCATTTCTAGCATGTCCAGGCCTTGCCGGATCGATGTCCTGGACATGGAGTAATCCATCAGGGGCAGCCCGGTTTCCCATCCCACGTGCATCCCTTCGCTCAGGGTCCAGAATCCCCGCACGACACCCAGGTTTTCATTGCCCACCACGACCAGAGGCAATTGCAGGATTGCCTGGAAATCACCCGGCGCATACCCTGCGCTGTCGATCAGCGGCAGGTACGTCTTTTTAGTATCCGTGAGGATGGTATTTTCATGCGTTATCGGGGCACTTTGTTCGGCCATGTTGACATAAGCTTCAAATCCCCAGATCAGGCTCACTGCCCCCAAGACGTAACTGGCTGGTCTCATCAACGATCGATAACGCAATCGATCGAAGAACCGCCATAAGACATAGCTGCAGGCGAGCGTGTATAAATAGTAAAAGGGTAATCCGAACCTGCCGAGTCCCCGAAACTGCTTCAGAACCGGTATCGCTTCCCAAACCCCTTTCAGTCCATGCTGGTAAAAAATCCCAGCTCCCATGCACCATGTGATCAAAGCAGCGCCGGCCAGCGCTTTCACCATGACATCCGTATCATTTTCCGGTTTTTTACGAAACAGAAACCAAATCATGGCCGGAAGCATCAACAATCCGATAAGGCCCGTGTAAGCAATTTTCTCCATGATCGGGCGCTCGATACCGAAAAACTTTGTCCAGGCGTAATCAAACGGGTGAATAAACGAAAAGAAAGTCGTTTTGAAATCAATCGTGTGGTAATCTATCCCCCAGGGCTCTGTCGGTCGATCCGTCACGGGATCGGTATATTTCCGGATCCCCAGCAAGATCGCACCGGGGAGGAGGATCACCCCGGTCAGCGTGATCGCCACCCGTCGAAATACCACCGCATCTTTGCGTTTTTGCCAGGCCCAGCATAAAAGAAAAGCCAGGACCACCAGGAGATGGAGAAACAGGAAGTAGAGATGGATCAGGCTGGTGGCCAGGATGAGCAGGCCTGCCAACAAGCCCCACATCCATTTCCTGCCGGGCCCACGTACGATATAATCCAGTACTAAGAGCAGGAGCGGAATAAAGAACACATAGGCCAGTCCATAGTGCCCGTGAAACCGCATGATCTGCGGGGAAAGAAAAATGATACAGGCGGCTGACCCCAGGGCCCACCACCGGCCCGTATTCCAGCGCCGCAGGAGATGATAATTGACCAGCACACCAAGATACAGGGACAGGATGAGCAGCAGATTGAGGGTCCCGACAATATGCCGGTCCATCGGTAGGATATGATGGTGCATCCATCGAAGGAGGAGTGCAAGGAGTGGCTGATTATCCGTATAGATGATGTTTTCCCCATACGGGTAATTCATGCCGGTAAAATGCCAGCCCTGATCATGAACCACATACCAGGCAAGCGTGTAATAGTTTTTCAAACCATCCCCTGTATCCTGGAAAAGGTAGCAGGCCGGGCATGCGAATACCGGTGCATAAAAATGATACAGGATCAGCGCCGGAAGGGCGAACACCAACGTAGCCCAAAGAATTTTCGCTATCCGGTTTGCGCGCATGGTGGCGAATATAAAAAGGGAAAGCCGAAGGCCTTCCCTTTTTACGCGGCGTGTCAATACCGTTTCTTCTTCTTGCCCTGGCGTCCCTGCTGAAAGCGGCGCGAATGCTGACCGGGCTGCTGGGGCTGTTGGCTGCCCTGGCCTTTGTAATGTTTGCGGCGTTGGGTACTGTTCCCGCCATTGGTATTGACCGTGACGTTTTTGTAACTGTCGATGTTTGCTTCATCCGAAACATCGATTTTACCTTGCGACATCTTGCGGAGGTCTTCTTTGATGAGTTCGTCATTGACAAACTGCTCTTTGCCCCAGGTCCGGTAGGCCAGTTTCATGTAGGAGGCGATCACTTTGGCGAATTCCTCCCGCTTCGGGCCTTCCTCCATAGCCAGGACTTTCTGAACCATGTTGTGCACGTTCCAGCCATAGTGGCGGTAGGGTATTTTCTTTTGCGGATAATCGACATCCTCAGAGGGGATCATAAACACATCTCCCTTATGATGGATGTTGACGGTTTCCGGGACTTTAACATCCAGTTCATAGCCCGCGATGAAAAAGAGATGGTTCCAGAGTTTGTCCTCGATTTCCTTGGACGTTTTGTTGCCGGGCAGCATCTGGTTCATCAGTTCGATGAGCGTTTCGACATATTCCTGGCGTTTATCCGGGTCTTCGATTTCCCGGGCGTGCTGGACCAGCTTCTGGATATTGCGGCCATACTCAGGCAGCAGCAGTTTTTCGCGAATCGCGTTGTATTCGAGAAGGCCTTCGCCGATGTTTTTTATTTCACTCATGGATAAGCGAACAACTAAAAGTTAAAGGTTAAAAGCAGTATCATTCAATTTGGCCCTTACGCGCCTCCGGGGAGCCATCCTTTCTTCGGTCATTCTACGGTCACCGATTTCGCCAGATTCCGGGGCTGATCCACATTGCAGCCCCGGAGGCGGGCAATGTGATAAGACAAGAGCTGCGTCGGTATCACAGACAGCAGGGGTGAGAAGGGCTCAGCCGTCTGGGGTATCTCGATCACATGATCAGCAAACTTTCGGATCTCTTTGGCGCCGTTGGAGACAATGGCGATCACCGTTCCTTTACGCGCTTTGACTTCCTGGATATTGCTCAGGATCTTATCGTACGCGCTCTGGTTGGTCGCCACGACGACGACCGGCATATGTTCATCAATCAGGGCAATGGGCCCGTGTTTCATTTCCGCGGCCGGGTATCCTTCCGCGTGGATATAGGATATCTCTTTCAGCTTCAGTGCGCCTTCGAGGGCCACCGGGAAGTTATAGCCACGGCCGAGGAACAGCGAATTGTTGTATTCCGTCATTTCGGAGGCGATGTATTTGATCTGGTCCTCCACTTTGAGTGTTTCAGCGATTTGTTCCGGGATGCGAGCCAGTTCGGAAATTAACTGCCTGTATCTCGAATGAGGCAATGTGCCCCGGCGATGACCCAGCCATAAAGCCGCCATGCTCAGCAGGGTTACTTGTCCGGTAAAGGCTTTTGTCGAAGCGACACCGATTTCCGGACCGGAGTGGATATAGGATCCGGCATCTGTCAGCCTGGCAATGGACGAACCCACGGCATTGACCACGCCATAGATGAGGGCTCCTTTGCTTTTGACATGCTCCAGTGCCGCGAGGGTATCCGCCGTCTCCCCGGATTGGGAAATCGCCATCACGATATCCCCTTCCCGGATGACCGGGTTGCGATAGCGCAATTCGGATGCATATTCGACCTCCACCGGGATCCGGGCCAGGTCCTCAAACAGATATTCCCCGATAAGTCCCGCATGCCAGGAGGTTCCGCATCCGGCGATGATGATGCGTTGCGCGTTTTCGAACTGCACGGCATATTCCGCCATGCCGCCGAGTTTGACCCAGCCTTCATGGTCGTTGAGGCGGCCCCGCATACAATCGGATACGGTTTGGGGTTGCTGATGAATTTCTTTGAGCATGAAGTGCTCATACCCTCCCTTCTCCAATTCCTCAATCCGCAGGGTGATTTCTTCAATCCGCGGTTTTTGGACGACGTTTTTGCTGTCCTTAATCGTCACCCCGTTGTGGCGGTCCAGGATGGCAATCTCATCGTCTTTGAGGTAGATCACCTTGTTGGTATACCGGACGATCGGGGTGGCATCCGAACCAATAAAATACTCGCCTTCCCCGATCCCGACCACGAGCGGGCTTTGTTTTCTCGCTGCCACCAGCACGTCCGGGTTGCGGTCATCCGCCACGACGATGGCATAGGCGCCGACCACCTGAGACAAAGCCAGGGATAAGGCATCGGCGAGGTCCAGCTGTTCTTTTTGCTGGAAAGCTTCGATCAGGTTGAGGAATACCTCGGTGTCCGTTTCGCTTTTGAAGGTGTATCCATCGCGGGTAAGGGCTTCCTTGAGGACAGCGTAGTTTTCGATGATGCCATTGTGGATCAGTGCCAGGTGCCCGTTATTGCTGACATGAGGGTGCGCGTTGATGTCGTTGGGTTCACCATGCGTGGCCCAGCGGGTGTGGCCCATGCCGGCGGTGGCGGTCAGTGGCCGGTCGCCGATAAAGGATTCCAGGTCGGTGACTTTCCCTTTCTTTTTAAACACCGTCATTTGACCATTGAGCAGGGATATACCGGCGCTGTCATACCCGCGGTATTCAAGTTGCTTCAATCCCTGCATCAGGATCGGGTAGGCCGGACGGGGCCCAATGTATCCTACGATTCCACACATGGTGTCAAAGTGTTAGATTGATGGTGGTTGAAAGATTCCTCCACAGGTTGGGTGATATCGTTCAGGGGGATCCGTGCGGGGGTATACATCATGCATGCCTCAACAGCAGTCACCACCTCCTGGTTTTATAGAGCCGTATAATAAACCCGCAATCTCGGCGCATATACCGGATGGTCAGGGCCAAAAAACACAGCCCGGTTGGGGACATTGGCTTTCAAAAACGGATTGAAATATATGACATTTTCTTTGCTCCCTTTCAGGATTTCCTTAAGCCGGTTGGTGACCTTCATGTTATACCGGTAGACGACAGGCGGTCCGGGATCCGGATCTCCGAGGTCTCCCCCAAAAAGTAATTGATACGTACCGGACCGGTAATCCCCGGCAGCCACGGAAAGGGCAATACGGACATCGATCGAATTGATGAAGGAGGTATCGGTCTTGTCCTGGGCCACGATGAAGGAGCAGGGTCTGAACTGGGAGGGAATGTCTCCGTCGGGAAAGGTGCAATACATCTCCAGTTCGGCATCATTGATGACCGCATTCGTATCCAGGCCATCCAGGCCATCGATCGACATCCAGGTAGAAGGACCGGATAATCCCTGCAGGAAGAAGTAGTCATTTTCGGGATCCGGACCGAAGGCGGGTTCGACCATCGAGCCGGTATAGTCATGTTCGATATGCACCATGTTTACCGCACCCGAACTGAAAATGAATTTGAAGTTGAGATCCTCAATCGTATCGTTGTCAAAATAGAATGTCAGGCCCGAAAGGGTGTTGAGGAGATTGAAACCAAGCATGGAATTGTTGGCAGCGGACATCCGGATGTACAAGCCATTGAAGACATTGAGAAAGGTATCCAGGTTCTTGTAGAAACTGCTGTCCTGGGTCGTGAAATAGTCAAACTTTGTTTTGTCAAGCGGTATCCGGAGATGCGGGGCCGTAACCACGGTGTCTTCAAACTGAATGAGTTTGACACTGTCTTTGGGATGGGGGACAAAGGTCAAAGAACCCAGGGGTACGCCATCGGTCATAAACCGCTCATTGGAAAAGTATTTTCCCTGGAAAACCGGTTTTTCAATCATCCGAAACACTTCCAGGGTCACCGGGGTATTGATCTGGCTGTAGGTGCCATTGGTATCGTATCGCAATTGGAGGATCACAGAATCCAGGGTAGCGCCTTTCAGGATTGTGGCCACGGTGGCAATGATCGGTTGTGCATAGATTTCGGCTGCGTAGGTGCCAAAAACCGGATCATTGACATGGCCGCAGAGAAAGGTGCTCAGCTGCTGACTGAGATCAAAGCCACTGTGCGTCAGCACACTGTCTGTTTTCTCTGTGTGGAAGGTCAGGGGAAAATCGTCCTTGAACCGCAGGTCGCTTTTCTCGTCTTCCAGGAAATCGGAACCCAGGGTGACGGGTTTGGTACAGGAAAAGGCGGCCGCGATAAAAAGGATGGCCAGGTAAAGGAGTCTTGACGGTTTAAGCATACACGCGCCCGGGTTTCGAGACTGGTGAAATCAATTCATCATTTCTTTGTAGAAATCGAAATAGGCCTGCAAAAAGCTGTCCTGATCATGATAGGCGAGGGTGGGTTTATTGGCCGCTTTGACTTCCTTGGCTAAGGTTGCGTCCAGTTTTTTGGCGCCCTGGATGAGGGCGTCCGCATACTCGATGGCACCTTTGTGAAGCTTAACGTGCCCCGTCCCGTTTTGGTATGCCAGCAGGTCCTTGGGCTGGAGATTATTGATGGAAGCTTTGGTGAAAAACTCCTTGTTGAAATTGGATTCCAGGCTCTCGTTATAGACTGAATAGATGATCTTACTTTTCTTAAACAGGGGATCATCTTTATAGGCTGTGCGCAGATAAAATGGTACAAGGGAGGTCATCCAACCATGACAATGGACGATGTCCGGTGCCCAGCCGAATTTGCGGACTGTTTCGACAGCTCCCTTGCAGAAGAATACCATCCGGTCCTGATTGTCTTCATAGAGTTTGCCGGAGGCATCCTCAAAGATGAATTTCCTCTTGAAAAACTCCTCATTATCAAGGAAATAGACCTGGAGGCGGGCTCCCGGAAGGGAAGCCACCTTGATGATCAGGGGATAATCGTCGTCATTGATGATGATGTTCATCCCGGAGAGCCTGACGACCTCGTGGAGCCGGTGCCTTCGCTCGTTGATGCTGCCAAACCTTGGCATTAACACCCTGATTTCCATGCCGTTATCCTGGGTGTACAGGGGCAATTTTTTCAGGATTTCTGAGATTTCGGTCAGATCAGTATAAGGTGACATTTCCTGGGTCAGGAAGAGCACGCGTTTTTTAACACTCATTATCTGGAATATCCTAAGGTCATCAAAAAACTATCCGGGAGGTCTTCGCCCTTTTTGGCTCAAAGGGCTGCAAAGATAGTGATTTTCAGGGAAAAAGGAGCGAAAACGCCATCTATCGGCTTGCCCGGTCTCCAGGTATAAAGCCTTCAAAAAGCTGATTTAAAATGAAAAATGCTCCTTGAAAGAGGCGAGTTCTTCGCCGAATGTACGCCCGGGTAGCGGGATGGAAGACCAGATCTGACAAGGGGTTTCGGTGAGAACATCCGTCATCCGGAGATTATAGTTTGCATGGATGACATCGACCTTGGGGTACAAACCCCTGATCTGGTCGACCACTTCATTGATGGTGAGATTATGTTCCACGAGGTTGTAGGTGCCGGGGCGCAAAGCACCATCGGTCACCCGGACCAGGGCATGGGCGACTTTGTCGACATGGATAAAAGAGCGATGCTGCTCGCCACTTCCATTGATCGTAATCTTGCCGAGGAAGTTAGCCTGGAACATAAATCGGTTGACCACGGCATCGATCCGGTAGGAAGGATTATAGCCGTATACATTGCCGGAGCGAAGGATAAAGACCTGCCGGTCCCGGTCCAGCACCTGGAGCTGCTTTTCCCCCTCCCATTTAGAGCGCCCGTAAAAGGATTGGGGATTTGGTGGTGTCCTTTCATTTACCCGTTCCGGGGAATTGCCATACACGGCAGTGCTGCTGAGACAGAGGACAGTGGATACGGTGGATTTTTCAATGGCATAGGCCAATTGGGCAGAACCCCAGTGATTGATCTGGTCAAAAGAATGCGCGTCGGCATCCGCAAACGGCGTAGTCACTTTGGCAGCGAGATGGATCACACAATCGATACCTTCCAGGGCTTGCTGCAAGGTCCTGCCATCCAGGATGTCACCCTGGATAAACCGGACCGGTTTGCGGCCAAATCGGGCTTCCGTGAAAAAACTGTAATTCCGCCTGGAGAGGTTATCGTAGATCGCGATGGAATGCAGGTGATCCGCATCCTCCAGGAGTTGCTTGACCAGGCTGTATCCGATGTATCCGGCGCCGCCGGTGATGAGAATTTTCATTCCGGTTACTTCGATTCTGTCTTTGCTCTTACGAATTCCGTCTGGATCCCACATTCTTCCTTGGATTGTCCGGACCAGCGCCCTGACCGGAGATCCTGTGTTTCCGCGAAGGAACGGGTGCACGGCATACAGCCGATACTCAGGTAACCTTGTGCTTCCAGGGGATGTTCAGGAAGGTGATAGGCCTGCCGATACGCCCAGATCATTTTTGAAGTCCATTCGAGCATCGGGTGATAGCGAAGTTTACCATGAGCCATTTCCTCTTCCACCTGCAGGGTGGATCTGAACTTCGTCTGGTCGCGACGGACGCCATTGATCCAGACATCATGTTGCTGCACGATGGGCTCCATGGGCAGCACTTTATTGAGATAACAACAATGGTCCGGGTTATTGACAAAGAAAAATTTGCCCTGGTCATCCCGCTGACCCGATTTGGACACGGGGGAAACGGCATCGATGATGCGCAGACCAAACCGGTCCGCTATTTCATGCCGGAATGCCATGGTTTCCGGGAAATGAAAGCCGGTGTTAAGGAAGTAGACCGGGATACCGGGTTGAAAGCGGCTGAGGATATGCAGTAAGGGCAGGCTGTGGGATTGAAAGGATGAGCTGACAAAGCAGGATTTACCCGCTGCAGTATAATCGGCCAGTTTTTGCCGGATTTCGGCCACCCGGCGCTCCAGGTTTGTATCCATCGCGGATCGAAGGTAAGGAGTAATCAGTGGCGAGCTCTCTTCCGTCTTTCCTCTTCCGTCTTTCCTCTTCCGTCTCGTTTATCCATTCCTGCCCTTCCCGGCCAAAGACATCACTTGCTTGTTTTCGGTTGACCCTTTTCTTTGTTTTCCTTCACCCTGTATTTGACGATTTTGGCGATGAGGGCAAGTGGCAGCGGTTGATCCAGGGGGAATTGCACCGCCCCTTTTGACCCTTTGTAATGAGAGAGTTCCTTTTTGAAGGCTTCCAGGCCCTGGGGTGCCGGATAAAAACCAATATGGGCCTTGAATCCGCCGAAATGGACGAGATTTTTTCCATGGAGCCTGAAGGTCGGAAGTCCGTAGGCCATGGCCTCAGTAGCTTCCGGGGCAGCCTTCTGAATCGTCTCCCGGACCTTTGTCAATAAAAGTTGGACCGCTACCGGAAAACGGGTGATATAATCATCAATGTCTTTGGCTGTGGATTTGTCCATGCGGTGCAGGTTTGGTTACGTGCAGAATGTCCATCATGCCTGGTGATCCCTATTTATAAGGGCTCAAATTCAATAACGATCGAATTGATACAAAAACGCTTGTAGGTCGGCGGCGGGCCGTCATCAAAAATGTGTCCGAGGTGACCTCCGCACCGTCCGCAATTCACTTCGATGCGCTCCATGCCATAGGAATGATCCTCCTGGTAGGTGACGGCGGTGGCGCGGATCGGTTCAAAAAAACTGGGCCAACCGCATTCGCTGGCAAACTTACCCTCAGATCTGAACAGGGCGTTGCCGCAGGCAGCACAGAAGTAGGTTCCTTTGCCTGCAAAATCCCAGTACTGTCCGGTAAAAGCCCTTTCGGTTCCTTTCTCCCTGGAGATGTAATACACATCCGGCGATAATACTTTTTTCCAATCGCTGTCTTTGACATGCAGGGCCGACGTATCTGTCCGGGAGTAATACGGATTTTGGCTGTGATCCGCTGTGGCGGCTGTAGAAGGCTGGCCGGCCACGTTATTGCCGGCATGCGTGCAGCAAAGAAAAAGAAAGGGGATGAACAATAAGCTAAAACGATTCATGCTATCCATATCCATTTAGGTAAGAAACTAACAATCTCAGCTTCCTAAAGTTTGTACTCGATACGTCAACGGATACTTTCCGTGTATTTTTTAAAATTATCCAGGATCGCCTGCCATCCGGATCGCTGCAGGTCGACGGGATTCATGTCTTCGGTTTCAAACGATTCCCGGATATGCGTGACTTCGCCGGGGGATGAAAAATCGATTTCCACTTTTCGGCCGTCGCCCAGGGTATAAGCGATGCGTTTATGGTGTTCAACTTCATCGTACGTGCCGCCAAAATCGAATCCAAAGCTCCCATCCTTTGCGGCCATATGATACGTAAATTGACCACCCGGCCGCAGGTCATTGACCGCAGCAGGCGTATGCCAGTCGTCACTGGCATGGTTCCATCGCATGATGATTTCCGGGGTGGTCCAGCAGGTCCAGACTACATCCACAGGGGCCTCAATGGTCGTTTCCAGGGTGATGATGGTTTTACGATCGACGGACATCAGTGAACAGGATTGGCCAGTAAAAGTAAGGAAAAGAAAAAGCGCGATGTCGCCACCGCGCTTTTTCACCCCAGCTGACCTGGTTATTTCACGATATAACCATCGGACAGGGTCTTCAAAAAAGCCACAACCGCTTTTTCCTCCTGTGCAGTCAGTCCCAGGTTGCCCATTTCCGTGGTATTGATATTGGCAGCCACTTCGGCGGGAGGCCAGGTCCCGATATCGCGCGTGTTGTAAAAATGGACGATCTCCTCCAGGGATTTAAATACGCCATTGTGATGATAGGCTTTGGAATTGCCGCCGCCATTCTTTTTGTCCACATTGCGCAAGGTTGGCACCCTGAACTTCCCCATATTTTCGGCCGCTAATGCCTGCCATGCCGGATTGGCAGCACGCTGCAGATAACCGCCAAGTCCGTAATCGATAAAATCGCTCCCCAGCGGATTGATCGGGTCACCGCCAATGTATACATCATCCATTCCATAGAAAGGATTATTCGGATTTTTTGGCGCGCCAATGTTGGCATAAGTAAAATCCGTAAATAACGGCTGGCTACCGGCGCTCGGGTGGCACAAATAGCATTTTGCTTTCGAATTGAAAAGGGAAAAGCCCCAGGCTTCTTCAGCCGTAAGCGTTGTTTCCTCTATCAGGTAGTAATCAAATTTGGAGGTGAAAGCGTTGACTTCGGAAGAGGCTTCATAGGCAGCAATGGTCAGCGCGACCTTATGAAAGAGCGCGTCTGCCTCTGCAGCATTATGATAATCGATTGGCGCTCCCCACACCGTGGTCCAGAGATTTGCATAGTTCGATTCCGCGATATCGCTCAGGACGAATTCTACCGATGGGTTGTTTTGCTCCAGTGGATTGAGAAAAGGCAATAAAGCCTGATCGGCCGCCGGATTGCCAAGGTGAAACCCGGTTGCGCTGCCGTCCCAGTTATTTCCTCCGACAAATTCGCCCAGCAGCGCGTCATAGTGGAAGACAGGACTGAAAGTGGCATATGCGGCGCTAGGTGGTTTTCGGAACCCCCATCGCTCCGAATCAGCTCCCCGGTATATCCCTTCTTTGATATTAGCTCCCGGGTGATTTCCGGTAAATCCAAACGTCGGAGCATGGCACGTGGCACAGGATTGCTTATTGGGGGTGGAGATATTGTCAAAGAATATCTTTTTGCCCAATTGTTCCATCGGGGTCAGCGAGGCTCTCGTATCAATCTGATCAGTATTGTCCAACGGGGTGAAGATGTCGTCTTGCTCAGTGCAGGAGACCAGGAATAATAAAATCATCAGGATTCCTGCCATGGCAAGGATATAGATCCTGCTTTTCATGGTCAGTACTTTTAAGGGTGAATAAGCCGGAGAAAGGCAACCTTTTGCTGTTTTTCTCCAGCGCTTAATTTAGTCAGTGGACGGATCAATCGAAATGATACGCATCATAACGGGCTATGACCTCAGGCCTTGATTTGTACAGGAGCAAAAATCAAAAGTCAAGCCGGTCGCCGTATTTCCTGAGCCAGCGTTCGTGGTTTTCAAAATCGGGATCGCCTTTTTCCACCCATTTCCAGAAACGCGGGCCGTGGTTCATTTCCTTGAGATGGGCAAGCTCATGGATGATGATGTGGTCCATGATAGGTTCAGGTGCCAGCAGGATCTTAGTGGAAAAATTGAGATTGCCATTGGTGGCGCAGCTGCCCCAGCGACTGTGCGTGTATTTAAGCCGGATATCGTTGATGGTTTCCCGGTAGAATTTTTTATTATAGGCATATACCCTTTCAGTAAATTCAGGGAGCACGTCCCCGGCGATGCCCCTGGAGATCAACCCGGTAATAAAATCGCGGGTGTAATAATCGGTCGGTTCCAGCTTGGGGAGACTGAGGATAAGCTGATTCCCGTCAACATAAACGCTGCCGGTAGATCGACCGCGGTTGGTGCTAAGCTGCAGGGAATAGTTTTTGAAGGGAGTTTTGAAAACCTGCCCGTTACGGTATTCTTTGTTTTTCCAGCGTTGAGCGAGGTCCGGTTTTTCGGTCAGGGTTTCGAGGATCCATTTTTTCGCCCAGATTAGTTTTTCATGTTTGAATTCCTTCGGCGCCGTGTAGGGCAGCCGGAGGTAGGCGGAAGTCTTGCCGATAGAGACCCGCGTATCGCGGCGTGGTTCTTCGATGATGACAAGTGGGAGGTGGATGCCTTGCCAGCGGACAGAAGTGCGGGTCTGACGGCTACGCATGCTTCAGGGCAAATTCTTTCATCACCTCAGCCAATACGTTAACTCCTTCCTCCGGCATCGCATTATAGATCGAAGCACGGAAACCACCGACAGACTTGTGCCCTTTCAGGCCGTCGCAACCGGCTTCCTGGCAGTAGGCCAGGAATTCTTTGTTCAGATCCGCGTCCTCCAGGTTCCAGGTCACGTTCATGCGGGAACGATCCTCCGGAACACTGTGCCCGACATAGAACGGAATGGTATCGATCACATCGTACAGCACGTTGGCTTTGCGCTCATTGATGACCTCCATCGCGGAGAGGCCTCCCAGGTCCCGCAGCCAGCGCAAAGTCAGCAGGCTGACATAGATCGGGAACACAGGGGGTGTGTTGTACATCGAATCATTCTGGGCATGGATTTCATAGCGGAGCATGGTGGGCAGGGTTCGATTGACCTTGCCGAGCATGTCTTTCCGGACAATGACCAGCGTCACCCCGGCCGGGCCGAGGTTTTTTTGCGCACCGGCATAGATCAGGCCAAACCGTTCCGGTTCAATGGGCTTGGAAAAGATATCGGACGACATATCGCAGACGATCGGGACCGGGCTGTCAGGAAAGCGTTGATACTGGGTCCCGTAAATCGTATTGTTACTCGTGAGGTGGAGGTATTGATATTCCGGGGAAACCGCATATCCTTTGGGGATATAGCTGTAGTTTTTGTCTTTGGAACTGGCGATCACGTCGATCGAACCAAGGATTTTTGCTTCTGTAATGGCTTTTGAAGCCCATACCCCTGAATCCACATAGGCGGCCTTTTTTCCCTCAGGCAGCAGGTTCATCACCGTCATGAAAAACTGGGTGCTGGCACCACCGGTCAGGAAAAGCACCTCAAAATCATCGGAGAGGCCCAGCAGCTGTTTAACCAGTTCGTGGGCTTCGTGTATGATAGGCTCGAAATAGGAGGATCGGTGAGAGATTTCGAGGATGGAAAGGCCCGTACCGTTCAGATCGAGAACTGCCTGCGAGGCTTGTTCGAAGACGGTTTTGGGCAATATAGACGGACCAGCGGAGAAGTTGATTATAGGTGGCATAGGAAGTGTCAGGTTGTATGAACAAAACTACAATTTGAAGGGCGAAATTTTGGGAATGAAAGCCAATTTTTTTTCGAAAACCGGTGGAAAAGAAATTTCAGCTGAATCACTGGTTGTTCAGACGTGTCGATGCAATCCGGTTACCACCTTTGTCGTTGCTGTACTATCGGACTTCGATGGTGACAGGGGTGATCCGTGAGGAATCCCGCAGTATCTTGTTTGTTCTACTTTTCCATTGATTCACTGAAAACCAATTTAAAATCCCTGATGAAGCCTACACGCCCCTTGCTCTTTCTGGGAGTTGCCTCCCTGGCCCTCATCGTCTATTTCGTGCTGCGAAAGCCGGCTGAAAAATCGGCCTCGGACAATCTCGTCGTGAAAGTATCTGAAGGCCCCATGGCTGTCACGATCCATGCCCCGGGGGAGCTCCAGGCACGACGGTCGGAGAAGGTGAAAGGGCCCGATGCACTGAGGACCGTGGGTATCTACCAGTTGTCCATCGCTTCCCTGGTGCCCGAAGGCACCGTGGTCCAGCAGGGGCAGTTTGTTGCCTCCCTGGACCGGACTGAGCTCGACGGCAAGATCAAAGAGTCCCAGACGGAGATCGACAAGATCACCACCCAATTGGACCAGGCCAAAATTGATACGGCTATCGAAATGCGGGGCCTCCGGGACCAACTGGTCAATGTCCGGTATTCCATGCAGGAAAAACAACTCACCCTTGAGCTGAGTAAATATGAGCCCCAGGCTATCCGGCAGCAGGCCCAACTCGATCTCGAAAAAGCGCAGCGCGAACTGGACCAACTGGAAACAAAGCTTAAACTGACCAAAGACAAGTCCGTCGCCAAAATCGAGGAAATCAATGCTTCCTACCGGCAGCAGGAATTAAAGCTTAATCGCCTCCTCGAACTTCAGAATCAAATGACGGTATTGGCGCCCAAGTCCGGGATGGTCATCTATATCCGGGATTGGAATGGCAAGCGTGGCCCCGGCTCCCAGGTATCTTCCTGGGATCCCAACATAGCCGAACTTCCCGACCTCAGTGAGATGATCACCAAGGCCTACATCAATGAAGTGGATATCTCCAAGGTGATGATGGGGCAACGATCCACCGTTACCGTGGACGCGTTTCCGGGTAAGATATTTACCGGAACAGTCATCTCCAAGGCCAATATAGGTGAGCAGGTGCGGAATTTCGATACCAAAGTTTTTGAAGTCATCATCCTGCTGAGTTCGATCGACTCGTTGCTGCGCCCGGCCATGACCACCGGTATCGATATCCTGGTGGATTCTATTCCAACCTGCCTGCAATTGCCCCTGGAGGCCATCCAGACCGATAGCGTCTCTTATGTCTTTAAAAGGGAAGGCAATGGTTTTATCAGGCAGGAGGTTGTGACGGGACCGTCCAATGATGTCAACGTCTGCATTGCCGCCGGCTTGAAAGCAGGTGATGAGGTGAGCCTCAATGCGCCGGTTAAAAGCGATGATCTCCGCCTGGTCTACCTCGATCCGCAGGTGAAACAGGATGCCCGCGCTGCACTTGAAAAAGCGCTCACGGAGCGATTGAAGATTCAACAGGAAGTCGCCCGGACCATGAAGACGGAAGAATCGTCTGAGGATAATGCATCGAATAGTTTCTTCATCATGTTTTGACCCTGCCTGATCGCGTATGTCCAGATATCTATTCCTGTTCAGGCTGGCCCTCGAAAGTGTTTTGCTCAACAAATTGCGGGGCATGCTCACGGCACTGGGTGTGGTCTTTGGTGTGGCCGCCGTGATCGCCATGCTGGCCATTGGGTCCGGGGCCAAAAAGTATATCCTCGATCAGATGAAACTCATCGGGACGAACAATATCGTCTTTACCCATAAGTCCCTGAAAAAGGACAAGAATGCGGATACGTCAGAATCCACGGCCGCATCCACCGCCAATAACGACAATAAACTGGAAACCTGGACGCCCGGAATGTCGAGGGCCGACGCGGAAGCAATCCGGCAAATTCCCTCCGTAGAAATAGTGAGTCCGGAGATCATCCGAAAGACCAAGGCGATCTACAATGGCAAGATCCTGGATATTCGTTGCGTCGGGGTTACCAATGAATTTTTTCCGCTCAATCAATTGGCGCCTGCCAAAGGGCATCTTTTCACGAACGAGCATATCAGTATGGATAAGCCGGTCTGTATCATCGGGAAAAACGTGGAAACCAAACTCTTCAGCGGCCAGGACCCGATCGGTCAGTCCATCAAGTGCGGCAACAATTACTTTACCGTCATTGCCGTGCTGGAAAAGCGAATCGCTACCCGGGAAACGCTTGCCTCCCTGGGTCTGCGGGATCTCAATTCCGATGTATTCATTCCACTCAATGTATCCCTGATCCGGTTTGGTGACCGGTCCCAGATCCGGAAAGAGCACCTCGGCCGCCAGGGCAGGGTCCGGAACAATGAAGAAGTGGAAATGCAACAAATCGACCGGATGGTCGTGCGGGTGAGGGATTCCAAAATGCTTCAAGCCACGGCAGATGTGATCGCCCGCATGCTAAAGCGCCGGCATATGGATCTCGTCGATTTTGATATGGAAATCCCGGAGCTCCTGCTCAAACAGGAACAAAAGACCCAGGATATCTTCAACCTTGTGCTGGCGGTGATTGCGGGAATTTCCCTGCTGGTGGGCGGCATCGGGATCATGAATATCATGCTGGCTTCCGTTTATGAGCGCATCAAAGAGATTGGCTTGCGGCGCGCCATCGGGGCGACAGACCGGGATATTGTTATCCAGTTTTTATTTGAGGCTACGTTGGTGAGCATTATTGGTGGCTTCCTCGGGATTTTTCTCGGGGTTGCGGCGGCAAAGGCCATTTCCACCACCGCGGAGATACCGACGATCATTTCCTGGTGGTCGATCGTGCTGTCCTTTGGGGTGGCCGCTTCGATTGGTTTGACGTTCGGTATCCTGCCTGCGAGAAAAGCCTCACGGCTTGATCCGATTGAAGCATTGAGGACGGAGTGAGCAGGACAGAATATCTGGATCAGGTGGCAGGGACCCGGTGGGGGAGAGTCAGTTTTTACCAGCCGCGCGTATCAGCGAACAGCTCTATTGACCCGTTTCGGGGTTCAGGAGTTTATTTCGACAGTCATTACCGGAAAGAAATTTTATCGGTCAAATCAATTGCCGCAATTCTTGGAAGATGAATAGAAAACCATACATAAAAAATCAATTGCTGCTTCTGGCGATGTGGGTATTGCCTGCAGGTCATTCCCTGGTGGCACAAAATCCATACCGCCTCAGCCTGGAGGAAGTTGTCGCCCTGGCCCAGAGCGAGGCGCCGGATGCTTTGCTGGCCGAAACACGATGGAAGCGAAGTTATTGGACGTACCAAAGCTTTGTTGCTGATTTCAAACCGCAAATCGTTTTAGCGGCCAATACCCTGCCCTTGTATAACCGCTCCATCGAGTCGATCATCAACGATGACGGATCCCAGGTGTATCGCGAACGGTCATTTATGGAAAACAGCCTTAATCTCGAGATCCAACAGGATTTTTTTCCGACGGGGGGTACCCTGTCCATGGGGAGCAGGCTCGGCCGCCTGGACATCTTTGCCACCAATGGCATTGACGCTTCGACCTCCTATTTGTCTAATCCGTTTCATATAGGCCTCTATCAGCCGCTGTTTCAGTATAACGCGATGCGCTGGCGTAAAAAGATTGAACCGCTTCAGTACCAGGAAAGTGAGAAAATCTTTTCCGAACAAATGGAGGCGGTCGCCAATACGGCAGCCATCTATTTTTTTGACCTGCTCATCAGCCAGCTTGACGATGAAGCAGCTCGTCAGGATAAAGCAAACGCGGATACCTTATTGGTTTTATCCCGGGGTCGGTTTGAAGTCGGGAAAATAGCGGAGACGGACTTGCTCCAGGTGGAACTCAGCGCCATGCAGGCGGAAACCCGTCTGGCGGAAGCACAGCTCAATATGCAATCGAATACGGAAAAGCTGCGGGATTTCCTCAATCTGAAAGGCCAGATTGATTTCGAGCTCATCCCTCCCTATGAATTGCCCGAGGCAACGCTCTCACCGGAAGAAGCCCTGGCCTATGCGCGCCAGAACAGAAGCGCCATGGTTTCTTTTGACCGTCGATTGATGTCCGCGCAGCAGGAAGTAGCCCGTTCAAAAGGGGAAACCGGTATTTCGGCAAGCCTGGTTGGTCAGTTCGGCCTGACTCAAACTGGAAGTGCCATCGACCAGGTGTACCGTAATCCGATCGATCAGGAAGTGGTGACCTTCAGTATTACGGCTCCGATAGCGGATTGGGGTAAAGCAAAAGCCCGCCGGGCGGTAGCAGCGTCTAACCTGGAACTCGAGCAAAGGCAGGTAGACCAGGAACGGGAGAACTTTGACCGGGTCGTCATGCTGCGAGCCCAGCAATTTGACCTGGTCCGTCAGAATACACGGGTGGCGGAACGCTATTTTGAATCAGCCAAAAAACGATATGATATAACCTATCAGCGGTACCTGATCGGCAAAATTTCGGTGACGGATCTCAACCTGGCCTTGTCTGAGCGTGAAAACGCCCGTAAGGCTTACCTCCAGGCTGTACGCGATTTCTGGATGAAAGTATTTGAGTTGCGCGGGCTCACCTTGCATGATTTTGTCCATCATCAGACCCTGATGAGGGCCAATCCTTCGGTCAGATAGTGCTATCTTTAAAAGCATGCCCGACGTCCCGGTAATAGGGTAAACACGTTGCCGGCCTGCTGCTATGATTTCCGTTCCATGGTACCTTTCCCTGGGGTTTGTTTTGACTACCCTGCTGACTATCGGCCTGATGTACAAAGCAGGGACTTCCTCCCGCTTTTTGTGGATAATCCTTTTTTGGATGTTGTTACAGGGTGCTGTCGGAATGACCGGCTTCTATCAGTTTACGGATTCCCTTCCTCCCCGGTTTGTGCTGTTGCCGCTTCCTCCCCTCATTGCTATTGGGATCCTTTTTTTAACCCGGGGAGGTAAGGCCTGGATCGATCGACTGGATCAGGGTGGGCTCACCCTGCTGCACGTCGTCCGTATCCCGGTGGAGTTAATCTTGTACGGACTGTTTATCGAGAAAACCATTCCGCTCGTGATGACGTTTGCCGGATCCAATCTCGATATTTTTTCCGGGATCACGGCGCCACTGATCTATTATTACGGCATCCGCAAGGGGAAGATGAATACCAGTGCGTTACTGATATGGAATTTTGTCTGCCTGGGACTCTTGGCCAATATTGTCTGGCATGCGGCTTTTTCTGTACAGACGCCTATACAGCGATATGGATTTGAACAACCCAACAGGGCGATCCTGGGTATCCCCTTTCTGTGGCTGCCTTCTGTCGTCGTTCCCCTGGTCCTGCTGGCACACCTGGCTGCTATCCGGCAGTTATTGCATGGAAAAAGGGAGGTGAAGGCATGAGGCGTATTTGTCCTGGATTCCTGCTGTGGCACAAAGCCTTTACCTGAAAAATATCTGCCTGCCGGAAATAAGCATGCCAGTTGCCAAGGCCGGGGGTGGTGAGCATAACTCACCCCTGACCCCTCTCTTACAAAGAGAGGGGAAAATGCTAATGCTAAGGCAATAAGGCAAATCACATGCTCCCCCTCTCTTCATAAGAGAGGGGGCCGGGGGGTGAGTTCCACGATGATCTAATGCTAAGGTCATAAGGCAAACCATATGCTCCCCCTCTCCTCATAAGAGAGGGGGCCGGAGGAGTTCTCAATCAGTTTTTTTTGATATAATCAAGGTATAAATCATTCTTTCAACCTCTTCCCAATGATTAAGAACCATATCATTTGGAAAGCGCATTACGGTGTAACCAAGAGCAAGAAGATCTTCAGTCCGCATCAGATCTTTTTCTTGCTGTTTTAAATGTATTTGTCCATCCAATTCAAATATGGTTTTCAGACTAAAGCAGTGAAAATCGGCTATGTAATATTTTGTGAAGGAGGATGATTGGAGACAGCGCAGGATATACTGCCGGTTAATCTTAAGTCCAAACAGTCTTCTATCCCTGCTTTTTTCCCAAAAATATTGTTCAGCTTCCGTAGGATTTTTACGAATGGTACGGGCCAATTCACGAATGCGTAAATAAAGCGCTGTCTGAATTTTTTTCTGCCGGTGAAGCATTTAATAAAGATCGGCATATTATTTCTACTCATGTGCCGGTTGTCTGGAAAACTCACCCCTGACCCCTCTCTTACAAAGAGAGGGGAAAATGCTAATGCTAAGGCAATAAGGCAAATCACATGCTCCCCCTCTCTTCATAAGAGAGGGGGCCGGGGGGGGTGAGTTCCACGATGATCTAATGCTAAGGTCATAAGGCAAACCATATGCTCCCCCTCTCTTCATAAGAGAGGGGGTTGGGGGGTGAGTTTAGCCCAGCCTATTTTGAGAGTAGCGGAATACCAATTACCTCAATGCGCGCCCCTGAAAAGAGAATCGGTAAAATGCTCTGCTACTTCGTCCGGTGCTTGACGATGATCCTCAGGTTCTGATCAAAGGTGATGTATGACCATATCCAGTTGAACAGGATCAAGAGTTTGTTTTTAACGCCGAGAATGGATTTAAGATGGACGACCAGCCAGAGTACCCAGGCGATAAAGCCCTGTGTCTTCCAGATCGGCAGGTCAACCACTGCTTTGTTTCGACCGATCGTAGCCATGCTGCCAAGATCTTTGTAATGGAAAGGAATCATGGGTTTTCCTTTTCGTCTGGCGTTGAGATTATTCGCCAGACGACGGGCCTGCTGTAAGGCCGGCTGCGCGACTTGCGGATGGCCCTTGTATTCCTTTTCTTCCATATAAGCAGCATCACCAAGAGCGAATACATCCTCCACGTGTTGAACCTGGTTGAAACCGTCGGTTAGCAACCGGTTTCCACGTGTATAACAGGCGTCTGGAAGGCCAGGGAGTTTTTTCCCGGTGATACCCGCTGCCCAGATCACTTTTCTGGTTTGAAATGTCCTGCCATCTGCCAGGGTCAGGATCCGGCCGTCATAACCCGTGACGCGGCCACCAAGGATGACATTCACGCCCAGTTTTTGAAGGTATTGAAGCGCTTTGGAGGATGCTTTGGCAGAGAATGCACTGAGCACCCTTTCATTGCCCTCAATCAGATAAATATCCATTTCTTCTGCCTCGAGTTCGTTATAGTCGCGGGGCAGGATATACTTTTTCATCTCTGCCAGTGAACCCGCCAGTTCTACGCCGGTGGGACCTCCGCCCACAATGACAAGGTCCATCAGTTCCTGGCGGATTTCATATTCCCTGACGGTCAGGGCTTTTTCAAGATCCGATAAGATAGCATTACGGAGATATAAAGCATCCGCAACGGATTTTAAAGGGTAAGTATATTTCTCTATCTCAGCATTGCCATAATAATTCGTCGTGACACCGGTTGACAGGATCAGGATATCGTAATTGACACGCCCCTCACTCGTGTTGAGGAAGTGTTCTTCCGGATGAACCTCCGCCACTTCCGCCACACGGATATGAAAATTGGTTTTGCGACGAAACAATTTGCGGAGCGGGAAAGCGATCGCACTCGGTTCGATGCCGGACATTGCGACCTGGTACAGCAGCGGAGGAAACTGGTGAAAGTTATTCCGGTCGATGAGGACAACCTGGTAATCGGTTGTTGAGAGTTTGCCCGCCAGGGTGATCCCGGCAAAACCGGCACCAACGATAACGATGCGGGGTTGATTGGTTTCAGGCAGGTTGATGGGCATGATGTGTGGTATGACGTATTCGACACTTCCTACGCAGCAAAGCTAACCTGCGTACTCAGGTCCCATGAAATATATAACAAATCAGGGCCGGAAAGGGATGTGGGGATCGGCAGATTCTTCATAGCCGGTTTAGGTGGCCTGTTCCAGGGCATCCAGGTCGGTGCCCGTCAAAAACCGGATATTCCTCGTTATTTTCTCCTGGTCCCAGTGCCACCATTGAATGGCCAGAAGCCTTTGGATAGCCTCTGGTGAAAATCGTTTACGGATCACCTCGGCCGGATTTCCTCCGACGATCGTATACGGGGCCACATCACGCGTCACGAGGGCATGGCTGGCGATAATAGCTCCGGCTCCAACATGCACGCCGGCCAGGATGGTGGCTTTATACCCGATCCAGACATCATGACCGATGACGATGTCCCCCTTGTTGGGATATTGCCTGCCTTCCATCGCCGCTTCCCAGCCATGCCCGAAGATGGCAAACGGATAAGCGGATACAGACTCCGTCAGATGGTTGGCTCCGTTCATGATAAACTGGACACCGGAAGCGATCATGCAAAATTTGCCCAGGATGAGCTTGTCCCCGGTAAAGGGGAAGTGATACAGGACATTCCTTTCAAAATTGTCCACGCTATCAAAATCATCGTAATAGGTATAGTCTCCGACAAGGATGTTTGGGTTCTTCACCAGGTTTTTCAGAAAACAAAGCCGCTGATAGCCGTCAAGCGGAAAGAGGGTGTGTTTGTCCGGGCCTGTCATACATGAAAAGTTTGAAAGGGGTGAAAATGGTGGATAAATAGAAGTCCGATCGGTTTGTCTCTTGGGCAATTTTCGTCATTTATTCCCGGTGGGTCCCCTGAATTCCCTGATATCCTTTTTCCGTCAGGAAAAAACTGTCTGCCCGGCTCAGTACCCTTTCGTCTTTGAGGCCTGAGCGGTTATAGAGGATCACGCTTCCGATATGCAGATCTGGATAAATACGCAGTTCCACGTAGTAGCCACCCCCTCCTCCTGCATGGGTGATGTAGGGATGACCTTTCAGCATTCCCGTAAACCAGGCGTAAGACATACCGGTCGGCTTGTCCTGGACACTTTTTTCCCGGAATAATATTTGCTTTTGGGTATCCTGCAAAAGAATAGCGCTGTCCTCCATTAGCGCCTGACCATACCGGATCAGGCCTTTCATAGAGCCGAACAATCCGCCATACGGCGCCCCGTGGATATAAAAAGGTTTAAAGGGTTTCCATCGGCCTTCCCTGGCATCCATAAATTTGGGTTTGTCGATCAGGAATCCGAAAATGGCATTGGTGAATGACCAGTATGCATGATAACCTTTCGTATACGTCTCCGGATCAAGGGTAAAGCTGAGATCGGGGGCGTCAACCCCGCTGCGATGGATGATCCGTTGGGTAATATACGTTTCATACGATTCACCGGAAACCGTCTCTATCAGTTCGCCGAGCAAGACATAACCCAGGTTACTGTATTGAAATCGGGTGCCGGGTTCAAAATTGAGTTTCGGATGTTTTGAAAATTCAGCTTCAAAAAATTTGCGCCAATCGAATACCGCATGTTCCTCCGGGGTATGGATCCAGCGCAAGGGCACCGGATTGGGGATGCCGGATGTATGGCTGAGGAGTTGATCAATGGTAATCCGGTGATCGTAAGGAAATGCAGGCAAATAGTCGGATACAGGCCTTGCCAGGTCAATCCGTCCCTCCTGGGCCAGTTGCAGTACCGCCAGGGCCGTGAATGTTTTGGTGACGGAATACAGGTGATAGGTGGCGGACGTATCAACTGGTCTGCCAGTGCTTTCCTCCTGTATGCCATAGGACAGGGTGTACAGGATACTGTCCGAATCGAAAAGGGCGTATTGAATGGATGGCGTTTGATGACGATCCACCTGGTCTTTCAGAAAATCCGAAATTGTAGTCATGGTATACGTTTTGACGTTTATCAGGGATAGTCCCAGGAAGGCGAATGGGACAAGAATAGCAAGGATTACCTTCAATCGGCTATGTTTTTTTCTCAGGGTCATGATGGTCAATCCGGGTATTGGGTTCTGCGTTGATCCGGGTAGCCAGCCGATAGGTAGTCCGTCTGTGCCAGGACGGCAAATCTCTGGCCACTGTCCGTTGGACGGGAAGGAGCGGGGCTCCACATTCGATTTGCAGCAAGGGGACCGGAAGATTGGAAGAGTCCTTCAGCCTGTTGCAGATAATAGCTGCCTTCTGTAAAAGGCTGTATCGACAACAGGATCAATAATCCCGGCAGGGTTAGTCTTATGCGAGCGGTTATTAGTTCCATTTTCATATTACGGCTTTACATGGTTGAGCATGCAAAGGACGCACGGTATAAAATGAAAACGGTTATCATTTGATAAAATGATACTTATCAAATGATAAGAAACCAGGGTGCTATTTTTTCGCCAATTCGTTACGCAGGCGGCTGAAAGAAACAGGGGTAATCCCCAGGAAAGAAGCGATGACCGTGTGCGGTATCAGGTTTTCGAGCGCGGGATAGTGTTGCCTGAAATAGAGAAGCCGGTCACGGGCCTGGCCCGAACGAAACAAAACCTCAAATGCCAGGTGGCGGGTATAATCTTTTTCCACAACCGCGCGCCCAAACAACCTGATTTCTTGATTTTGCTCGCTCAGATCCCGGAAAGTGCCCGCGGGGACTTGGAGAAAAGTACAATCCGTCAACGCCTGCATGGAAAAGAGTCCCTGGCCGCCGGGTGTCCGGATAAAATGCGGTGTGATGACGGTTTCATGCGCATATATTCCTGTGGTGACCTGGCCGTTGTCCGGGTCGATATTATACCGGTGCGATATGCCGGATAACTGGAAATACTCAAACGCATTGTATCGCTTTTCATGGAAAAGGATGTCCTGGCGGCGGACTTGCTGGATATTCCCGGCAGCAAGGGTCAATCCGACAGCCGGCATGCTTACGGGCGCATAAGCATTCATGATGCGGTGGAGGAGGAACGTGTAATCTTCTTCCAAAGGACTAAAGCTTTAAGGTCAGGGTAACGGGTGAAACCGAAGGTACATACTTTCATTTCCAGACGATACTCCTGAGCCGTAAAGCCCGGAGCGCCTTATTAACCATGACCAACACCTGGCGCTTATATTTTTTGGAAACTGGTTCAACGGGTGGGTTTTGCTCCGGATCTATCGGAAATGAA
The DNA here is from genome assembly GCA_964617515.1 of uncultured Saprospiraceae bacterium. Lineage (GTDB taxonomy): Bacteria > Bacteroidota > Bacteroidia > Chitinophagales > Saprospiraceae > Opimibacter. The sequence continues at coordinate 15,446 of CAZTXO010000002.1, read as the reverse complement.
GGTTTTCCGGTTTTTTCATGGCGGGGTTCCATTTGTGGTTTTTTCTCTATGACCAATATGCTGTCGTAGAAATGAAGTGAATCCACCGCCCTCGTGAAAGGGGTCACCCGGAGGGATTTTTGCTCCGAATGCCAGGCATGAATCGCGTCAATGAAATTTTTACTGTATTCGATGAAGGTCCCGCGACGCTTGTAGCCCCCGCCAAATGTCAGCCAATAGGAGGTGTGGAGGTCCTCGCAGAGATAGACACCGTCAGGCCGAACGTGATCAAAGAGTGTTTCAAAGGTGACGATCTGTTGCTCCATCGTATGACCGCCGTCATCAATCAGGATATCCACTGGCGGAATCTGCTGCTTGACCCCTTCCAGGAAACGGCGATCGGATTGCGATCCGATAAAAATGGTGATGTTCTCTTCTTCCAGTTCCTTACAACGCGGGTTGATGTCAATCCCGTAGATCCGGGCCCGGTCGCCAAAATAATGTTTCCACATTTGCAGGCTTCCCCCATGGAATACACCAATTTCCAGGATGACCACGTCCCGGTTTCTGAAACGGCTGAAATGCCGGTCGTAAATGTCAAAGTAATGCATCCACTTGTGGATGAGTCGCTGGTCATTGTTCCGGAAGTACTGCTCTAAGTCGTTCATATCGTTCGGGCCTGCAAAATACGGATGGATTCCACTTATCCGGCTGACCTGTCGCCGGTCCCCCGGGCAACGCCGGAATCCTTATTTTTCCAACCATGAATTTGCGTCCCGCCCCCTTTTTCATGGGGCTTTCCCTGATCGTGTATGCTTTTGGGTGCACCCATCTCCCGCAAACGGCAGGCAAAGGGCAGGGAACCATTTTTCCAGCTTCCATGCCTTCCACGCGTTGGTGGTGGTTTGCCACGGAGATCCGTCCGCAGGATATCCGGTATCAAATGGACTGGCTTAAACAAAACAACTTCGGTGGTGTGGAGATTGCCTGGGTATATCCGTTGTACCGCTATCAGAAAATGTATGCGGAGAAGTATCACCGTTATTATCCGGTTGACACCTCTGCTCAGAAATGGCTCAGCCCGGAATGGTCGGCGATGGTCCGGTATGCCAAGTCCTATGCGGATTCGATCGGATTGTCCTGCGATTTTACCTTTGGCAGCGCCTGGCCCGTAGCGGGGTCCAAAACAGAACGGGATGCGCTGACGCAGATCTATGGGGATACCACCTTCCGGCAGGTGCTCACTTTTTCCTGGGCTTATCCCGATACGATGTGGGTGATCAATCACCTCGACAGCAACGCTTTTTATCAATTCGCAAAGCCGGTCGCTGAAGCTTTGAAGGGTGCTCTCCAGGGAACGAAGTCCGCCCTTTTCACCGATTCCTGGGAGATCAAACTAAATGCGAAGAATAAGATCTGGACGCATGATTTCGCAGACAGATTTAAGATGACCTTCGGGTACGACATCCTCCCATACATGGATAAGGGTCTTGATTCCTTTCCGGATGTCCGCTATGATTACATGCTCCTCCTGGATGATTACGTGACCAATGGCTTTTATGTTCCATTCGTCAAAACGTGTAAGACGCTGGGCGCCTTGTCCAGGGTGCAGTGCCTGGCATCCCCGACAGATGTGATGACCACCTATGGGCTGGTGGACATACCTGAAACGGAAGCTATGCTCAACAATCCCAACTATTCACGGATCGTCAGTTCATCTGCCTGCCTCGCGTCCAAACCGCTTGTATCCTGTGAATCGTTTACCTGCCTGTACGGATTTCCGGCAACCTATCTCCGCCAGGAACAAACTGCAGATCTCAAAATGGTGGCAGATGCCTTGTTTGCCCAGGGTGTCAACCAGTTGGTTTATCATGGCACGCCTTACAATACCAAGGGCTCGGATACTATTGATTTTTTTGCTACTACCTACTTTGGACCCGGTGGAAGCCTGGAGCCGGAATTGCCGGCCTTCAATGCATATGTTGGAAAAGTGTCCGGCCTCCTGCGGCAAGGGAAAACCTATACCGATGTGGCGGTCTATATACCGTATGAAGATGCCGTCATGAAAGGTGCGTACCCACCCGAACGGCAGCGGGTTTGGGTCTGGGGCGAATACGAGATGCGCTATGTTTTTCCCCCGAAGGAGACGGAGGGTTATCACCCCATCTGGATCAACCGGCATTTTCTGGAAAAGGCGAATTATGAAAAGGGCCTGCTTATGGAAGGGGATGCCCGGTTTTCTGCTTTATATGCAGATGTCCGATACATGGACATTCGGGCCTTGCGCCGAATTCTGGAATTGGCAGAAGCGGGCCTGCCGGTTTGCCTGAAGCAAGCGCCTATGCAGCCTGGCCGGGTGAAATCGACGGCATACGGGGAAATGCTGGAAAGGCTTGCTGCTTTGCCTAATGTTTCCGGCGATTTTAACCGTATCGTGCGGCATGCACCCTTCATCGAGGGAGACAGCTTACCGGATTATTGGTGCAGGATTGACCAGGCAGGCAATTACTATCTTTTTCTGGCGCAACCCAGGTCGAAGGATCTGGCTTACCCGATCTATTCCGGACAGTCCCGGATGAATCAATCTGATTTCAGAACCATCACTATCCATGTAAATGGCAAAACGATCCGGAAGACCTTGGAATTCAAGCCCTATCAATCCATTATGTTGCGCATCAATCCACAGGGCCATGTCCGTCCGGTGGATATCACGTACAGACCGAAAGCACCCGTAGTAAGACCAAGGGAACCGCAAAAAATGTACTTTTAGTCAGTGCAGGCAGACTATAAAAAAATTTCAGGGTGGTTGATCACCATGACCGTGAGTTGGTCTGTTCTGGTGGCGCAATCCTACAACATCCTCGATTTCGGCGCTAAACCGGATGGGGTTACGCTCAATACCGTTTCAATCCAGCATGCCATCGATGTGGCATACCAAACCGGGGGCGGCACGGTCATTATCCCTGCCGGCCGGTTTCTCTCCGGTAGCCTTGTGCTGAAATCAGGCGTGCGCCTTCATCTGGAGCGAAATGCCACCTTGCTGGGCAGTACGGATCCGAAGGATTATCAGCGGATCAACCGGTGGAAAGCCTTGGTCATGGCGGATGGTCAAAACAATATTTCCATTACTGGGTATGGGGAGATCGACGGGCAAGGCCGAGCGCTTGCTTTGCACCTCGACAGTTTGTTTTATGCCGGCCTCCTTGACAGCGTCGATTACGAGTTTCCCGAGCGGAGACCAAAATATTACCTCCGCCCGCAGTTGATCGAATTCGTTGATTGTAAGGATATCCTGGTCCGTCAGGTTACGCTTCGAAACGCTTCCTGCTGGGTGCAAACCCATGACCGCTGCCAAAACATACAGATCGACAGTGTCCGAACGGAAAGCGACGCCTACTGGAACAATGATGGTATCGATATTTCCGATTGCCGGAACGTCCGGATCACCCATTGCTATGTCAATTCGTCGGACGATGGCATATGCCTCAAATCCCATTCGCCGGCCTACCTGTGCGACAGCGTCTATATTGCTGATTGCATCATCCGGTCCAGTGCCAGCGCCGTCAAATTTGGAACCGTATCGCATGGCGGATTCCGGAATATCGTCATTGAACGCATACGGGTATATGATACATTCCGCTCAGCCGTGGCGATCGAATGTGTCGATGGCGGCATCCTGGAAAATGTGCTGGTGCAGGACATACAGGCGACCAATACAGGTAACGCTATCTTCATCCGGCTCGGAAAAAGAAATAAATCTGACCGCCACGGCACACTGCGCAACGTAACCATCCGGAACCTCCGGGCGGAAATCGCATTCGAACGCCCGGATTACGCCTACGATATCCGGGGACCCGAATTGCCTTTCTTCCACAACATATTTCCTTCGTCCATCACGGGACTTCCTGATCACCCGGTGGAGCAGGTAATCCTGGAAAATATCGAGATCCTTTTTCCGGGTCGCGGCAACAACGGATTAGCTAATATGCCTTTATCCAGGTTAAAGGATGTGCCGGAAAAGGCAGCAGACTACCCGGAGTTTTCCATGTTCGGCGAATTGCCGGCGTGGGGATTTTATGTGCGGCATGTCAAGGGACTCACCATGAAAAATATCTCGCTGCAGATCGCGCAGCCGGATTACCGCCCGGCACTCGTCTTTGACGATGTGAAATCCCTGGCATTGCCCTCCATAGAAGTAGTTGGGGACGAGAAGCAGAAAACTATTATCCTGCATCAGTGCGAGGATGTATCGATTGCGCGTGAACAAACGGTATTACGTCTCTGATCCTTCTAAGATGCTGATCCGCTGCCTGCTGTTCGTGATACTGACGTCGATGACGGGTTTTACACCTTCGAAGGATCGTATTGGGATGCACCACGGAAAGGCAGAAGGTACGGTGCCTGGTGACGGCAACCGGGATGAACCCGAAGCTTTGTTGCTACAAAGGTTTCACTCACTTGAGCAACTCGAACAGTATGTGCACATCGAGTATTTCCAGGGCCGGCCAGGAACCCTGCATTCACCTGGAAGTAAAGCCGGTGTACGGCTCACCTATCGCGCGGGTGAACGGGAAGTAACCGCTGTTTTGGCATCCGGCATCAGCGAGGAAGATTTTTTGAAGGTGAAAAGCGGGGGCACCTGGGAGAAAATCCGGTTCGGACTGAATCACCCTTTTGTCGCCCTTCACAGGGGGGATCTGCAATGCATCGAGAGCCTCGGCCGTCGCCGGCCATGGATTTTCGGAAAAGGGGACGTGGCCTTTTATGACCTGGCAGAAGCAATGGTCAGGCACATAGCGGATGAAGACCGTACCCGCATGCGCCCGGAGGATCTCTCCGACAAAGGATATCTCAATACCTTCAATCATATTACCGCCCAGGCCTTTATGACAACGATATTCTCGGAGACCATGGCCGACTTTGTCGCCGATGTGCATGAACGGTTCAATCTGAAAGAATTGATCACCGGCCGGTTTACATCCGCCCAGGTGCAAGATCTCGCCAACGGCCCTGTCGATAATTATATCGACATGATCAACAATGAATGGGGGCAGGAACTGGGCAACCAGCTCAAAGAGAAATACCGCATCTGCCGGCATACACGCTGGACCCCTTTTTTGCTGCAGCAGTATCTCAATGATCATCAGCGTTATTACAGTTGGTGTTTCCGGATTGGTTTCCGGCCGTTCCGCGCCGAGGATGAGGTGGTCATACGATTTTCTGAGAAACTGAACCGTGTCCTGGCCGGGAAATGAAAGGCATTGACGATTTCCCCTCCATGTTGGATTAGAGCTGTTTTTTCTTGAGTTGAAACAGGACCAATTGCTTGGTGCTCAGATCGATGATTTTATACTCTTGCTGAAATTTGTCCGCTCCTTTCACCTGCCAATCCTTGATCCGGCTAAGCCAGTCCGGAATGGCAAGATACAGGTCGGCCAGGTTGGCTCCGGTCAGATCCGTCTGATGCAAATGGGCTTCTGACATGTTCGCCAGCAGGAGATTTACATGGGTCATGAGGGCCCCTTCCAGGTTGGTTCTTTTCAACGTAGCGCGAAACATGTCGGCACTGTCGAGTTTCGCTCCCGAAAGGATGGCATCCGTCAGATCCGTCCATTGAAGGATTCCTTTACGCAAATCGGCCTGATGCAAACGCGCAGCGGTCAGGTCGGCTTCATGCAAAATCGCTTCCCGGAGATCGGCGTCATGCAGGTCCGTCCATTTCAAATCTGCCCGGGTGGCATCCATTCCCCGCAGTTGGGCATGGCCAATCTTGGCGCCCCACAGCGAGGCTGACTGAAGATTCGTTTTCACCAGGTTGGCGCCTTCAAGATCCGCTCCTTCCAGATGGGCGCCCTGTAAATCAGCGCCCTGTAAATCTGCACCGCGCAGATCTGCGTCTTTCAGCATCGCATAGGCAAAGGAGACGGTGGCCTTGATCGTGTCAAAGGTTGCGGAATCCAACTGAAGCGAGGTCAGGAATAGAAGCAATTGTCCCCGTTCCGGACTGAGCATTTTGGGTTTTGCTGTGTCGCCCGGAAGCCGGTTATAAGGATAAGGCTTAAACGCATCGCTCAGGAACTTTATCTGGGATATCGAGTAGGCACTTACTTTCCTGTGCGGATCCGTGTTGGCTTCCTCCCCAGCCTTTTCGAGGACTTGCCTCATCAGGTCCATCAGGCTGTTTTTCCGGATGGAATCCAAATGCGCTTCCTGGCGGTCGATTATGCTATCCTTTTCCCGTAACGCACGATCAAAAGATTTTCTCCATAAAGTGGCGACAAACAGAAACGTCAGGGCCGTTCCAATAAGGATTCCTACGAGTAAGGCCGGGAATAAGGAACGGGATACTTTCATGTCAGATACCTGCCTGGTCAAATCTCATCAAAATTCCCAAGACAAATCGGGTATAGGTTGATTTTCGTGAGAAGGGTGAGGGCGGATGTATAAAAGCGATGCGTTAAAACGGCCAGGCTATCAGCGGAGGAGAAAGGTGTCCTATGGCTACATAAGCATATTGCCTCCTTACCCTGTTGGCTTCTTGTCACATATCCAAATGTTGTAACGTTTTTCCCTTTCGTATTTCCAAACGGAGTTTCCGGAAAAAATAATATCCCCAAAGGACCCCGGTGATATGAAAAGAGAGAAAACCGATGGATAGCCAGTTTAAAAGGTTTTCTGGTTTTTCGGGCGCTGTCAGAAAGGAAAAAAGTGAGACCGTGAAGGGTACTATGCACCATAGGGTCAACCATTTGAGCCAGCGCGGAAAGGGTCTGTAAGTCGCGATCAGCATCATCGAAGGGATGAAAAAATAAGCCGCGGAAGTACGGACATCCTGGTCCAGGTCAAAATGGTGGAAATCAATCGCCGCGAAGATAACGCCCCATCCAATCCCGAGCACTGTATAGCCGGCTGCGGCCAGGTCCCATCCATCCCGCGCCATTTTTATCGCCAGGAGGATGGTGCCTGTAATAAACAGCATATCAATTATTTTACCCAGGATCATGAGGCCTTCTTTTGAAAGGAACGGAAATCCTCCTTGCAGGAAAAAGGCTATAAGGAAAATCAGAAATTGCCAAAGGACCAATTTGTAATCTTCATTTTGTGGATTGGGGAGGATTGGAGGGAGCGTGGATTTCATTGCATGATCAGGTCGAAGTGATACGGAAAGACGGGGTATAGCATGATTGTTTTACGGGTATAATTTAAAGGATATCCGGTTATCGTTGTGCTTTTGAGGCTTCTATCCTGCCATACCATGGATTGGGTTGGAGCATAATAGTCAGTTGTTGCTCCTTGAATAAAGGTAGCTGGAACGAACGCTGCCCCGCAAGGACGGCCAGGCAGTTGCCGGCACAAAAAATGCCATACAAGCAAGCATCCTGTGGATCCGGGGAGGTCATCATCCATCTATGAACCATATAGGGAGCCAACCGGGGTTTGCCCAGGATTGGATTTGCCGGGTTGTCGGCAAGGAAATCCTGAACAAGAGCACGGAAGTATGATTTTTCCGATAGGTAAATTGAGCCTCCAGGGTCATTTTTGCTTGTGAAATCTACCCGGCAGGTCCTTTGGTCTGCCTTTTACTGTGTGACTGGGAGATACAAGTAAAACGGGCCATCAAATAGAGTGGTAAATTGAACAGGTTGCCAATGCCAATCCGGGGAACCTTCCGGTTGGAAATTGGTGTCAAAAGTGAAGTCGGTAGGTTCTTTCCCTGTCCATCCGGTAAAAGCCGGGGATATACCTTCCACATAAGCGTTTGGCGGGGTATCCTGATCCAACCACGGTATGAAAACCGAAACGAAAAGCGCATGAACAGCACTGGCATTGGGACTATCGCTTCCGGAAGTGGGATGTTTCCATAAATCACCTGAATTTATTTTTTTTCGGGGTTTAAAGCTGAAGGTCAGCCCCTCTGCACAGGGCCAGGCTAACTTTTACAACTCTGTAACATACTTTTACATCCTGAAAACCATTCCCTTAGTGGTCACCTTTAATTTTCCCCCATCAAATCACTAAATCTTTGCAAGCTATGTATTACATGATCTTCGCCGCTTCGTTTTTGGCACTTTTCTCTCCTTCTCTTCTGACAGACAGTGTTTCACCTAAGGAACTTCCGGTTAATCCGTTTCCGGCAGCTAAATCGACCCAGACCCAAAATATCCTCTTTCTATCCGAGGATTTAGGCCATTCATGGACTGACCTCAGTGCGGGACTTCCGGGAGATATAGGCCCAAACTGTTTCTGGCCCGGATCGGAAGGCTATTTATTAGGGGCAATTAAAGGGCTTTACAAGGGAAGCCCGATGAAACCCAGGGTTTATTGGGAACTGGATCGCCTGGACCAGCGCGAGGTTACCGGTATCTATCCGGGTCAGCTTGGTCCTTATGTCTTGTCCCGGTGGAAAGGCCTGTATCAATGGCAACCGGCGACGGGCATGTGGAAACCAATGACCCAGGAGCTTTCGAATAAGTCTATACAAGTAATGCTGGAAACGAAGGACAGAACGCTCCTGGTGGGATGCGAAGGAGGTCTGTACAGGTCCATGGACAGCGGTAAATCCTGGCAACAAGTAGTCCATTCAGGTACCATCTTCAAAATCGTGGAAGCGAACAATACGCTGGTCGCCCTGACGAATTATGAAATCATTCGATCAACCGATGGAGGACTTCACTGGAATCGTTCCCTGAAGAAGGAAGGGTACATTTTTGCGCTACAAGCCAATGGTCAAGACCTGGTTGCCATCGTGCAGGGTACAGAATTTGCAGGTGTCCGTTCTCCTAATGAAGTATATCGTTCCGCAGACCTTGGGGTCAGCTGGAAGCCCATGTTTTCCTCCTTGCCTTCCACCCTGAAAGGAATCTATGACCTGAGGCAGGTGGGAAAAATTATGCTCGCGGGAGCGGAGGGAGGTATTTTCCGGTCCATGGATACCGGAATCACCTGGGAACACGTGCTGAAACTTCCCGGTAAAAGGGGAGGATTTTTCAACCTGGTCGAATCCGATGACCTGGTCTATGCCCTCTATGTCGAGGGTTGCTGAAAAAACCCGAATTTTCAGGGTATGAATTTCACTTGGAAAGCCTGTTGGATTGTCATTCTTAGTAGCATGAGTTTGCCAATGCCCGTTCAGGCAAAGGGTACCCTGCTGATCGTCCAAAATGCTTCTGATTCTTCATCCGGCGAACCGGCGCTGCAGGAAGACAAGGTCAATCTGGCCCTCCGGCGCACGGCAGACAAACTGCTGCGCGCCGCGGGGGACAGCACGAGCCGGATCCCGGCTGTGGAGAAAATCAATGATCATACCTGGCGAATCCATCTGGATGAGTCTTTCCAATATGACCTGTTACCACCCATCCTTCAGGCCTCTTTGGATCGGTACGAAATCCACCGCGCTTATGAAGTCACCGTCCGGCAATGTGAGAGCAGCCTTATTGACCTGGGCTATCATCAGCGGGATTTCCTCCGGGACAGTATGGTGCCCTGCGGCGGAAGAGAAGCCCCTCCCGGATGCCATTATATTCAAATCACCTTTCAGGAAAAGGGAGAGCGAATGCCATTTTGGTGGGCAGGAGGTGGATTGTTGCTGATCATCGCGGGCAGCCTTTGGCTGCGAAGAAAGCATTCCCCTGAGATGAATATTCCATTGGCCAATTCAGATCAGGATTGGCTGGACTTTGGCAAATCTCGCCTTCATCTGACAGGGCAGGTGCTCGAATGCGCAGGCGTCCGTCATTCGCTTACCTACCGGGAAGCCAAGTTGCTTCGCCTGTTTGCCTCCCGTCCGGGCGAATTGTTGGAACGCGATGAAATCCTGCGCCAGGTCTGGGAAGACGAAGGGGTGCAAGTCGGTCGAAGCGTGGACGTGTTTGTCTCCAGGCTGAGAAAGAAACTGGCCGGCGATCCGGGTATCGGGATTGTAGCCGTCCATGGGATTGGTTATAGAATGGAAGTAAGAGAAAAGTGAAACAACTTTTAAACGAATAAACGATTAAGCGTGCGACAATCGTCACCAAAACGAAAAGGCACTTCTAAAATAGTCACCCGATCACATTTCCAATCTTACGTCTACTTTTTCTCCTGATACTTTTTCCACGGTAAAATAAATCATATACGCCTGATCATCGACCGCATCCGACGTGCCCAGGGGGTCTTTCTCGGAATACAGGATCGTCACATCTGCGCCAGGCTCCACCTTTCCGGCAAAGGCTTCCTGAATGCGGCGCTCGATCAGGGTCCGGCAGTTTTTCATCATGTCTTCGGGCATGCCCGCTTCCCGGGCGTTGGTCAGTACTATCTCCATAGAATTAATTGGTTTGCATCAGGTTGGTATGGCGTACGCCAAGGAGAAAATAAGGATGGACTGAATCGGCACGTTTGAGGATCACCCAAAAAGGCTTGTTGAGGTAAAAGTAACGGTCCTGTTGATGGGGGTTATATGCGCCCCTCACCACGCTGAGGACGGCTTCACTCTCTGCTTTTGCGCCGGTCTCGTCGAGTTCAAAAGCAATATTTTCATACATCAGGCCGATCACGTAAGACGTGAATCCGGAGTTTGCTAAAGGCTGGCCGGTCATCTCGGCATAGTCACGGCGGCAATTCAGTTTCAACAGAGGCATGTTGAAATGATCGTCTTTGCCCATCGGCGAAGAAGAGGAGGCAGGAATAGACGCAAGGGCCTGGAGGACATCGGCGGGATAGCGGGTGTCAAATCCTTTGGCGAGAATCAGTTCATCTCCTTTTTCTTTGAGGCGCAGGCGGAGAAAAAAACGGTCATCATTTTCATAGTGCAGGACCTCCACCGTTTTCTTTTGAGCCTCATCCGCCTCAAAACCCTTCACCCGGGTGCCTTCAAAAAATACATCCCGGCGCGTGAACGGTTTTTCATAGCGGACATTTTTAACAAAGTAGGCGTAGGATACCATCTCCTCCTCCCGGAGATCCAGGTCCAGGTCGGCAAAAGTTTTCCGGGGAAATTTTTCCCTGCATGCTTCGTTGATGATTTGCACGGTACGCTGGCCAAAGCCGGCCATCACATAATAAGAGGGCTCGTCAAGATCCGCTTTCGAGCAAACCGGATGGTTGAGGTGATCGGTGGTCGCCAACGCAGCCGGATCAGTGGTGTGCAGGACGACCGGAGCATGGATGACCGTTTCACATAATGCTGTCCAGCAAAGGTTCATCGCCCCGCTCCAGACATAGTTGTCTTCCACCAGGCTGCCGGTGTAGTGTTCGAATCGGGTAGGGCCTGAAACGGATGCGTGGAGGGACATGGGTAAATCTCGGGATGGCCCTGACAAGATATTCCAAAATAAGAGGACAAGGGGAAGCAAGGTCATGGCTGGTGGTTTTGGCAGAAATATACACTGGCGCAGTAAAACCAGGGCCACCCATGGGGGATGGGCCAGAAATGCAGGTGCAACCTGCATGCGGTCATCCGGTGGTTGGATGTCCGGGCATCTTCATCGTCGACATTTTCCAAATGACAAGGGTCATGTAGATACGGCCGAGGCCCATGATCAGGTAACTCTGCCGGGTGGCCTCAGGCAGGGAAACAAAGACCTGCATTTTGTGCCGGGGGATACCGGCGATTGAAACAGTGAAGTGCTGGAACTGCCTTTTGAGCAAACGGAGCGGATGTTTGAACATATCCCCCAGATAGAGCGCTATTTCCGGATGATCACAGAGCGTGCTTTTATCCATTTTCAGGCGCGGATCATCCAAAACCAGGCCATGAGTGCAAAGGACCGGTATCGCCTTTTCAGGGACGGCTACCCGGAGCTTGTTTTGCGCCTGCCACAGAAACATATAGCCTCCTTCCTGGGCATGACGCCTGAGTTCTTGAATAAGCTGAAAAGGGAGTTGAATGGGCGTTCGGGCCGGGAGCCAGGATCGTAAAACCACCTGTCATATGGCACACAATAGATAATTATTATCTTCATTGCCCCACAACCCACCAAGACAGCTCTTTTTCAATTTTCCCGTATCACCCGTAAAGTCAAGTCTCATGTCCTTGTCCAAGCTCTTTGTGCGTCCCGATAGCAAAATGCCCATGATTGACGGCATCCGCGCGATCGCTATTCTCTGGGTCGTTTTTTTTCATGCATGGATTATCCAGGTGCTCGATATGCCGGATTACATCATGGGGATTTTCCGGTACCCGTTGCTGTATTGGGTGGACAGGGGAGACCTGGGGGTTGACCTGTTTTTTGTCATCAGTGGTTTCCTGATCGGGTCGATCATTTTCCGGGAGATAAAGTCCACCGGCACCTTCATCTTCCGGCAATTTTATTTCCGCCGGTTTATGCGGCTGACGCCGGTCTATATTTTTGCCATGGCGCTCAACATGGTGCTGACCAACAACTACCATATCGGGCATTACTGGTCCAATATCCTGTATGTCAATAATTATGTGCCGGGATCAGAGATGATCTGGACCTGGTCCCTGGCGATGGAAGAGCAGTTCTATCTCCTTGCCCCCTGCCTGCTGCTGTTTGTGCTGCCGTTGTTTAAAAACAAGTTTCATTTTTTTGCCCTCTTCGTCATCCTGTCACTGGCACTCAACGGCTATTATGTTTATTCCAAGATGCAGTTATCCCTTCCGTATAATGTGGCATTTCCGACGCCGGAGTGGTTCGACTGGTTTAATCACTATTACCGGGTAACCCATCTCCGGTTTATCGGCTTGTTGTCCGGGGTGGCGGCGTCCTATCTGCATGTCTACAAGACGGAGGAGATGAAAGTTTTCTTCCAGCGTCGGGCCGCGCTGATGATCCGCCTGGTGTGGCTATCCCTGATCGTAGTCCTGTTTATCGCGTTTATTCCCCTTGGAGAATGGACCGTCACGCCGAAATCACTCTTTTACCTATTGCCGGATGCAGTTGGCAAGGTGTATGAAGTGTGTAACAAAGGGTTGTTTTCTTTTGCTGTTGCCTACAGTATACTGGCTGGTCTTTACGGGTCCGGCCGCCTGGTGCAGGGGATCAACCGGTTCTTATCTTCCCGTTTCTTTTACCCGATTGCCCAGTTGTCCTATTCAGCGTATCTCTTTCATGTCATGTTCATGTTCTGGATCTTTCCGAAACTTTTCGTTCTTTGGAATGGAACCATGAGCCCGTCAACCCTATTCTTCCTGCGGTATTGCATCGGCATTGCAGGCACCTTTGCCATGGCTGTCTTTATGTTTTATTTCATCGAGCAGCCTTTCCTTCGCTTGCGGGACAGGATTACGTTTCGGAAGCTGGGGTTCAAGGTGTTTAATTTGGGGAGAGCGTGAGCGTCATTCCAATCGGGGGTCAGAGCAATATATCCTCGATCGCTTCTAAGAATTCCTTTCGCTTTCGCTGGGAGACTTCAAGCTGTTTGTCATTGTCCATGATGACATAGCCTCCGTCCCGGCGTTGGAACTCCCGGACATGGTTTAGGTTGATGAGGTGGTGATGATGAATTCGAAAAAACGGATGCCCGGCCAGCTGCGCTTCAAAATCCCCAAGGGACCGCGAGGCGAGCATTTTTTTATTGTCCTTCAGGTATAGTTGCGTATAGGCTCCCTGGGCTTCGCAATAAAGGATGTCCGGAATCTGGATAAAAACAATCTTGTCCGCGGTGCCGATGCCGATCTTATTGTCCAGGGACTTTTGTTTATGCGTCAGCAGGTGTTCGAGCTGCTGCAGACGGCTCTGAATGCTGTTTTTATGGAACAGGATATCGCTCTTGAATTTTTTAACCGCATGGATCACATCGTCGGCTTCCACGGGTTTGAGGAGATAGTCCACAGCACTCAGGCGGAACGCCTCGATCGCATAGGCATCGTAGGCGGTAACAAAGACCACCTGGAAGTACGGATCATCAAAAGACCGGAGCAAGTCGATGCCGGTCATTCCCGGCATTTCGATGTCCAGAAAAACAAGGTCCGGTTTCAGGCGTTCGATCATGTCACGGCCTTCAAAAGGGGAACCCGATGTGCCGATAATATCGATGTCATCGGCACACTTCTTCTTCAGCAGCAGGGACAGCACATTGACGGCAGAGGGTTCGTCATCGATGATGATCGTACGTATCATGAGGCTATTTTTTCATTTTCCCGCGCCATTTCCCAGGGGACCAATATGGCCACCCGGGTTCCTGCAGGCTCATTGTTTTCGGTCATGTCTGTCACCTGGGTTTCCATCTGGTGTCGGTACTCCTGGCTGACCAGCCTGAAGCGCTTGGTCAGCAGTTCCATCCCTTTCGAGCGATGCGCTTTACGGTACACGGTTTTAAGTTCAGCCGCTTTTTGACGTCCCACGCTGTTGTCCTCGATTTCGTATTTCACGCTCATGCTTTCCGGGTGGACCCGGATCTCAATTTTGCGGTCGCCGGGAGACTTATGGGAAAGCCCGTGCCAGATGGCGTTTTCGAAACCGGGTTCGTGTATGGTATCTGGAATCCGCATAAAAAACCAATTTGATTTTTCTCACCATCTGCCCGGACGATAGTCCTGGTATCCCCGCTAAGGGCTGTCAGGGTTGCCATCCAACACTTTTTTCCGCGTCAGCGTTTTCTTTCGTGAAATACTAGGTCTCATCAAGATAGAAAATTACGCGCACGGGATAATCGGAAAGAGACGATTTAATGGATGCAGGTTAAACCCGATAAGTGCGCGTTTCCGGAGGATAAGTGAAAGTTTGGCCCCGCCTGTACCTATACTTACTTTCCCCCTTGGCCAAATAGAGCCAAAAATGGATTGAACGTCCATCGCTTTACGGGGTGTTTTGTATTGTGAGCAAAGGCAAAACAGGGCCTTGTACCCCTGGTGATTTTTCTGCTTTGCCCCGGATGTGCTTATACAAAACAGGGTGAATGCCAAGGACAGTCCGGGTCGATTTCCCGCTAAAGGACCCGGTGGATCTTTACTGGAAACCGGGATAAACCCTTTTGGATGGCTATAACCTAATTCATTGCTGGTAAGACCCCTCTGCTGACGGGGGGCTTACCAGGGCTGTTCATTTTTTGTCAGGTTTTACGTACAGCAAAAGGCGGCAAGCCTTGAGTACAGCCGGTCCCTGCTATTGGAATCAGGCCGTCTGGCTTGCCTCTGCCTGGTTGATGGCTGGGGGAATCCTGATTTGGGGTTGGCTTACTTTACCAGTCGTTCTGACGTGGAAAGATCCGGTGTCGGTATGGAGAGAGTAAACAGCCTAATGGTTATTTTATAAATAATTGATAATGAACACATTAATCGCTTGATGCCAACCCACATTAAATTTATTTGCTAAATAAAGGGAAGCCCTCTTGCCCGGAACAAAATTTGGTTTTATCTTTGCCGTCCCGTTCGAGATAGCTCATGACCGAAATGAGCGGAACGAGAGCGGTTTTCAGGGTACATGTGAACGGAAAAAACGCCGGTTTCACCTCTGACACCTGACAAAAGAGAAAGTTCATTGACAGAGAGGACAGAGCAGCAGGATCAGGATCCGAGGAGGATC
>CAZTXO010000001.1:123655-186319 GCA_964617515.1 uncultured Saprospiraceae bacterium | reverse complement strand
TCTAATCCTCTAATCCGCTAATCGACCTTTCGACGATTTTCTACAAAAGCCCAATCATCAGCCCCGGCCATACGCCGAGGAGAAGACTGAGGCCGACACACAAGAGTACTACTAACACATAAACAGGAGGAATGTTGAGCGTGCTGCCCTCGGCTGCGGGTTTTGTATACATGGCAAGGATGACCTTGAAATAATAATAGACCCCGATGATGGAGGCCAGGACCGCCACCACGGTCAGCCAGACAAAACCATTGCGGATGGCTTCTGAGAAGATGTAATATTTACCCAGAAATCCGGCCAGTGGCGGAATACCGGCCAGGGAGAGCATGCTCATCGTCAGCAGGGCTGCCATCCAGGGATTGCTCTTGCCGAGGCCGTTAAACGCATCCACGTCTTCGCTTTCCCGCTGTTCAAATACCGGTATCGCGACGGCAAAAGCGCCGATGGTCGCCAGTGCATAGGCTGCTCCGTAGAATAGCAGGGCGGAGGAGGAATTCGTTTTGATGCTCAGGATAGCCAGCAGCATATAGCCTGCGTGTGAAATACCTGAATACGCGAGCAGTCTTTTAAAATTGTACTGCGTCAGCGCCACCAGGTTGCCGATGACCATCGTCGCTGTGGCCACGATCATCAGGATTTCATCCGTATAACCATGGATGCCCGACAGGCCGGCAGCCATCAGTTTGTAAAACGCCGCGAACATGGCCACCTTGACCAGCGTCGACATAAACGCGGTCACCAGGGAAGGAGAACCTTCATACACGTCCGGGCTCCAGAAATGAAACGGCACCGCGGCCACCTTAAATAACAGGGCCGTGATGGCCATCAGGGCTCCGATCTTAAACATGGCGCTCTCCATGCCTGAGGTGACAGCATAGGCCGCTATTTTCTCCAGTTCGAAACTCTGGCTTGCCCCATACATCAGTGCCAGGCCAAACAACAGGATCCCCGAGGCAAATGAGCCCATCAGGAAATATTTGAAGCCCGCTTCATTGGAGCGGATATCGTTTTTACGGCTGCCGGCCATAATGTAGAGGGAGATCGACACGATCTCGATCCCCAGGAATAGCATCACCAGGTTGGCGTAACTAAACAGGATCAGGGCGCCACAAAGCACGAAGAGCAGGATCGCGAGGTAGTCCGATAAGTGATGCGTTTCCTTTTGATAAAAATCCGAAGTCAATGCCACGATCAGGGCCGTGATAAAAATGGCGACTCCGCTGAAGGCAACGGAAAAATGATCCACCTGCATCATGTGCGCCATGTTGAGGCCGCCGATCATCACCGGTCCCGTATGCGCCCATTCCTGCCCGTTGACGAGAAAAATACCCGCCAGGCCCAGGAGGACAAAAGTGACCAGCACCCTGCGGAGATTGAGGATTTCCAAAGCGAGGCAAATCAGTCCAAGTATGCTGGTATAGATCAGTGTATTCACAACGTTCTGGTATTTCCATGGCCGCGGATGACGCGGTCCCTGATTTAGTTAATAATCGATTTGTTCAATATCGTTTGCAATACCGGTTCCGCCAGGTCCATCACCGGCTTCGGATACACGCCCATCACCACGATCAGCACGACAATGATCCCAAGCGCCAGTTTTTCATTCCAATAGAGGTCCGGAAACGCAAGCACCCTGGGGCCTTGCGCGCCTAACATCACCTGCTTGTACATCCGCAACATGTACACCGCTCCGAGGATGATCGTCAGGGCGGCGAAGACGGAAAGCCAGGTATTGTATTCATAGACGCCATAGAGCAACAGGAACTCCCCGATAAACCCATTGGTCAACGGAAGCGCCACGGATCCAAGGACGATGATCATAAAGCAGGTGGCAAACTGAGGGGCCAGGTTGCGGATACCGCCCAGGTTGTCCAGGTTGATGCTGCTCGTGCGGGTATAGATGATGTCCGCGCAGAAAAACAAGCCGACCACATTGATCCCGTGTGCCAGCATCTGGACGACGCTGCCCTGGAAGCCCTGCATATTGAGCGCGAAAATGCCGGCGGAGATCAGTCCGACGTGGGCCAGGGAAGAATAGGCCAACAGGTTTTTCAGGTTACGCTGTTTGATCGCGATGACGGAAGCATACACGATGCCAATCACGCAGAGCGTGATCGCCAGCGGGCCCCACTTCGCCACGCCCATGGGGAGGATCGGGATCAGCCAGCGGAGGAGACTATAGGTTCCCATCTTGAGCATGATACCGGACAGCAGCATGGTGCCCTGTGTGGGGGCTTCGCGGTAGGTATCGGCCTGCCACGTATGAAACGGGACGATCGGGATCTTCACCGCGAAGGCGAGGAAGAACATCCAGAAGAGCCAGCTTTGATTCTTATCGGAAATGTAGATGCGATAGAGTTCCCGGATATCAAATGTCTGGTCCGGATTGTACCAGTAGAGCATGATCAGGCCAAAGAGCATCAGCAAACTGCCGGCAAGCGTATAGATAAAAAACTTCAGCGTGACATGGATCCGGTTAGGTCCGCCCCAGCGTAACGCGATAAAGTAAATCGGGATGAGGGCGAGTTCCCAAAAGATATAATACAGCAATCCATCCATGGCCATAAAGACGCCATTGAGCGCGAACTGCATCAGGAGGATCAGGGCAAAATAACCTTTTGGCTGCTGGAGGATGCGGTTAAAACCGGAGAGGACAATAATGGGCGCCAGCAGGTTGGTGAGAAAGAGCATGAGCAGGCTGAGTCCGTCCACGTTGAGATGGATAGCAATGCGCGGGGATTCGAGCCATGGATAAAACACGTAAAGGCTCTCCGGGGCCAGCGTAAATTGCCTGTATACCAATGCGGTCAATCCGAATTGCACCACCGTACCGATCAGCGCCATGGTGTTGGCCAGGCGCGAACTACCGGCCAGGACCAGGAGAGCGGCCAGCAACGGGAAGAATAAGAGCATCAGGGTCATCATCAGATCAGCAGTCGGATTATAAAGAGTACAACCATGCCTATCACCATCGCAAACACATAAAAGCCGGTATTGCCGGTCTGGAAGAGCCGCACGGTCTTGCCGCCGACCTCCATGCTTTTCGCCAATCCATTGACGACACGGTCGATGATAAGCTTGTCCACAAACTGACCCCACCAGTCGGACAGCCTGAAGGTGGGCTTCACGATGAGCCGCTCATACAGCTCGTCGATATAAAATTTATGATAGATCAGGCGGGTGAACCCGGATAAGCCGGCTTCTTCCTCAGGCAGGGCCCGCCTGGTGATGTAACGGAAACGGGCATACAGGATCACCCCGATCGCCCCAATTCCGGCGATGGACATCAGTATGATTTCAGTTCCATGGGATAATGCCGCCTCCTGGTGCAGTAAAGCCGCAGAGGGCTCCGTCACCGCCGACAGGTAATGATCGAGCCAGTGATTGGCCGAAAGGACCGAAGGCAAACCCAACAGGCCGCCAAAAACCGACAATACACAAAGGATGATCAACGGAAGGGTCATCACCCATGGAGATTCATGGATATGATGGCGCGTTTCGTCCGTGCCCCTGAAATCATTGAAAAAGGTGAGGAAGACCAGGCGGAACATATAAAAAGCCGTCAGCAGCGAACTGAGGGACAGGATGATCCAGACCAGCTTGTTTCCTTCAAACGCGTGTGCCAGGATCTCGTCTTTGGAAAAGAAACCCGAGAGGAGCGGAAATCCGGAAATCGCCAGGGCTGCCACGATAAACGTGATATAGGTGATCGGGATCAGTTTTTTCAGGCCTCCCATCTTGCGGATATCCTGCTCACCATGCAGCGCGTGAATGACGCTGCCTGCGCCGAGGAAGAGCAGCGCCTTGAAAAACGCATGGGTCACCAGGTGAAAGATACCGCTGCTGAAAGCGCCAAGGCCGAGCGCTGCGAACATGAGGCCAAGCTGGGATACCGTGGAGTAGGCGAGGACTTTCTTGATGTCATTTTGTTTCAGGCCGATCACGGCTGCAAAGACCGATGTCACCACGCCGACCCAGAGGACGATATGCAGCGTGAGCGGTGCCAGGGCAAACAGGAGGTTGGTCCTGACTACCATGTAGATGCCTGCCGTCACCATGGTCGCCGCGTGGATCAGGGCCGAGACAGGTGTTGGTCCGGCCATGGCATCCGGCAGCCACGTATAAAGCGGAATCTGGGCGGACTTACCGATCGCGCCGATAAACAGTAAAATCGTGATGACGGTGATCAGCGTACCTCCCGGGGTGAGCCCGGAAGCCATATGGCCGATCTCATGAAACTCGATCGTGCCGAAATGAAAAAGGACGAAGAAGATGCCGAGTAAAAAGCCGAGGTCACCGATGCGGTTCATGACAAAGGCCTTTTGGGCGGCGTCATTGTAAGCATCATTGGTGTACCAGAAACCGATCAGCAGGTAGGAACAGAGGCCGACGCCTTCCCAGCCGATAAACATCATCAGCAGGTTGCTGCCCATCACCAGCAGGAGCATGAAGAAGATAAAGAGGTTGAGGTGATTGAAAAACCGCGTGTATCCTGCATCTCCGTGCATGTACCCGATGGAGTACAGATGGATCAGGAAACCGACGCCCGTCACGACCAGCATCATGATCATCGTCAGGGAATCGATCCAGAGGCTGAAGGAAATGTCCACCTGTCCGAAGGCGATCCAGGAAAAGAGATCGAGGTGGATCGCTTCTCCGGGGTCCAGTTGCCGGAAGATCAGGACGGAGCAGATAAAAGATCCCAGTACCGCGAGGCTTCCGAGCCATCCGGTAATGGACTTCGGCAGATAAGTGCCGAGCAACCCGTTGACCAGGAAACCGATCAGGGGAAGCAGGGGAATCAGGAGTCCCAGGAAATTCAATCCGGGTGTATTCAGTTCTACCATTTCAGTTTATTCAATACGTCAATGTCCGTGCTGCCGATGTTACGATAGATGCTCATCAGCAAGGCGAGTCCCACCGCTACTTCGGCGGCTGCCACCACCATGATAAAAAACACGAAGACCTGTCCGTCGCTGGTGCCGTGATAGGAGGAAAAAGCCACGAGCAGCAGGTTGACCGAGTTGAGCATGAGCTCGATGCACATCAGGATGATGATCGCGTTGCGGCGGAACAGTACCCCCATCACCCCGATGCAAAACAAAAAGGTGGCGAGGAGTATGTAGTAGTTGAGCGGAACGATCTGGGCAGCAGGATCCATGTCAGATTTTTTCTTTTTTAGCCAGCAATACCGCTCCGATCATGGCGGAGAGGAAGAGGATCGAGGATATCTCGAAGGGGAGCAGGTAATCGGTAAAGAGTTTTTGCCCGACTTGCTGGACCATGCCAAGCCCGGTGTCTTTGGGCAGATGGAATGAACCGAGGCGGGTGGAGCGCAGCGAGGCAATCAGGGTGATAAACAGCATCCCGGCGGATAGGGTGGCCGCGATCCGGAGTTTGGCGGATTTATGCGGCTCACTTTCTCTATTGAGGTTGAGCAACATGACGACGAAGAGAAAGAGTACCATGATCGCGCCGGCATAGACGATGATGTGGGTGATGGCCAGAAACTGGGCATGGAGCATGACGTAGTGACCGGCGATCGTAAAAAAGCAGACGATCAGGGAGAGCACACTATACATGGGGTGTTTGGAAAAAACCACCACCAATGCACTCAGGACGGTTAGGGCTGAAAGCAGGTAAAATACCAGTTGGCTCATTTTATTTTATTTCTGAAACACGACGGATCGTCCGGCCGGACTATCCGGGTGTTTCCATGCTATATTCTTTTTTCCGTTTACCGATATCCACGCGGTCTGCCGGGGCTACGCCCTCCACCAGCAGGTCCTTTCCATAGATAAAGGTGTTTCGTTTGTACGCCGAAGGAATGATCCGGTCGGTCAGGTAGATGGCATCCTTCGGACAGGCTTCTTCACACATCCCGCAGAAAATGCAGCGAAGCATGTTGATCTCATATTTCGATGCGTACTTTTCTTCGCGGTATAAATTTTCTTCGCCGGGCTGGCGTTCAGCGGCTTCAATGGTAATCGCTTCGGCAGGGCAGGCGACGGCGCAAAGTCCGCAGGCCGTGCAGTTTTCGCGGCCTTCCTCATCCCGCTTCAGTACATGCACACCGCGATAGACCGGGGCGATGGGCCGTTTCACCTCCGGGTATTGGATGGTGGCGGGTTTCTTAAAGAAATGGCTGATCGTAATCATCATCCCCTGGAAAATCGCCGGCAGGTAGAGCTTTTCGAGCCAGGTGAGCGTATGCTTGGAAACGACTTTCGATCGGTTGGTCAGTGACATAGCGGTTATTTGACAAAAGCGAGCCAGGCTCCTGTGGCCAGCACATTGAGGATCGACAATGGAATCAGGACTTTCCATCCGAGGCGCATGAGCTGGTCATACCGGAACCGTGGCAGGGTCCAGCGCACCCACATGAAGAGGAAGATGAAGAAGAATATTTTGGCAAACAGGACCATGACACTCACGATCGCCGCCAGGTTGGGCGACATGCCGAGGCTGTCCAGCCCGGGGAAATGATATCCGCCAAAGAAAAGGCAGGAGATAATGGCCGCTGAAATAAACATGTTGATATACTCGGCAAATAAGAACAGGCCGAGTTTCATGGAACTGTATTCGGTATGGTACCCGCCGACCAATTCACTTTCGGATTCAGGCAGGTCGAAGGGTGCACGGTTACATTCTGCGAAGGCGCAGATCAGGAAGATCAGGAAGGCAAGCGGCTGATAGATCACGTTCCAGTGCCATCCCGACTGCTGGTCCACGATATCCCGGAGGTTGAGGGATCCGGACATGAGCAGCAGGGAGATGATGGCCATGCCCATCGGCAGCTCATAGCTGATCATCTGGGAGGAAGCCCGCAAGGCGCCCAGCAGGGAGAATTTATTGTTGGAAGCCCAGCCGCCGATCATGATACCGTATCCCCCGATGGAGACCAGGGCGAAGAGATAGAGTATCCCGACGTTGAGATCGGCTACCTGTAAGCTGAATTCATGGTCGCCAAAATAGAATGACTGGCCCCAGGGAATGATGGCGCTCGTCATCAGGGCCGTCATCATAAAGATGCAGGGTCCGATGAGGAAAAGGAATTTATCCGAAGCGGCGGGGATGATTTCTTCCTTCAGGAAAAATTTGACTCCATCCGCCAGCGGCTGCAGCAAGCCCCAGGGTCCTGCCCGGTTTGGTCCGAGCCGGTCCTGCAGGAAGGCGGCCACTTTGCGTTCGCCATAGGTAGAATAAGCGGCAATGGCCAGGCTGATGATGAAAATGATCAGCACCAGTATTGTTTTGTCCAGTAGCAGTCCCCAATCCATTATTCCGGCAGCGCTTTTATGTCATTCAGATGTAAATCATGCGGCTTGACCAGCTTCTTGTATTTATTGGCCGAAATGACCGAATGGCGGCTCATCTCGCGTGGTCCTTCAATCGTCCAGTCCGAGGTTTGTTTTTT
Source organism: uncultured Saprospiraceae bacterium (assembly GCA_964617515.1). Classification (GTDB taxonomy): domain Bacteria; phylum Bacteroidota; class Bacteroidia; order Chitinophagales; family Saprospiraceae; genus Opimibacter. Next base: position 178,902 of record CAZTXO010000001.1, on the reverse strand, counting down.
CTCAAAACGGCATGTATTGCAGATGAATTCCTCCACTTCTCCCCACTTGTCCTTGCGCCCGGTGACCCGGAGCACATCATCGCCTTTGTACCAGAGCACCACCTTGCCGGAACATTTGTCGCAATGGCGGTGAGCATCCACCGGCTTGGTAAACCATACGCGGCTCTTGAAGCGGAAGGTTTTGTCTGTCAATGCGCCCACCGGGCACACATCGATCATGTTGCCGGAGAAATCATTGTCGATCGCTTCCCGGATGTAAGTAGATATCTCGGAATGGTCGCCGCGGTTGATGACGCCATGCACGCGGCCATCCGTGATCTGTTCGGCGACTTTGACGCAGCGGTAGCAAAGAATGCATCGCGTCATGTGCAGCTGGATCGTGTCGCCGATATCGATTTTATCAAAGGTGCGGCGTTCGAAATCCGTACGCGTTTTGTATTTCCCATGCTCATAGCTGAGATCCTGGAGGTGGCATTCACCGGCCTGGTCGCAGATCGGGCAGTCCAGCGGGTGATTGAGGAGGAGAAACTCTACCACCCCGGCTCGCGCTTCCTGCACACGCGGACTGAGCTCATTGGTGACCACCATGCCATCCATGACGGCAGTCCGGCAGGATGCCACCAGCTTGGGCATGGGGCGCGGATCTTTTTCCGATCCTTTCGTGACCTCCACCAGGCAGGTGCGGCAGTAGCCACCGCTGGTCTTGAGTTTGGAGTAGTAGCACATGGTGGGTGGGGCCACTTCCGGCCCGATCATCCGTGCGGCATTCAGGATCGTGGTCCCGTCCGGGACTTCTATCGCTATTCCGTCTATCGTTACTTTCGCCATTTTCGTTCGAGCAGCCTGCCAGGCGATGTTGACCTGCCAGGCAATTTTAGCGCATCAGGATGCCGCTGCTGCGGCAGGCGATGCGGAATGATGTTTTAATCCTTTTCCTGGTTGGTTTTGTGCGACGTAGGCTTCAAATTCCGGTCTGAAATGACGGATCGCGCTGGCTACCGGCCATGCCGCGGCGTCACCCAGCGGACAGATCGTATTGCCCTCGATCTTGCTCTGGATGTCCCAGAGCAGATCGATGTCTTCGTTAGTTCCATGGCCGTCGAGGATCTTGTGCAGGATTTTTTCCATCCAGGCGGTTCCTTCGCGGCAGGGACTGCATTGCCCGCAGCTCTCATGATGATAGAAGCGGGTGAAGGTGTACAGGTTGTGGACGATGCTGGCGCTTTCATCCATCACGATAAACCCACCCGAGCCCAGCATAGTCCCGGTGGCAAATCCACCATCGGCCAGCGATTCATACGTCATCAACCGGGGTTCCCCTTTGGCGGTTTTCAATATCAATTCGGCCGGAAGAATCGGTACAGAAGATCCTCCCGCGACCACGGCCTTTAATTTTTTGTCGTGCAGGATGCCGCCGCAAAAAACATCCGAATAAATAAATTCTTCGACCGGTACGCCCATTTCGATCTCATAGACCCCGGGTTTTTTGATATGCCCGGAGGCGGAGATGAGTTTCGTGCCGGTGGATTTGCCGATACCGATTTGGGCATAGGCATCGCCTCCCATGTGGATGATCGGTACGACGGAGGCAATGGTTTCCACATTATTGACGACGGTAGGGCAGTCATACAATCCTTTGACGGCCGGAAAGGGAGGTTTGATGCGCGGGTTGCCGCGTTTTCCCTCGAGCGATTCGAGCAAAGCGGTCTCTTCCCCGCAGATATAGGCACCCGCTCCGGGGTGAACATAGATCTCGAGGTCATACCCGGTGCCCAGGATATTTTTGCCCAGCCAGCCATGCGCACGCGCCTCCGCGATGGCCTTTTCGAGGATGCGGATGATGTAGAAAAACTCACCGCGCACATAGATATAGGAGGTCTTGGCGCCTAAAGCAAAACTCGACGCGATCATCCCTTCCAGCAGGAGATGCGGTATATGTTCCATGAGATACCGGTCCTTGAAGGTGCCGGGCTCGGATTCGTCCGCGTTGCAGACCAGGTAGCGGGGCACTCCTTCCGGTTTGGCGAGGAAACTCCACTTCATGCCGGTAGGAAAGCCCGCTCCGCCACGGCCCCGGAGGCCGGATTTCTTGACTTCTTCCGTGATGGCATCGGGCGCCATGGTTTTCAGCGCCTTTTCCACGGCCGTATATCCGCCTTTACTACGGTATACGTCATAGGTATGGATGCCCGGTACGTCGATGTGTTCAAATAAGATCCGTCGTTCCATTTTCTATTGAAAGAACAGGAGTGCCCAGGCGGGTTATCCGTGTTCGATAAAAGTTGTTTTATCCAAATAAGCGGAATGTTTCTCCCGCTTTTTATTTTCCTCCAGGAGCTGATCCACTTTTTCTTTTGTCAGGTTTTCATGGTATTGCTCACCGATCTGGAGCATGGGCGCCGTGCCGCACGATCCCAGGCATTCCACCGCGCGCAGGGTGAACTTCCCATCCGGCGTTGTCTCGCCTACTTTGATGCCAAGACGTTTTTCAATGTGGTCGATGATCTCATAGGCGCCCCGCAGCCAGCAGGAACTGGTCCTGCACACTTCGATCAGGCATCGGCCGACCGGCTGGAGATGAAACATCGAGTAGAAAGAGGCCACTTCATACACTTCGATGGGTTGGAGCTCCAGGATCTCCGCTACCCGGTTCATTACGGGCACGCTGAGCCAGCCATCGGATTCGGCTTGCGCGATGTGGAGCAGGGGCAGCAAAGCTGACTTGTGCCGTCCCTCCGGATATCGCCGGATGATATGCTGCATCAGCGCCTCCGTCTCAGGTGAGAATCGTATTTGGTTTGTTTCGTTCACTGTTGTTTTTATTTATCAGCATCCCAAAAACCAGACTCCAGATGCCAGACTATAGATATAGGTGTCATTTCTTATCAATCGCTTTCTCGCTTTCTCGCTCTCTCGCTCAGGCATCCAATTCCCCGGCTATGACATTGAGGCTGCTCAACGTGACGATCGCGTCGGAGAGCATGCCGCCACGGATCATCTCCGGGTAGGCCTGGTAAAAAATAAAACACGGGCGGCGGAAGTGGAGCTTATAAGGCGCACGGCCGCCGTCGCTGACGAGGTAAAAGCCCAGTTCTCCATTGGCTCCTTCCACGCAATGATAGATTTCGCCTTTTGGGACATCCGATTCGCCCATGACAATCTTGAAGTGCCAGATCAGGGCCTCCATGTTATGATAAACATCCTCTTTTGGAGGAAGATAAAACTCAGGGACATCGGCAAAGAACTTTCCCGCCGGCATATTGTCCAGCGCCTGCTGAATGATTTTCAGGCTCTCCCATATCTCGCCCTGGCGCACCATGAAGCGGTCATAAGTGTCCCCCTGTTCGCCCACCGGAATCTGAAAATCAAAATCCTCGTAGGAACTGTATGGCGTCATCACGCGCACATCATAGTCGATGCCGGTGGCCCGGAGATTGGGTCCGGTCAGGCCATAGTTCATGGCCCGTTCAGGTCCGATGACACCGGTCTTGACGGTGCGGTCGAAGAAGATGCGGTTACGTTCCAGGAGATTGGAAAATTCCGTGAAGGCCTTAGGGAAATCCCGCAGGAAGTTTTTAATCAGGCGGTAGACTTCATCATTAAAATCCCGCTCCAGGCCTCCGATGCGGCCGATGTTTGTCGTCAGTCGCGCGCCGCAGATCTGTTCAAAGATGTCGTAGATTTTTTCCCGCCATTGAAACACGTAGGTGAATCCGGTCAGGGCGCCCGTATCCACGCCGATAACACTGTTGCAGACGAGGTGATCCGCGATCCGCGCCAGTTCCATGACAATCACGCGCATGTACTGGGCACGTTTGGGGATATCGACGCCGATCAGTTTTTCGACGGTCATGTGCCAGCCCATGTTATTGATCGGGGAAGAACAATAGTTGAGCCGGTCGGTCAGCGGGGTCACCTGGTAATAAGGCCGGCGCTCGGCGATCTTTTCAAAGGCGCGGTGGATATAGCCGACGGTTTGTTCGGAGTCAATGACGATCTCGCCATCCATCGTCAGCACATTCTGGAATATCCCGTGCGTGGCCGGGTGCGTAGGACCCAGGTTGAGCGTGGTGTATTCCACATGCGGATCGGGTACTTTTCCGCTGGTTGTTTTTTTTGTTTCGTCTTGGGTTGTGATCGGGTCCATGGATTGGCTCAGGCGGATTGGAGGTGGGTCATCGGCCGAAATAGCTGTCGACTTTATCGGTTCGGGTCTGGTCTTCGAGCGGGTATTCTTTGCGGAGGGGGAAATAATCCATTTCCTCTGCGTTGAGTATGCGCGTGAGATTGGGGTGCCCGGCAAACCGGACGCCGTAGAAATCGTAGGTCTCGCGCTCCATCCAATTGGCACTGCTGTAAAGCGATGTCACGGAGGGGATTTCGGGGTGATCGATCGGCAGGAAGGCTTTCAGACGCAGGCGGACATTGTTTTCAAAGCTGTGTACGTGATAGATGACACAGAGTTCCTGGTCTTTCAGGTCGGGATAGTGGCTGCCGCAGATATCGGTCAGGAACTGGAATTTCAGCAGCCGGTCCGTGTAGAGGTAGCGGAGGATATCCAGGATGGAAGCCGGATCAATCACGACAGTCAGGAAGTCATACGGGGTATCGGCCGAACGGATCTTGTCTCCAAACTGGGCCTGCAGCCGCTCCAGCAGATATTCGTTGGTAAAGCCTGCCATGGTTTATTCGATACCGTATGAAGTGAGTAATGCTTTGTACTGGGGTGAGTTCCGGCGGCGAAGGGGCTCATGCTTGACCAACTCCTGGATCTTGAGCAGGCCATCAATGATCTGCTCGGGTCTCGGCGGGCATCCGGGCACATAGACATCGACCGGGATGACCTTGTCGATCCCCTGCAGGACAGAATAGGTGTCGAATATGCCGCCGCTGGAAGCGCAGGCTCCGACTGCCATCACCCACCGGGGCTCAGCCATCTGGAGGTAGACTTTCTTCAGTACCGGTCCGAGTTTTTTGGCGATAGTGCCGGCGACCAGCAGGAGATCAGCCTGCCGGGGAGAGAAACTCATGCGCTCAGAACCGAAACGGCCCAGGTCATAATTGGAGGCCATGGTGGCCATAAATTCGATGCCGCAGCAGGAAGTGGCAAATGGAAGTGGCCAGATGGAGTTGGCCCTGGCCAGGCCGATGGTCTTTTCAAGGGTGGTGGCGAAGAAACCCTCGCCTGTATAGCCCGGAGGCCCTTCCACGATCTGGATATCCGAGGTCATTTTACTGACGTTTGAAGGCTGGTCCATAACTAAAACAATGTGGTGTACGTAAGGTTGTTTTCGAGGGGTTACCTCCTGCCTATTCCCATTTCAATCCTCCCTTCTTAATGATGTAGCCATAGCCCAGTAACAGTGTGCCGATAAACACAAACATTTCCACGTACCCGATTTTTCCCAACGCCTCGAAATTGACGGCCCAGGGATACATGAAGATCACCTCCACGTCAAACATGACGAAGAGAATGGCGGTCAGGAAATATTTGATCGAAAAAGGGATACGGGCGTTGCCGATACTTTCAATACCACTTTCGAAGTTTTCGAGCTTCGCTTTCGTTTTCCGTCTCGGCCCGGCCAGGTGGGTAACAATCATGGTCGTCACCACAAAACCGGCGGCTACGAGAAACTGGATCAGGATGGCAACGTAATCTATTGAACTTGACATAGTTACATCTAAGGGGATAGCAAAATTACTGATAAATCACGATAATCTCCCGAAGGAGACAGTAATGTTTATCATCCCGCCGGATGATCCAGATTCTTTATTTCAGAAAGCGAAATTGAGTCCGAGCCCATAGGATCTGCCCGGCATGCGGTACCGCTCGATCTCTTCATACTGGACATCGGTCAGGTTGTCGACTTTGATCCAGGCGGAAAGGTCTTCGCTGAAGGTATAGGTGAGTTTGGTATTGAGCAGCACATATCCATCCGGTTCACTGCCGGGATAGATGAAGACCTCGTCGATGCGGGAGCGGGAGCGCAGGTGAAGTGCCAGCTGAAAATCATGCCAGTGATAGGCGGCGTTGAAATAGGTGGTGTGTCTGGATTTGTATGGAAGCACATCGTTGATCCGGCCGGGTGACTGATCTTTGGCGTCCAGAAAGGTATAGCCGGCGCTGAGATGCAGATTCGCTGTCGGCTGGTATTCCGCGCTGCATTCAAAGCCTTTCATGACTGCCTTGTTGAGATTGATGACTTCAAACCGCAACGGTTCATTGGGCGCTGAGCGCTGTTGGTAGGAAATGAGGTCCTTGTAATGGTTGTAGTAAAAAGCAAAATCCAGTTTAAGTACCTGGCTGACCTCGATATTGCCACCGAGCTCCGCACTCAGGTTGAGTTTCTCTGCTTTGAGGTAAGGACTTACCTGGAACGTCAGGCCCCCGCCTTGTTCAAATTTGGTGTACCGCTCTGAAATGGAAGGATTGCGAAAGGCGCGTGCCAGCAAGGTCCGGATGGCCACCTTTTTCGAACATTGATATACCGCGGCAAGTTTAGGGCTGATGTTGGACTCCATAAACGTATGGGTGATCCGGTAGAAGTCATACCGGATCCCGGCGGTGATGGTCCAGCGTCTGCCGGCTGAAATTTCATCCTGGGTATAGACCCCGAAATTCCAGGCGCGGTGCTTTCCGTAGAGGACGGTATCGGGGCGGCCGTCCACGTAATCGCCCTGGAGCTCGAAGCCGCTGATGAGGTAATGGTGGTCGTTGAGGTTGAGGTCCACCTGCGTTGCATTGCCGACGCGATGCACCTTCACTTCCTCTTCGTCGATGTACTGTTTGCCGGTGTTGACATTGGTGCTGTCGTTGAGCGGATCCGCGTTGAAACGGAAATCCGAAAAAGCGCCGTAATAATAAAAGCGGGTCGCGTACTTCAGGTTGCTGTGGGCAAAGGCCTCATAATGCAGGTCCGCGTTCCACTCACGGCGGTGCTGTGTATCATCCTGCCGCCAGGCGGCCACGTGATACGGCTGTGTGATGCTCAGCCATGTGGCGGGCGTATCATTGAAGATATCATTGTACATCGCGGACACCTCCAGGCTGCGGTTGGGGGAGAAGGAGAATTTGATTTTACCGAAACCATTATAGAGATCAAACCCGCTCTTTTGCCGGTGCCCGTCGTCGGATTTGACCGAGGCGTTGAAGAGATAGGCCCATTTACCAATCAGGTTGCTGTAGGTCGCATTGAGGTGATAAAAATCCCTGTACCCGGGATAATGCGCGTAAGCAGGCGCTTTGTCGTAAAATCCGTATTGCAGGGCAAGTTCTGTGCGTGAATCCGCCCTGGGCTCACGCGTGATGATATTGACGATGCCGCCCATCGCACTCGACCCGAAAAGGGATGAATAGGCTCCTTTGATGACCTCGATGCGTTCGACGGCGCCGAGAGGCACAAGGTTCCACAAGGCGCCCCCAGATTCAGGAGTGATGGCCGGCCTTCCGTCAAGTAGCAACAAGACCCGGTTGCCGATGCCACCGCCAGCCACCTCGGAAGCACCGCGGATAGAGATGGATTGCACGTTGGCATTGCTGGAACGGGTGGCCAGGATACCGTTGATGCCGGTCAGCGCATCATCGAAACTCGATGTTCCCTGTTCAAGCATTTGCTGCCGGGTCACCAGTCCGACGCTGGCAGGGGCGAGTTTGAGAAATTGTGATTTTCGCGTGGCGGACACGACGACCTCATCCGCCAGGTACGTTTCGGGCTCCAGGGCAATCTTAAAAGGGGAGGAGGATGGCGTGATCCGGTTGAGATGGACCGTTTTGAATCCGATCATGATAAACCGGACATCATAAATGGAATCGGTCAGCGTGTTGATTTCAAAAAATCCGTTTTGGTCGGACGTGGTGCTGAGGTGGGAATCGTGGTCAAAGATGATGTTGACATAAGAAAGGCCTTCCCCGGATTGAGCGTCCACCACCTGGCCGGAGAATGTCCATTGCCCGGAGAGTGGAAGTGTCAGCCAGAGAAGGCCGCCAAATAACAGAGACAAAGATCTTATTGATACCACGCTTCGACGAAAGCAAAGTCTGCTTTGAAGTTGATTTCTTTTTCATCCCCGCCGGCCACCGTGATTTCGACAGGCGCAGGATCATCGAAGAGGGTGAGGATTTGTCCTCCGCCGATATCCACTTTGAGGACGATCCCGTGACTGACTTCGGTCGGATGATCCCAGGCGACGCCAAGGGTTGCCGTCTTAAGGCTTGGATCGGTGATCCGGGCATGACGGAAGCCAACGGCGAGCGCGGAATACGTCCCTGGTTCCACTTCGATTTCATAATCGAATTGGGTCTTCCCGGCCTGGTAGGTCAGAATGACCGGGTTTTGCGAATTGTAGGGTGCACCCAGGGCGAAGCGTCCCCCGGGGAATCCGGGATAAAGCGCATCGGCGGGGATATCGCCCCATCCGGCCGGCGGATTCAGACTGAATGCCGGGAAGATGGTGACCTGTACTTCACCACTGTCTTTCCAGGTGGCCCACAGATCGGCATTGTCGATCGTGATGGTGCCCCGGATGATCGCGGTATCGGGATGAGCGTTGTCGTCTTTGCAACTGGCCAGGAAAGCAATGGGCATCAGCGCCAGCAGCATGAGTTTAACGGAAAAAGATAGAATACGCATGATGTTTTAATTAAATGATGAAGCAAAGTTGCGGGGAGGGACACCAGGAAAAATACCCATGGAGCGGCTTTTTGTGTCCATGCAGGGAATCATGGAATTGGAAAGATCCATATGGGGCCCGTGAGCGCGCCGGAGTTAATCCTGGGTGTCATGATGACCAGGCCATGGCAGAGCGTTCATGCGGCTATCCCCTGGCAACCCTAATCCTGCATCGTCGCGGCAGGTACAGCCCGGGTTTTTGATAACATCGTGGGCTCCTGTAAGAGTTTGCGGATTTTCAGCAGGGAGATCTTCCCTTTATTCATATAGGTAGGTGCCTTCAGCAACCGCCGGATACCGCCTTCCATCATCAACAGCATCATGATGAGCATCAGCCCCTCGGAAGCCGTCATACTACCCTGCAGATACTCCATGCGCCACAGGACCACGGCAATAATACCAAATAGCAGGAGTGGCACCAGCGCGAGCAACAGGCTTTCCGTGAAACTGAATTTCAGGTTGGATCTGAAGAGTGTTCCGGATTTTTCATGAAAGTTCGCCAGGATGGCGGCGTCTTCATCCTGCTGTTTGACCTGGGAGAACCTGGAAAACTGGTGCGCCACAAAAGCGAGCAAACTGCTGCGGGCGGAACGGCTTTCCGTGATATAGCCGGACTGCCATCCGGCAAAGCGGTAGACCAGGAAGAAGCCCGCGAAAAGGAGGGCCGCAAAAAGACCGGTTACCAGGCTGTTGATCCGCGCCATGACCAGCAGGCCCGTCAACAGGAAAAGTCCGCTTTTGATGGCTTCCAGGTAACCGCTCGTCATGCCGTGCTGCACACTCTTCAGGTCGTTGCTGTACCGCAGCAGGTATTTTCCATATGCTCTTCCTTTAAACCAGACGGGGTCCCATTTCAATTGGGCCGCGAAGATGTGTTCCCGCACATGCCTGACCAGCAATTCTCCCTGTAAGAAAGTGGCATATGTTTCCAGGAAAGTCAGCAGGGTCTTCAGCGCCAGTAAGCCAAGAAATAACAAAAAGAACTGGCTCACGGTCGATGCTTCGACGCCCATCCAATGCAGTAATCGCCCCTTGCTGCTGCCGGTATGAAAGAAGACAGTGAAAAACTCACCAATGGATAACGGCAGCAGAAAGGATACGATGCTGTTGAACCAGGACAGGCCGACAATCCCCGACAACAGGAGTTTATGACGGGCCACATGTTGCCGGATAAATCCGGGCGGAGAGCTTGTGCGCATGTTGCGGGATGTTATTTCGACCGGGCAGCCAAAACAGGCACGGCGGTACGTCGATTGATTCGTTTGATGACCGGTTCTGTTTTGCGTTCAAACAGGCCGGTGGCTACGTGGCCCATCGATAGTTCCTGGATATTGAACACAGGTACGGTGGTGTTTTCCTTCACTTCCTGGATCAGCAGGGGGCTGGCCGTAAAAAGCCCGCTGATACACTTCGGGTAGATGTCCCACGCGTGGAGCAATTGTATGCCATGCACGGCGGCGAGGCTGTCCCCCGCGGAAAACATGACGCCATCGATCCGTGACATAAAACCGGCATGGGTCAGCAACAGCCGCGTTTCCCGCTGGTACAGGCCATCCGCTATTTCCATGATAATATAGTCCGGTTGTTCGGGCCGAACCTCCTCCAGCAGGGATTCAAAGAGATCGAGCAACTCCTCCGTTGTGCACATGTAGGTGGAAGGGAAACCAAAATCCCCAAAATCGCGCGAGACATCGGCGCCCAGGTCATACGCGAGGTCCGCATCTTTGGTATAGATGGTTCCGGTCAGCTTGATATAGGCCACTTTCATGCCGGCATCTTTCAGGCCATGGACGAGGTAAGCTGCGGAAGTTGTCTTGCCGCTGTCCATGGAAGATCCCAGCGATAAAATCACTTTCCCCGGATTGGTATTGGCCTGCTTAAACGGGGTGATCCGCTTTTCCTCCAGGCGCTTTGTATTGATAATCGCCCCATCCGGGTCGCACGCAAACCCGATCCACTTCAATGTGGTCGGGCCTGTTTCCTGGTATTGGTAATGCATGCTCCTGACAACGCCCACGGTGCCTCCGGCTCCCAGGATATGCAGTTCCTGGTCGAGATGATCCGGGAGATACCCTTCTATCTGTGCGGTGGCATAACGCGTTCCAAAGGCCGCCATGATGTAATCGCCCTCGACGATCATCATGTTTCGTTTGGAGTCGATCTGGACCCGCGTATGTTTACCAATATGCCGGACCTGGAAGATCGCCACATCCCCGGCTTTGATCATCTCCTGGGGAGCGATGTCAGTTCTCATCTGGTAATCGGAGACCTGGCGGCATACGTACGTTTTCTTGATTCTCATAGCTGTGTGTTTTTGATTGGTTGCGTAATGATGTTAAGTCGTGTTCAGATGCTCAGTTTCAGGGTGGTTCCAGCGACCTGGTAATTGGAGAAGGGTCGGTAGATCTTCCCGGTTTCCGGTTGCGTGACATGGATATTTCTGCCGGAGGAAAACAGGTTGAATTCATCCTGCCGCAGGTAATAAGCGGAGAAAAACAGCGCCTCCGTGATTTTGAAATTCAGATTCAGGATAAACCTGCCGCGGTGAAATCCGCTCGGTACTTTTTTACCCAGGTACATTCCGTCATCATCGTATTGGGGGATGGCGTTCCCGCCGAGATTGTAATAAAGCCAATAGGCGATCGAGGGAGAAAACCGCAGAAAGGTCACCCGTTTCCTCCAGCCGAAGCGGGTCATATAGACGAAGCGGCTGTCAAATCGTTTTTCACGGGCGGAAAATTTTTCAAACTGAATCCCGTTTGTCCAGTTTATCCGTTTCGTGAGATTGCATTTGAAACTGGTCCGGGCAAAATACCGGTACACCCCGTTTCCCGCAGGAGGCGATAAGGTGGAAACAAACCCGGCTTTAACATCGAAGTGTTTGGTGAAGGAATAGTCAAAGGAACCGCTCGTTTGCGTAAAGGACGGGGTAACCGGTTGTTCCAGGTTAAACGCTTTGATGAAGCCAAGGGACATCGCCAGTCTTTCGCTCAAATCGATCTCGGCACCGGCACCGGCCCACCATTTCCAGGTCGCTGGTTTGCCATCCTCATCCGGCAAGGTTTGGCTTTGCGCCAGGCCATGCAGGAAGAGGATGATTGCCGTGAGGCATAAACCAGCCCGTTGAAATTTGGTGAATTTCATTTTGGTGTTCGTCGCTTGTTGTGTTGCCGCGTGTTCTTACCCGCGTTTGTACGAATGTCGATAAGACATTTCTCAATGCCAAGCAAAAGCCGATGAACGGGCTAATAATGCGTTTGAAGTTGGCGCGAGCCTATTTGAGAGGGAAAAGCGGCGGGCGGTTTTCCACCGCGCTGGTTTTTTTCGTGCAGCATATTGGTATTCCGTTAGCGATGCCTGGACGCAAGCGCCGGGCTTTTCCTTAGCTTCGCCTGCTTCAAGATGCCATCCGTCATGAACCAGCTCGTCGCCGTCATGTATACCGATTTGGTCGGGTATACTTCCATCACCGCCCGGGACGAAGGGCTCGCTGTCCGGTTTAACGAACGGCACCGCAAGGCATTGGGGGAATTGGTGCCGGCACATAACGGGGTCTTGTATGAGGTGGTAGGAGATGGGAGCCTGAGTTATTTCACCGGCGCGTCGGATTGTGTCCAGTGCGCGATCGCTTTGCAGCAGGCTTTCAGGCAGGAGCCGGATGTGCCGGTGCGGATCGGCATACACCTTGGCGAAATTCGCGGAGCGGAAAACCTGGTGTATGGGCATGCCCTCAATGTGGCGTCGCGGATTGAATCGATGGGCGAGGCCGGTTCGATCCTCCTGTCCATGCAGGTGATAGACAGCATTACGGGTAAGACGGATTTTTCATTTGTTTCCCTGGGCAGTTATGCGTTCAAGAATGTGGACCGGCCCATTGAAATTTTGGCCGTGGCGCAGCCGGGGCTCCGGGTGCCGGATCCGGAGCAGGTATCCGGCAAGTTTAAAATCCTTGAGCGCCAGGACATCATCGTGTTTGATGAGTGGGATGAGCAGGAATTGATCCGGCGTCTGCCGGCTGCATCGCTTGTCTGCCAGCAGGCAGTCTGCAGCTATGGCTTTATCAATCATAACTATAGCAAACTGCGATCTTTCGTTCAGCGTGGCGGGCGATTTGAATGCGTCATGATCCATCCGGACAGCAAGGCCCTGGCTGTTTCGCCGGAGCGACAGGCCGGCGCGGCATCCGATATCACCTATGTCCAGGGCCAGTTGCACCTGGCCTTTCAAAAGCTAAAAGGTATTTCGAAAGGGGTTACGTTTAGACTGACACACCATTTGCCCGATCCGATCATGACGTTTATCGATCCGGACAAAGAAGAAGGTGTGTTATTCATCACGCTCACCGGGTTCAGAATGGATCTTCATGAGCGCCCGAGTTTTGTCCTGCGCAAATCCACCCATCGCCGCTGGTTTGATTTTTATTATACCGGTTTTCGCAAACTGATGGAGAGTGAGGAGACATCCGAGGTTGATCTGGGTAAAAGCTGGGAAGAAAATATACTCGGATCCGGCGCCTGATGTAGAAGCCCCGGCACAAGCATTCCTCCCATCCGGGGAAACAACAGATCGCTCCGGGTGCCAGGCTGCAATTCCAGATAGGTCCTGAAATCGCGAAGCGTGCCAGGAACCGGGTCACTCGTGAAGTGAATGATCCCGGTAGGCTGCAGGAGGCCATGCAGCATTTCGCCCCATCTATCCATCTCTTTCCCGAAAACCCTGATGCTCTTTCCGCGCGGTCAGGTCTGTTCTTCACTCAGGCAATAGGATAAGGCCTGGTCTTTGACCCCGCCAATACCCTCCTCCTCCGGTATATCCGCGATGCCTGCCGGGAGGTAGGGGATGAAGCGGCATTCCAGGCATGGGACGCCAGGCTGAGGGCAGTCGGGGAATAGCCTGCCAATTTCTCCCAAAAAGATCATCTCCCGTTTTCCGGCATTCATCCGTTCCAAGAGGGCATTCGGTATCCCTTTTTTTGACTCCCTTGAGGTGCCCCGCTACTTTTGAGTCATCAAAACAAAGAAACACCATGTACGCCGCGACCAGGAGATGTAACCGACCAGATACCTGCTGCTGGCGCGGCCTTTTTCTCCTAACCATCACGAATTAAAACCTAAAAAGTATGAAACATTTAATGTTGCCCGTCCTTTACTGGACGATGGCGATCAGCCAATTGATTGCCCAGAAAAATCTGCCGGCCAGCATCGAACCGTATGCTGCTAACTGGGGATACCCCCTCAAACGCGTACTCCTGGAAGCCGGATTTGACGTGCCGGGACCACAACCCGAATATGGTCTCCGGCCATTGATCCAGCAACGTTCCGAAGAGCTGCGACTGGATTCCACATTGACCTATTTTGGCTATGACCAGCCAGGCCTGGATTCCCTTCCGCTCTTCCGCAATGTGTACACCTATCCGCAGGAAGGTACCGAGATCATCGTCGAGTATTACTATGATCAGGATCATTGGATTCCCCTCAACCGCACCGTGATCATCCGGGATGATCTCGGGAGGATCGTGGATTCGTTTACAGCCGTGTATGATGAGGAATCCGGGGAATTCAACCTCGACACCCGGATCGAAATCTTTCGACGCGGCATGTCGCCGGAGCTGGTAGATTCATTCTTTGTGAGCGCATGGTCCGTGGAGGTTCATGACTGGATCAGGACCATGGCCACCTGGAATACGTTTGATGGGCAGGAAAGGCTATCTGAGAGCCTGAGTTCAGTTGAGTTTTTCCAGGTACCACTTGTCTTCCTGGACCGGTATCACTACAATCCGGATGGGGACCTGGTGGTCATTGAGTCCTTCAATATCGAAGGGGACGAAGAGATCCCGTCCCAACGGCAGGAGATGTGGTATGTCGATCATCAACTGCATACGCAGACCACCCTCGTGTCAGATGGTGCCGGAGGCTTTGTAGCGCAGACCAAACTTACGTTTACGTACACTTCCTTTGGCAGCGAGGAGCTCATCCAGAACTTCGAGTATGACTTTGATAAAAATGACTGGAAGCTGATCCAGGTGCTGGGGTTCGTTTACGACGACCAGCAGCGTGTCAGCCTGAAAGAGACCAATACGCTGGACCCAAGCGGCATCTGGATACGCGCACAGTCCACTTACACCTATCAGCAGGATGAATATGTCGCGGCGGAGTCCGGATACCGGTATGACAGCAACTTGGAGTCCTGGATCCTGGAAAATAAGAAATACTATTACTACGATGACCTCACCTCAGCAGACCCGGATCCCGTGGCGGATGCCCGTTTTCTCCTCCCCAATCCGACGGAAGGCGCTGTCCAGATCAAACTGCCGGGAAAGGTGTCCGTCTATATCTACTCGCTCTCCGGGCAGTTGCTGGGTAAGTATAACCTGGGTCCCGGTGAGCGCATGATCGATCTTTCCTTCCTGCCGGCAGGGCTGTACCAGGTCAGGGCCAAGAGTGATGACGATTATTTCTCCGGAAAGCTCATCATCCTTTGATACCGGAAAAGCCTGGCATGAACCTATACCTAATCACTAACCATTAAAATCATTAACACATGAAAACGCTTTTGGCAAAACCTTTTATACTGGCCTTTGCCCTGGCCACTACCCTGATCCTGTTCTCTTCCTGTCAGAAAGATGAAGAGGAACAAATCCTGGAAAAATCCGAACTCATCGGCACCTGGGATATCGATTCCTACAAGCTCGACGGCGATGAATACATCGGGTTGCTGGTGACCGCCGCCACGCTTCGCTTTCACGATTACACCGGAGCGCAGGGTATCTTCGAACAGACCGTGCTCTTTGCGGATGAATCCGAATATTTCCTCGAAGGGGCGTACTCGGTCGATGCGCGTGCAGGCAAGGTCACCCTCGATTATACCGGTGACCTGGTTGATGCTCATATCACCATCACGGACGGGACCAAAATGCATTGGGAAAGCGAACAGGATGAGGTTCCCCTCGTGATCCTCGCCACCAAACAATAGCCCATTAACTGGCTGCCGGATGGCTCCGGCAGCCAGTCTCCAAAAACGATTGCCTAATATTGCAGTGATCCCTTTCTCTACCGCGATGCGCTTCCATCTGAAAACCAAACACCTCTTTTTCTGTCTTTTCCTGTCCGGGTTGACCGTTGGCATGGCTGCCCAAACGAAAAAGGACAGCCTCTGGCGCGCCTGGCAGAATGCGGAACTACCGGATACCCAGCGGCTGAAAGCGATCCAGGCGCTCACCTGGCCGATGATGAACGTCAATCTTGATTCCGCTTTCCTGCTGGCCAATGCCCAGTTGGATTTTGCCCGGGAAAAGCAGAATCAGCGATGGACTGCCAAAGCCTACTATAACATCGGAACCTACTATTACTACAAAGGTGATTTTGTGAAATCCCTGTCCGCCTACCAGCAGAGCCTTGACCTCCGGAAGGCGATCGGCGATCTCAAAGGAGAAGCGGCCATCTACGGCAACATCGGATTGATCTACGGACAGCAGGGCAATTATCTCAAGGATCTGCAATACCAGTTGAAAGCGCTCGCCATCAATGAAAAGATCCGGGACACCGCCAACATCACGGCCAACTATAACAACCTGGCCAATATCTACCAGGAACAGGGTGACAGCGCGAAAGCGCTGGAGTATTACAACCTCGCCATCCGGATGCATGAGGCCCAGCATGCCGAAGACGCACTGGCCCTGCTCTACAACAACATCGGTAATCTGTACCGGAAATTCAGGGAGTTTGACAAAGCCCTGGCCTATCTCCAAAAAAGTCTTACGGTGCGGACCCGACTGAAGGACCGGCTCGGGATGGCCATTAACTATGTCAACCTGGCGACGGTCTACAACAAGATGGGTGATTTTGAAAAGGCGAGGGAAAATAACCTGAAAAGCATCGAACTATTCAAGGCGCTCCGGGATACCTCCAGCCTGGCCAACGCCTACTTCACCATGGGGGAGACATCGGTCAAAGAAAAGCGATATGCCGATGCCATCCATTGGTGCAGTCAATCTCATGCTATCGCAGAGGCCTCCCACAAACTCCCGATCCAGCAAGCCGCCTGCTTTTGCCTCTATGATGCCTATAAAAACACCGGGCAGACAGCCAAATCGCTCGATTATCTCGAGCGCTACGTGTCGCTGAGTGACAGCGTCAGCCAGCAGGAACTGAAGGTAGAGATGAACCGGCTGCAGTTTGAGAAGGAATTGGTGATCGACAGTCTCTCCAGGGAAGAAGAAAAGACCTCCATGGAGATGAGCCATCAGCGAGAGCTGAACCGCAAAACGCGGACCACCTACATCATTGTTTTCCTGGGCCTGGGCGTGCTCCTGCTGGCCCTGGTTTTTATGGGCCGCAGTTTTTATTTCCAGCGGAATGCCGAAACACTGCAGCGTAAAGCGCAAGAGTTGGAGAAGCAACAATTGCTGAGTGAAATTTCGTTACTCAGAAACCAGGTCAACCCGCATTTTCTTTTCAACAGCCTGAGCATCCTCGCTTCGCTGGTCAGGGTGGATCCGGATCTCTCGGAAAAATTTATCGATCAGTTGTCCCGCTCTTATCGCTATATCCTGGAGCAGAAGGATCAGTCGCTCGTGACCCTTCGGACGGAGTTGGGCTTTATCGAGTCGTATGCTTTTTTGCTCAAAATCCGTTTTGAGAACAAATTCAACCTGCTGATCGATCTGCCGGACGCTGTGCTCGATAAGTTTAAGATTGCCCCGCTGACCCTGCAGTTGCTGGTCGAGAATGCGGTCAAGCACAACCGCATGTCCGTCAGCGAGCCCCTGGTGGTAACCGTTTCCCTGGGCGAGGAAAATGTGCTGCTGGTTAAAAACAAACTACAACCCCGTTCAACGGAATATGCCTCCACGGGAGTAGGGCTGCAGAACATCACGGACCGGTACGCCCTGTTGACCAGCCGTCCGGTTTGGGTCGGGGAAAGCGATGGCTTTTTCCTGATCAAGGTCCCGCTCTTGCTGTGCGAGCAGAAATTTCGTGACGACTCCTAGATACGAAAAATGAAAACGATCATCATCGAAGACGAAAACCTCACGGCGAAGCGGTTGCAGAGCCTGATACACAAATACGATCCGGCCATCGAGATCCTGGCGATCCTCCCTTCGGTCAGGGAGTCCATCGAGTGGCTGAAGTCGAACCCGTCCCCGGACCTGGTGTTTATGGACATCCACCTGGAGGACGATCTTGCTTTCTCCATCTTCGACCAGGCGCCGATGCGCGTGCCGGTGATCTTTACGACCGCCTATGATGAATACATGATCAAGGCATTTAAAGTCAATAGTATTGATTACCTGCTCAAACCGGTCAATTATGAAGAGCTCGTGCAGGCCATTGAGAAGTTTAAATCCCTGCATGCGACACAACCCTTGCCGGATATGGAAAAGCTTCTCGCCCTGATCGGGA
Organism: uncultured Saprospiraceae bacterium; assembly: GCA_964617515.1. Taxonomy (GTDB): domain Bacteria; phylum Bacteroidota; class Bacteroidia; order Chitinophagales; family Saprospiraceae; genus Opimibacter. Next base: position 160,832 of record CAZTXO010000001.1, on the reverse strand, counting down.
AACGGGAGCCGGAGTACAAGAGCCGTTTCATGATCACCGCGGGGACAAAGATTAAAAGCATCGAAGTGAATGACATCGGCTATTTCTATTCGGAAGACAAACTGACTTTTTTAGTGACGCGCGATGATCACGCGCTTCCGGTGGATTACAGTCTTGAAAAACTGGAGAACATGCTTGACCCAAAAGATTTTTTCCGGATCAACCGGCAGTTTCTCGTCAGTTTTGGATGCATCCGGCAGGTGCAGGCGCACATCAAGGGAAAATTGAAACTGGAGCTGCAACCCAAATCCAAACTGGAGGTGTGGGTGAGCGGGGACCGTATGACGGACTTCAAGGAGTGGCTGGGGAGATAAGCATGTCTTTACCCTGGAAGCCATAATTCTTTGACCAGGATAGCGGCCGCCATCACCAGCACAAACCAGCCAAAGGTTTTGCTCAGTAGGTTTGGCTTCAGCGCAAGGGATAACCGGAGGCCGATAAAGATGCCGCTGATACTCAGGAGGGAGAAGAGGAGCAGTAATCGATAATCCATGCTTTCATGTTTTTCGAGTAGCTCTCCTGTGAAGCCGGAAAAAGAATTCAGCGCGATGATCAGCAGGGAGGTCCCGACACTCTGCCGGATAGGGATCCTGGCAAAAAGCACGAGGGCCGGTATCAGGATAAATCCTCCCCCGACGCCGAATATCCCGGTCAGCATGCCGCTCAGAATACCAATACAGGGTAGCCAGATGATGGCCAGGCGATGACGTCCCTCCAGTTCCTTCCACTGGTCTTCCCCGGAATGGATCATGTTGACTGCCACGATGATCATCAGCACGGCAAAAAGGAGCAGGATCAGCAGATCCTTGCTGATCACCAGGGAGGAAAGGGAAATCACGGGATCCGGCACCAGGGGCATCAGGAGCCGGCGTGTCAGGTACACGGCGATCACGGAAGGTCCACCAAATAAAAAGGCTGTTTTCAGGTCGACCAGTTTTTTGCGGAGGTAGGTGATGCACCCGATGGCGCTGGTCAGTCCGACGACAAACAGACTGTAGCCGGTCGCCTCCACCGGCTTGACCTGGAGCAGGTAGACCATGATCGGCACGGTAAAAATGGACCCGCCGCTTCCCAGGACGCCCAGGGAGATCCCGACGAGAACAGCACAGAAGTATCCCAGGATTTCGAGCCACATTGCGGTATAAAAAAAGGATTGTTTTTCAAGAATACATCCTTTTTCAAGGGTTCTTCCAAAAAAACAATCCAATCAGGCGAAAAAGGAGGATCGCTAGCGGGCGGCTTTGATGTAGCCCCAGCCTTCGTGTTGCTTCGAGATAATCTCGTAGATGCCGTCCGGCACGGTCTGCACTCCCGGCAACAACTGGCTTTCCTCAACCCCGTTATTTTTCATGGCTACCGCGCAGACTTTAAAATCCACATGGTCCTTGGCCGCGTAACAGATCACATCATCACTCACCACCGATTTGCCCCTGGTGATCATGCCGAGCGACTTGGCATAAAAGACCACTTCGACATCGGCATTGGGATCGGCAGTCATGATCTCCTTTACCCAGCGGATGACCATCTGGTGGACGATGGTATCGCTGCTGGTGACATCGATCACGACTTTGTACGGCGCAGGCTGGGCGTGGGAGATGACCCAGGTGCACAGAAGCGCGAAAATCAGGATCAGGTTGCGTTTCATCATGTCTGCGTATCGGATTAACCGGCAAAAATGTATTTACAACCATGTTCCTGCGCACGGCCAAGCGCCCATACGCCCGAAGGAACAATCTGGATCCCGGGGATCAGGTGATTTTTCCAGTCAGCCATGACGTCCTCGGCTTTCATGCCCTTCATGCCGGCAATAACATTGGAAAAGACAGTCATGGCGGCGTTGCATACGCAAAACATCACGCCGTCTGCCTGTAATTCATTGATGCCGATGGGCACAGCCCCAAACCCGGGAGCTTTGAAGTCGCCTGGTTTCGGATTCCAGAATGGGTTGCGGGTTTTCGTAGCGGTTTTGGCATCGGCGGCCTGGAAGGCCGGGCCGATCTCATTTGCTTTAAACACTTCCCCAAAATTGTATTTCTCCCACATGGCATCCTTGAAGGCATAGCAGATCGAATCGTGCCGTAGGACGACCACGACACCGCAATCTTCTTTTGGCGAGCCGGTTTGTTCATTTGTGATGAGAAAGACTCTTGGCCAGACGAACGGCATGATGTCGTTGGGCTGGGTGGAATCGTATACGACGCGGTGCCTTCCTTTGACCTTGTCAAACCACAGGTCTGCCGGATCTTTGGCGGCATTCAGGAGCGCGTTCTCTTCTTCCTGTTTGTCCTGGTTGAAGCGAAACGCGGAGGTAATGGTCGCGAGGCCGGCAACGGCAGAGCCGATACCGAGGTTGCGGAGAAATCCCCTCCGGGGAGGATGTGCGGCATTGTCTTTCATATTAGATCGTGTTTATGGTAAATGGTATGAATATGCAGGAGAGAGGGTAATAAAGCTAATGCAATTGTTCCAAAGCATTTTATTTTCTTGTTATTCCGTTATTCTCCGGGCAAAATTAGTCCTGCAGCCAGGTCCGGTCTATCCCATTTTCATGGGATACCGGGATAAAAGAGCGCTTTGCCGGTCAGGGTTTTTTGGAGGCGGCCAGGATCGGTTTGAACGGACCGTATTTATGCTGCGTTTCCGGAAAGGTATCGGCGTAGGGGCCAAACGGATGATCGACTGGTTTTTTGGTCACATCAGGCCAGTCACCGGCAAACCGTTTTTCCGGCCGGGGTTTGCTGTTGATATAGGCCGCGATATCCCAGGCTTCTTCATCGGTCAGTAAGGGATGCTGGTAGGTGCTTTTGTCAAAAGGCATGTTGGATTTGATATAGCCGGCCAGCCGAGAAAGCCGGTACATGCCTGCGGCTGTATTGTAACTGTTGGGTCCCCACAGCGGAGGAAACAGGTAGGTTTTTCCGTCGGGATTGATCTGTCCTTCCCCGCTTTCCATATGGCAATAGACACATCGTTTACGGAAAGCGATCGCTCCGCCCGCCGGATCAGCGGCTCTGTCCAGCCAGGGAAGTTCCACGATGGAAGTGCCTTCCGGGACGATGCCTTTCTGCACATCTTTACCGACCCAGTTGATGTAGGCGATCATGGCCTGCATTTCACGGCTGGCAGAAGCCAGTCCCCGGCCATTCATGCTTCTTTCCATGCAATCGTTGACCCGCTTTTCCAGATCTTCTACCGTCCCGGAGCGCGAACGGAATTTTGGGTAGTTGGCACATACGGCGCAGAAACTGTTGGCATACAGTTTTGTCCCGGCATCCAGGTGACAGTTTTGGCAATTCATGCCATTAGCTTCCTTGCTGATGCTTCCGTTTGGCCCGAAATAGCGGCCCGTGTGTGCGATCAGATCGCGGCCATAGCGGATCAGGAGACCGGCTTCATCCTTCGGAATGGTGGCCGTATCCGGCGCGGTCCAGGCTGCTTTTTCAACACGGACTTCCTCCTGGGTCGGCACATCGGGATGGCGGCAACCGGCTGCCAGGCAGAGGAGGGCGGATCCGGCCAGGAAAGCGAAGTGGAGTATTTTCATGGCATGAGAGCGCTGAAACGGTAAGCTAAAACTAATCGGAAAACCAGAATAATCAGCGCAGCGGAACTTGGCGGCGCACACCTGGATGCCCCAATTCACTTTTCGGAAGGGAAGAAGACCAATGATCAGCTCGACCTGGAGCAATGGATCGGGGAAGCCGTGGTGATCGATGTATCCCAAGGCGCATTGGCCAAACGGAATTACCTGGTGACGGTGGAGGATGTATTGGATTGGGAAAAGAAATACGGCCCGATCGCTCCGAACACGTTCGAACTTTTCCGCACTGGATACGGCCGGTATTATCCGGATGCGAAGCAATATTTCGGCAAGGGCAAAAAATAGGGAGGGGCTATTCCCCTGTTGCATTTTCCCGGGCTGAGCCAGGCCCCGGCTTTATGGATGGTCAAAAGCCGGAAGATAAAAGCGGCCGGTATTGACACCCCGGGTATTGGGTACGGTCATGCAAAGGATTTTCATGTGCACCGGATCCTCCTGAAGGAAAATATCCCTGTATTTGGAAATGTCGCCCACCTGGATGAACTACCCGCCAAAGGTATTTATGTGGTCGCATTACCGATGCTCATCGAAGGTGGGCGTGGCGGGCGGTTGCGAACCATCGCGGGGACTAAGTGATGCTGTTGTTGACAGGGTCCTACCGGATGATGGATTCCTCTTCGCCGATCACGGATCACAGCTTACATTAGCTACACCTTTTAGGTTTTAGTTTTTAGCTTTGCACCTTCTCCGGGCCCATAGCTCAGACGGTTAGAGCATCTGACTCATAATCAGGGGGTCCCTGGTTCGATCCCAGGTGGGCCCACCATATGAGAGAGTGAGAAAGCGAGAGAGTGAGAGAGTGAGAGAGTGAGAGAGCGAGAGAATGAAAGTTGCCCATTCTATTTGAAAAATCAGGTAGGTCACGCTGATTTTTAAAGTTCAGGGACCATCCCGGATTTTCCTAATTCCTTTATCAAAGAACTCCTTCCGCACCAGCCTGTAAGCAGGAAGTCTTACTCCTGTTGTGGTGGCGTAAAGGATGGAGGCGACGGGTTGACCTCCTTCACCTGTATATCGTGCTTTCGGGCATAGGCGATACCGGCCGTCCAGAGGGTATTGTACAATTCAAGGAACTTCGGTTCGTAGGTCTGCCGGATTTGATTTTCCATTGCGGCGATTTGTTCGGCAGGAGCACCTTCGTCATAGAGGGCAGCCAACTGCCGGTACTCGTTTTTATAGACGGGCAGCACCCATGCATAGAGCGCTTTCGAAGCCCGGATCATTTCTTCTGCCTCGGTATTCCCGGGAAGGGCATTAACCTTTTGCAAGTTTGCTTCCAAAGCAGCGATTTTCTGATCTACCACTACCTTTCTTTTTACGGTCGCCGTCGCCATCGTTTTGGGATCGACGATTTGTACAGAAGGCTGACCCAGGTCTCTTTGCATGTCATCACCGGCAAAACCATATAGCAGGTTACAGTTCAAAGCGGCACGGCTGAAATACTGATCGGGTGTGGTCAAATTACATGATCCTGCCAGAAAGCAAGCAGCCAAAACGGAAATGAGAGGATGTTTCATCGGAAATGGAATGCTGAAACTGTTTCACAAGAGGCGAGTATGGTTTGTCTAAATTCGATTCTGTTCACGACTAGATACGCTGGATGGTAAAATATTCTATGCCATTGCTTGCACGTCATCCTTGTGGCCGCCTCCATCGCTATTCCTCGATCTTGATCAGCTTGATCTCGACCCGTTGATTCTTTTTTCTTCCCTCGGCCGTCTGATTTGTCGCAATCGGTTTACGCTTGCCGTATCCCTTGGAAATGACACGGCGTTCTTCGATGCCTTTTTGGACGAGGTAGTTGGCGACGGATTTGGCTCTCTCGGAACTGATACGATCGCAATATTCATCTGCGGGAAGCCCATTGGTGTGGCCGGATACCTCAATGATCACCGTGGGATTGTCATACAAAAATTCATATAACTCATCCAGGGTCGGAACGGCTTCCGCATTGATGTTAATGCTGTCGGCCGCAAACTGTATTTTTTCCAGGCGCAAGGGTTCTCCGGAGGCGATTCGCGTGGCGGTCAGGTCCGGCAACACCTTCTGTTTGATGGTGAATTCTTCCCTGGCGGTGCAACCATTTTCATCCGTGGCGATAACGTAACCAGGGCCCAGTGGAAGCTTGACCGCCTGGTGCAGGGTCTCGCCTGAGCTCCACTGGAACGTGCAGGCACCGGTGCCGCCACTGGATTCGACGTTGGCTTTGCCATCCTGGATACGGTCATTCGTCGCGGCCCGGAAATTGGTCAGGGTGAGTTTTAACGGGGCAGGAGATTTCACGGAATAGTCCACTTTGCCCGTCTGCCCGGCAGCATCCGACACCGTCAGGGCATAAGTCCCGGCCGCCAGACCTGCAAGAGAAGTGCCCTGGTCTCCGGTGGACCAGGCATAGGTATAAGGCGATTTGCCGCCCTTTACGCTGACGGTCAAAGACGCTTTGGCATCACCGGCGCATTTATTTTCCTCTTTCTGTTCGATAGTAAGCGTCAGGGGCGTTACATTTTCCGTCACCAGGACGGTGATCTGTGCGGTACATCCCTTAGCGTCATTGACCACCAGCAGGTGATTGCCCGGCTTGAGCCGGTCAATCGTAAACGTATTGGTCCCGGCCGGAAAGAAACGTCCATCTACTTCATACTGTGCCGTCCCGCCGGTCGCGCGCAGCACCACTCGGCCATCCGCGTTGTTGGTCGTGGCGGGGACCATGTCATCAATCGAAAGTTGCAGGGGATTTGGTTCGCTGACCGTAATCGTTGCCGTACCGGATAAGGTGGAACCATCTGTCACCGACAAGAAATAACTGCCTGCCGCAAGTTGATGGATAGTCTCCCCTGTATAGGTTTTCCCATTGCCACTCCAGGTCATTGTATAGGGAGGTTTGCCACCGGTTACTTCCGCTTTGAGCGAAGCTTCCGTTCCCCCTGCGCATTGGATCAGATCCGGCTGGCTGATCTTAACGGTTACGGGCAGTATATTTTCGGTAATCGTGATTTCACCCTTAGTGGTACATCCATTTTCATCCGTCACCGTTACCGAATGCTGTCCCGCAGGTAAAGACACGGCCCGTGCCGTCATCTCGCCGTTGGACCAGGAATAAGTGTATTGACCACTGCCGCCTGCGGCGGAAACATTCGCCCGTCCGTCTTTTTTACCAAGACTGGCTGCCAGTTCCGCTTTGACTTCGATCTTTAGTGCCTCCGGTGAGTCCACCGTGATGACGGAAGTCGCCGTTTGTCCGCTGGCGTCTGTTATGGTCAGTTTGTAAAGGCCGTCTCCTATTTGTTGGAGCGTCTCGGTGGTCGCGCGATTATCCCACAGGAAGGTATAGGGCGGTTTGCCGCCTTTTACATTCGCTTTCACACTGCCTTCCCGGGTCCCCGCGCATTTGACTTCCGTCAATTGTTCAATGGTCACCAGTAAGTCCGAAATATTTTCAGTGACCTGGACGGAGTTGACCGCGGTGCAACCGGATCCATCCGTAATGGTGACCTGGTGAACGCCCGCAGCCAGCTTTATCGCTTTGTTAGATTTTTCACCATTATCCCAGCTATATTGAAAGTTGCCGGTGCCCCCCGAGGCTTTTACCGTGGCTTTTCCATCGGCATTATTGACACTGGCTGCCGCATCGATACTGACCGTGGTAGTGATGGCGGGTGGTTCTTCTATTTTATATTCCGTCGTAAAAGAAGTGCCGTTTGCATCCGTGACTGTAACAGTATAGGACCCTGCCTTGAGCCGCTCTGCCATGGCGGTACTTTGGCCGTCACTCCATTTGTAGGAGTACGGACTTTTACCCCCGGTGATCTCCACTTTCAACGCTGCACCCCCTTGCCCGTTGCAACTGATCTTGACGGGGTTTTTGATGATGACACCGAGTGCGCTGATATTTTCCGTGACGGTCACACTGGTGGTGACGACACAGCCGTTGGCGTCGGTGACGGTCAGGGTATGCATCCCTGCGGCAAATGTTTTCACAACGGCCGTGTTCTCACCGGTATTCCATAGATAGGTATAGGGGCTCGTGCCGCCATTGACGCGGACCTCTACCTGCCCGTTGGCCATATTGGCCGCCGCTTCTGCCAGCTGTACGGCAGTGGCCTGGAGCAGCGGTGGGGCAGGGATATTGACAGAGGTCGAAGCGGTCTGCCCGTTTTTGTCCGTCACCGTGACACTGTACAGACCTGCGGACAGGTTGCTGACTTTTGCTTCATGCCCTACGTCGGGTTTCCAGGTAAAGGTATAAGGCGCTTTACCCCCATTCACTTCGATTTCCGCGACGCCGTCTTTGGCGTTTGCGCAGCTGTTGGAAGAAAGGAATTTAGCGAATATGGCGAGCGGTGCTGTTTTTTCAGGCACATCCGCGGTGATGACAGCCGAACAGCCATTGGCGTCCGTCACGGTCACGGCATGCTTTCCGGGTGTGAGTTTGACTGCGACCTGTTTCGTTTCACCATTGTCCCAGGCATATTTCAGGGGGCTTGTGCCTCCGTCGACCAGGAGATTGACGCTCCCATCGCCCTCTGGTGCGCCGGAAGCAGGGGTCACCAGTTCGGTCTTGATGCGGAGTCCGGGATCCGGGATGTCATATTTCGCGGTCTTGGTGATTCCTTTCGTATCGGTGACGGTGAGTTGATATTGGCCAGGTCCGATTTGCGTTAGTTTATCCCCGGACTGGCCATTGCTCCATTTATACGTATAGGGCGCTTGCCCTCCGGTGATTTTCGTGGATAAAACGGCGGTCGGGGTATTGGCCTTGCAATCCAGGGGTGTATCCATCAGGATGTTCACCGTCATAGCCGCTTCCCATTGAATCAGGTAGAGTCCTTTATCATCCGTGCCGGTCCAGATGGAGCCATCCTGGTCGACGTCCAGGCAGTTGACAAACTGGCTCGTGAAATATTGACCCGGTCCAAAGCGCTGATAGCGGTTGGCCTCGACGTTGTAACCGGTCATCATGTTGGAAGCGATCCAGACACGGCCTTCATCATCGACAGCGATATCGCGGAGCTGTCCTTCCACATTTTTAGGTTCGATGGCGATCGCGTTCCATTTTCCTTTGGCGTCCACCTGCCACAGGAAGTCATCGCCAAGGATCCAGAGGTTGGATCCCCATGCGTCGACCGCGATGAAATTGAGGTAGCGTTCTTCCAGGGTCCATTTATCCCCGCTTCCGGTGAGCATGCCGTCATTGGTCGCGATCCAGATCTTGCCATTGGGCTGGATAAAAATATCGTTGACCTGGTCAGAGGCCAGTTTTTTATTGTCCGAATTCAATTGCTGGACGATGCGAAGCGGGCTAAGGTTGATTTGAAAGGCTCCATGATCATGCGTGCCGATCCAGACTGTTTTGGATTTTGGGTCGTAGGAGGCGCAGGTGATGGCGGGTGAACCGATGAGGTTGTGCATCTCCAGTGTGTTCCATTCGACATTGGCATTTCCTCCGCGGATATTGAGCAGGGAAGTGGTGCCGGACGGTACGGACACTTTCTGCACCAGGTCGAGCGCGAGAACCTTGAAAAGTCCCTGCGAATTGGCGACCCATTTTACATTGTCATCATCCACCCAGATATTATGGATGGGGCTGCTTTGGTCCAGGGCCTTGCAGCGTTCGACGACCAGGACCATCTCCTGGGCAAAGCCGCTACTCAGGAATCCGGACAGGAAGAAGGCAAACAGGTATGGACGGAAGGGAAGTGTGCTCATGAAAATGAGAAGAAAGTCAGATTGGGTGAATTCCCAGGGTGGTCAATTCACTAAAACGAATTTCCCCGCAAAGGTAGTATCTGCCGGGCATAAAGAAGAAAGGGTGCCGGTCGGGCACCCTTTCTTCATGCGTTTATCCTCTTCGTTCAAATATCCGGATAGCCCCGGGTGGTGGCATCATGGCTCCGCCCATGCCCTCACCCCGGATGGAATAGATGAAGGAAAGCATGGCATACCGGCCTATCGAATTGGCACGTATCTCTTCCAGATAGTTGATGTCGACCGTGCGGGAGAGTCCCCGGTTTTCGTCCAGGACGTCGAAGACGGAAAGCTTGAGCTGTCCCCTGTCATTGGGCAGGATAAACCTCGAAATGGAGAGTTCGAACAGCGGCAAGGACTGATTGTCCGTAAATGCATCACTGGAATAGAGGTTGTAGTCATAACTGCCGTTGATCTTCCATTTTTTCCAGAGGGTCAGCGTAGCATCCACGAAATAATTGGTCAACAGGGTGCTCTGGTCGAGAGATTCATCGTCCGGATAGCGATTATCACTCCAGGTCCATTTTCCACCTAGATTATATTCCAGCACTTTGGAGTTCAGGTTGGAGATCGTAAAGCCGGCAGACTTGGCCCACCGGTTGACATCCAGCAGATCGAGATTGATGAGGTTTTGCGTCTTGGTGTATGCGAAATTGCCGTTGACGGTAAATCGGCTGTGAATGGGTTTGAAAGGACGGCCAAAGGAACCATAAAAGCCGATGCGTGACTCCTGGTCGATGTTGACCGGTTTGGTTATTTCCCGGAACTGGTCATCCACAAACCGGGAAGTAACAATCCTGTTTTCGGTAATGCTGCCGGTGATATTGGTAAAGAAGCTGGTGGATGAGAACTGGCTGAACGAATGGAAATTGAGGTTGACATTGTGGCTGTATTCCGCGTCGAGTTCGGGATTGCCCTCATACAGCCGCAACGGATCTGTATTATCAATCACCGGCGACAACTGGGTGATCGAAGGCTGGTTTACGCGGGTCGTGTAGCTGAATCGCATGTTCTTTCCATTGCCGATGTCGAAGCGCCAAACGAACCTCGGCAGGAAGTGATGGTAACTGCGCCGGATGGGGTCTTCATTCAGGTTGACATGGCCATCCAGGTCCGACATCTGGTAGTTGAGGCCGATGTTGATGTTATGCACTTCGCCGCTGTAGCGAAGTGTCAGCCCAGGACGGTGATACTGGAAGACGGAGTTGTAGTCAGTGGACAAAGCGGGATTAAAAACGGTGGAGGTATCGGTCACATCATCGACGCGTTTGATATAATCCGCGTTCATGCGGCTGTACAGGTAATTCAATTCCAGGAATCGCCGCTTGCGCAGGGGTTGGGTAAAGGAAAATTGTCCGTCGACCCGGTTGTCCGCAGCCTCGACATGTTGCAGCTGATTGAGCGCCTCGCTGTTACCCGTCGTGAAATAGGTTGTCAGCGCATCAAAGGCATTGTTCGTGGTGTTATCATTTTTAGCGTATGTGCCGCTCAGGGAGAAATTGCGGCCGCGGGTGCCGAGTCGTTTCATGTACGTGGCGGTACCGGTCAACGACAGGTTGTCACTGGTGTTGTTCTCATTGGTCAGGGATTGGTTTTCCAGCATGGAAGCCGAAGTATTGGTCAGGTCGGAATACCCATCTCCTTCACCATCACCAAAACCCAGCCGGGAAGACAGCTGCAACTGGCTGGAGGAGTCCAACTGTATATCTGAATTGAGGGAAAAGCTGTGGGAGTGGTTTTTGGTATCCTGCTGGGTCGATTCTTCCGTGTCGAAAGGATTTTCCGACAGGTTTTGACGGAAAGTATTCTTCTGCAGATCTTTCTTTACGCCATTGTAGAAATAGCTGCTTCGCACATTGAAGTTTTTATTTTTCTGAAAATTGAAATTGAGTCCAGCCGCCCCGGTATTGACCAGGCCGTTGCCGCTGCCGTCACTGAACGGAAGATCGTTTGAGGAAATACGGATATCTACATTGCGCCCACCGCCTCCGCCGCCCATCATGCCACGCATGCCGCCGGAAAAATTGATGCGGTCCTGGAAGGAAAAACCCTGGTCGTTGATATTGTTGAGCTGCCCGAGAAATGAAAGTTGGTTGGTCTTGGTGAAACGGTTGACGGAAGCTTTGGCGTTGTAGCGATCGTCGCTTCCGTAGCCGGCCTGCGCGGTGCCGAAGAGACCTTTCTTAAACTCGTCTTTGAGTTGCAGGTCGATCGTTTTTTCCCGTACCCCGTCGTCCACGCCCGTAAATTCCGACATCTCGGATTGCTTGTCGTATACCTTGACCTTCTTGACCGATTTTGCCGGCAGGTTTTTCGTCGCCATTTTAGGATCATCGCCAAAGAATTCTTTTCCATCCACCAGGACTTTCTGCACATCTTCTCCCTGCGCTTTGATCGACCCGTCTGAACCGACTTCCACGCCGGGCAGTTTTTTCAGGAGATCCTCCACAACGGCATTCGGTTGGGTTTCAAAAGCGTCCGCGTTGTACGAGATAGTGTCTTTATTGATCTCAAGGGGGACATGATCTGCTTTCACCTCCACGGCGCCCAGCACTTTGGTGGCGGGCAGCATGTTGATCTTTCCAAGGTCTGTTTCCGCTGTCTCACCCGCGACAATTGGTTGAAAGACCGGCTCCATGCCCAAAAAATTAATGTTGAGCAGGAAATTTCCCTTAGACACATTCTTGATCACAAACATACCTTGCGGATCAGCGCTGCCGAATTGGACCAGCGTGGAATCGGACGCGTCGAGGATCATGATCGTGGCGCCGGGGATGGGCTGATCGCCTTCATCCACCACCTGGCCTTTAAACGTGGTCTTGGTGGCCTGCGCCTGCAGGTAGGTGGTCAGCAGGAGGAAGCAAGCACACAGGAAGAATTGGCCGGTCAGGGAATGTTTCATGGCAGATAGCGTGTAATGGGAATTAATTGCGGATGATGTGAACGTCCATCTGGGGGCCGGGGCCGCCACGCTGGATGCCCATCTCTTTCATTTTTTCATCGCGGATCTTTTTAAATTCTTCCGCCGTGACTTCTTTGCCCTTGGTTGGCGGCACAATGACAGATGTATCCACGTCTTTGAGTTCAATCGCCGTGGCGGTGACCATCCGTTCACCATTGTTGATATCGACCTGGAGAATCATGCCCGGCAATCCCTGGTAATCGGATGGGCCGTTATGCTGTTCAATCTGTGGGGTGAACCAAGCGGTGACCTGGGTATTGCTGTCCTGCTGGAAGGTGGCCTGGAAACAGGCATAGCCCAGGATTTCCTTTTGATCCTTGCCGATCTTCCACTTGCGTGGGGTTGGTGCATCCGTGATCAGAAATTGTTTTTGCATAAACTCGCGGGAATCCACCATCTGATTGTCGGCTACGTTCTTGTATACGATCCTTTTGTCATGGCCGAAGCGCATCGTCATATGGGCGCCGCCCTGGTTGCTGGTCACTTCCTGTTCTTCGTCGGCTTTTTTATGCTGGTAGACGGATTCGTCGCCTTGATAGATGAGTTCCCACAGGGAGGTGTTGAATTGCGGGATCATATCCGCCATGTCCTGGCGCTCCGGCGGCAGGTTGCGGTGGAGATCCATTTTTTCTTCGAAGGTGATCTTGCCGGTCGCCGGATCCTGGGCTTGCAGGTTGATCCAGAGAAAGGCCAAAAGGGCGGAAAGGAAGTAATTCATTTTATCCATTTTTATGATGCGAAGGTACAGAGCGCCGTACCGAGCCTTTCCCTGAAAAAGGTTAATTAATGTTAACAGGGCCGGGATACTCGACGAGCAGCGCCTACCTTTGTCTGACATGCGCCATAGCATCGACATTTCCCTGGCCCGCTTCCTCATGATCCTGAGCATGGTTCTCCTGGGGATACTGGAATATTTGTGGCTGCACAATGAATTTAAAAACAAGTACCGCGACATGGAAGACAAGATCAACCATGTCCTGTTTTCCAACATCCGCGACGTCGAAGATTCCCTGATATTCAACCGGCTTGCAGCCGGACCGTTTAAGGTAGCCAGGGACGGGGAGGAATTGTCTGTCAATATCCTCGTGGATAAGCCCGACTCCATGTCCGCGGATCCCGGTTGTGCCTACAAGCACAAGATGGTCCGGGCAGATATTAATCTCAAGGCGCGTCATCCGAGGGGTTTTTTCCTGGAGCGACTCGCGATGGATTCCATGCGCCGCGATACCACCGGTGTTGAACTCAGCACCCTGGTGATGCGTCACATCCGGATGGCGGACAGCACGGGGGAATTTGCCGGCTATAGTATCATTACCTGGGATGGGGGTGATACCATGCTCGGGGGCATGGTGAGCAAACCGCAATTTGACATGCTCGCCGGAAAACAGATGGCGCTTCGTCACCAAAACTATCAGGCGGATATTTTCCATGATCTCCTGCCGCACCTGAGTTTCGCCTTATTCCTGTGGGTGATGGTCGGGGCTGCCTTTTATTACATCTGGAAAAATCTGCGGAGACAAATCCGGCTCAACGCGCTGCGCGACGAATTTGTCAGCAATATCACGCATGAATTGAAAACGCCCATCACGACGGTCGGTGTGGCGCTCGAGTCGCTTCACCTGTCTCCGGACCTGCAGCATACACAAAGCCGCCGCTACCTGGAGATTTGTCAGAGCGAACTCCGCCGGCTGTCCCTCCTGGTAGAGCGCATCCTCAATAACAGGGCGCCCCAGGTGCAATATGCCAAGATGGATGTGCGGCAGGTGCTCGATGAAGTCATGCAGAGCATGAAGGTGCAGTTTGACAGCCGTCATGCCCGGGTGCAGGTGGAGCAGGAAGGCGATGGATTTGTCATCAACGGGGACCGGTCGCACATGACGGGCGTCCTCTTCAACCTGCTCGAAAATGCATTGAAATACAGCCAGGGCGATCCGGTCATCCACATCCGCCTGCGGCGTGATAACGGATCCGTCACCCTGGCGGTGGAGGATCACGGTGTGGGGATCGAGGAGGATTACCATGATAAGATCTTTGAAAAGCTGTTCCGCGTCCCTAACCAAAACCGGCATGACGTCAAAGGGCACGGGCTGGGGCTCAGTTATGTGGCGGATGTCGTCCGAAAGCACCAGGGCACGATCGATGTCGTGAGTGCGCCGGGCAAGGGCTCCACCTTCTCCCTGACTTTTCCGGCCTTGCATGAAAACTAAAATCGTCTACGTCGAGGATGAAGAGGTACTGGCCATGCTGGTGCGGGACCATCTCGTGCGTAGCGGATTTGATGTGCACTGGACCGCAGATGGGCTGGCGGCCGTATCCCTGATCGAATCGGTGCAGCCGGATCTGTGCATATTGGATATCATGCTTCCGGGCAGGAGCGGCTATGAGATCGGGCGTGCGATCCGGCAGAAGGATAAAAACCTGCCGATCATCTTCCTGACGGCCAAGAGTGAAGGCCGGGACGTGGTGGAGGGGTTCAAATCCGGGGGCAACGACTATCTCAAGAAGCCCTTCAGCCTCGAAGAGCTGATGGCGCGGATCCACAACCTGCTTTCCCTCGCGGGTCGGACATCACCGGGGATCTATAAGATCGGCAAGCTCTCCTTTGACCCCGTCAGGATGATCATCCAAAACGGGGAAGAATCCATTACCCTTTCCCACCGGGAAAATGAGCTTCTCCGAATGCTCATCTCCCAGGCCGGCTCTCCCGTGGAGCGGAAAGAGATCCTCCTGCATCTTTGGGGAGACGACCATTTCTTTAATTCCCGCAATCTGGACGTCTACGTGACCAAGCTGCGCAAATATCTCCGGATGGATCCCGAAGTACAGTTGCTCACGCTGAAAGGGGTAGGCTACCAGTTGGTGGATGGATAATCACCGCTGGGCGGGTTCTCATCCTTCTATTTATATTTACGCTCCGGCATGGAGGGTAAATTCAAACGCAGGCTCGCCGCCATCATGTTTACAGACATCGTGGGCTATACGCATCTCATGCACATCAATGAGGAGCGTGCCCTGGCTTTGCGGTCCCGGCACCGCACCCTGCTGCTGGCCATGCATGAAAAATATGATGGGGAGGTCCTCCAGTTTTTCGGGGATGGGACGCTCAGTATCTTCAACTCCAGCGTCAATGCGGTCGAATGCGCGGTGGAAATGCAGATCGAGTTTAAGAAAGATCCCGAGGTGCCGGTTCGGATCGGCATCCATGTCGGCGACATCAGTTATGACGGAACGGATGCATTTGGGGATGGACTCAACGTCGCTGCCCGGATTGAACCCATCTGCGAGCCTGGCGGTGTATTTGTTTCGGAGCGTGTCTATGAGGATATCCGCAATCATGCCTGGCTCCAGGCGGTGCATGTGGGCAATTACCAGTTGAAAAACATCGCGGGCGATACGCCGCTCTATGGCATCTCGAGCAAGGGGATGGCGCTGCCGGTCATGCGCAATCAAAAGACACCACCTCCCTTCCAGCGGCCTTCGCAGCCGCACCCGCAGCAAAACGGCATGAACGAGCAGGTCACGGAGTGGCATGGGG
Source organism: uncultured Saprospiraceae bacterium (assembly GCA_964617515.1). Taxonomy (GTDB): domain Bacteria; phylum Bacteroidota; class Bacteroidia; order Chitinophagales; family Saprospiraceae; genus Opimibacter. Next base: position 144,950 of record CAZTXO010000001.1, on the reverse strand, counting down.
AGAAATCAAAAATCGTGGCAGGGGTCCTGGCGCTGACGCTCGGAATTTTCGGGGTACACCGTTTTTACCTGGGAAAGCGATTTTGGGGCATCGTCAATTTTATCGCCTTTTTTATCCTGCTGACGGCCACCATCGAAGAGGGTGGGCCTTTCATCGCGCCTCTCGCCATCCTGGGCTTTATCGAATCCATCCTGTTGTTTGTCATGCCTCAGGCTGAGTTTGACGCCAAGTATAACCGCGGGGTCGTGTCGTCAAAAAAGAATCGCAAAGAAGCCAGGTCGAAAGAGAAAAAACGAACGGGTGATATGGCCTATGTCCGCAAGTCGCGTGGAAACCTGATCGTCAAAGACGCGTTTATCGCGTACAAGGCCGGGCAATATGATATGGCCAGGAAGTATTTTGAAGACGCGCTGCAATACGATTACAATGATCCGCAGACGCACTTTATGCTCGCCTGTTGCCATTCGCTCTCGCACGATGCCAAGCAGGCCTATTTCCACCTGGCCAGCGCGGTGGATTTCGGGTTCCAGGAATTTGAAGAGATCTATCACAATGAAGCCTTACAGTGGCTCCGGGAGCAGCCCGATTTTGAACCTTTTGTCCAGAACGGTTACCGGCAATTGCCTTACCTGCCCACACCCAAGCCGAACCTGCTGGAAACCAAGAGTTACTACGATACCACGGTCCTGGACAAGATTGCCGACCTGGGGGAGCTCCTGGAGCGCGGTGTGATCACCCGGGATGACTTCGAGACCCAGAAAAAGGACCTCCTCGGTTATTAATATATAACCTCCACATTTACAAGAGATTTTACGCCGAGGTTGGTCTGTTTGGACAGAAACCTGTACCTTTGCGGCCGCAAAGGCAAAAAACCATCATTTTAAAACTCTTTCTTATGAGCCTGAAGAAGCAATTTTTGAAATCCAAACCGGTCTGCAAGGTTACCTTTACCATTGACGCTCAGCTGGTTAACGGCGCAAAAGAAGTAGCCGTCCTGGGTGATTTCAATCACTGGGACCCGGCTGATTACGGCATGCGCAAACTCAAGGACGGTTCTTTCACCAAGACTATCGATCTGGAAGTGGGCCATGAATACCAGTTCCGCTACCTGGTGGATGGCGAAAAATGGGTCAACGATGCCGGGGCCGACAAATATGTCTATAGCGGCGTGGCCGCAGAGGAAAACTGTGTCGTTGCCCTCTGATCCCTCCGGGTTTTGATCAAAGTCGAAAATGAATAAGGCTGACCCCCGTCATTACCGGGCAGCCTTTTTTATGTTCAGTCAGTCAGTATTTTAGCATTGCCATACGTATAACTAACGTCATGAAAAAAATCGGAATCTTATTTGGGAAAGAGAATTCATTCCCGCCGGCCTTCGTCGAGCGCGTCAACAGCAAAGGCGTCAAAGGTGTAGAAGCGGAATTTGTCCGGGTAGAGGAACTCATTCAGGGCAAGCCTTCCGGCTATGCCGTGATCTTTGACCGGATCAGCCAGGATGTGCCGTTTTACCGCGCCTACCTGAAAAACGCGGCACTAACGGGTACAGCTGTCATCAACAATCCCTTCTGGTGGAGCGCGGATGAAAAATTCTTCAACAACTGCCTGTCGGAGCAGATCAAGGTCCCGGTTCCCAAAACCGTACTACTGCCGTCCAATCAGCGTCCGGATGACACCTCCGATCAGTCTTTCCGCAATCTTAAGTTCCCGCTGGACTGGGAGATGATGGTAGAGTACCTGGGAGGTTTCCCGTTATACATGAAGCCGCACGCGGGCGGCGGCTGGAAAAGTGTCTACAAAGTAACCAGCTACGAAGATTTGTTTGCCAAGTACAACGAAACGGGCCAGCTGGTGATGATGCTGCAGGAGAATATTGATTTCGAAGCGTATTTCCGTTGCTATTATCTCGGCGGCGATCGCGTCCGCATCATGCCTTATGAGCCGCGCAATCCACACCATCTCCGGTATATTGAAAAGCCGGCGATCGATGATCCCAAGCTGATGAAGGAGCTTCATAAGCTCGTGCTGAAGATCAATCACGCGCTGGGCTATGAATTCAACACGGTGGAGTTTGCGCTCCGGGACGGGATCCCTTATGCCATCGACTACTGCAACCCGGCACCGGATGCGGATCTCAACAGTGTCGGCGCTGAAAACTTCGAATGGGTGGTCGAGAATGCCGCGGAACTGGCCATTGAAAAAGCACTCGAACACAAGGCTAATAAATCCCACGTCCAATGGGGTGGATTTATCCGGTCTTCCGTGGAAGGAAAAATGCCCAAATAACCCCGACCCGGTTTTGATCGGTTACCTGACGACCTGCCTCTATGAAGCATAACAGCCCGGTGAAAATGGCCATCCTCGACATGAACAACAATGTCGACAATATGGGCATCGCCAGCATAAAGCGAATTGCCGACCGGTTTGCGGTCATTGATTACGATGTCTTTGATGTGCGCTACAAGGGTGAAATGCCCGGGCTGGAGTACGACATTTACATTTCTTCCGGCGGACCCGGTGATCCGCTTGACGGGGACGGGGTGTGGGACAAAGCCTACTTTGACCTGATGGATCAGCTATGGGCGCATAACCTGCAAAACGAAAGCAAAAAATACGTCTTCTTCATCTGCCATTCCTTCCAGATGATATGCCATCATCTCCGCATCGGCCAGATCTCCCTGCGTAAAAAGGAGTCTTTCGGTATCGTGCCGGTGGACGTGACAGACGATGGCAGGAAGGATCCCTTGCTGATGCCGTTGCATATTCCTTTTTATGGCGCTGATTTCCGCAGGTACGAAGTGATCTATCCGGACATGAGTCGGTTGAAAGAACTCGATGCCCGGATCACGGCGTTGGAAAACCCGGACCTCGATATAGATGACAACCGTGCCCTCATGGCGGTCCGTTTTTCGGATGCCTGGTTCGGCACGCAGTTTCATCCCGAAGCGCATCCGGACGGAATGGTCCGGTATCTGCGGGATCCCAAACGCAAGGAGAAAATCCTGGATCAGTTTGGCATCAACGTTTATGAAGAGATGATGCACAATGCCCTTCACCCGGACCGCCTGACCAACACGCGGGATCATATCCTGCCGGGATTTATCAAAAACGCCCTCGACCGGATCCTTGAGCTGACGCCTCCTGCCTTCGCGTTTGTCGGATGACCGAAATCGCCGGAGGATCATCACTGAATTCCGCTATATTTCAGCCTTATGATACCGGAAATACGCGAGCGATTCAACCGAGAATTTACCCAGGAGAAATACCAGGCTTTTCTGCAGGATGTCTATGGACTTTTTGATCATGTGCCCGGCTTTCGTATCGCGGAGACCCCGGTCTTCATTCCCCGCCATCTGCGCGAGCAGATTTTCGAAGCATGCCACCAGATCACGGACGCTATCGTCCGTCCCGACTTTAAGCAACTGACAGAGCCATCCCTCTCGGAGGCCTTCCGGGTGCCCGGGGAAGACGCGCATACGACTTTCCTGCAGATGGATTACGGATTGGTTGAAGGGCCGGATGGCAGCGTCGTGCCAAGGCTGATCGAGGTGCAGGGATTTCCATCGTTATATTTCTACCAGCACTTTGTCGCGCAGTTGTATCGCCAACATTTTTCGATACCCGATACGGTGCACCATCTCTTCCAGGATTTCACCCCGGAGACCTATACGGCTTTTCTGAAGGATATCATCGTCGGCGCGGAAGACCCCAGGGAAGTGGTCCTGATCGATATAGAACCCTTTAAGCAAAATACCCAGATTGATTTCCACGCCACCCGTAAAGTATTGGGCATTCATGTTTGCTGCGTATCGGACCTGTTCAAAAAGGGTGACCGGCTGTATTATAAAGATGAGGCGGGTAAGGAAATCCGGGTGAAGCGGATTTATAACCGCGTCATTTTTGATGAATTGATCAGCCGGAAAGACCTCGATGTGAAATTCCATTTTACGGATGACCTCGATGTGACCTGGGTGGGGCACCCCAATTGGTTTTTCCGCATTTCCAAGTATACGATGCCCTACATCCGGAGCCCGTATATTCCCAGGACGCTGTTTCTCGACCAGGTGGAGGAAATTCCATCGGACCTCGAAAATTATGTATTAAAGCCGCTTTATTCCTTTTCCGGCAGCGGCGTGGTCTTTCATGTGCAGCGGGAGGATATACTCCGGGTCCGGGACAGGTCCCAGTATATCTTGCAGGAGAAAGTCAAATACTTGCCGGTCATCCGGACGCCGGATGAGGATCCCGTCAAGGTTGAAGTCCGCATCATGCTCATCTGGCCGGAAAACGAACCGCGTCCCATCATCGTCAACAATCTCGCGCGGCTGAGCAAAGGCGAGATGATCGGGGTGAAATTCAATAAAGACAAAACGTGGGTGGGGGGAAGCGTTGGATTCTACGAATAAAAAAGGATCTGGCTTAGCCGGATCCTTTTTTATTCTTTCAGGGGAACGCTGGTGGAATATTCTTCCTGGATAATCTTTGAATACTTGCCAAGCATTTCCGCGATGTGTTTTTCGGTTTTATGCTGGAAGATAAAGCCGATGTGATATTTTTTGTGGAGTTTCCACCAGATCGCTTCATCCGTAAATCGGTCGTAATCGGGTTTTTCATATTTGCTCAGGGTGACGATGATACCGGCTTGCATCTCGTCCACCATCGGCAGATGGTATTTCTTTCCGGTCAGCACCGCATGTTCGATATTGGCCCATTCGGTCCAGAGACTGATCCCGCTGGCCGCTTCGACCATATCGGTCAGGTGGGCACCTCCGCACCGGGCCGCCGTTTCCAGGAAAAGGATTTCTTTTCCGCCGTCCCGCACGATGTATTCTGAATGGCTGGCTCCGTGCCGCAAGCCAAAGGCGGAAAGCACTTTCGTATTGAGATTGACCAGTTTTTTAGCAATGGGGTCCTTGGAACTCATCGTCTTTGACTGGAAGATGCCGCCGCCATGCGCAACTTCAAAGGGCGGGTCGAGGTATTGCGAGCAGCGGGTGAAGAGCGTTTCATCAAAATAATTAAGGCTGTCTACATGGCAAATAATCCCTGGCCTGAATTCTTCCAGCAGGTAATTGTGGCGGTTCTCGCCCGCTTCTTCGGACCATTTCCAAAATCCATCCGCGTCATGGATCTTGCGGATGTTGAGCGAGCCCGCATCGCGGCGTGGTTTAGCCAGCCATGGCCCGGTGCTTGTTTTCAAAAAATCCCGGATTGTATCGTCGTTAAAAAGAGACGTAAAGCCTGGCACCGGCAAGCCGGCATCGCGGGCTTCGATGCGCATGGAGAGTTTGTCAAAGAAATGTCTTGCCGTCGTGTCGCCCATACCCGGTATGCGAAACTCCTCCCGGAGGCGGGCGGCTTTCCAGACGTCATAATCATCGAGGGCGATGACCCGGTCGATCTTATGGGCTCGAAAGAGATAGGCTACTCCGGCAATGAGCTTATTGATATCCCATTTGCGGCCATCGGTCTCCGGCATATAAAAGACCTCTTCCAGGTCGTCGTACGGCCAGGCTTCGTGCCGGTTTTTTTCCATGGTCACCAGGAATACGGTATGCCCGAGGCGTTTGAGTTGGCGCAGGAAAGCACCCCCCTTGAATTCGCAGGCGATGCAGAGGAAAACATAGGTCCGATCCATGCCTCAATATAATTAATATGAGGATGACCGCCACGGAGCGGCGGTCATCCTCATTATTTTTTATTTTGCGCCTCGGATGTACCGCTCTTCTCAGATTACCCAGGCGATGCCGCATTACCCGATCATCGAGCTTATCGATACGGGTTTTGAGATCCCCCAGTTGGGCAAAAACAGGCGTATCTGGGCCCTTTTGCCTTATGATTATTACGATTCCAAGCGGGATTACCCGGTCCTGTACCTCCAGGATGCCCAAAATCTCTTTGACGAGGACGCCCCGTTTGGCAGTTGGTCCATCGACCGGCATCTCAGGGACCTGTCTATCAGGGGAATAGGGGACCTGATCGTCATCGGGATCGACCACGGCGGTAAGGAACGCATCCAGGAATACAGCCCCTACCACCACCGGAAATTTGGCGAAGGCCAGGGGAAGGCGTATGCTAATTTTATCATTGAGACGCTCAAGCCTTACGTCGACTCCCACTACCGGACCAAATCACATCGTATCTATACCGGGATCGGGGGCAGCAGCATGGGCGCACTCATCAGTGCTTACATCGGCATCGTGCATCCAAAGTTTTTCTCCAAACTCATGATATTCAGTCCCTCGTTTTGGTATTCGGACGAAATCTATTTTGACGCGTTTAAGTACAATTACACCCTTCCGATGCGGATGTTCATCTATGCCGGAGAGAAAGAGACACGGTATATGAGCCAGCACATTCACCAATTTAAAGATGCGGTCTCCCATGGGTTTTTCTCCAGCAAACTCACTACATTTAACATCGTCATTGACCCCAACGGCCAACACCAGGAAAAATATTGGGGAGATATCTTCCCGGAGGCCGTCAAATGGCTCTTCTTTTCTGAACCAGAAGAATAAAAGATGAAATTGAATGCGCAGCCTTCCCTCGAGGCGCTGCTGGAAAATGTCGACCTGCTGTGCGTGCCTGTCGCCAAGGACGGGATGGCCGGCGTCTATTCCGAGATTCTGACCAGGGTGGTCCCCGCGGGTGCCTTGCCCGCTGTCCAGGAATTGACCACGGCTAAATCCGGGATGCATCTTTTTTTTGGCCAGTGGAACAACCGGCGCATCAAGGTCCTGGCGGGATATGAAGGGGAAAAGATGACAGAAGCATGCGCGTATTCCCTTTCCAAAAAAATCGCCATCCGGGCCAAAACGGAAAATACGCCGAAAATCGGATTCGTGATCCATCACCTGGTTCAGCCTGCTTTTGTCCAGGCGGCTATCACGGGCTGGACGGCGGGTCAGTATGATCTTGGCCTGTTTAAGAAACCGGACGAGGCTTCCACAAAGCAGGAGCCGGGCACCCTGACGACTTTTATTTCAGCCGGGATGGATCCTGCTGTCATCGAAGATGGCATCACGGTTGGTCTCGTGCAAAAGGAGGTGATGACGCTTGTCAACCTTCCTGCCAGTCATCTTTCTCCCGAATCGTTCGGTGACTGGGCACATGACCGGGCCAGGAAATACAAATTTGAAAGCGAGATCTTCAACAAGGGTCAGTTGGAAGACATGGGCATGCATGCGCTGCTCGCGGTCAACCGGGGCAGTGAGCTGCCGGCACAGTTGATCACCACCCGGTACCGCCATCCGGAGGCAAAAAAGAAAATCGCCCTCGTCGGCAAGGGCGTCATCTTCGATACGGGAGGACTTTCCATCAAGGATTCGAAGAACATGCACTACATGAAGAGCGACATGGCGGGAGCGGCCGCGGCCCTGGGTACCGTGGAGGCTTGTGCAAGGCTCGGGCTGAAAGTGGACGTCATGGCCGTAGCACCGGTGACAGACAACAGCGTCGATGCAGCTTCCACAAAACCCGGAGATGTGATTTCTTCCTTTGCCGGCAAGACGATCGAAGTGATCGACACGGATGCGGAAGGTCGCCTGATCCTGGCAGATGCGCTGGCTTTTGCAGTACGGGATTACAAGCCGGATGTCATGATCGACATGGCTACCCTGACCGGCAGTATCGTAGCCGCCCTGGGACCACAGGCCGCGGGACTTTTCACCAAGAATGATCAGCTCGCACAATCCCTGTCCGCGGCAGGGGATGCATGCGGTGAACGTGTCTGGCGCATGCCGATGTATGATGAGTTCCATGACGATATGCAGTCTGACATTGCCGATATCAAAAACCTGAGCGACAAACCCTATGCCGGGGCAATCACCGCGGCAAAATTTTTAGAGGTATTCACAGCCGATCATCCGGCGTGGGCGCATCTGGACATTGCCGGCATGGCCTTTCAGCCGAATGGGTTTGGCAAGGGCTATTGCGCCACGGCCTATGGCGTGCGGTTGCTGGTCAAGTGGATGAGCGCCCATTGATACCGGAAAGGGGGGCCCTGATATTCATATTCCTATTTAATTTGTCGGACAGGGAGGCCGCTTGTCGTCGTGACCATCCGCAAACCAATTATTATTCATGTCACAGCAACTCGTTCAAATCACGCTTGTCGTGCGCGACTACGATGAGGCCATCCGGTTCTACGTGGACCAGTTGAATTTCACCCTGAAGGAAGACACTGTCCAAAGTGAAACCAAGCGATGGGTCGTGGTGACCCCGCCCGGAGACGGGTCGATGTCCCTGTTGCTGGCCAAGGCAGTAGGCGAGGAACAGGCGAGCCGCATTGGCAATCAGACCGGGGGACGCGTATTTCTCTTTTTACATACGGATGATTTTTATCGTGATTATCACCTGTACCTAAGCAGGGGTGTTGAATTTGTTCGCGGTCCGGTGGAGGAGCCCTATGGCATCGTCGGTGTGTTTAAAGACCTGTATGGGAATCTCGTTGACCTTATCCAGCCGAAATCGTAAGCCGATCAGCTCTTGAAATACATCACCCGGACGGTTTGGATTCTTTCCCTGGTCAGTCTGTTTACCGATATGGCCTCCGAGATGCTCTATCCGGTCATGCCTCTCTACCTGAAGAGCATTGGGTTTTCGATTGTGCTGATTGGCGTGTTGGAAGGGTTGGCGGAAGCGACCATCGGGTTGAGCAAGGGTTACTTTGGCCAGCGATCCGATCGGGCCGGAAAACGGGTGCCGTTTGTTCAGGCTGGATACGTCCTGAGTGCCATCGCGAAACCATTGATCATATTGTTCGCGCATCCCCTTTGGGTTTTTCTGACGCGGACGGCAGACCGCCTTGGTAAAGGGATCCGCACGGGATCAAGAGATGCGTTGTTGTCGGATGAATCCACCGTCGCCACGAAAGGAACCGTCTATGGTTTTCACCGGTCGATGGATACGGTGGGTGCAGTATTGGGGCCAACGATCGCCCTGATCTATCTGTACTTCCATCCCGGTGAATACAAGCTATTGTTTGTTTTTTCAATCCTGCCGGGAGCGATCGCTATCCTGATCGCTTTGTTCCTTCGTGAAAAAAGAAAAGCGCCGGCATCTTCCGGGCAGCCGGTGTCTTTCTTTTCATTCCTGGGGTATTGGAAAAAAAGTCCGGTTGCATTCAGGCGGGTCGTGGCGGGATTATTGATCCTTGCCCTTGTCAACAGTTCGGATGTCTTTCTGCTCCTTCGCATGAAGGAATCGGGCCTTACGGATACGGGCGTCATCGGCCTCTTTATTTTTTACAACCTGGTGTATGCCATCAGCGCGTATCCGCTGGGGATCCTGGCGGACCGCCTGGGGTTGAGAAATATGTTTGTCTTTGGCATCGGCATGTTTGCCATCACCTATATCGGGTTGGCCATGACAACGCACCTGGCGACAGGGTTGATCTTGTTTGCTTCCTATGGGATGTATTATGCCGCCACGGAAGGCATAGCCAAAGCGTGGATCAGTAACCTGGCACAGAAAGAGGATACGGCCACGGCCATCGGTTTCTATTCCGGATTTCAGAGTATTTGTTTGCTGGTGGCGAGTTCCGTCACGGGGATGATCTGGTATACGTGGGGTGCGACGGTGGCATTTATCGTGACGGGGTCGGTTGCCGTTGGGGTGGGGGTATACTTTGTATTGGGGGTTAGAGGAACGGATCCGGCGGGGCAATAGGGGAACCCTGTCGCCGAATCGATAAGATTTCGACGAAATCCTGACGAAAGCCATTTCAGGTAATAGCCCGAACCCCTCGCCGCTAACCATGAGATAACGGCGATGACTGCTCCCTGTTTTCTAGTGTCCTGAACTCCCCAATTAATGACCCGTATTTTGCCGTTTTTTTCCTTTTATTTTTATAAAATCCTCATCACCCTGCATGCTTCGTTCCGCGCGATGCGGTCTGCACGCTGCGTTTATCCCCAAACCCTCTTTTTCCCCGAATCAATTATCTTGAAGCCAAATCATCCCGTCTATGTCGGAACATGCTTCCTCCTTCAACAGGTCCATCACCCTCATGGACGCCACCATGATCGTCGCCGGATCCATGATCGGATCGGGGATATTTATCGTCAGCGCCGATATCACGCGCCATGTCGGCAGCGCCGGCTGGCTGATCGCCGTCTGGGTCATCACCGGCTTTATGACGATGACCGCCGCGATGAGCTACGGCGAATTGAGCGGTATGTATCCGAAAGCAGGAGGACAATACGTATACCTCAAAGAAGCCTACAACTCCCTGGTGGCTTTCCTCTATGGATGGAGTTTCTTTGCCATCATCCAGACCGCCACGATCGCGGCCGTCGGCGTGGCCTTTGCCAAATTTATGGCCTACCTCATCCCATCGGTCAGCGAGGACCTTGTCGCTGTTGACCTGGGTTTCCTAAAGATATCACCGGCCCAACTGGTGGCGATCGTCCTGATCCTGTTCCTCACCTACGTGAATACCCGGGGGATCAAGAGCGGGAAACTGATCCAAACCACCTTTACCACGACAAAACTGCTGAGCCTTTTCGGCCTCATCATTTTCGGGCTGATCATGTTCAAGCCGGATGTGTGGTCGGCCAACTGGACCGATGCATGGCATCTGCATAACCTGGGCAGCACGGCGTCGCTCAGCATGGCGGCCGCGCTTGGCGCCATCGCCGCCGCCATGGTCGGATCGATCTTCAGCAGTGATGCCTGGAACAATGTCACCTTCGTGGCTGGAGAAATCATCAATCCCAAAAGGAATATCGGTCTGGCGCTTTTTCTCGGCACCCTGATCGTCACCATTATCTATGTGTCGACCAATGTGATGTACACCGCGGTACTTCCCTTGCAGGACATCGCATCAGCGGATAAGGACCGTGTGGCCGTGGCTGCCTCCCACGTCATCTTCGGCAATGTCGGCACGGTGATCATCGCGCTCATGATCATGATCTCCACATTTGGCTGCAACAACGGCCTGATCTTGGCCGGTGCCCGTGTATATTATACGATGGCCAGAGACGGTGTGTTTTTTAAGCAGGCAGGATTGCTCAACCGTCTGGCCGTGCCCCAGGTGGCCCTCTGGGTGCAGGGTGTCGTCGCCTGCCTGTGGAGCATCAGCGGTCGCTATGGCCAATTGCTCGATATGGTCTCTTTCGTCGTCGTGATTTTCTACGTGCTGACGATTGTCGGTATTTTCATCCTTCGCAGGCGCCAACCGGATGCAGAACGGCCCTATAAAGCATTTGGTTACCCCGTCCTGCCGATTATCTATGTCCTCATGGGCGTCGCCTTTTGCCTCCTGTTGATCATCTATAAGCCGCAGTTTACCTGGCCGGGCCTGTTGATCACACTGGCGGGCATCCCCATTTACTATCTGGCAATGGGCAAGCGAAATACCGCTCAGGATTCCTGAGCAGCAGGCAACCTTCTGCCGGGTCGCTTATTGTTTGATTAACCTGGATACCGATACGTTTCCATCCGGATCCGTCAATTTGACGAAGTAAAGACCCGGTACCTGTCGATCCAGGTTGATTTTTTCCGAATAGTACAGTCCGTGTGTCGCCAGGTTTTTTTCCAGGATAATCGCACCGAGCGCATTACACACTTCCAGGTGAATAAGGCCTCCGGTATACGTATTGGCAGTCATCGTCGCTTCCCCTGTGGTCGGATTGGGATGCAGGGACAACGAAATCGATTGCGGATGATCCTCCAGGCCAACCTGGATCCCATGGATCACGATATCATCGAGGTACATCTGGTTGCCATAGCCGGACTTGTTGAGAAATTTGATTGTCACAAACTGGCCCAGGTACGCATTCAGATCGAGATCGACATGACGCCATTCTTCGCAATTCTGGGGACGGAATGGTTCGTATTCATAGAGATTATTGGGCCCTAAGCCGGAGGAAGTGGTGCTCAGCGCTTCACCGCCGCTGCTGAAGAGCTCATGAAACGTGCCGCCGCAATTGTTGCTGATCAACACCTTAAGCGAATCGATAAAAGCATTGCCGTCATAATACGGGGCGTAGGCCACACGGAAGCTCAGCCTGGCATCTTCCAGTTGCGTCAGGTCCATGTTGACAGGCAATACGATCTCATCCTGGCCGTAAGAGCTGTATTCATAGTTGTTGACAAAGTACGCGATATTGCCATCAGGATCGCATTCTGCCAGCACGACGGGAGCCCAGGTGATGCCGCCATCCGGGTTGTTAATCGTGAAATCATCCGTTGTATTGAAGTCAATGGCCGGTGGAACCGGATTGACGATCGGTTCCAATACATGGATCATCGAAGGGATTGTTTTGACAGACGATCCGTTGGGATTGGTAACAGTCAGGGTGACATCATAATCACCGGCGGTATGATAGATCACTTTTGGGTTGCGCACGTTGGAGGTCGCCGGATCGCCACCGGGAAATTCCCAGGCCCACGTTGCCCCGGCATGATCGAGTATCGAAAAATCATCAAAATGGATCGTATCGCCGGGGCACGCCGTCTCGAGCTTGTTAGCCATCGGTTGTGCCACGGGTCTTGAAGGAACAGCCAGGGGCGCTTCCCAGATACTTTTACCGTAGGCACCAAGCCTGATCTTATTGTCCCGGTAAAATGGGCGAAGGATGCAGGTTGAAATTTTTTCCGGCAAGCCTTCGTCGTAAGGCAACCAATCCGTCATGTGATCATCGCGATACCAGATCGTCCGGAATGTGCCCAGATAAATCCCGCCATCGGTTCCGCCCTGGTGAAGAATATAACTGATATGCTCCCCATTCAGGGCAGGGGTCGTCAGGTTGGTCCATTGTGTCCCGCCATCCGTCGAGGTATAGATTTTTTGTCCATCCCCGCTGTCCGGGAAGGCAAGCCAGACACGCTGGTCATCTTCGGCACTCAGGGCCAGCAGTCCGCGACGGGCATAGCCCGGAGGGAATGAAAGCATGTTCCAGGTCTGTCCGCCGTCTTCTGTTTTCCAAAGTAAACCGGGATCCCAGGAATAATCGTCTCGCTGAAAGAGATACATCACCTTTGGATTGCTGCGGCTGATCTCAAAACTCATGGCTCTGGCGTTGACATCGGTGCCAAACACATGCAGGGTATCCCAGGAGGCGCCGCCATCTGTTGTTTTCCAGAGGATATTTTGCTGTGTGACATAAAAGGTATTCCAGCTCAGCGGATCAAATTCCATCTCACCGCTCTCCGCGTCGTAATAACTTTCGTTCGGGTAGCGCCCGATACTGAAATATTTTGCATAGCCATTTTGAGATTCAGGCAGGATCACGCCCCCGATGTCGGAGTAATACGTTTTACGCCCTTCACCCGGATTGACATACCCGGTCGCCGCTTCCCCGCCGCCCAGGCTGAGGCATTCGCCCGGCATCCAGTTTTCATACCATCCGGTATTGCCATTATGATAGCGACCGCCGACCAGAATATCATCATTCCATCCGGAACCGAATCCCCAGAAATCAGAACCGGTGATGCCTTTGTTGCGGGCAAAATGGGTGGCAAAGAAATCATTCGAATACTCAACACCCCCATCGCTGGTCATCCAGACATCATCGCCATTGATTTCAATCTCCTGGCAATCGGGATGCACATAATTGAAGGGATTACCACAATATCCACCGAAACAGGTCCAATGCGCAGCGCCGTCTGTTGAATACCAGAGACTGGTAAACCCCGCCATCAGGGCGTCCGGATTGGAATCACTGGCATCAAAACCGAGGTTGTAAAATCCCTGGTGATATCCTCCCGTATGGCTGATCGTTGCCATGTTGGGATGATTGGTATCATCATACGGGCCGCCTGCCGGCGGATTGGGCAGTGTCCAACTTTCACCGGCATCATCCGAACGATAGATACCAATGAAGCCATCGTCGCCCGTCTTCGCTTCGCCGATCAGGACCACATAAACGCGGCCGGGATCCGCATTGGTGACAGCAATCCGTGCGCCTCCATCACTGTGTCCGGGCTGGTCCGAGAAGTACCATCCGTTTTCTTTCGACTCCCAGGTGGCGCCATCATCCAGGGATTTATAAAAACGGCATATGGCCGCAACAGGGTCATTGCGAACGAGGAAGACAACCGATGGATCGTCCGTTTTCCACTCGATATCATAACATGGATCAGGCAGCACCTGTTCCCAGTCTGTTCCGCCGTTGATGCTGCGATACAATCCCTGCTGGGTGGCCGCCAGCACAAGCAGCGGATTGACCGGATTGACTTTGATGTCATTGGCATACAGGTTGTCCACCGTCAGGATCGTGGTCCAGGTAGTACCGCCATCAATGGTTTTCCGGATGTTATAGTTTTCTCCGACATACACGATATCCGGATCGGTGGGATCTGTTTCAATTGTTCCGGGCGCACCGATGTCAAGTTTCCTCGAAACACAAAACCAGTTTTGCCCGTGATCCACGCTTTTATAGATCTCACCGCCTTCCGTACCGCAATAAACGATGTCAGGAGAAGAGAGGGATTGATCAAAACAATACACGTTGACCTGGGATGATTTGGCCAGGGGATCCGGTCCTGTATTGGTATTGAAAGTTTCCACAGGTCCGATCACAGACCATTCCTGCAGATTGCGGCTGGCATAAAAATCCGCCTGTGATTGCCTGAGCAAATGAAGCCTGGCAGTAAATTCCCGCTCTTCCGCCTGGGGCGGATGTTGCTCAAAGCCCTGCGAATTGATATAAGGATCGATGGCGTGACGCCATTTTTTATAATACTGCGTGTAGGTGGTTTTTTCTTCCGGGTTGGATTGTCTCCATACCCGGTAACCATCATCCACCTGCCACACATTGGGGTGATCCGTGTACATCAGGGTGGCCCATTCGGGGAGCGTTTCGCCACGGACGGGATTGACTTTGGGGATGGGCTGGGCCTGCAGGCTGCATGCACCCAAAAGGATAAGGATTAATCCTTTGATTTTCATATAGATATATTTAAGTCGTGGAAGCGGTGTGGATGGGGAAAAGGTACGAAGTTTGCATGGCAACCGCAGGGTAAAAACAAGTCAATCATCAGCTGCTGTATGGCCAAAGTCATCCTCATCGGTCCAGGTCATCCCCTGCGGGGTGGATTGGCCACTTTTGACCACCGGTTGGTCAGGGAGTTTGCCGCGCAGGGGGATGAATGCATTCTCTACAGTTTTTCACTTCAATATCCTTCCTTTCTTTTTCCGGGAAAAACCCAATACGCGGATGAACCTGCCCCGGAAGGATTGTCGATCCGGTCCGTCATCAATTCGGTCAATCCCTTCAATTGGTACAGGGTTGGAAAAATGCTTCACCGGGAAAATCCGGACATCATCGTTGTCCGGTATTGGCTGCCGTTTATGGGCCCGGCGTTTGGCACGATCCTTCGGGTGGCTTTGCAAAAAAGCCGGGCGAGGGTGATCTGCATCGCGGATAATATCGTGCCCCATGAAAAAAGGCCGGGGGATACGCAGTTTACGCGGTATTTTATCAAGACCTGTCATGCCTTTATCACCATGAGTGAAAAAGTGCAAAACGACCTCCGGGCCCTGGGCAATCAGAAGCCAGTGGCCATGGTCAGGCATCCGTTGTATGACAATTTTGGGGAACCGATCCACAAGCGTGATGCGCGAATGGCATTAGGGCTGCCGGTGGAGGATAAGATCCTTCTTTTCTTCGGCTTTATCCGGCGGTATAAAGGGCTTGACTTGTTGATGGAAGCCATGCAGGATCCCCGCATCCGGTCCTCTGGTATCCGGTTGATGGTGGCGGGCGAGTTTTATGAAGACGAAGCGTTTTACCAGGAGAAAATAGATGCACTGGGTATCCGGGATCTTTTGATCCTGCGGACAGATTTTATCCCGGACCGGGAAGTCAGAAATTACCTGTGCGCGACAGATGCGGTCGTTCAGCCATACCGGCAGGCCACGCAAAGCGGCGTCACGCCTTTAGCCTATCATTTTGAAAAGCCCATGATTGTTACCAATGTGGGCGGATTGCCGGATATGGTGCCGGATCACGCAGTTGGTCTCGTGGTCGATCCTGTCCCGGCTGCGCTCGCTTCTGCTATCCTGGAGTTTTACGCGTTGGGTGAAAACTACTTTATTCCCCATCTTCGCACCGAAAAACTGAATTATTCCTGGTCACGCCTCACGGATACGATCCGAAGACTGGCCGGGATGCAATCCTAGTCCGCTTATCGCCATTCCTGCATGATCTATCGAAGCAAGGCTCCTCTGCGCATTGGACTCGCCGGCGGCGGTACGGACGTGAGTCCCTACTGTGATCGCTACGGAGGCGCCATCCTCAATGCCACCTTGTCCCTCTATGCTTATGCGACCATCGAGGTGACGGATGAGCCGGTGATCATCCTGGACGCGGTGGACCAGGGACAAACCATCAGGGTGCCCTATGGCGAAAGGCTTGAAACCGATGGAACCCTGGATCTGTTGAAAGGGGTATATAACCGTATCCAGCAGGATTACGGTGTACCGGGAAGCGGAATTCGGCTCACCACGTATGTGGATGTGCCCGCGGGCTCAGGATTAGGTACTTCCTCCACATTGGTAGTGGCCATTGTGGGGGCTTTCGCGGAAATGCTCCGCTTGCCCCTGGGCGAATATGATATCGCGCATTATGCGTTTGAGATCGAGCGAAAAGACCTCCGCTTTGCCGGGGGCAGGCAGGATCAGTATGCCGCCACTTTTGGAGGCGTCAATTACATGGAGTTTTACGCCAATGATAAAGTAGTGGTCAATCCGCTCCGCATCAAGCGCGAACATCTCTTTGAGCTGGAACATAATTTGCTGCTGTACTTCACTTCTTCCAGCCGGGAATCCTCCAGGATCATTGAAAAGCAGGCGGATAATGTCGTCCGGCAAAAGCAGGATGCCATCGAAGCGATGCACCAGTTAAAGACGCAGGCGCAACTGATGAAGGAAGCGTTGCTGAAAGGGCAATTGACCGAGATCGGGGAGATCCTCGATTATGGATTTCAGCAAAAACGTAAAATGGCGGAAGGGATCAGCAACGCGTACATCGAAGAGATCTATGATGCCGCCCGGGGTGCGGGCGCAACCGGCGGGAAGATATCCGGTGCGGGCGGAGGCGGATTTATGATCTTCTATTGTCCCGGCAACACAAAATATGCCGTGCGTAAAGCGCTGAACCATTTCGGCGGCGAAGAAAAAAAATACCAGTTTGTCGAACACGGACTCACGTCCTGGACCGTATAACATGAAAGAGCATATCCAACAGATCATCCGGAACAGTATCGCGGTCAAGGAGCAATTGCTCGGACAGCCCTTGCTGATCCAGTCCATCACCGATGCCGTGACAGCGATCGTCAGCGCTTTTAAGCATGGAAACCGCGTGTACTTCTGCGGCAACGGGGGCAGCGCGGCGGACGCACAGCACCTGGCGGCGGAGTTTTCCGGCCGGTTTTATCAGGATCGGCTGGCCCTGCCGGCAGAAGCACTCCATGTCAATACCTCTTATCTCACCGCGGTTGCCAACGACTATGGTTACGACCAGGTATATGCGCGGATCATTGAAGGTATCGGTCGTGAGGGAGATATCCTCGTGGGCTTGTCCACCTCGGGCAACTCGGTCAATATCATCGAAGCCTTCCGGCGCGCGAAGGAAAACGGAATGCGGACGATTGCCTTGACCGGGGAGACCGGTGGCGAGATGAAAGCTTACGCAGATCTGCTCATCAATATCCCGTCCCGGGATACACCGCGGATCCAGGAGTCCCATATCCTGGTGGGGCACATCATTTGTCAACTTGTGGAAGAACAATATTTTGACTAAAGAAGCCATCATACTCGCCGGGGGATTGGGCACCCGACTGCGCGGCATCCTTCCCGACATCCCCAAATGCATGGCTCCCGTCGCAGGCCAGCCTTTCCTCGCCCATGTCATCCGGTATCTCCTGTCACAGGGGATCGAGCATTTTATTTTTTCCCTGGGTTATAAGCACCGGATGATCGAAGAATTCATCCGGCTTCGCTTTCCCGCGCTGCAATATGAACTGGTGGTGGAGGATGCGCCCCTGCAGACCGGTGGAGCAATCCGGGCCGCCATGCAAAGAGTGAAGGGAGAACAGGCATTTGTGATCAACGGAGACACCCTGTTCCGGGTTGACTTACCGGCGATGCATGATTTCCATGTGGGCCATCAGGCCGAATGTACACTTGCCCTGAAGCCGTTGACGCAGTTTGATCGTTTTGGGATGGTCGTCACGAATGAAGAGGGAAGGATCCTTCATTTTGAGGAGAAGAAGCAAGCTTTCCAGGGTAATATCAATGGGGGCATTTACCTGATCAGCAGGACACCGTTTTTATCCGGGTCCTGGCCCGATGTTTTTTCATTTGAAAAGGAGTACCTCGAGCGTTATACGGCACAAAAACGATTTTTTGGCTTTCTCCAACAAGGTTATTTTATTGATATCGGGGTGCCGGAGGATTTCCAGCGTGCCCAGTATGAGCTGAAGCAATCGCCATTGCCCTATGACCAGGTAGATCATACGTGGACGTTATTTCTCGACCGGGATGGTGTGATCAATCATGATCCCGGGGATTATGTATACCGGCTGGAAGAGTTTCAGTTTCTCGACGGGGCGCCACAGGCCATTGCTCATCTCGGTAAGATATTCGGGCGTGTCATCATCATCACCAATCAGCGGGCGGTGGGCAAAGGGCTGATGACGGAGGCGGAGTTGAACCGGATCCATACCTACCTGGCCGAAGAAGTGAAGAAAGCAGGTGGGCACCTCGATGCGATCTTTGCCTGTACCTCGGTGCAGGATGATCATCCGGACCGGAAACCCAACCCAGGGATGGCGCATCAAGCCAGGCAGCAGTTTCCGGAGATTGATTTCCGCAGGTCCATTATGGTCGGCGATAAAAAGCTGGACATGGAGTGGGCGAGAAACATCGGCGCCTATGCGGTCTGGAAGCGCTCCCTGATCTACCCGATCGATCCGCATGACATGGATGTGGATGGGCAATGTGATTCCCTGGCTGATTTTGTGGACCAACTCGAACGGGGATGACGTCAATGGATCAAATGATGCTGGTCTTGTGCGGTGCCTTCTGCCTGGGCATGGCGGGTTTTCATTTCCTGTTTCCGCGCCTCTTTGCCTGGAAAGAAGAGTTGCCTAAAATGTCCCCGGCCAATCGCGCCATCATCCAGATCACCAATCGCCGCCTGATCTATTTCTTTCTGTTGGTGGCGGCTTTATGTTTTGTCTTTCCGGTGGAGCTCACGACCACCAGCCTGGGCCGGTTTTTGATGATCGGCATATCCCTCTTCTGGCTGAGCCGTTTTGTAGAACAGTTTGTCTACGTCCGGATCGATCACCCGATGGTGCACCTGCTGACCTATCTCTTCCTGATCGGGGCGATCCTGTTTGCCGTGCCGGTACTGCTTTAGCCTGATCCATTTGTCATGGTTGGCGTTAGCTCCGACAACGAGTGCTCCCCTAAAACCCGATCGTTGCATACGCTCTCACCGGGAAGGTACCCATCCCCTTCACTTTTGGCGGTGCAGCCGTGAAACGAAATTCGCGGTGCAAAAGACTTTCCAGGTTGGTCAGATGTTCGACGATAAAGATATCGGCCCCGAGTAACGTGGAGTGCACCGGGCGGCTGTTGCTGGATGTGTCATCGATATTGTGGCTGTCGATTCCCACAAGGGCAGCGCCTGCCTCTTTCAAATACACCGCGGCGGCGGCCGTCAGGAAAGGGTGGTCGTGGTAATACTGTTCCGTGTTGAAGTGCTTAGACCAATTGGTGCATACCAGGATCGCTTTTCCGCGGACATTCAGCCCGGCAAACTGTTCCGGGCCGATGGCGCTGATATCTCGCGCATCGATGCAGATGCCGCTCAGATTGACTACTTCCTGCAGGTGAATTTCAGCCAGGTCTCTTCCCTCTTCATAGCGATGAAAGGGGCAATCGATGTAGGTGCCGGTATTGGCGACCATGTCAATGCGACCGATCTGGAACGACGTCCCCGGTTCATAAAACGACTTCGACGCCTCACGACTCAGATAATCACAGATATGCGGGGCCGGGAGTCCTTTGTACGTAACCAACCCATCAAAAATGGTGTGGGATAGATCGATGTATTGCATGACTAAATGTAGGGAAAAGACGAAGGCTCACGAAAATCAAACACCCCGGTGTTGCTTTGCACGCCGGGGAAGGGGTAAAAAGGCGAAACCAATACGCCATTATCGACGATCTTCCGCCCGCCAATACCCGAGATCATGCCTTTCGTCTGATTTCGGGAGAGAAACGTGGGTATTTCAATATTTTACCCTCAAAATCATAACCAATGAAATTTACTCCCTTACTGGTTTTCGCAGGCCTGCTGCTGGCCCAACTTTCAACGGCCCAGGTCAGCGCCCGGCTTTTCCGTTACCCGGATGTATCCGATACCCACATCGTCTTCTCCTATGGAGGCGATCTCTGGGTTGTCCCCAAGGACGGCGGCACGGCTAATAAACTCAGCTCTCCTTCCGGCGCCGAAGGCTTTGCCCGCTTTTCCCCGGATGGGTCCAAAGTCGCCTTCTCCGGCAACTATGACGGCAACTTCGATGTGTATGTCATTCCCACGCTGGGTGGCCTGCCTACCCGTATCACTTACCACGGCATGGCCGATCGCCTGACGGACTGGTATCCGGCCGGTGACAAACTCCTGTATACATCATCCCGCGAAAGCGGTAAACAACGCTTTTCCCAGTTTTACAGCGTGCCCTCCACGGGAGGACTTTCTGAAAAACTGCCGATCGCCTACGGCGAATACGGCTCTTTCTCGCCAGACGGTAAAAAGATCGCCTTCATCGAGCGCTCGGTCGTCAATGCGACGTGGAAGCGCTATCGCGGCGGGATGAATGGCAACATCTGGATTTTCGATCTCGAAACGCTTGCCTCTGAAAATATCTCCAATACGGATGCCGGCAGTGAAATGCCCATGTGGTCTGGCGATAAAGTCTATTATATGTCGGATCGCGGCCCTGACCAGCGCGCCAATATATGGGTCTACAACACGGTTACCCGCAAAACCGAACAAGTGACCCATTATACGGATTATGATATCCACTTCCCGGCCATCGGCCCGAAGGAAATCGTCTTTGAAGCCGGCGGTGAACTCGTCCTGCTGGATCTCGCCACGTACAAGACGCGCACCGTCAAAGTCAATGTGGTCACCGACCTGATCACGGTCAAACCGCGGAAAGAAGAAGTTTCCAAGTATGCCGTCAACTTCATGATCGCGCCGGATGGCAATCGTGCCCTGGTCGAAGCCCGTGGTGAGCTATTCTCCCTGCCGGCGGATGAAGGCTATGTGCAAAA
>CAZTXO010000001.1:107945-123555 GCA_964617515.1 uncultured Saprospiraceae bacterium | reverse complement strand
AAACCTGCTGCGGAAGAAGCTAAGGATAGCGGAAAATCGAAGGCCAGGGATAAAGACAAGAAAGAGGAGACGGTCAAGGCGGAGGATAAGAAAGATGAAAAGGATAAGGTAAAGGAAACCCGGATTGATTTTGACGGTTTTGAAAACCGTCTCGTCATTCTGCCACCGGCTCCGGGCAACATGAACAGCCTGTCGGCAGCCAGCGGTAAAATCGCTTTCATGCGATACCCCAATACCGGCTCGGGTGACGGACATCCTTCGCTCCGGTATTTCGATTTGGAAAAGCGGGAGGAGAAAACAGTGATGGACAATGTCAATGGTTACGAACTGAGCGCCGATAAAAAGAAGATCCTCGTATTGCAGGATGACAAACAGGGTGTGGTCAATTTCGAGGCGGACCAAAAAATGGAGAAGACCTTCCGCGTCAATGAAATGGAGATGACAATCAATCCCCAGGAAGAGTGGAAGCAGATCTTTACGGACGCCTGGCGGTTTGAACGGGATTTTTTCTATGATAAAAACATGCACGGGGTGGACTGGAACGCGGTGCGTGATCAATATGCTGCGCTCCTGCCATATTGTGTCAACCGGTCCGATCTCAACTTTGTGATTGGGGAGATGATCGGTGAACTCAATGCCTCCCATACTTACCGCTTTGGCGGGGACCTGGAGACACCGAAAAACCGCGCGGTTGGTTATCTCGGTATCGACTGGATGAAGAAGGATGGCTATTTCGGCGTTGGCAAAATCGTCCGCGGAGCAGCTTGGGATAACGAAGTGCGCTCTTCGCTGGACGAACCAGGGGTCGGTATCAAAGAAGGTGATTTCATCCTGGCGGTCAACGGCATCGCCCTCAGTGAATATCCGGATCCATACGCGGCTTTCGAAGGACTCGCGGGCAAAACCATTGAACTGACCTATAACACCAAGCCCTCCTGGGAAGGAGCCAGGACCGTGGTCGTCAAAGCCATGAACGATGAGACGCGCCTGCGTAATCTCGCCTGGATCGAATCAAACCGGCAGGAAGTGGATAAAGCTTCGGGAGGGAAGATCGGGTATATCTATGTGCCGGACACCGGGGTCGAGGGACAGAATGAACTCGTCCGCCAGTTTTACGGACAATGGAATAAAGAGGGACTCATCATTGATGAGCGTTTCAACAACGGCGGCCAGATACCGGACCGCTTTATCGAATTGCTCAATCGCAAGCCGCTGGCCTATTGGGATGTCCGCGACGGTAAAAACTGGCAATGGCCCCCGGTCGCCAATTTCGGCAGCATGGCTATGCTGATCAATGGTTGGTCGGGTTCCGGTGGTGACGCATTCCCGGATTTCTTCCGCAAGGCGGGTCTCGGTCCCCTGATTGGCACACGCACCTGGGGAGGCCTCATCGGGATCTCCGGCGCGCCCGATCTCATCGACGGTGGCGGCGTGACGGCACCCACTTTCCGCATGTACAATCCGGATGGTACCTGGTTTAAGGAAGGCTATGGAGTGGCGCCGGATATCGAAGTGAAAGAGGACCCGACCGCACTCGCCAAAGGAATCGATCCGCAAATTCAAAAAGCGATCGAGCAGGTGCTGAAAGAAATACAGATGAAGGGGCCCATTCATCCCAAGGTACCCCCGATGGAAAACCGCTCCCGCAACGGAAAAACCTAAAGCAAAATCCCCGCCCTGTGGCGGGGATTTTTGTTATTTGGATTTGTCGTCGCGTTCCAGTTTTTTAAAATCTGAGACGACGATTTCCGTGACCTGCTTTTTGACATTGTCTTTGCCTGTGTATTCGCGGTAGTTGAGCTTCCCTTCGACATACAGGCGCTGGCCCTTGCTGAAAATTTTGGCCATCACTTCGGCATTTTTCCCCCAGGCCGTAAGATTGTGCCAGGTGGTGAGCATCTCGCGCTTGCCATTGTCGTCCTTGCGATACTCATGGGTAGCCATCGTGACATGGGCCACTTTTTTTCCTTCGGCGTACTCTTTGACATCGATCTCCTGGCCGAGAAATCCGATCAGCTGTACGCGGTTGTCAACTGTTGAAAACATGGTGATTGAACATTTTGAATAAGTGAATGATGATAGCAGCCTCCCTCTGACGGAGGCTCCCGGCAAAAATGGGGCGAGGACAACCCATTATTCGTTTGTTTTACGTTTACTTTCGGATAATGCCGGAAAAAGGAAGCTTCCCGGTCAGAAAAATCAACTTAGCTTCAGGGATGAAACGATGACCATGAAGAGGATCCTTTTTGTTTTCTTTTTTATCGGCCTGATGCTCTTTTCCTGGATTGTCCTGGCCGGCAGCATGGGATGGCTCCTCGTGTTTTTTGGAATCGTCCTCTTTCCCCTGATGGTTGTTCATATCCTGGCCATCTCCAAAACCATGAAACGATGGCCCTTCCTCAATGGCCTGATGTCCCTTTCTTCCCTTGCGCTGGTGGCCTTTTCACTCATCCGGCCGGATACGGATGATGTCAACTCCTATACGGGCCTCAGTTCGTTTCTGCACCATTTTGCCGGTCGTACCTCGCAATACACCCACATCAGTGATGTTCATTTTTATTTCGCACTTGCTCTGCTCCTTAGCACAATTGTGCTCGACATCATGATCCTTTATAAGGGCAGACGACCCCCGGTAGTGCCTTCGCAAAATGATTTTGTGTAAAAACAAGCATCTTCACACGCATATCTGCTACACTTCATTTGTTATGTTTCAGCCCTACACCGAACCCGCCGTCAATACGCTCTATGACCTGTTGTATTGTGATCACCCGGAAGCTTTTATGCCCACCACAAAGCCACCTTACGCGTATCCCTGGGACATCCTCTTTTCACAACCCCCGGCGCTGGAGCAGGATCTGTTGAAAGTGGCTCGGGACAAGAAAGCTGAATCCAGGGTCAGGTTATTGGCCTGCCAGCTGCTCCGTCAGCATCAATGGACGCTGCCGGACAAAGAGTTGCTGGGTGTCGTGGTCGAACTGGGGATGGAAGGCGGGCTGGATGTGCTGGCCTCCTACCGGGATGGCACAGCTCGTTACATCAACTATACCGGTAAAGTATTGATTTGGGAAAGCCCGGATGCCACTTCCCTGGAAATCACCCAACGGTTGTTTCGTGAATCCGAAACCATCGTCCGCCAGATCGGACCCTGGAATCAGCCTCGCCGGCCATTTCCGGCGCAGGAAATGCTCCGGCTTTCATTTCTTGTGACAGATGGTTTGTATTTCGGTGAAGGACCCATCAATACCCTGTTCAACGACGCGATGGCTGCCCCTGCCTTACAGGCGGCGACTGAGCTGATGCGGTACCTGACCAGGCAATAAAAAAGCCGCTCGCGCGGCTTTTTTATGCTGAAGTATATTATTCCAGGGGAATCTTGGCTGCGTTTTCTTTCAGCCAGGCATCAAAATTCTTGAGTTGCGGATTGAGCTGTCGTGAGATATTGGGATCACGCGCGCCATCGAGGTAGGCTTCCTGCTCGGTGTAAAACTGGAACATATTGCCCAGGTCCTCCGCGCCCGGAAAACCAAAACTCCTGTAGACGGCAGGAGGTACTGCATTGTAACGCACTTCCTGGCCAATGGCCCTGGACAGTTTTTGCGCCATTTGCTCACCGGTCAGTTGCTCGCCGGCGATACCGACATACTGGCCAGCCAGCTCAGGTCCTTTTTTGAAGATGCCGTAAGCGCATTTACCTATGTCTTCAGAAGCGATGCCGGCCATTTTTTTGTCCGCCATGGGCAGGGTGAAGGTGAGTTTTCCATCTTCACCGCGCTTGGGTCCCATGCCAAAATAGATCATGTTGTCCCAGTAAAAGGCGGCCATGAGATAGGTCGTCGGGACGCCGTAATCGGCGAAATAATGATCGGCCGCGCCTTTTCCGTCAAAGTGCGGGACTTTATAGATCCCGTTGAGCGTGGGCATGCGGTCATCATCGAGTGGATACCATTTGCGCGTATCTTCCAGGGTGGACCAGATGGCATGCTTGATCCCTGCTGCCTTGGCCGCCCTGGCAAATTTTTGCACATGTTCGTTTTCCAGCTCCGGAGAGTAATGGGCCCAGAAGAAGGTCACGAAGAATGCGCCATAAGCGCCACGCAGGGCAAACTCGAGATCGCCTTCATTGTCGATATCGCCGTAGACGATTTCGGCCCCCATGTCCTTAAGCTCTTTCGCTTTGTCCGAATAGATGGCCCGGGTCACAGCCCTCACGGCAAACTCACTGTTGGGGTCCTGCAGGATGGCCCTCGCCAGTCCGCCGCCCTGGGCGCCGGTAGCTCCGAAAACGGTAATGATTTTCTTTTGCGTCATGGATAGTTGATTATTTTATGGCAGTAAAGTGGTTAAAATGATATTCAACCCCCGATTGTTCACCGAAACAGGGATTTTATGCAAAATACACTGACGGAAAAAATTAAGGCCCTGGAAACGAAGGCCAGGCAACTGGAGCCAGATCAGGCCGTGCGGGATCGTGTATTTGCCTCCAGCCAGGCCTATGTAAACCGGTTCATCAATTCCCTGCCCGAGCAGCCATCCTTCATCCGGTACGGTTGCCCCCAATTGCAGCAAAGGGAAGTCATGGGCGATGGGGTCGCCTTTGATGAGCTGTTGGGTATCATAGAGCGGGAAGTGAATCTCAACGGGTTGAATGCGGCTTCGGGAGGTCATCTCGGGTACATCCCGGGCGGTGGCTTATGGATGAGCGGGATCGGGGACATGCTGGCGGATGTGGGCAACCGGTATGCCGGTATTGTTTACTCGGGACCGGGAGCGGTCATGATGGAGAATAAGATGATCCGTTGGATGTGTGACCTGGCCGGCTACCCGGAGGGCGCACATGGCAATCTGAGTTCAGGCGGCTCCATCGCCACCTTGATCGCGTTGACGACGGCTAGGGATCAGCATGGGATCCGGGCAGAAAATGTCCGGCGGGCCGTGATCTACATGACCGACCAGGCGCATCATTGCATCAACAAGGCGATCCACATCACCGGGCTGGAGGAGGCTATCCTTCGCCTCGTGCCGGTCAATGACCAACATCAGATGCAGGTCGATGTCCTGCGGCAATGGATAGCGGCGGACAAGGCAAATGGGCTGCTTCCATTCCTGGTGATCGCTAACGCGGGAAGTACCAATACGGGTTCGATCGATCCGCTGGAGACCATCGCGGATATCTGTGAGAGTGACGGCCTCTGGTATCATGTCGATGCAGCCTATGGGGGATTTTTTATGCTGGTGGATGAACTGCGGGATAAATTCAGCGGTATCGGGCGATCCGATTCGTTGGTGATGGATCCGCACAAGGGGTTATTTCTGCCTTATGGAACGGGTGTTGTCCTGGTCAGGAATGCCCAGGCGCTGATGCGCGCGCACCAGGCGACCGGTGCCTATATGGTCGATGCGCTGGGCTATGCCGATATCAGTCCGGCGGATTGCGGACCGGAACTGACGAAACATTTTCGCGGGCTGCGGATGTGGTTGCCCCTCCACTACCATGGGCTGGATGCGTTTCGGGCCTGCCTCGTGGAGAAGGTATATCTCTGCCGCTATTTTCATGAAAAAATAAAGGCCATGGGCTTTGAGACAGGTCCGGATCCGGCATTATCGGTGACCTGTTTCCGTTATCCCGCCCCGGATAATAATGAATTCAATCGAAAACTCGTGGAGCGCCTTCACGAGGATGGCCGGATTTTTCTTTCTTCTACCCTCCTGGATGGGGATGTATGGATCCGGTGTGCGGTCCTGAGTTTCCGTACGCACCTGCGGGAGATTGAGTTGGCGCTGGAGATGATCCGGGAGGCCGTGAGAGGTGTGTGAGGGAAAGGTATATCAGTTTTAAACTATCGATGAGGAAAAAGTAAATAGTCAAGAGTCAAATTCATGGGCCAGCACCCCTAAGTGGCCCTGCTCCAAATTCCCCGGATATTTTTCCAGGACGGCTCTACACTCTACACTCTGCACTCTGCATTTACACTACACCACCTCGCACGTCCCGCCATTGCAGGCGATCGCGGACGTCTTGGTGATCTCCAGGTAGCCGGGCTCGCGCAGCAGCCGGGTGAAATCGACCAGCTCAAAGTGACGCGTGATCTTCACCCACTTGTGCCAGAGATGGACATCCTTCATGCAATAGATCGTCGTCGTCAGGTCGCCGTAGAAGTAGTTGTCGCTGAATTGCCGCACACGCCGGATCCAGTCCCGCTTCAGTAAGACATCCGCGCGCGTGCCGGAGATCGGAATCTTGGGGTCGGACACGGTCTTGACCGCGGTCCAGAGATCGTTGTTGAAATAGTGTAGGCCATCTACGATCAGCCCTGACATAAAGATGGAAGCATCGCCATACCGTTCCACGAGTTCACGCGTATTGAGTACCGAGGTAAACGGGGCCTGTGCATAGTCCTTGTCCCCGTACCGGGAGATAAAAGAGACCGCGGTGAAGCTGTCCTGGTGCGAAAAGATATAATGAACGACTTCCGCTTTGTTGTCGATGATGACCGTATTGCTCACGTTGTGATTGGTGAGCCGGTTATAGCACCGTGCTTCATTCTTGCCGGCGGCAATCCAGGAGCGCTGCACGAGTTCGATGAGTTTAAGATGCCGCACGCCCTGCATGTCATCCTTGATGATGACGTCCTTATCGTTTTCACAGGGCACATAGACGACATAGTCACTTTGTGTGTTGGACCACAGCGATTCCTCCAGCATCTCCGGGTAATGCGCCTCGAGATACTTGGCCGTTTCACTCTCTTTGTTGAGCTGCATGACACGGAAATACCTTCGCGCGTGTTCGGGATGGATGCCGGACGCGGTTTTTAAGATCACGGAGGCATTACCGGACGGCTTGACGGTGGTCGTGCGGGCGGCCGGGTTGATGCCGATGAGTCGGGCCACGTCTTCGTTGGTCTTTTTGACGATCTCGGCGCCCTTGCGGAGGATCTCCTCATTGAAGAGTTCCGGCCGGGTCATCCACCCGGTGACCGAAATGCCCAGGAGCGCCTCGCCTTTGACGATATCCTCCGTCTGTTTGCCCAGGTAAGGGAAGGAGGTATAACCCGCCTGCAAGGTGCCAAGGATGGCGGACTTGCGACAGAGATCGTAGAATTTCTGCTCGCTGAATTTTCCCGTGTGATCCACACAGGCCGATGCATTTAACTCGTTGAGATTGCAAAACTGGAAGACCGCTTCCTGCCGGTTTTGGATCTGCTCGTAAAAGTTAAAGCCGATCTCAAAGCACGGGTTGAACATCTCGTCTTCGTGTGACATAAAGACAAACCCGAGGTCGTTGTCACCCTCATTGAGGGATACGAGTTCGTCAAATTCTTCTTCGTCGAATGAATGCCGGATCAGCCCGACCGAATTATTGCTCCGGGCGCGCCACGGGTGTGTCTGGCGCCAATTGCCCGTCTTCGCGTAGATCAGTTCTTCATCATCCGGATCCATCAGGATGTTCATGGCGCTGCGGCGCACACCGCCGGAAAGCACGGCATCGGAGGCATGCATGAAGATGTCATAAGCGATGATGGAGACCATCGGCTTGGCTTCCATCTCGCCGAGGTATTGATCGAGCATCATTTCGATTCGCTCGATGGATTGCTTAAGCCCTTCATGTCCAGGGGCCTTGAATCCGCCGGAGATCGGGGAGCCTTTGGGACGGATCTCGGAGTAATCGTATTTGATCTGGCAGCGAAAGTATTCGCTGTAGAGGCTTGGATGCTGGCAATAGGAGCTGATCAGCACTTTGATCGCCTCAGCCCAGCCTTCGATCGAGTCCGGGATGGTGAAGGATTTGACCTGGCTGCCCCGTTTGTGCAGGGGCGGCAACTGGGAAACAAATTTTTTCTTGAGGGAGACGCCGAGCCCGGTGCCGCTCAGCAGGACAAAAAAGCCTTTGCTGAAGACGTCGGGCGCGTAGGCGTAGGTTGTACAGCAGTTGTACATCTTCGCATTGTTGCGAAGGATCTGTTCGCCGCGGAATTGCAGGTTACGCTGGGATGACAGAAACTCTTTCCGGTAGTAGGATTCAGCGACTTCCTCCAGCAGGGGATCGACGATGTCGCCGTACTGCATCCGGTGGGTATGGAGGACTTTGTCGCACGCTTCTTCCCAGGTTTCATAGCGGCCCAGGACAGGGTCCCATTTTAGATAATCACTGTAAAGCTTCAGCTGGGAGAGAAATTCTTTGCCTTTATCCATGGGTGGGGGGAAAATTGAGTGGTAAAGATAGTCGGTGGTGCGGTCCGCTTTCGGGCAGAACAAATGTATATATTATGATTATTTATCATTAGTCCTGATGGTGAAAAAGTTAGCCGGGGGAAACATTTTATAAAAAAATCTTTTTTTCAGGCTTTTGGTAAGCCCTTCGCATTCAGTTCCTTGGAAGGCAAATAAGGGCAATTTTATCCTTAAATTTTTTTTCAAAAAAATTTTTCCACGACAAATCGTTTTTCTGAATCCCGGGCCATTCAGGTCACTCCCGTTACAGGCAAAGTTTCACCTGTTTCAGCTTCACCTGTATTGAGAGGTGTCACCCGCAGGCATGAGCCTAATCATTGATTATCAGGTCCGAAAGTGCCTATTATGGCTTATCAATCTTTTTGGATATGAAAGGGTATTCACGACATGTATGGCTTGTCCTGGGCTTTTGGATGGCCATGCTCACAGCGGGTGCCCAGGGGCTCCAGCCAACCCTGGTCAGCGGGGCGGGAGCGGAGTTCAGGCATCCGGTTTTCGGTACGCTATACTGGTCGCTGGGCGAGCCGGTGATAGAAACCTACCAGAATGGCGATATCCTCACGCAGGGCTTTCACCAGGCGTATTATACCCTGGTTTCCGTCTTTCCCCTTTTGCCCGCAGATTTTAGTTTCCGTCTCTATCCCAATCCCTTTTCCGGAAGTTTTACCGTCGAGGTGAATCCGCTGCCGGAAAATATGAGCCTGGAAATTTATTCCCTGCCTGGACAGTGTATCTGGCGGGAAAGACTGACTTCTCCCGTGGAGAGTTTTTCTCCGGACCAGGTCCCCTCCGGCGCGTATATCGCTGTACTCAGACAATCGTCCAATATCTACCGTGCGATCCTGCTGATCAGACAACACTAAATGATTCTTTAACCAATACAGGTGATGAAAAAGATAACGCTGTTGACCGGTTGTCTATGGTTATGGATGACCGGATTCGCGCAAATCCATCCGGTTCCCCAGGGTTTTAAGTACCAGGCGGTTGCCCGTGATCCTTCCGGCAAGCCGTATGCCAATACGGAATTGCTCCTCGACATCCTGCTCAAGGATGGGGGCCTGACCGGTACCATCTACTACGAAGAAATGCATGCCATTACCACGTCCGATCTCGGGATATTTTATCTCCGGGTCGGGCAGGGTACAGTGCTCAACGGCACCTTTGAAGGCGTGCCCTGGCGTACCGGGCAGATCAATATGAAGATCAATTTGTCTCACGATGGGGGCAATACCTGGTTTTCGATGGGTGAAAGTCCGTTGCTGGCCGTTCCATATGCCCTTTTTGCAGCCGAGGTGGACAAGCCACTGGAGATGACTGACACGGATGGCGATACGCGCATTGACGTAGAAAAAAATCCGGACGAAGACATGATTCGCTTTGACCTGGCAGGCGAGGAGAAAATGGTTTTGAGACGCAACCCTTCGGGCCAGGTCCTGCTTGAGTTGCCGGATACGATGCACAACCTGTTTATCGGAGAAGCGGTCGGGGGCACCAACACGCTCGGCAGATTTAATACCGGAATCGGTCCTGGCGCGCTATCCCATACAACAGAGGCTTTTTCCAATACGGCCTTAGGCTTTTATGCCATGAACGCCAATACCCTGGGCTCCTTTAATTGTGGCATTGGCGCCTATGCCCTTGAATCGAATACCTCGGGCGAGGCCAATACCGCTCTGGGTATATCAAGCCTTAGAGCAAACAGCACAGGATTTAGAAACACAGCCATCGGAACCCTGGCGCTGGAGGCCAATGAGACTGGCTATTACAATACGGCTATCGGAGCAGACGTCTTGTCGGCTAATATCGATGGGCTGTACAACACCGCGGCAGGGGCGCTGGCGCTTCAGTTTAACACGAATGGTTCCGGAAATTCTGTTTTCGGTGCCAACGCGATGCACTTCAGCACGCAGGGTGGGGGAAATACCGCTATCGGGGGCAATGCATTGTATACCAATACCACGGGGTTCTATAATACAGCGTTGGGGTTTAACGCTTTGCGCCTCAATGGAGATGGAAGCCATAATCTAGGCATCGGTACTGCGGCCTTGTTTTCGAATGTCCATGGGAGTTACCAGGTCGCCATGGGTGATTCTGCGCTCTATCACAATGAGCTGGGGCAGGACAATACGGCCATCGGCTACCAGGCGATGTTCCGGAACACGGCCGGCATGCGTAATGTGGCGGTGGGCCTGACCGCGCTGGCTTCCAATATTGACGGCCAGCAAAATACCGCCGTCGGATGGCGCGCCATGGTCAACAACATCAACGGTATTAACAATACCGCGTTTGGTTCCCAGGCGCTGGCACTCAATACTACCGGGCAGGAGAATACGGCGGTCGGCATCAATGCGCTTGTCTTAAATACGGCAGGCAGTCACAATGTGGCGGTGGGACGCAACGTGCTTTATTCCAATACACTCGCGGACGGCAATACAGGTATCGGCGACATGGCCCTGTTTAGCAATACGACAGGCAAACGCAATACCGCGATTGGATTGGAAGCACTGGTCAATGCCCGGACAGGCTCTAACAATGTGGCGATTGGGGCCGGTGCCCTTTATGCGGTCGAAACGATTTCCGGCCAGGTGGCTGTCGGGGATTCCTCGCTGTATAGTAATAGTATCGGATACACGAATACGGCGGTGGGTCACAAAGCGCTCTTTACGACCTCATCCGGTTTCGGCAACACGGCGATCGGCTTTGTAGCGGGCCAAAAAAACACCAGCGGATCCTTCAACCTCGCCATTGGTCGTGAATCAGGGCCTCAGGCTGCAGGCAACCTGATCAACTCCATCGCCATCGGCACATCGGCCACCACAACGGCCAATAACCAGGTGCGGATTGGCAATGCTTCCATCACCAGTATCGGTGGCTATGCCGCATGGACTAATCTTTCCGACGGCCGTTTCAAACGGGAAGTGCGCGGCGATGTACCGGGGCTTGCGTTTATCCTGCGGTTGCATCCCGTGACGTATAGCTGGGACATGACAAGTCTCTCTGAGGCCCTGGGCGAGGACAGGATGATGCTGGATGACCGGGGCATCGTCGATCCGGATGCAGAAGCCCTGGTGCGGGAAGCCCGTCAGCAAAAAGAACGTATGCGGGAGACCGGTTTTATCGCGCAGGAAGTAGAAGCGGCGGCACAGGCCATTGGATTTGATTTCAGCGGTATCGATAAGCCGAAGCATGAGCAGGATTACTATGGCCTTCGCTACAGTGATTTTACCGTTCCTTTGGTCAAGGCCATCCAGGAACAACAGCAACAGATCGACGGGTTGAAACAGGCTAACCAGGATTTACAAACAATACTCGGACAACTGACAGCCCGGTTGCTGGAACTGGAAAAGATGGTCCCACGGGCGGAGCGATAAATACCCATCCCTGGGGTAACGGCAGCAGGGTGGCAGATCCCCTTTAGAACCAGTTAACAAACGATGACGGACGCAATGCGCCCGTCATCGTAATTTTATGCCCGCTGCTTACTGACCTTCAACCCATGATGCTTCTTTACCTGCTCGTCTGCCTGTTATCGTATGGGCATCCTTCCCCCCGTGTTTCCAGCGAGGTTTTCTTTAAAGCCAATGGTGTGGATCCCCGCTGGACGCTTGAAGTGGCGGACGATCGCATCGTGTTTGAATCCGACCAGCCCGGTTATGCCCGCCTGACCATGCCCTATGCCGCCCCGGTACGCATGGGCAGTTCAGGTCTGCGCCAGTATACACTCAAGAGTGACGCAGCGGAGATAGTGATCGAATTGGCCCAGATGCTCTGCCAGAATGAACACTCCCACGAACGGTTTCCCTATTCCGTCTATGTTTCGGTCAAACGGGATATCGATACGTCCTTTTTCAGATTTGAAGGGTGTGGGCTCTATATTCCGGATTACCGGTTACAGCACACGTGGGAACTCGTCTCCATCCGCGGTATGCCGGTGACTGCCGCTGATTTTAATGACACCATCCCCGAGATCGAGATCAACAGCAAGGGAGGCTCCTTCAAAGGCTACTCCGGCTGTAATCCGATGAGCGGCCGTCTGTATTATGAAAAAGACCTCCTCCGGTTTACCGATTTTGTCAAAATGAAGATCAAATGTGATCCGGCCGGCAATAAGGAAGCGGATTTCATCAGCGCCCTGCAGTTTACCACCAATTATGGCTTTCGCCAGGACACACTCGTCCTGTCCTATCCGGGCAAAGAATTGTTGCGCTTAAAAAAGCGTTAAACCCGTCACGCGTGACTGACGGACCGCTATCTAACGGATCCAGGTCATTGGAATCGTCTGGGTCTTCCTGCCGTACGTCGCTTTCACATAATAAATGCCCGGCACCAGGTCCTTTGGTGATGCAGTCCACGTATATCGATAGGAACCGGGTAGCTGATAATCCCGCATCAACAGTATCCTGCACGATCCATCCATCGCACAGAAGGTAAGGCTTACGAGTCCTGCCTCTTCCACCACATAGTCAAATGTTATCTCCCGGTCAAATGGATTGGGGTAGACGGCTTGCAGCCAGGAAGGTTTTCTATCCGGGATCGTTTCGGGCTCCTCCACCCGGACTGCCAGTGAATCAAAAGCAAAGATGTAGAGTCCGTCATACGTCGATGCTGCATAGAGGTGATGGCCTGACACGGCAAGGTCCACGAGGCCCGAACCAAAATCCGCATGGGCGACTTCCTTTGGTGCATATGGATCGTGAATGTCCGCCAGGTAGATGCCTTTACTGCCTGTCAACAGGAAGGCATATCCGCCAATGAGTTCAATCTGGCTTGCAAAATCGGGCAGATCCAGATCCGCCACCCATTCCGGCGCATTTGGATTGATCAGGTCCAGGATCCGCAGTCCCTGGCCCCCTTGGGACAGGTAGGCATACCGGCCGTGGATCGCGATATCCGTGATCCAGTTGCCGCTCACATAATAAGCGATGGGAACGGGCGATGCGGGAACTGCCAGGTTGAAGAGCTGCATCCCGTTTCGACCATAACAAACAAACAGAAAGCCGTCCTGTGCCACCACTTCAAAGATGGCGTGGTCGAGGTAAATCACATTGAGCGGGTAGGCAATAGCCGGGTCACTGATATCAATCACGGCCAGGCCACCGTTGCTCATGCCGACATATGCCTGCTCCTGATCCAGCGCAATCCGGATGGCCGGGCTTTCCAGTAAGAGTTGCCTGACCAGGTAAGGATGGACTGGATCGGCTATACTGATGATCATGAGCCCGTTGCCCCTGCTGGCCAGGTAAGCCAGGGTATCGCGAATCGCTACGTCATGCGCTTCATTACTTTCCTGGAAGTAGGAGGCCGATACAGGATGATGTATGTCAGACACATCGAGCACAGTCATGCCAAAATAATTCTGCGCGATACATACGTTGGATCCCTTCACTGCCAGGCCATTGATCTGATCCGCTACCGGCAGATTGGCGATCACGGCGGCGCTTTCTGCATGGCTGATATCCAGGACGCTCATGGACCACGTGTCTGCTACATAGAGATAAGAGCCGGAGGCATCCAGGCTGGCAGCGCGCCGTGTGTCAATATGATTGATGGCCACCGGAGTAGAAGGATCCGCCAGATCCAGGATATACACGCCCTGGTATCGCCCGGCCAGGAAGACATATTCTCCGTGGAAAATAACATCCTCTGCCACCTCCTGTGGATAATAGGTACTCAAAAGCTTTGGTTCTGCCGGGTGGCTGATGGAATAGATCTGTAAT
Organism: uncultured Saprospiraceae bacterium; assembly: GCA_964617515.1. Taxonomy (GTDB): domain Bacteria; phylum Bacteroidota; class Bacteroidia; order Chitinophagales; family Saprospiraceae; genus Opimibacter. The sequence continues at coordinate 109,609 of CAZTXO010000001.1, read as the reverse complement.
CCCAGATCCAGCGCCGGGAGACAAAGCAACGTGTCCCGGGCTGCTGCGCCACGCACCAGTCCGCCAAGGCTGATATCGTTGACGACAACCGGATTTGTTTTCGAGTGGATATCAACGATGGTGTATCCGGTATAGGTGCCTCCATAGGCATAATCACCTGCGACCGCGATGGTATACAGCTCTGAATTGGTAGGCATGGTGCTGACGACGACCGGTTGGGTCGGTACCGAAACATCCACGATTGTGAGTCCATTGACACTGCTGCTGATGTACGCATAGCCATCGGCATATTCCACATCCAGCGAAAAGGGAAGATCCAGATGAGCCAGGACAACCGGTTTGGCAGGATCCTGCACATCTATCACCTCCAGGAATCCCGGTCCACCCACGGCATACAGGATATTATTTTGCCTGTCCATGCCCAGGATGGCCCCGGGCAATAGGGTGGATGACAATTTTACGGGCTGGGCGGGATTGGTGAAATCGACGATTTCCAGGGTAGCGCCGCTGGCATAATACCCGGTTGAACCATTTCCTTCAATGGTATAACATTCGCCTTCGCTCCAGCGGCCTTCCGGCGTCAGGGCTGCCTGGTCCTGTGCCCTGGCCGTTTGGGGTTGAAACAGGCATACGGCCATGCCAATGCCCCAGATCCAATGGCGTATTTCTGCTGCCTTTTTCATGACAAACGATTTTTTATAAAAATTATCCCTTTTACACACTTTCGAAATGATGCATATCAGATGATGAACTGATCCGGATTCCTCATTTTTGTCTTTCGCAACGCGGTGCTTATGAACGAAACAATCCAGGATTGGTATGCAGCAGCGGGCCCATGGCTGATGACGCATGGCCTCCGGATCATCCTCATCATCCTCGGGGCTTACGTCCTCAATCTCCTCCTCAGGCGTTTCATCGTCAAAGTTGTCCGGCTGTCAGTGACCATCGATCATCACCATTCCGTGGAAGCTGAGAAAAAAAGGGAAGACACCCTCATCCGCATTTTCACGTGGTCATTTGCCATCATCATCCTGGTCGTCGCCTCCATGATGGTGATGCAGGAAATCGGTGTGCCGATCGGACCCATGCTTGCCGGCGCCGGGATCGTGGGCCTGGCGGTGGGTTTCGGCGGACAATACCTCATCCGGGACTTTATCACCGGGTTTTTCATGATCCTCGAAAATCAATACCGGATCGGTGATGTCGTCCGGCTGGACCAGACGGAAGGCACGGTGGAGGATATCAGTCTGCGCATGACCACGCTCCGCGATATGGACGGCACGGTCCATCATGTCCCGCATGGCGATATCAAACGCGTATCCAACTTGTCTAAAAACTTTGCACGCGTCAACCTCAACATCAACGTCAATTATAAAGTCCGTCTCGAGGAAGTGGTGGATCTGCTCAACCGGGTAGGGGAGGACCTGGCCCGGGATACGGAATGGAAAGACTTTATCACGAAACCTCCACAGTTTCTCCGCGTGGATGATTTTTCAGAATCCGGCATGACCCTCAAGATTGTCGGTGAGACCCTGCCCAATCGCCAGTGGGCCGTCACCGGTGAATTACGCAAACGGATAAAATCTGCCTTCGATCAGGCAGGCATCGAAATACCCTTGCCCCAGCGCGTTATTCATCAATACAACCATCCCTAAGTTCCGTTC
>CAZTXO010000001.1:15901-107845 GCA_964617515.1 uncultured Saprospiraceae bacterium | reverse complement strand
TCTTCCGTCTTCCGTCTTCCATCTTCCGTCTTCCCTCCAAAATAATCAACCCGTGAGCGCCACCTGCGCACTAACTTGCACGTGGATATCCGATGACACTTCCGCTTCGCGACCGGCAATTTTTGTTGCTGCTGATGGCAGTGGTGCTCGTCCTGGCGCTGGAGATTTTTTCCCTCGGCGGCGCGAAGATCCCGTATCCATATGCGCCCTTGGTTTTCCTGGTGTTTATCCTGGGCATCGGGTACCCGGTGCTTCGCAAGGGTCTAAGGGCAATTATCCGCCTTGATTTCAGCAGCATCAACCTGCTCCTGCTGATCGCGGTTGCCGGTGCATATTATCTCGGGCAATATCCCGAGGCAGCCGTCGTCATCGTGTTGTATGTCCTCGGCGAGCGGCTGGAGGATATTGGAATAGAGAACAGCAAGTCGGCGCTGGAACAGTTAGTCGCCAAAACGCCCAAGACCGCGCTTGTCAAAGAACAAAATGCGGAAGTCTATATCGACCGGATACCGGTAGGTACGCTGATCCGTGTCAGGCCGCACAGCCTCATTCCCATGGATGGTGTGATTGAATCCGGTGAGACCGCTGTCGACGAAGCCAATATCACGGGCGAACCGGTCCCGAGGGATAAAGCGGTGGGCGATTCCGTATTTGCCGGCACGCTCAATAAAAACGGTTTTATTGAAGTTCGGACGACCCGCCTGAGCGACGACACGACATTTTCCAAAATCCTGCAACTCACGTTTAAAGCGCAGGCAGAAAAAAGTAAGGCGCAGCAATTCATTCAAAGGTTTGCGAAAGTGTATACACCTTCCATTGTCATGCTGGCCTTGCTCGTGCTGGCTGTACCTGTCCTGTTTTTACAGGGCGAGTTTGATCACTGGTTGCAGCAGGCCATCACCCTGCTGGTCATCGCCTGTCCCTGTGCCCTGGTGATTTCTACGCCCGTGGCCATCTATGCGGCCATCGGCAACGCCTCAACGAAAGGCATTCTTGTCAAAGGAGGAAGATACCTGGAAGCGATGGCGCGGGTAGGATCGGTCTGTCTCGACAAGACGCGCACCCTCACATATGGTCGTCCGAAGGTTTCCGATGTGATCCCCTTGCAAGGCACGGACCGTGAAGAATTGCTGGCCTGTGCCGCAGGGGCGGAGATCTTCAGCGAACATCCGCTCGCGCATGCCATTGTCGAGGCCGCCAGGGGAGAAGGATACGTGATCCACGAAGCGGAAAAATTTCAAAGCATTGCCGGTAAAGGCGCATCGGCCAAATGCCTCATCTGTGAGGATGAAACCATCCTGGTCGGAAAACTTGACTATATCCATGAGCATGAACCGTACAGCGAGGAGGCGGAACATTGGGTGGAGAAGCTTGCACAACAGGGCAAGACCAGTGTGGTCGTCAGTTTCGGATCCGGTGTGGCCGGCATCATTGGCCTGACGGATGAAATCAAATCCGAAAGCATCGAAGTGGTCCAACAACTCAGGAAGCTCAGGGTCAATCCTGTCATGCTGACCGGAGACACGGTTATTTCCGCGCGGTATGTGGCGGATCAGCTTGACATCACGGATGTATATGGGTCCCTCCTGCCTGACCAAAAAGCCAGCGTAGTCGCGAGCCTGCAGTCCGGCGGAGATTTGGTGGCGATGGTGGGAGACGGCGTCAATGATGCGCCCGCATTGGCTGGTGCGGCCGTCGGCATCGCGATGGGCGCTGCCGGCAGCGATGTGGCGATAGAATCCGCCAATATCGCCCTGATGAACGACCGGCTATCCCTGATCCCTTACCTGATCCTGCTGGGCCGGAGGACGGTCAATACCATCCGGTTCAACGTGGCCCTGGCGATTCTGATCAAAGTCGTTTTTATCCTCCTGGCCATCCTGGGATACAGCAACCTGGTCATGGCCATCACGGCCGATGTGGGGGTGACCCTGCTGGTCATCCTGATCAGCCTCCAACTGGCACGCTACCGCCCGGAATCGGCAAGCTGATTTTCATTTACGCCTAAATCACCGTTAATTTGCGCCCGCATAGAACACCTGCGGTTAAAAAAGCATGGAAAAATACATCACGGCCGAAGAGGCTGTCAAGTTTGTCAAATCCGGCAACAAAATATTCCTTCATGGCAGCGCGGCTACGCCGCATTCCCTGATCCGGGCCCTGGCGGACAGAGCATCCGAACTGAAGAATGTAGAGATCACCTCCATTTCCACCCTGGGGAGCATGGAGCTCTCCGATGAAAACTATCGGGACTCCTTTCATTTCAACGCGGTATTCGTCTCTGAAAACATCCGTCATGCCGTCAATTCGGGTATGGGCAACTATATTCCCGTATTCCTGAGTGAGATTCCGGGCCTATTTCTGAAAAAAATTCTCCCGCTGGATGTGGCCTTCATCAATATCAGTCCGCCCGACAAGCATGGGTTTTGTTCCCTCGGTGTATCCGTGGATGTGGCTGTCGCGGCTGTCAAGAGCGCCAAGCTTGTCATTGCCCAGGTCAATAGCCGGATGCCCCGGACCCATGGAGACGGATTACTGCACGTCAATGATATTCATGCCCTCGTGGCGGTGGAAGATGAACTGCCGGAAGTCGATTACCAAAGCGGTATCACCGAAATCGAAAGAGCCATAGGTCGCCATTGCGCATCCCTTATCGAAGACGGCGCCACCCTGCAGCTGGGGATCGGGACGATTCCCGATGCGGTGCTGGCCCAGTTGGGTCACCTCAGGGATCTCGGCGTGCATACGGAGATGTTTTCGGACGGCGTCATTGACCTGGTCAAGGCGGGGGTGATCACCAACAAATACAAAAAGAAGCATATCCAGAAAATCGCCACTTCGTTTACCATTGGTTCGCGCAAGCTGTATGACTTTATTGATGACAACCCCCTGTTTGCTTTCCTGACGTCCGATTATGTCAATGACGCCTATGTGATCGGAAAGAATCCAAAGGTCGCGGCCATCAACAGTGCTATTGAAATTGACATCACGGGCCAGGTGTGCGCGGACAGTATCGGGACCTACCAGTTTAGCGGGGTAGGCGGGCAAATGGATTTTATCAAAGGGGCCGCATTGTCCGAAGGCGGAAAGCCGATCATCGCCATGGCTTCCCGGACCGGAAAGGGAGAATCGAAAATCGTGCCCTTCCTCAAGCAGGGTGCCGGCGTCGTCACGACGCGCGCGCACATGCATTACGTGGTGACCGAATATGGCATCGCCTATCTCTACGGCAAAAACCTGGAGCAACGCGCCCATGCCCTCATGAATATCGCCCATCCGGATCACCGGGAAGCGCTGGATAGGGAGATACGCCAGCGTTTTGGGAAAAAGGTATATTGAGACAGCAGACGGAAGAAACAAGCCGCAAGACGGCTTCCGGAGGATAATCAACCAGCGTCCTCTGTCCTCCGTCTTCTATCTGCTATCTTCCGTCTAAGCATACCTCCACCAAACAACTACTTTCTACCTTTGCCGGAATGAAAGCACTACTTGCACTCGCCCTTTCCCTATCGCTTTTGGTTTCCTGCAAGGAAAAAGGTTATGAACCTTCCCGGGAATCCCTGGACGAACTCGCCCGCCATTACGTCAAACTGGCGCTGTTCATCGGTCAGTATGATGAACCCTTCGTCGATGCCTATTATGGCCCGGATTCCCTCAGGCCGGCTGGCCAGCGAGGCGCCGTTTTTCCAAAAGACAGCCTGATCGAAGTGGTGCGGATCCTGGGCGATCAGCTGGAACTTTTTGAACAGGAAGGAGTCGATTCGCTGCTCGCTCACCGGGCAGGTTGGATCAGGGATCAGCTCACGTCCTTTGACCGGAGGATTCGTATTTTCTCCGGGGAGTATGGCACCTTCGATGAGGAGTCGCGGGATTTGTTTGGCGCCGTCGCTCCGCAGTACGACTCTACGGATTTCGAAAGCCTGATCGCGGAAATGGATCAGCTGCTGCCCGGAAAAGGGGATGTGGCGGACCGTTTTCAAAACCTCGCCAACCGGTTTATCATTCCAAAAGAAAAACTGGACACGGTCATGCGGGCGGCTATCGCCGAATGCCGCAAAAGGACGTTGGCCCATTATCCCCTTCCGGCCAATGAAGACTTCAAACTCGAATTTGTCACCAACAAATCCTGGTCCGGGTACAATTGGTACAAAGGCAATTATCAAAGCGTGATCCAGATCAATACAGATCTGAATATTTTCATCGATCGCGCGATCGATGTGGGAAGCCATGAGAGTTACCCCGGGCATCATGTGTACAATATGCTCCTCGAAAAAAATCTCTATGCCGGTAAGGGGTTGATCGAAATTTCCCTGTATCCCCTGTTCAGCCCGCAATCCCTGATCGCGGAAGGTTCGGCCAACTATGGAATAGACGTGGTATTTCCGGGAAATGATAAGGCCGTGTTTGCCAAGAATGTACTGCTTCCCCTGGCAGGCCTGGATACCACCGGTGCCCAGCTCTATTTTGATGCCCTGGCGATCCGCGGAAAACTCAATTATGTGCGCAATGAGGTAGGCCGCAAACTCCTGAGCGGAGCCATGACGGACGACCGGGCCATGCGGTGGCTGGTGGATTACGGACTCTACAACACGGAGACGGCCGCCAAGTCCGTTTCGTTTATCAAAGCCAACCGCAGTTATGTGATCAATTACAACTATGGCATGGATCTCGTCAAAGCCTGGGTGGAGAAGGAGATGGGCGATGCGCCCTCGGAGGAAAAACGATGGGCGGTTTTTGGGAAATTGCTGAGTAATGAAGTGCGGATCCGTGAATTACTGCCCGAGTAGTGGACCGGCTCACTTGGCGAAAAAATAACTTTCCCTTTTTTTCATGAGAAACGGGCTGCTGATTTTCCTGGTATTTGGATGGCTGTCAGGCAGGCAGACGATTCATGCGCAGGCACAGGATACCTTGCTGCGATTGGAGGCTGCCCCTTCTTCGGGCTATGATTATCCGTTCTTCGTCTACATCCCTTCCGGTTGTTCGAGGGTGTTTGAGGTGACCTTATTGGTAGAGCCTAACAATACCGGCATCATCAATGATTCCCTGGCTGTACATGAAAAGGCGGCGCGGGAGCAAGCCATCCGGGGTCCGCTGGGACATGAATTGGCTGCCCGGCTTCATATGCCTTTATTGGTGCCGGTATTTCCCAAACCAGGAAAGGATTGGAAGATCTACACGCATATGCTGGACCGCGATGCCATGCGGGTAAAAAAGGGACCGCTGAAGCGCCTGGACCTGCAACTGCTCGCCATGATCAACCAGGCGCGGGAGAAGCTTTTCGAAATGGGATACCGTTCGAAACAGCAGGTATTGATGACTGGTTATTCTTCCGCCGGCGTTTTTTGTAACCGGTTCGCGTGTCTGCACCCGGTATGGGTGAAAGGGTATGCCGCTGGGGGCATCAACGGATTGCTGTTGATGCCTTTCGCTACTCTTGACGGAGCGACATTGCGCTATCCTTTAGGGATTGCTGATTTCGAAAAAATCAAAGGGGAACCATTTGATCTGTCTGCCTTCCGCCAGGTCAGGCAGTTTTTATACATGGGAGCGGGTGATACCAATGACGCAGTGGCTTTTAAGGATGGATATAGGGACAGGGAACGCAAAATCATCTATCGCCACTTTGGAAAATCAATGCCCGAACGCTGGATCCAATGCCAGGAGCAATACAGGCAGGCAGGCATGCAGGCGACCTGTAAGACTTATGTGGGGACGGGTCACGGGATCCATAAGGAGCTAATAGAGGACCTGGTGGCATTTTTTATGGAACTTTTGCCATAGTGGGGGCAAAAGCAGGTGTTGTTAGAATAGCAAAAGGGGGACGGTAGGGGGTAGCATTTAAATCGAATCCCGGCATGGATATCGGGAAAAAGGGAGGGAGAGCCGGTCACATTTCGGTTTTTTCAAGACACTATCCTTTGGCAGGGGTTTTCGTCGAAATCTTAAAATTTCCGCGAAACAGGCAGGGTATGCCCTCTACTGACCAAATCCCTTCCCTCCCGGTCTAAAACACACATTTCCAATCCCTCCAAGTAACCCATTCCTTTTATTTTCGCCCTCTCAATTCCGTTGCCATGAAAAATCTGTTTTTTTTCTTCTTTCTCCTTCTCCTCCTCTCCTGTCAATCCGGGCAAAATAACGAAGCCCTGCAGCAGGAAGTACAATCCTATCTCGAACAGTATAATAAAGACTACCAGGGCTACCTGAGAGCATCCAACGAAGGCCAGTGGGCCCTCAATACACATATCGTCCAAGGGGATACGATGGCCGCACATCAAGCCGCGCTGGCGGATGAAGCCTATGCGAAATTTACCGGCAGCACCCAGGTGATCGAGACGGTTAAGAAATATCTGGCATCCAAAGACCAACTCACACCCCTCCAGGTCCGGCAACTGGAGGTGATCCTCTTTATGGCCGGCAATAATCCCGAGACGGCAGGCGATGTCGTCAAAAAACGGATCGACGCCACCAATAAGCAGACGGAATTGCTCTATGGGTATAAATTTATCCTGCACGGTAAGGAGATCACCCCCAATGATATCAACCGCATCATGGGCGAGTCCACCAACCTGAAGGAGCGCGAAGCGACCTGGGCTGCCGGCAAGGCCGTCGGCGCCACCCTCAAGGATGGATTGGAAAATCTGCGCAATCTGCGCAATGCTTCCGTGACCCCGCTGGGATACAGTGACTACTTCGCCTACCAGGCCAGCGAATACGGGATGACCAATGATGAACTGCGCAAGGTCACCCACAGCATGATCGATGACGTGTGGCCGCTCTACCGCGAACTCCACACCTGGGCCCGGTATGAACTGGCCAGGAAATACGGGGTCGCAGAAAAAGATATGCCGGACTATATCCCGGCGCATTGGCTGGCTAACCGGTGGGGACAGGATTGGACCGAACTCGTGAAAGTGGAAGGGCTCGACATCGATCCTTACCTGAAAGACAAAGGCGCCGAATGGATTGTAAAAAAAGGAGAGGAGTTCTATGAGAGTATCGGTTTTGGCCCGCTGCCCGAAACCTTCTATGAAAAGTCCAGCCTTTACCCCGTGGCACCGGATGCGGGCTATAAGAAAAACACGCATGCTTCCGCATGGCATATCGACAATGACAAGGACGTGCGGTCGCTCATGAGCATCGAACCCAATACGGAATGGTGGGGTACTGCCTTGCATGAACTGGGCCACATTTATTACTACATGACGTATAGCAATCCGGATGTGCCGATTATCCTGCGCAATGGCGCTAACCGGGCTTACCACGAAGCAATGGGGACCATGATGGGTCTCGCCTCCCAGCAAAAACCATTTCTGGAGGCGTTAGGCATGGTGCAGCCGGGTGTGCAAACCAATGATACGATGGCCCTGCTGAAAGAGGCCCTCGATTATATCGTCCATATCCCGTGGGGGAGTGGCGTGATGACGGAATTCGAATATCAGCTCTATGCCAAAAACCTGCCGAAAGACCAGTTCAATGCGATGTGGTGGAAGCTGGTCAAAAATTACCAGGGGATTGTTCCACCGGGGTCGCGCGGAGAAGCGTTTTGTGATGCCGCCACAAAGACCCATATCAATGATGATGCTGCGCAGTATTATGATTATTCGATGTCCAATGTGCTGCTCTTCCAGTTCCATGATTACATCGCCCGGGAGATTCTGAAACAGGATCCTCATGCCACCAATTACTGGGGCAACAAAGGAGTCGGCGAATTCCTTCAAAAGCTCATGCGCCCGGGAGCCAGTGTCGATTGGCGCGAACATCTCAAGGGCACCATCGGCAGTGAATTCAGTGCCAGGCCGATGATGGATTATTTCGCCCCATTGATGGCCTACCTCAAAAAACAGAACCAGGGCCGGAAATGCACCTTGCTGGAAAAGCCTTCCTTCGATTGATGGGATGATTGAGTGATTAAGTGATTGGGTAATTTAATAATCAAGTACCCTGGCGTTGCGCGGCACGCGGGAATCGGGGGCAGAGTAGGCTATGATTTGGTAATCTGGTGATATCGGTTGATAGGTGAACTCCTTGGTCTCCGGGCGCCAATAATCGGGTGATTGGATGGGGGAGTGAGTGGAGGCACAGGGGATAAGCGTTGTAGGTAAAAATTAATAAATTGAGCCATCAAAACACCACGGTAAACGATGAAATTCAATAAAGTCAAATGGAAACTGATGCTCACGACAGTGCCCATCACGTTATTTGTATTGCTGGTCAAGATGGGCATCGTCTATGGATTGCAGTATGAAGGCCTTGTCAAATTTTCCGAAATCGGCATCGTCATTACCGGGGGAGTTTTTCTGATCGGTTTCATGCTGGCCGGGACGATTTCGGATTATAAGGAAAGTGAGAAGATCCCCGCCGAGATCGCCAACGCCATCGAGACGATTGACGATACGCTGGTACTGGCACACCAGGCAAAAGGGGGATTTGATGTGCAGGAGCTGCGCCGACAATTGCAGGAGGTCACCCAGGCCATCCTGGACTGGTTTGGAAAGAAAACCTCCGAGGAGGAGGTGTTCCGGAAAATCAGCAACATCACCAATATCGCCAATGTGTTGGAAAAGGCTGCGGTTGGGGCGATCTGTGCCAGGGTTTCCGGCGAACAACATGGATTGCGCAAATTATTTTCCCGCGCCCTGGTCATCCGCAAGACAAATTTCCTCTCTACCGGGTATGCCTTGCTGGAGGTAATCACCGTAGTCATTATATTTTTATTATTGATTTCCAGGTTTGAAAATCTCATCGTGGGGACAATTATCATCTGTTTTATCACCCAGATCTTCATCTACATGATCCGCCTGATCAAAGATGTCGATCAGCCGTTTGAATATTCCCCGACAGGAGAACAGGGCGCTGCAGATATCGACCTCTTCCCCATTATCGAATATCAAAAACGGGCACGGAACCGGATGTAGGATAAAAAAGCTTTTATTATCCGAAGGGTTTTCGTACATTGATTACAAATCACCCTAAAAATGAAGAGGTTTCTCCTGCTTCAGGGGTTTGTCTGTTTTTTCGTTGCCTCTTTTGCCCAGGTGGGAATCGGGACAACAACACCAAATAGTAAATCCCTGCTCGACCTCCAATCAACCAGCAAAGGGCTTCTCCTGCCGCGGATGACCGCAGCCGAAAGAAATGCTTTCGTTCCCATCAATGCATCCACCGAAACCGGTATGATGGTGTACCAGACCGATAGCCCCAAAGGTGTATACAGCTACAATGGAACCGCCTGGGTATATCATGCCCCGGTCGATGTTGGCGGCGCCAACGGGCACACGTTGCGGTGGGATGGATTAAAATGGACCTCCACGTCCAATCTGTTCAATAACGGGAGCGCCGTGGCGATCGGGACCTCCTTTTTCAATTATCAGTTTCAGATCAATAGTTCAAACAGTCCGCTTTACACCCGGCTGCAGATCACCAACACCGGAACGGGCGTTGCGTACAATGATGGATTGGTCCTCGGCATCAATGCCTCAGGCAATAATGGGGTGGCGCATCTGATCCAACAGGAAAATAAACCGCTGTGGTTTGGCACCAACGGCCTCGAACGCGTACGGATCGATTCCGCAGGGCGTGTCGGGATCAACCAGGCAAATCCGTCTGCCACACTTGATGTCAACGGATCGTTCAGGCTCGGCGCCTCCGGAACAGAGCTCAATAGTATCCTGCGTCAGGATGTGGTCATGGACCCTCCTTCCATGAGCAGCATGACCGAATGGGTGGGAACATACGCTGTAGCGAATGTGACCGAAAACGGTGTTGTCTACGCTTCCCCGGCCACGGAACTGACGAATATAGCGGTATGTTATGCGCGTGTCAGCGCCCCGGGCCAGGTAAGTATCAAATTGATGAATACCGGTCCCCTGGCAGACCCGGGTGCCTTTACGATGCGCCTGGCGATCATCCAGTAATCGTCATTATACCAGCCGGTAGATCTCCTGGATCCCTTTCAGTTCTTTTTCGAAATCGATACGGAGGTCGATGAGCTTCCCGCTACGGATATCCATGACCCATCCATGGACGATGGGATAGCCTGCGCGGATAAACTGGCGCTGCACCGCGGCGGTTTTGATCACATTGATGCATTGTTCTTGGACATTGAGCTCCACGAGCCGATCAAACCGCTTGTCAGGGTTGAGGATGGCATTTAGTTCTTCCTTGTGAAGCCGGTATACATCCCGGATATTCCGCAGCCATGGATTGAGGATGCCCAGGTCCTCCTGGGTCAGCGCCGCGCGAACGCCTCCGCAGTTGTAATGGCCACAGACTATGATGTGTTTGACTTTAAGGATATTGACGGCATAATTGATGACCGACATCACGTTGAGGTCAATGCTGACGACCAGGTTGCCGATATTGCGGTGCACAAGGATCTCTCCCGGCGAAGCACCCATCATGTCTTCTGCCGTCACCCGGCTGTCACTGCAGCCGATGTACAGATACTCCGGGTTCTGATCCTGCGCAAGCTTGGCGAAAAAATCAGCGTCCGTTTCCTTTTTGGCGCGTACCCAGGCAAGATTATTTTCGAAGATTTTATCGTAGGAAATCATAAGATCGGGTGATAGAGTGATGGAGTGATCAGTTTGTACAACCTGATGAAACACGCTTCGCACAGCTCACCACTCAGGATTCACTTTATGCCAGGCATTATTTACGTTTTGTTTTAGCTTTTACGTTTCAGTAGCGGTATGTTACTTTTCTCCTTCCACAACAGGAAGAGGCTGCCGGCAAAGACAAGACAGGCCAGGATAAAGAGGAAACCCCCGTCATCCATCACGACGATCCCCAGTTTGGTGAGATGAAAAAACAGCGCTCCGCAGATAGTCCCCAGGGCCATCAGTGCACCGAGCCAGGTGAGCGCCGGTATAAAAAGCAGGATTGCCGCCAACAGTTCCACGACGCCGGAGCCGATGCGCCCCCAGGGCTCCATGCCCACGGTTTCAAAAATATATTTGCTTTCCGCCGCTCCGGTAAATTTGAAGAAAAGGGTTTGCAGCAGGATCGCGGCAACCAGGACTTTGACGAAGAACACAAGGGTGAAGATTTTTTTCATAATCAACGAAGGTAACGATTTTTACCCCGGCCCGGGACGCTGAACCCAGGCAGCAGGAGGGATTTGCCTGCGGGAACATCCTTTAGTATTATTGTGCCTGGGCAATGTGTGGGTCTGCCATAAAGCGGTCCCATTCGGCTCGAAAGAAAAATAACAACATGAATTGTTTAAACTGTAATACCCTTGTCTTATCCCGGTTTTGCCCATCATGCGGACAAAAGACCAGCGTCACGCGGATCAGGCTGGCTTCCCTGCTAAAGGAGCTGCCCCATGCTGTTTTCCACGTGGATAAAGGGTTCCTGTTCAATTTTACCCGCTTATTCCGCCAGCCTGCAGTAGCCATCCGGGATTACCTGGAGGGAAAACGAAAGCCTTTTTTTCACCCGGCCAGTTATCTCGTGCTCGCCCTGGTGCTCAATTATGTCGTCGTGAAAGTGATCGATTTGCATTTCTACGATGCGCATGAACTGCATACCATGAGTCCTGCGGAGGCGGCAGCCATCCAGGCCTATGATCAAATGCAATGGTGGTTTCTGGAGCATACCTATATCTATATTCTCCTGGCGATTCCCGTATCATCTTTTTTCCTCTGGCTGCTCCTTCGATTGGGGAAGCAACCCTACAACTATGCGGAAGCCGGCGTGATCGTTTTGTTTGTGATTGCCCAGGGCGTTTTGCTGCAGAGCCTCATCTACGCCCTCTTCGGCTGGTATCCTTCCGGCAAGATTCGCCGGACCATTGAGATCATCAATAGCGCCTTGCTGATCTTATATGCGTCGTGGGTCATCTATGGTCTTTTTTCAAAGGCAATCCACCGGTTCTACCGCGGTGGATTGGCCTTGATAGCCGGGGGAGGGCTTCTTGGCCTCTGGATTGTTTCCGCCTATGTTCTTTTCCGACTATTGTCGTGACCGGAAGCGAATGACGTTAATGCCAGGGCAGTTACGTACCGGCAATCTTTTTACATTTAAGGAATGGACCCCATCCTATCCATCCGCAACCTGCACAAATGGTATGGCGACCACCACGTACTCAATGGGATCAACCTCGATGTTTTTCCCGGCCAGGTCATCGGGTATATCGGCCCTAACGGGGCGGGAAAAAGTACCACGGTCAAAATCCTGTGCGGACTCATCTCCGATTATGACGGGGAGGTGCGCATCCTTGGACAAGATCTGCGTACCCATGTGCTGGCCATCAAACAACGCATCGGGTATGTCCCGGAACTGGCTGAATTGTATGACGTCCTGACGCCGGTCGAATTCCTCTCCCTGATGGGCGCCTTGTACAACTTACCCCTGGCCACAACGCTGGACCGGATGGAAAAAATGCTGTACGCCCTGGGACTGGAAGGCCAGCTTGGAAAGCGGATGGAAACCTTCAGCAAAGGGATGAAGCAGAAGGTGCTCATCACTTCAGGCCTGTTGCACAATCCGGAGATCATTATCCTGGACGAACCCCTGAGTGGCCTGGATGCCAACAGCGTGCTGATCCTTAAAGATCTCATCCACCGCCTGGCACAGGACGGAAAGACCATCTTCTATTGCAGCCACATGATGGATGTCGTCGAGAAGGTGAGCGACAGGATCATCCTGATCGATAAAGGGACTATCGTCGCGCAGGGCACTTTCGCGGAATTGAAGACGCAATTGGGCGATAAAAGTTTGGAGATGATGTTTGCCAGTCTGACGGCAGACAGTTCCATTCACCAGACGGCAGCGCATATCCTGGAAGCGATGAAAAGCCGGGAACCGGAATGAGATGAACGAAAAAATCAATGCCGCGCTCCTGTATTTTTTCCTGCTTCCGAAGAGCATGTACGTTCGCCAGGGCGTCCACATGCCCCACCTGCAGGCAATCCTGCGGGCAAAATTGAAAATGGACGACCGCAGACCCGGCGGGTGGTCCGCCATCCGGCATCAACAAGATAAAAAGGAGATCAATACCGCTACCCTGGTCACGATGGGATTGGCCTTACTGATGGGCCTGACGTTTACCATCGTCCTGTTGATCCGGGATGATCTGCTCCGGCTGACCTTGTATTTCACGCTGTTTGGTTTCATGCTGAGCACCTTCCTGATCATGGATTTCGGCCAGATCCTGATCGATACCCGGGACAATGATATCCTTCTTCCCAAACCGGTCAAATCCGAAACCTTTGTCGCGGCCAGGTTGATCCATATCCTCATCCATGTGACCAAAGTGGTGGTGCCTTTGTCTTTTTTCGGATGCGTGGCCATGCTTGTTAAAACCGGTATGTGGGGTACGATCGTGTTTATCCTGACCATCGCCTTACTCACCATGCTGACGTTTGCCCTGGTCAACGCTACGTATCTGGTCATCATCCGGTTGTTTTCGGTGGAGCGTCTCAATTCCATCCTGACTTCTTTCCAGATCATTTTTGCGATCCTCACCTATGGCGCGTATCAGTTCTTGCCGAGACTTGTGGACCTGCGTAGCCTGGAGGACCTTGATCTGCTGGAGAAAAAATGGATCTGGGCGTTTCCGTCCTTTTGGCTGGCAGCAGCCTGGAAACTGTTGTATACCTTCAGCCCCGAAGTGCCGCTGCTCATCGGAGGTTTGCTGAGCGTCCTGATCCCCGTCCTGGCGATCTGGATGGTCATCCGTTACCTGGCACCGGTCTTTTTATCGAAGCTCTCTATGATGTCGGCGGGCATCGGGAGTCATACCGGTTCGCGCAGACGGGATCGCGTGGATAAAGCGATGTACCGCAACAGCCTCTTCCGCCTGGCCGCTCCGGGGCTGGAACGGGAATCCATGAAATATACATGGTCCATCACCGGGCGCTACAGGGATTTCAGGATGAAGGTGTATCCCCAGGTGGGGTATGGATTGGTGATGTTCGTTTTAGTAGGTTACAGGATGGTCGAAGGGTTGGATCCGGAGGAGATC
Organism: uncultured Saprospiraceae bacterium; assembly: GCA_964617515.1. Classification (GTDB taxonomy): domain Bacteria; phylum Bacteroidota; class Bacteroidia; order Chitinophagales; family Saprospiraceae; genus Opimibacter. The sequence goes on along the minus strand of CAZTXO010000001.1, from coordinate 93,870 downwards.
CGGGAAATGTCAGAAAAACTTCGATTCCCTGTCCTCATCATCATCTATTTCAGCTGGATGATTTTTTATACGGCTTTATTCCAGTTGCCCTATTATCAGAAGCACAACGCGGCATGGATCTTTTTCATAACTCCTTTGGAAAAACCGGGAAAGGTATTGTCTGGTGCCATCAAGGCTTGCCTGGTTAAGTTTTGGTTCCCTGCCGTGGCTTGTATCACCCTGGCGACCATTGCCTTTCTGGGCTGGCATACGTTGCCCAACCTGCTTTTTGGTTTCAGCAATGTATGGCTCATCCTCATGATGGCGACCTGGTTTATGCTGGATAAGTTGCCTTTTACGATGCCACCCTCCACCCTGGAAAGAGGAAATTTTTCCATCAAAATCATGTGGATGATGATCCTGATGCCTGCTGTGGCGATACCGCATTATTTTCTTTGGAATCATCCCGTCATCCTGCTCTGCGCCTCTGTCCTGACGCTTTCTGCGGGCTTGATCCTGCTGTACTTTTTCAAACGAATCACCTGGAGCGATCTGAAAATGGCAGAGAGTACATTGTAAGACAATTGGAGGGCAATCAGGATCGGGCGGTAATAACCTCAAGCGCCAGCCTGGTCATAGCCGGATTGGCCTCTTCCCGCTGTCTTGCAGTCTGACCTTCCTGCGTGACCACGCTGTCACTGACGCTCAGCAGTGTCAGGGTACGGATGCCGGCCGCTTGTCCCATATCAAAAAGAATGCTCGATTCCATCTCGATGGCTTTCACACTTCTCTCCGCCCAGGTGTTCCATCGATCCTTTTCATTCTTATAAAACAGATCCGTGCTGAAGATCTTCGCCGGTTGGATGGCGATCCCAAGGCGGCTGGAGGTTTCCAGGGCAAGCTGGAATAATTCCCTGTCGGGGTAGGAAGGCGTCTGCAGGTTCGTGTGATAAAAAAGGTGCGTGCTCGAATCCGTGTAAGCAACCTCCGCCAGCACAAGATCCCCGACGGACAGGGACGGATGGATCGCCCCGCAGGTCCCAAGCCGGATGATTTGCCTGACCCCATAATCATGGATCAGTTCGTGCAGGTAGATTGCGGTCGACGGAATGCCGATGCCGGTGCCCTGCACCGAGACGCGTTTTCCCTGATAGTAACCCGTGTAACCCAGCATGCCCCGGATCTCATTGTAACACAGGATCTCCGTCAACATACTTTCCGCTATATGCCTGGCGCGCAGCGGATCACCGGTGATCAGGACCGAATCGGCGATATCGCCCGGTCTGGCTCCAATATGCAGGCTCATCATGGCAATGTAAAGATGATTTTGTTGTCTTTCCCGTAGACAGGGGAATATTTTATTTCCGCCAAATGCCTGATTGAGGCATTCCTGACCAGAAGAATGATCTGATCTCGGCTGATTTTGCTACTTTTTCCCTCGATGCACGTTCGTAATGTTGAGTTTAAAGCCCGCGTACGCTCGATTCAACCATTTGAAACACGCCTGTTGACGCGGCAGCCGGAGTTTCGGGGGACCGATCACCAGGTAGATACCTATTTCAACGTGCCCCGGGGGAGGCTTAAGCTCCGGGAAGGAAACATCGAAAACGCGCTAATTCAATATGACCGCGAAGATGTCAAAGGAGCTAAGTTGTCCCGGGTCACTTTGTTCCGTTTCCAACCGGATCCGGCCCTGAAAGAGATCCTGACCCGGCAATTCGGAGTATGGAAAGTAGTCGATAAGATGCGCAGGATTTATTTTATCGGCCATGTGAAATTTCATTTTGATGTCGTCCGGGACGTGGGACAGTTTATCGAGGTGGAAGTGATCGATGAGCAGGGCCGCTTTTCGCAAGACGAACTGGACAGCCAGTGCAGGGAATGGATAGATTTCTTTGACATTGATCCCTCCGATATGGAAGCCAGGTCCTACAGCGATCTGATCGCATCCTGACTTCGATTCACGCGACCTCTCCACGTTCCGGGTGGTAGATCCCGTCTGCCGGCCAGGAGTTTTATCACGTATTTTTGAGATACCGGATCAGGTGTTCCTTTTTACGGCGGGAAACATCGACGCGTCCTCCATCCTTGAGGTAGAGGAAACCTTCCCGGTCATAGTAATCGATGAATGCATGGTTGACCATGTGCGTACGATGTACACGGACAAACATACTCTCCGGCAGCATTTCTTCATACTCCTTCAGCGTTTTGGCGGAGAGTATTTCTTTTCCGTCCACGAAATAAAAGCGGGTATAATTGCGATCCGCCTGCAGGCGGACGATTTCGTCCAGGCTGACATACTTGATGTCTGTCGCCCCGGGAAGCGCCAGCTTCTTTTCCTTGGCAGTGATGTTCTGGATAAAATTCCGGTAGAGCGATTCACCGGCAGGCGCATAGATGCGTTTGGCTTTGTAGCGTTCGACTGCCTTGACCAATTCGCCGGCATCCACCGGTTTGAGCAGGTAATCGAGGGCGCTGAAGCGGATGGCCTGGATGGCATATTCATTGTAAGCCGTGGTGAAGATGACTTCAAAATCCCACTTCCCGATTTTGGAGAGCAGGTCAAAGCCGCTTTGATGCGGCATCTTGATATCGAGAAATACCACGTCCGGCTGGAATGACTGAATGGCGGGAATCGCTTCCGCCACGTTGGTGGCCGTCATCACCTCCCCGATATCCGGACAGTGTTCCTGGATCAGCCATTTCAGCAATTCGAGGGAAGTGGCTTTGTCGTCAACGATTAGCGCTTTGATCATACGTCGTCTGGGCTATAATAGGGAATAATGATTTTGACCAGGGTGCCAGCCGGGACGCCGTTTTCCATTTTATCAACGATGTCCAGTCGCGCTGGTTTCCCGGTCTTGTCCTGCAATAAGCGGAGACGCTCTTCGATCAGCGCCATGGATTTGCTCTGGTAGGCAAGACTGTCCAGGTTGTCTTTCCCGATCTGGGAAGCCTGTTGACGGCCGATACCATTATCCTCCACCTGGCACTCCAGGAAGTCATCGCCGGTATCACGAAAGGTGACGCGAAGTCGCCGTTCACCTTCCCGGTGCATCAATCCATGCCAGATGGCGTTTTCGACGATCGGCTGGATCATCAGCGGTGGCACCAGGATGTCCTCGATATCCAGGGATTCGTCCAGGTGTATGTCATAGTGGAATTCTTTGTCTGATCCGAGCCGCTCGAGTTCAATGTACATGTCCAGCATCCGGAGCTCATCTTCCAGCTTGATGACGGTCTTGTCCGCGAATTGTAAAATAGACCGGAGAAAATGAGAGAAGACGGAAAGGTATTTATAGGCTTCATGGGTTTGCCTGGATACGATGAGGTGCTGGATGGAACTGAGCGAGTTGAACAGGAAATGCGGGTTCATCTGCAGCCGAAGGTTCATGTACTTGGCCTCCATCATTTTGGTATTGACCTCTTCCAGCCGTTTTTCAGCCTGTTTCATATCGGCGAGGGTCAGGGCACTGACGATTTTGGATGCGCAGATAGAAGCAATGGTGGTCAGTGCTTCCAGTTGTTCCCGGGTAAACTGGTTTTTCCGGCGCGCTTCCGAATCGATCACCCCGATCACCCGGTCCTCGTGCAGGATGGGGACGGCGATTTCGGAAAGCCTCGCCTGGTCATCCACCACATATCTGGGATCTTTCGACGTGTCCGGGATGATTTGGGCTTTGCCCGAAAGGGCCACGTGCCCTGTGATGCCCCGGCCAACGGGGATCTCGATTGGATGCGCAATCTCAAAACTGCCGGGATTCTTGGGGCCATAAGCGGCCTTTTGCACGAGTACTTTCCTTTCCGCATCCATCAGGTAAATGACGCAGTCCTCCAGGCCGAGCTTTGCCGTGCAATTGTGCGCGATATCCCAGAGGATTTCTTCAACGGAATTCGATTCGTAGGCCGATCCGGCGAAGTAATCAATGGCCTGCTGGTAAGCTCTTGCTTTTTTCTTTTTTTTCCGGTATTTCCGGTACAGGGAGCCAGTGGCGATCATCCCCATGGCGCATAGCGTGAGAAACCATTGTTGGCGCCACCAGGGCAAGGCAATCGTAAACATCACCGGCGAGGTGCCATCAAACCAATCAACACCGTCATAGCTGACGGAAGGCAGGAATGAATAGCGACCAGGATCGGTATAGCTCAGATTGACGTAACGGCTGTTACCATTTTGGATCCAATCCCCGCCTTCGCGCAAGCGATAACGGTACTGAAGCTGATAGGGATTTTCAAAATCCGGGGCACTGATGTTGAATTGCAGGTTGCGTTTTGTATAAGGGATGCGATAAGGCGTCGATTGTAAATAGTACGTCGAATCATCCCCGCTGATCGAAAAGCCGGTTACCAAAGGGTGCAGGTCGATCTTTTTTTTCTCCAGTTGTTCCGGATGAAAGTAATTGAATCCACTTTTCCCGCCGGCAAACATCCAGCCGGAAGGCGACTGGTATAATCCATTACTGTTAAAGGATTGGGGCTGAACATTGTCACCCGTATCAAAATAAAGGGCATGTTTAGCCAGTGGATCATAGCGATAAAGGCCCTGGTCCGTGCCTATCCAGATATTTCCCTGGCGGTCTTTTTCCATACAATAGACAAACCGGCTCGTGGGGATCGCGGTTACCCGGTGGAAAGAGAGGATGCGGTCCCGGTCCGATTCCACTTCGTAGATTCCTTTTGTGCCGATCAGCATATGTCCCTCTTTCCACTCGCAAAGCGAAGCCACCCGTGTGTCGGGAAATGAATCCACGATCGAAAAGAGATATTGAAACGTGCTGTCCAGGCAGGTGACGCCTTTGGTGGTGCCATACCAGATCCTGCCACGACTGTCCTGTGTTGTGGTTCTCGCCACACCCTGCGTATGAGAAAACCGGATGCGGCGTACCGTAAAGTCCGGTGGATGGATGATATACGAAGCATCACCGCCAGCCACGAATACAGCCCCATTAGCCAGGGGTACCATGCGCCAGATGAAATCATCATTCAGTTTCATTTCCGTTTGCCTTCCCGTGGAATCATCGGCAAATACGGGCCTGGAAAAAGCCCCTTTCGCGGGATCGAAAAGCCAAATCCCCTTTCCGCCAGTGCCTACCCAAAGCCGGTCCCGGTGATAGAGCAAATGCCGGATGGAAGGATAATTGATGCTGTTTGCCTGGTCCCCGGCCAGGTAACTTTCCATTTCACCGGTCTCCAGGTTCAGCCGCGCGATTCCGTTGATCGTGGCTATCCAGACCAATCCATCCGGATCCTGGGCGAAACTTCGGATATCGATATCCGGCAAAGGCACATCGCGGTAACGATAGTCCCGGATATACTGCATCGTGCTCCGTTCCGGCGAATAAAAGGCCACGCCATCGGCATGGCTCATGTATACGACACCGTCCGGATCGCGGAAGATGCTCCGGATGGAACGCGTATTGGTGAGCGGTTCGCCGCGGTAATAAAATACTGGGGAACGAAACAATCCGGTTTTAGGGTGATAGTCGAGCAGGCCGATGCTGCTGCACAGCAGATAGTGATCTGCTTCCAGTAAAGCCGCATCATAGAGACGGACAAATTTATTGCGGCCGCTTGGATCGAGTTTCGAGGCGGGTATTTCCCGGATAGTACGGGACGCAAAATCGACGATAAAAGAACGGGAATCCCAGTCAGAGACCAGGAGTAAATTGCCCGAAAGCGCCAGGAGGTTTGATGCATTTGATTTCCCGACGGCAAGTAGTTGCCCGGTCATGAATGCATAACTATACAGGCTGTCCCTGGAGGCAAAAAAAAGGTATTGGGCATTCCTCGAAAAAATTTCTTTTCGTCCGGGGGGTTTCAGGGCTGCACCGGCAACTTCATTTGTAAACAGCTCTCCCGTCGCTGTATACCGGAAGAGATGATTGGCCCCAAGCAGGAAAAGATCATTGCCTGCTTCATACAGGCAAATGAAGTTGTCCTTTGCCTCTGATTCGGAAATCACGGGCTGGAAACCGGAATAATCATGGACAAACCGGTAGACCACGTTGCGCGTGAGCAACCATTTCCGGTTATGGCGATCAATGTATATGTCTTCCCCCGTACCGTCAAAGGAAAAGGTCCAGGATTGCAGGCCGTCAAACCGGTAGACGGCGCTTTGGGTCAGCAGCCAGAGGAAGCCCTCCTGGTCCTTATCCATGCTGACAAAATCCGTCGCCTGTAAGCCTTGTTGTTCCGTCAGCATGTTGACATGATATTCCGGTAGCTGGGCATAGGGGTTGCCGGCGCCCGTGAGGCATGCTGCAAGCAGGAGGAGGCTATATGTCCGGGTCTTGCCGATCAAGTGGTATGCATGGTGCCTGAATCCGGGAATGGCTTCCCGGACGTGCACCTGGTGGCTCCGGGAAATTCGCTTACAAAGTAACATTTGTCGGCTACTGTGCTGCAGGATGCCTGTCATGAGAGCGGGGGCCGTTAATCCTTCGCGACGGACATGAGATAAAAGGTGCCTTTAAACGGAATGTCGATACCGGTACCATTATACATGCGCACTTTGCAGGTGTCCGTCTCCGGGTTGACGCTGTGGATGGACAGGGTGATCCTGTACCAGTTGACATATTGCGGCAAAGGGTCGGGGACAAACTGGCTCAGGCATACGCGCACGTCCTGCGGGCCATTGTCAAATGACGTGATATTGACGGTGATGTCTGCGGTTTCACCCGGGGAGAGCGTCCCGGCATTGACGGTTTGGGAGTCAAAACCGACGCGGAGATCAGAGCTTCCGTTGCTGGTGATCACCCCTTTCCCGTTGATGAAACCCGTGGTGATGGAGCTCGAATTCGTATTACCGGTGACTTCGATGTTGCCCCCAAAGCGGGAATTACCATCCCAGACACGCAGGCGGAAATTGTTATCGACACTTCCGCCGAATGCGACGTTGCCTGTTGCATGCAGATCACCGCCGAAGCGGGAGTTCCCATTGATCACCCGCAACCGGTAGGCCGGATCCAGCGAGCCTCCGATCGTGAGATAATCATCGATTTGAACATTGCTGATAAACCTGGCGCTGTCGCTTTGGAAGGTGCCCTGATTCCAAATACGGTTCCATACGATCAGGTCATCTTCGATGATGACGTTTCCATCTTTAAATTTGGAGCTTCCCCCGGTGACGAAGAACTTGAAGGTTCCATCAGGTCCCCCGACAGCGAAATTTCCGTTGACCAGGGCATTGCCGCCGAATTGCGCATTCCCGCCCTGCACATTGAGCCTCCAGTTAGATCCGGGAGCAGTACCAATCCCCATGTAATTATAGACATGGGCATTGTTTTGAAAGGTTCCGCTGCCCGTCACCCGCATATCTCCATTCACTTCCAGTTTGTGTGAGGGATTAGTGACGTTGATGCCCACATTCCCGTTACTTAGGATGGATATTCGTTTTTGTCCGTTCGTCCAAAGGTCCATGCCATACTGATTTGTATTGGAGACCGTCCGGTTGCTGGAAATACCTACAGGATCGGGGGAGGTCCCAAAGAGCAGGCTATTGTTTGTGATCACATCATTGTTCAGATTGTCGTGATCGGTGACAATGGTGCCATTGACAGACAAAGTTTTAGAAGGCGTATTCGTGCCAATACCAACATTTTGAGCAGACATGCCCGAAGCAAGGCATGCGAAAAGGAAGGGGATAAACAGTTTCATAACACAGAATTTAAAGCGTCCATCGGAGCGATGGCTCAAATGTATCATGCGCCTCAACGCGCATGCAAGGGCTTATTATCCGATGGATGCGTAGGATTATCCGGTGGTCATCCGGACCAGCAAAATGGATGGTTTTGCAGGGGATACAGGATCAAACCTTACAAAGCCATGAAAAGACCTGCAAAGGAATTGTTGACTGGAGATTCGGGTCTTACGCGCATGGCGGGCTGATCCTATTCATAATAGACTTGTCTGATCTCTTTGACATAGGGTAGTGCAGCGATCGCATATAGTTTCCGTTTCCATTCCCCATGCCGGGTATTGATCAGGATGAGCCATTGCTGCCTGTTGCAACCGACACGGCCCCTGGATTTTTTCAATACCGATGCCGCTGGTTCTATCGTCAGAATATCCCGTAAAACGCCTTCCTCAGCCGGGATACAAAATTCATATTCGATCGACGATTCCCCTCGAAACAGGCCGTGATCATCTATTTCGTTCCAGGCAAACCGGATTTTGTCTGCATGATCCTGGTGAATGGGCTTGACACAGGCGACGCCAAGAAGAACTAGGGGGAGGAGCAAGTGCAGTTTTACCTTCATTTTCCGGGTTCGAAACGAATGCGCGAATAGACTCAGTGTAATAGAAGAAAGAGCAGGCCTGTCACGATCAGGATGGACCCGCTGATCAGGCCGGTATTATGCTCCAGCCTGTGCCAGTCCATCTTCTTCAGCCCATGAACCGCCAGCCAGGCAAAGACGGTCATGCCGGTGGCCGAGGTCAGCGTGTAGATCGCGGCCATGATCAGGGTGATCCACATGCCCTTCGCACCGCCGACGATAAACAGCGCACCGACTTCCAGGCATGGTGAAAGGAACATGGCGAGCAGGATGGAACCAAGGATCAGCGACATGGAGGAAGAAGAGGCCAGGGTCACATCCCGCATATGGAAATGCTTGTGATGCTGATGCCGCCAGATGAACAGGACGCCCAGGCCAATGAGGATCCCCGCGGCGACAAACCGGAAATAAGGCAACACTCCCTGCAGTTTCATGCCACCGTAAGCCAGACCGACACCGATGATCACCGTGCTCATCGAATGGGCCAAAGCAGCAAGCATGGTCACACCCGCCGTGCGGCCACCCGACCAGTTCATCTGCCGTGAAATAGCCACCACCGGCAACCAGTGGTTGGGGAGGATGGCATGCAGGATACTGATGAGGATGACCGGAAGATAAAGCTGGAGAAGGTCGTGCTGCATGGGGAGGTAAAGGTAAAAGAGAATTGATATATCGGTTGGAAGACCAGGCGATGCTTTGTGGCATGCACCGGTGCGCAACGACGGCGTGAAGACGCCGTATTGCTTCCGGTCGGTTACACTGCGGCACGCCGGGACCAATAGACACGATAAAGCGTCATCAGTAATGCCATACCGGCCAGGTGCGGGCGTGAGCGCTTTGGATAAACTTCCCCTCACGACTGCCCGGCTTTCCCGTGTCAGGATTTTTGGAGTAAGATTTTGGCCATCAGGAGCAGATCGCGCTTTTTAGCGGCGGCTTGCATCTGAATGCGGGATTTCAGTTCAACCATCTTGTCCGTTTCTGCGCCCGGACGGCTGCCGGTTGCAACAGCGCGCTGCAGATGACTGCCCATGACAGCCAGATCATGCCATTGCCCGATCAGGGTCATAAAGCCCTCGATGTCCGGGAAGCCCAGGACAGGCAATTCAAACAATTGGATCAGGAAATAGAGTTGTTTGAGCCGCTTCCGGAGTTCGTGCGTTTCGGTATTGCGCAGCGATTGTTTTTCCAGGAGGGCAGTGATTTTTTTTCTTTTTTCCCGGACAAAAGCCAGCATGTTCTTCAGGGTTACAGCAGGAAGGAATTCCTTTACTGCCTCGATTTGCCGATCCAGCCGGTGCACCCTTTTTCGATGGGCTATAGAAACGAAATGTTTTTTTTCTTCCAGCAGCGCCTTCCGGAGCTGTTGATGGTAATCCGGCATGGAGGAAGCCGCCTTGAACCTCCGCAACATGGAAAGCTCCAGCTGGTGTTCCCGGATGCGGCCGGCGCGTTTGAAAATGATCCGGAAAGGGGCAAGCAGTTTTTTTTTCGGAAAATCCGACGCACAATAGTCAAGCAGGGCCATTACCGCGCTCAATTTTTTGATTTCCACCCGGAGGATATGAAAGTCATTCATTGTCAACCGGTGTCCGGGTTTGTCCAGCACCGTATGAAGGGCGTTTAATCGCTCATCCAGGAAATTGGCAAGGAGTTTTCGGACGGGACGCATGATGTCAGCTTTCTTCCTCTTCGATTTCGATCAGGTCACCCAGGGATCGGATCAGCGCTTTGTTGGCGGAATAGATTTCCCGGTTGACATTGAGCAGGCTGGAGGAATCGAGTTCGTTGATCTTGTTTTCCTTCAAAGCGTTGATCAGCACGACGATCGTGTCATCGTACTGCTGACGGTTGTTGTGCAGCAGTTCCCGGATACGGGAGGAGTCTGTATAAGCGGCATCATCCACATAGCCCATAAATACATTATAGAAGGCGAAGACACGTCGCTTCATTTCCTGGTACAGGCCAAACACATCGTCATTGGCGGATGCTTCAAATTCCTCCAGGTTGTGCTGGATATCCTTGACATTCTTGGCTGCGCGCAGGACATGCCGGATGATCGTGATCAGTTTTCCCGTTTTTTCGATTTCCGCTTCAGTCATGCCCTCCTTTGGGATTTCCGTGATGTATTCCAGGATTTCTCCGTGCAGTCGTTTCAGGTTGTCATACGATTCCGGGATGGGCTCTTCCGAAGTGGTCAGTTTGCGGATCTGCGACATCCATCCTTTTTCGACCTGTTCCGGATGCCCGAATACGCGCTTGTTGAGGGCGATGGTATCATGCAGCAGATGGACAATCTCTTTTTCCGTCAACGTCAGCGCGTCACCCGGCAGGGCGATGGCGGACTTCCGGATAAATTGGGTCATCGCGTGATCCGGTTGGGGTTGGATGCGCCGTTGCAGGAATTCCGCCAGCACACCCAGGAATGGATAAAACAGCACAATCGACACGAAATTGATGACAGTCTGGAATGCCACGATCCCGATGAGCGGGTCCTTGATGCCACAGAGGTTTTGAATAAATCCAACAAGAGGCCCCATAAACACTGCTGCCATGATCACCGTGAATACATTCAGAAGGAAATTGCCCCAGGCCACGCGCTTCTTATCCGGTATCCCCCCGATCGAACCAAGCAAAAATTTGAGCGTTGTGCCCAGTTCCGAACCGATCACCATGGCGGCCGCGCTTTCAAACGGGATGAGCTGATTGTGCAATACGGTCAGCGTGATGGCCACTGTCGCGGAGCTGGACTGGATGATTCCCGTGACCACAAAACCGATCAGGATAAACACGAGGTAATGCAGGGAAGGCAACCGGCCCAGCTCATCTGCCAGGGAAACATCCGCGCTTTCTTTCAGCCATTCAAGCGAAATGAAAATAAAGGCAAAGCCGATCAGGAAAGAGGTGATGTGGGTCCAGCGGGAATTTTTTCGGAAAAACAATAAGCCGATCAGCGCGACCCCCAATACCGGAAAAGAGAGGTCATCGAAATGGATTTTGAAACCCACCAGGACAATGATCCAGTTGATAAAAGTCGACCCAAGGTTGGCGCCCAGCGCGGCAGCCAGCGCTCCATGCACATTCATGAGCCCGGCACCGACAAAAGACAAGACCATCAGCAGGACGACAGAGCTGCTCTGCAACACGCCTGTCACCAGGGCGCTGGCGGCCGTCATCCGGAGCCTGCTGCCCGAATAGCGCTGGAGGAATTTTTTAAAGGGGCGCCCTGCCAGGTTGCGGATCGATTGCTCGATCAGGAACATGGCGTAGACAAAAACCGCTATCCCCGCGATAAATTGCCACCAATGAAAGCCAGTCATCAGAGTAAATATACTGGTTCAGTTACGGGTTAGGGTAGGGGGACATCAGCCGACAGACACTGGATTTTGACTGTTGGATCGTAAGGTCGTGAACGGGTATCGTGCACCCCGGGCAGTGATCCGGGCTTGCATTAAATCAATTTCCTTTATAACGGCAACTTAAAGGATCAGGATTTTACGGGCAGTGATTTGCCCGCTGGTTTTCAGGATGATCAGGTAGAAACCGGGAACGGGAGCATGCAAACTGATTGCCAGGGTGTTGCTGCCTTGCCTCAGTGATCCGTCAAATAACCATTGCACAACCCTGCCTTCTGGATCGCAAAGGGACAGGGTGGCCTCTGTGGCGACTGAGCATTGAATCGTCCAGATAACATGATCGGAAGCAGGATTCGGATAAAGGATGCCTATAAAATCAGGACCATCGATTACTTGCTCATCAGCAGAAACCGGGTTGGTGATCCTGGGAATGGTATCCAGCTGAAGCGTCCACCCCGGGTTTGACCCGGATCCGGAATAGGCGCCCTGTGAAGCGGGATCATACACGTCCCCGTTAAAATCAACAGCATAATCCGTAAATCCCTGGAAGAGGCTATCTGTATGGGTGGCCCCATCCAATTGTCCTGCCAACGGATAGAGATCCAGGCCGGGCAGGGCACGCAAGGGGTCATGGAGGTAGGTGGGAGAATGGTTGTAGGTATCCGTGACATTGTCAACCGTATTGGCGGGTTTGAATCCTGCGATCGGGGTTCCATTGGAAAAGATGGCATTTTGATAGCAATACTGCGTGTAGGTTTGATTGGGACTGAAGAGACCAATGCCGCCGGCATCGGAATTGGTCACGATCGTATTTTCAAAAAAATTCATGACGCGTGGTGGAAATCCATCATGGTTGTTCATGACCACGGCCTCATAGCCGGAAGGCGCGACATGATTGACAAACAGGTTGTGATAGGCGGTGGTATTGCCTGTCACCTGCATGAGGGCCTCGGTCGGATTGTTGTAAAAGAAGTTGCCATAGACTTCATACCAGTCATGCGAGCCAAAGCCGGTGGATGGCAAATGATCCATCAGCAGGCAGGGCCTGGAGCCGTCGCCCATCCCGATCGGTGTGCCTCCGCTATCCTTGCTCCAGACATTGTACCGGATGATCGTTCGCTGGGAATCATTGGAGGTCTCCGGGAAAATAGCGCGTACGCCGTCCTTCTGAGACTTGATCTGCATGTTGTAACCCCGCGTGTTGATCACCAGGTTGTTTTCTATCAATCCGCTGACAAACGGACAGGTCCCATCCGAATTGCCCAGATAGATGCCGGTGCCCGCCGCAATGATGATGCAACGGCGTATTACCCAGTTCCAGGCCGCGCATTTGGTGCTGATCCCGACTGTCTGGTTATCTCCCGCGATATTGCCGCCGTTATTGACGATCAGCAGGTCCTCAAGCGTGATATGATGGGCATACGCGTTGCCTCCTCCACCGGCTTTGACCCCGTCGACATAATTGATGTTCTGGCCATCGATCTTAAAATTTCGGATGACGAGATAAGCGCAATTGGTCAGGTTGACGGTATTGCAGCAGGCATTGGCCAGCAGGACAGTCGCATTCCCTTCTCCCATGATCACGATCGGATGATCCGCTGTCCCGATCCGGTTTGACAGGTTGAGTTGTTTCGTATAGGTTCCTGCCGATAGCAATAACGTATCGCCTGGTGCCAGGCTGCCGAGGTAATTGGTATAATTGACGGGATTGGCCATGATAAAATTGGCGTATAGCCTGGGCAGACCGGCCATACAGGATAGCGTGATCAGGAAGTTCGGTAGCAGTTTCATGCGTAAGCCATGGGCAGATGGTCAAAGGGAAAGATACAGGCTTGTATAAATCGTGGCCTGCAGGATGGAGAAGAATAAAATTTTTTTATTCCCTGTATTTTTTTTTGTTTCGGATTTCCTTATGAAATGGGTAAAAAGGCGGTCCCGCCGATTGCCTTCGACCGGATTGAACCGCCTCTCGTTCCTCAGTATCGCGGGCTTGAAATGGCCGCAGTTATTTTCCGAAGATCTTTGACAACCCGATACTGAACTGGCTTACATGGCCTGATTCTCCCGGGTTGAACAGGAGTCCGTATTCGGGCCGGATGGCCCAGTTCGATAAATGACCGCTGATGGCAAGTCCGAGGTTGACAGCGACAAAATCATCACAATCCTCACAGAGGTTGAAGATGTATTTCGGGGTCAGGTTGATATCCAGTTTTTCTTCGACGGCAGGCCAGGTCAATAACAGCGTGGGCTGGACTTCCCACGATTCTGAGGTGCCTTCTCCAAGTGCCCTTCCAACCGGCAGGTAGGCCGACAGGACGTTTTCGATCAGGCTCAGTTTTGGGCCTGCGCCGACGATGATATAGCCATCCCCAAAGCCGGTTTCTTTCGCCCAGATGTTTTCCACCCGCAGGCGGAGGTCAAATTTCGGTCCCAGGCCGATGGCACCGTTGAGGCCGACCTGATTTTGTAACCCTTCCGTATCCCCGTCCGAAGTAGCAGACACGGTGGTGTAATAAGGGGTGAGTTCCATTTTTCCCTCGCCGACCAGGCGCGCACCCTGCAATTCGCTAAAGGAAGAGGTGCAGCTTGTACTGAGGAGGAGAGCAATGCCTGCGAGCAGGTAAGTGAAGCGCATGGAGTTTTTCATGGTTGTCGAGTCAGTGATTAACGTGCTGACGCCGCACGGTTAGGTTGAATGGATATATTTCTGTTAGCGCCTGTTCTCTGTTTCACCGGCCACTGAAGCATTATACAGGCGAACCGCTATTTTGGCTTTTTTCTTATAGGTGGAATAAAACGGAATGGAAAGTAGTGCCGTGCCTGCCCCGATTCCGGCCATCGCCCAATTGGGATCGCGCCCGGCGATGGCCTGTCCCAAAGGCCACCCGATCAGGAACCCGCCGATAAAACCAAAGATCTGTCCGGTAGCATAGCTGCTCCGTGCCCTTTTTATCTGGTTGTACGCATCCGGGTTGTAGCGCATGATAGTCATCAGCTGACCGGGCGTCTGCTTTTTACCATGGTATAAAAAAGATTGTGCGCAGGTTTTGCAGATTTCAATCGTGTCCGCGGCAGCCTGGCCGGAACAAATCCCGGTTATGGTAAGCAGCAAAGAGGTGGCCATTGGTTTCAGGGTGATCATGGTCGTTAATTGACGGGCCATAGGACGGTGACAGCAGCAATGGCGATTTGCATGAGCAGGAAAGCAATGTTGTTGATGAGCCAGACACCGGCGGGCCACCGGGCAAAGATCATGGGCCAGGCGCTGAAACTGGCTCCGTAACCGATCCAGAGAATGAAGGCTAAGAGCAGCGCATCCGGGAAGGAATGAAATCCGCAAAGCTGAAAGACAAATTGATAGACGGCGGCGTTGACCAGCGCGGTGATCATCCAGACGACCGGTTTCATCGGGGACGGTTTGATGTCCTCATCCTTGAGATGGCCATACGCTTTGACCAGGGTGCCCCACCGGTCACCCATCACCGGCGGGAGGTAGTATACTGTCCCCACCGCAAATGCGGCGAAGGCGGCGCCGATGATGTGGAGAATATTCAAGGCAGGGAGCATAAGACAAAAGGGTTTTGCAGGATCGTATGGTTAAGGTATATTTTTTCCGTAACGAAGCAGGATTGGAATTGAGCCACGGTCAGGCAGTAGTCTCTTTCCGGAGCATCAGCCACGTCCACAGCGCGCCGATGGCGTCGATGAGACCGAGCACGAGGATGCCGGCCGGCATTTGATCCGATACGTACAGCATGGCCGTCATCAGGAAGAAAAAACCACGGGCATAGACCGATCCGCGAATGACCGGCAGCAGGTTGTTGCGGCTGCCGATGAATTCATAGATACCGATGATCAGGACCAGCGAGCCAAGGACCGTGGACCATCCACGCGGAATTTCGGGTAGCTGAAGCGTGGAAAAGAAAACCTGCGGAAGGGCGATGAGCGCGAACCCGGCCAGGAGCAGGTAGATGGCAAAATAATAAAGTGATCGGGAGGACGGCGCCATGGTTTTTCCTTTTGTTGGTTAAAAATAAACAATTACGCTGCATGCCGTCAACCTCCTCCAGGGGCAATAGTACCTTAGCTAAAAACTACCAGTAGCGCGTCGGATGACCGATGTGCTGGCGTTTTCAAATCTCCATTTGCATCAATCCTGTTTTCCCCGACCCCAGGTATATCCGGAGAAACCATCTATTCAGGTGCCAGCGAAACATCCAGCACCCCGAGGCCGCCGTTTTCGAAATAGTCCACGCGCACTTCATGATAGCCGGCACCCGGCCGGATCCTGACTTCGTCCACCGTCGGCGTATGGGCATCCCAACGCTCCAGGATGATCCGGTCATCCAGCCAAACGCGGATACCGTCATCCGATTCGACTTCCAGGCGATATTCTTTGTCACGCAAATTGACCCCTGCTGATGCGGTGACCGCAAACCGGTCCGCAGGCAATTCTTCAGCAGGTTTTCCCCACCAGCGAAAAGCGAGTTCATGCACCGTGACGGTTTTTGCCGGACGCCCGAGGAGCATTTTAGTAAAAGCCTCCGGATGAACCAGAGGGTCCTGCAGCGTGTCATAGGTGAAATAAGCCATTTCCCAGGTCAGCGGTACAGCGGAAGCAACATAGCCAAACGAATAGGGCTGACCCATGGGAATCGTTTCGCCGGTTTGTGTCCTAAATGGCGGGCCTGCATAACGTAGGTTGAGCCGATGCGTCTCGCTTTTCTGGTTGCACAGGATGACAAGGCTATCGGGAAAGGTGCCGGTCGTGTTGGACGGAAAAGAGCACCCCTCCACCTGGTCGATTTGCCATGTTCCCGGAGGACCCAACAGGTCGAGGTATAATTTTTCAAGGATGCCGGTTGTCTCTTTCCTCCGTAAAGCAAGGATGGGATATTGAAAATCGTAGGGGCCCCATTCGTTGACGAGGATGTACTTTCTGCCCCGTGGCTGATCTGCCGGCAAGCTTACCGCCATTCCATCCACAAGCGGTGCCGGTCGTTGGACGGATATAGGCATCCAGCTGGCAAGTTTACCGGAATACATGAAATACGAGGTGGCCCCGGGAAATGAAAACTCTTTTTTTACATCCTGCAGGGTGTTTTGTGCGTACCAGATGGAATCGGTGCCCCGGGTCTCCAGGAATACATCTCCTCGTGTCATGCTGTTATGGATGATCCGGTATTGCCGTCCCTGCACATCGGTTTTTTGGGCGTAGGGCCAGTCCGCCGGCTGGCTTTCCCTGTTCCAGATTTCTAAACCTTTCTGACAATCCCTGAGATCGTTACTGTCGATGACGATATACCGGCCATGCTCAATGGCGATCCCGGTTTCACAACCGCGGATTTGATTGCCCCGGATGACGGAGTGATGCGAATACCCGCCCCAAATCCCGTAGCGCGAATCATCCAGGATGTTGTCGATCATGTAATTGACACTGAACGTCACTTCAATGGCATTGGCAATGCTATGCGAAAAATCATTCTTGTAGATCATGTTGCTGTCACATCCCCCGACGCCGGTATCCATCGTCGATTGCCCTGCCCAGAGAAACAGGCCATCCCCGGAATGAGTAGCCGAATTGAATGCGATGATGTTGTGCGAACTCTGTTCATACAGGAGGATCGCCGCGGAATCCTGGCCTCTCGCATACTGCCCATGACTGTAACCGCGGGCATTCCAGTCCAGCCGGTTGTGCATGATCCGGTTATGGCCGGACCGGTAAAGCCCGATGCCCAGGCCGGAATTGAACGAAAAGGTATTATTGTAAACCAAAGCATGATGGCAACGGGTCATCAGAAGGCCATTCATGCCCTGACGACTGGTCACGCCTTTGACCAGGGCATTGGCGCAATCCTTCAGGTAGATGGCAGCCCCGTAACGCTGCCATTCCTCTTTTTCGTTTTGATGATAATACAGCCAGTCAGCCAGCGACTCCCGGTTCCATTTGCTGAGCAGTTTTGGCCGGTAGTTGTAGCTCAGGTCGCAGTCGAGGATCTGCAGGTTTTCCACCCGCTCCGCCAGGATGGCGATTTTGAAGCCATGGATGGAAACATTTTTGATCGTGACATTTTTACAATCATGTACATAGATGGCAATCCCCTCAAAAGCATCGGGCAACGAATCTTTTTGCCTTCCGTCCAGAACGGCCTGCTGAAAATCGATCTCCAGGTTGTCACCCTCCACGGTCAGGCAGGGTCTCCCGCCAAGTGAAGCAGTGTGGATAAAGTAGGTCTTGGAAAAAAACGTGGTCGATTTGGTCAAATGAAGTGGCCCGGTTAAATCCTTAGGTGCACCGCAGGAGAAAAGGATCAACAGGGAAGACAGGAATAAAACGAACCCGGATTTCGCCATCATGGAGGTTAAGATAAGCTATAGCCGGGAAGGACCGGTGATTCACTCGTCTGCATCGTATGCAAAACCAAGCAGACAATGTAGGGTCGAAAATTACCCTGGAGATTCAGGAAATGAATGTTTCGATCAGGCTGCCAGGTATTCCCACTTTTTAATTCCTCCACCTTCTCCGCCTGAGGCGGATTCGGCGGATAATATAATTCGTTATTCTTCAGCCCTGCCCTTATCCCCTGTACACCGTCCCGGACAGAGGTGTCTCAAATACCCAAACTTCGTGCAGTAAAGGCAATTGATCCTTCAACCGTTCCCATAGCCAGATGGCAAGGTTTTCCGCGGTAGGATTCTCCAGGCCCGCGACTTCATTGATATACCGGTGATCCAGCAGATCTTTGATGGGTTCAAAGGCGGTCTTGATGATGGCAAAATCCTCCACCCAGCCCAGCACCGGATCCAGTTCGCCTCGGAGGGTGACCCGGATCTTGTAGGTATGGCCATGGATACGGCGGCATTTATGTCCTTCGGGTACATACGGCAGGCTGTGCGCACAGTCGATGACAAATTCTTTGAAAACTTCAGCTACAGGCATCAGGCCGGCAAAAATACGCATTCAATATATTCACGGGTGCTTTGGCATCAGGCAGTTGCTTTCCAGTCAATTCGGGCATAAGCACTCAGGTTTTTTCCTTTATAAATCATCCACACGAGAATTCCGGACAGCATGATCAGCGTGCTCACGATGGCCGGTACCATGCCTTCTTTGATCGTCATCGACACGAGGTCATAGGTGAGATGCCAGATGGAAACCGCCAGGATACTTCCCCTGGTCATGTTGAACAGACAGGTCAGGAAGATGGCACCGGCAAAGATGCCCAGCACAAATCCAATCAGCATCGGGCCGTTCATCGTATACCGGTAAAAAAACGACGGCACATGCCAGCCGATCCAACCCGCCGTAAGAATCGTCGTGGCAGTGATCGCGCTGTATTTCTGTTGCAAGGTGGGTAAGGCAAATCCGCGCCAGCCCGCCTCTTCGAAAATACCATAAAACACGGAAGGCATCAGCCAGGCGATGAAGTGGAAAGAATGGGATAAATCGTTTTTTTGGAAAAATGCGACCGGGCTAAACCAATGCCCGGTGATAAGTCCTTCGATGGTGATGGCGATAAAGAAAAAAATCAGCGGGGACAGGGCCATCCACCAGCCACGCGGCGTAATCATCCGCAGCGCATATCTTTTTTGGAATGTCTCCCGGTAGCTACTATCCGAGAAAAACCACAACAGCATCACCGCGCTGATACTGGGCCCCAGGGCGCCAAAGGCATGCCACAGGTCCTGTGTCCGCGCATGCGCCGCATCGTCCGGGAAAAGATGAATGACCTGGTGCCGGTTGAGGGCCAGGAGGATAAAGATGATCCATGAAAAGAAATAGGCCAGCAGGAAATAGGCGAGGAGCGGACGGCGCAGATGCATACCCTAAATTTAAGGCAGTTTAGTCCTTAATGGCAAGGGCACCGGTTTGGTGTCAGGTCCTGCGTTCCCGGAGATAGGTGGTGAAATCCTCCAACGCATAATATTGAAACAAGCTTTTATCCGGGTTCCGGTGCCCTACCGGCCCGAAGTAAAAGGGAATGGGTTGGAGCGCGGGAGCGCCGATCTCGTCCCGTTTCAGTTCAAGGAGCCTCAGCGTCGAACGGCTGACATGAATGCTGAAATCCTGCCAGTCAAAGGAATACGTCGAACCGCATTTTTTGCAGGTCCGCAGGCTGGGATTGCCGGGATCAGTATCGAACCGGTCAGCGGATAATTGGATAAACCCTTCGGTCTCGCTGAAATAAAAAGAACCGCCGTAATCCACGCAATCGATCTCCGCGTATTGCCTGAACCTGGGAAAAGCGCACGGGCAGGCAACCGTATCGTAATAGCGTAGGGTGTCATCCAAAACTTGCCAGAGCGCATTGGCCCTTTCCTGTGGTGTCAGTTCCATCGGGTAAATGTATGGGATGTTGGAGTTTGCACCAACTTCCCATAATTTTACCGGATGACCACACTTCCACTGCAGCACAAACCGGCCCTGATCACCGGAGGCTCTAAAGGGATCGGCTTCGGCATTGCCCTGGCCATGGCCCGCGAACGAATGAAAGTCGCCGTGACAAGCCGTCACCACAAAGAAGCGGAGGATGCGGTCGAAAAATTACTGACGGCCGGCGCCTCCGATGCGATGGCCCTGCACGCCGATGTTCGCGATTTTAAAGCGATGCAGTTGGCTGCGCAGAAATGCAGCGATCGCTTCGGGAGCCTCGACGTAGTCATTGCCAATGCCGGGATCGGCCACTTTGCCCCGGTCGATACGATGACCCACAAGGAATGGCAGGACATGATCGATACCAACCTGACCGGGGTGTTTTATACGCTGCAGGCTTCTGTCGACGCCCTGAAAAAAAGCAAGGGTTATTTTATCACCATCGCCAGCCTCGCGGGCACTAATTTTTTTGCTAATGGCGCGGGATATAATGCCACCAAATTCGGGCTGGTTGGTTTTACCCAGGCGGCTATGCTGGATCTGCGCAAACATCATATCAAGGTCAGCACGATCATGCCGGGCTCCGTCGCTACTTTTTTCAATGACCATATTCCCGATGCCTCGGATGGCTGGAAGATCCAGCCGGAAGACATCGGCCAGATCGTGGTGGACCTGCTCAGGCTCAATCCCCGGACGCTTCCCAGCAAAATCGAAGTCAGGCCGAGCAACCCGGTTTGACCATACCAGGACCCCGTCCCTCGTTTGTTTCTTCCCCGGATGTTAAGGAAAACCCTCCGGATATCAACCTTTAGAAGGCCGGGGTTAAACCCACTCAAAGGGCCCTTTAGATTATCGTAGCTTACTTCCTCAATTGATGAAGAGCACATTGCCTGCACGGGTTTGCCTGCCCCTTTGGATTATGGTGGTCTGGCTAGTGGGTTGCCATCTGAGCGGTATCAGTCAGCCTGGTCAGATCAACTTTGAGCATTTTTCGGCAGAAAAGGGCCTTCCGGATAATTACACCCGTTGCATTTTTGAAGACAGGGACGGACTTCTTTGGATGGGGCTCGGAGGCGGATTAGCACGGTACGATGGTTATCATATCACCCCGGTCCAACTGTCTGGATTGGAAAATGCCCAGGCAACAGCAGTGGTGACGTGTTTCGAGGACCGAAAGGGCCGTCTTTGGATTTCATTGCTGAATGGCGGCATTTATCTGTCCGATGAAACGAAATCAAGGTTTCAGGTCATACAACTTGAAGCAGATACATCTGAACTGGAGGCCTTCAACGTATATGCGTTTGCCCAGGACAGGGATGATCGGTTCTGGCTGGCCACAAACGAAGGCATCCTATTGCTGGTAGAAGACGGGGTTGGTTTTTATCCGCAAACGCTGTCTCAATTTTTTAAAGACACGACACTTCTCTACCCGTTAAGGCCGACGGATTTGTTGATCGATGGACTCGGGCAGGTCTGGATCGGTGGAGGGACCGGACTTTACCGGTATAACCCGGCAACCCATCAATGGCTCAGCCCAAAAGATTTTCCTTCACTTCCCTGTTCAACCGTCGGACAGATTGGCCTGGATACCAAACAACGCATCTGGGTCAGTGTGCACCGTAAACAGGACCGCCTTTTTTATTTCCATCCGGAGGAAGAACGGTTTGCTGTGTTTGATCTCATTCCGTTTGATACAGCGCATGCTGGTTGCGGATTCACTTTTGACCTGGACGGCAGGCTCTGGGCCACGGTTTTTGGCGATCAGGTTTACGGCTTCGATTTTTCGGACTCAACCCTGTTTCTGCGGACGAGGATCAATTCCAATATTCCGAAGGAACGTTTTTTCAGGAATCCAATGATCGATCACTCGGGCAAATTGTGGATTCCCTGTGATGGATATTTTACGCTCGATTACCCAAAGGGATTCCGGTCCTATCTGCATCCGTACACCTTTCCGCAGGCCAGCAATGCCGTCCAGGACACGAAGGAGGCGCTTTGGGTGGCGTATCGTGAACAAGGAGTGGTGCGGGTGGATAAAAAGGATTATTCAACGGATCTGTTTTCGACGTCCCAAAAAGGTCCCGCCCATATCCCTTCAGATCTGGTGGCGGATATCGTCGAATTGGCTAACGGCCATCTTCTGTTTGTTTGTTTTGATTATGTCTATACCACGGACCGGCTGGGGCATATACTGGTGACCCATAAGATTCCCGGATCCAACCGGGCTGGGTTTCAGGACCGGGAGGGCAGAATTTGGATCGGTGGCATCGGCGGTCTGCATTTGTATGCGGAAAAGGAAGGCGTGCTGAAATCCTATTCCCTTCCCCCCATCCTGGGGGATGCCCGGAATTTTGTTCAGTCCATCGTGGAGGACAAGGCGGGTATGATCTGGTTTGCCTCCTACAAAGGATTAGTTCGGCTGGACCCTGCTGCAGGGACCTTGTTTCAAATGAAACCGGAAAAGGCAAATCCTCATTCCTTTCCGGCGCTGCTGGTCAAGGATCTGGACATCGACCCGGATAACATCCTGTGGGCCGGTACTGAACTTGGACTCGTCAGGGTCGATCCCGTTTCCCTGGCGATCAACGTATTCGGCAGACCGGCAGGAATAGAGAACACGATCATTACCGGAGTAGTCTGTGACCCGCAAGGGGTCGTTTGGGTCTCCACCCTGGCCGGACTTTCAGCGTTTCATCCCGGGATTGACCGGTTTACGCCATATTACCATTCTGATGGATTGATCAACTACAACTATTATGAGCGGTCCAACTGCCTCTCATCCGATGGGCATGTTTTTTTCGGAGGAGAAAACGGGGTGGATTATTTCGTTCCTTCCGGATTGCGTAAAAATCCGACCGCTCCCCGGATGCACCTGAGTCTCCTAAAGTCCACGCGTCAGGGAAAGACGATCGAGCACACGCAGGATAATCGACCTCTGGAATTGTCCTACCAGGATGATTTGATTGAAATTGATTTTGCAGGACTCTATTACACAAACCAGGAGCAGGTACGCTATCAATACCGACTGGATCCGCTGCACAAAGATTGGGTGGACCTTCAGACCGATCATAAAGTGCTCCTGTCTAATCTTAAGCCGGGCCATTATATGTTTACGGCCAGGAGCATGTCCCCTGACGGTGTTTATTCTGCCGGGGATCTGACCATCCCCATCCAGGTAGAACCTCCTTTTTTTGATACCACAGCTTTCAGGATTTCAATTTCAGTTCTGATGGCTGCACTGGGGTATCTCTTTATCCGGCGAAGAGAAAAGTTGATTCATCGCCAGGAGAAAAAGGAAGCGGAGATCAGCCGCAAGATCATGGAGTTGGAAAAACGCGCTCTCCAGGCCCAGATGAACCCCCATTTTATATACAATTCCATGAACTCTATCCAGCAGTTCATCCTGATGCAGGATACCGAGGGCGCCATGAAATACCTCACACGCTTCTCCCGGATATTGCGGACGGTCCTGAATATGTCGTCCCAAAACCGGATTCCGCTGTACGAAGAGATACGCTTGATTGAGGATTATATCGAACTCGAGCAGATGCGGTTCCCGCACAAATTTACTTACGCCATCCGGATTTCGCCCGAGTTGAACATTCACGCCATCGAAATTCCCCCTTTCTTCATTCAGCCCCAGGTGGAGAATGCGATCCGGCACGGGCTGCTGAATAAGCCGATCCCCGGGCACCTGCTGGTGGAATTGAAGAAAGAAAAGGAAAATGTGCTAATTGTGGTGGAGGATGACGGAATTGGAAGGGAAGCGGCACGCGCGGGGCGAATCAACGAAGTAGGTTCCCATGATAGCCGTGGCCTGGCGATTATGGAGGAAAGGCTGAAACATCTCTATGCAGATCCGCATCTTCACCCTTTCCGGATAACCGACCTCTATGACGTAGGCCATCATCCTGCCGGAACGCGGGTCGAAATTATGTTGCCAATGGATTAAAGGACAAAGCCGTATCGAATGAAAGCTATCATTATCGAAGACGAGGAACGCAGCCGCCAGGTTTTACAAAACCTGGTGCAAACCTACTGCCCCGAACTGGATGTCCTGGGTACAGCTGACAGTGTGGCCAGCGGAATCGAGGCTATACAAAAGCATCAGCCGGATCTTGTGTTTCTCGATGTACAGATTAACGGGGGTACCGGCTTTGACGTATTGGACAAAGTACGAGGAGCCAACCTTTCCGTCATCTTTACCACAGCGTATGACCAGTACGCACTGAAAGCGTTTAAGTTCAGCGCCATTGATTATCTCCTGAAACCAATCGATATCGAGGAGCTGAAAAATGCTGTCCGGAAAGCAATCAGCAGCGGTGACCGGAGTGACAACCAGTATAAAATCCAGAACCTGCTCTCAAACCTCAAAAATCCGACAGAGGATCCCGTGCTTCTGGTCTCCACGCAGGAAGCAGTTGAGTTTATCCGCATCCGCGATATCATCCGCTGTGAAGCTTCCGGCGCTTATACACAATTGTACCTGCGCGACCGTAAGCCGGTCATGGTCAGCAAGATTATTAAGGATTTTGAATTCCTTCTGCAGGATTACGGTTTTTACCGGGTTCATCAATCACATCTGATCAACCTCAAGGAGGTTCAGAAATTCGTTAAATCCGAAAACTACCTCCTCATGCGGGACGGCGCCCAGATCCAGCTTGCCCGCAGCCGGAAGGATGAATTTTTTAATATCCTTCACAAAGTGCAGGTTTAGGACAGGTGTCAACTGGTGGAGGGCAGGGTACAGATGAGAAAGCAAGTGGTCGTCGAGGAGGAAGCAATGCCACGTCTTCCTCACTCGTTTTACATTCACTGCCGTTTTGCCCTCCTGACATTCCCTATATTTGTCCTATCCATTGATGCTTCGTCAACTGAACTCAACACTTCATGCTGCTTGACACTTTCGGGCGCGTCCATGATTACCTCCGCATTTCACTGACGGACAACTGCAATTTCCGCTGCACCTATTGCATGCCGGATGAAGACTATGCCTTTCTCTCTTCCGGTCAGTTGATGTCCGCCGACGAGATTGTCAGCCTGGCCACCCGGTTTGTCAGCCTTGGCGTCAAGAAAATCCGGCTCACCGGCGGCGAACCGCTGGTACGAAAGGATGTGGATGAAATCCTGGAGCGTCTTGCCGCACTTCCCGTCGAACTGCTCATCTCCACCAATGGTATGTTGGTGCATAAACATATCGACGCTTTTAAAAAAGCGGGAATCCGCTCCCTCAATATCAGCCTGGACACCCTGCGCCCGGATGAGTTCAGGAGAATCACGGGAAGAGATAAATGGCAGCAGGTATGGGACAATATCCTGTTGCTGCTGGAGCAGGACTTCCGCGTAAAAATCAATGTCGTGGCACGCAAAGGGCATATTGAACAGGAACTCCATGATTTTATCCTCCTGACAAGAACGCTTCCCCTGCATATCCGCTTTATCGAATTTATGCCCTTCGCCGGCAATCACTGGGACAGCCGGGACGTGATCACCGCGGACCAGATGCTGGCCCTCGCCGCAGACAGGTTTGATGTGGTTAAACTCCGCGATGAACCACATGCCACGGCGAAAAAGTTTAAAGTGATCGGCCACGAAGGCACCTTTGCCTTTATCACGACCATGAGCCATCAATTCTGCGGTGACTGCAACCGGCTTCGCTTGACAGCGGAAGGAAAAATCAGGAACTGTCTTTTCGGAAGTGAAGAACTGGACCTGCTTTCCGTCCTCCGCGCCGGCGGGGATGTCGAAGCCCTCATCCGGCAATCCGTCGCCGCAAAACATGCAGCCATGGGCGGCCAGTTTGAAAACGGCTATGAACGGACGGATGCCCATACCCTTATCAACCGCAGCATGATCGGCATCGGCGGATAGCCCACACACGGATGATCTCTGTCAACGAAGCCAAATCCCTCATCGCCCGGCACCTTCATCCAGGTCCGGCACGGTATGTTGGGCTCCTGGATGCCTTCGGATCTATCCTGTATGAACCGGTAAGCGCACAGATCGATGTGCCTTCTTTTGACAACGCCGCCATGGATGGATATGCGTTTGCCTACCATCCGGATATCACCGCATGGAAGGTGGTGGGCAAGATCCAGGCCGGTGATGCGGGGGATCAACACCTGAGAGAAGGTGAGGCGATGCGGATCTTCACCGGATCTCCGGTTCCGCACGGAGCAGATACGGTCATTCCGCAGGAATTCGTGACCGTGGCGGAAGACATTATCCGGTTTGAAAAAAACAGCATACAGCCATTTGCCAACGTGCGGAAACGTGGGGCTCAATGCAACCAGGGGGATCGCATCGCTACTAAAGGGCAAACGGTTACTCCTGGGATGATTGCCCTGCTCGCGTCGGCCGGGATCACGGGTGTCTATATTTATGCACCTCCCCGTGTCGCCATTTTGACTACAGGGAATGAACTCATACCGATGGGCCAGCCCCTCCGGCCGGGTGAAATCTATAACACCAATGCGCCGGCTCTCCGGGTGTCCCTGGCGTCAATCGGGATAACATCGGTTTCCAGTTTCCACGTGAAAGATGAAGCAACGGTTTTACAGGAAAATATTCATGCCAGTCTGCGCGAATACGATGTCCTGATCCTGACCGGGGGCATCTCGGTGGGTGAATACGATCTCGTGGAAAAATGCCTGCAGGCTGAGCACGTAACGCCTTTATTCTACAAAGTCAGCCAGCGGCCGGGCAAACCCTTATGGGTCGGGAAAAAGGATGAGCGATGGGTTTTTGCGCTGCCCGGCAATCCCGCCTCCGTGATCACCTGTTTCAATCAATATGTCAAACCGGTCCTCCTTGGGTGGATGGGCCATAAGGATACGTTTGCCCCTGCAGCAATGCTTACGCTGGAGCATGGATTTGTGAAAAAAAATAAACTGACACATATCCTCAAGGCAGTGCGGACGGATGATCACGTTCGTATTCTCTCCGGGCAGGATTCATTTAACCTGTTGCCTTTCGCGGAAGCCAATGGATTCGTGGTGTTGGATGAATCGTGCGAGTCCCTGGCGGAAGGCGATCTTGTGCCTTTCTTTGCGCTCTGATATGAACGGTGACCAGTATCTGTTGCTTCTCGCTTTCCTGATGCCTTTGGTTGCGTTTCTCTATGCGTCTGTCGGTCATGGCGGCGCGAGCAGTTTTATCGTGCTGCTCACCCTGGCAGGTTTTGCTCCGCCGGAAGTCCGGTCCACCGCGCTGCTACTCAACATCCTGGTTTCCGGCATCGCCTGGCTGGCTTACCGCAACGTGGAAGGATTTCCGAGGGATCTCTTTTTGTCGCTCGTCTTGTTTTCCATTCCGGCTTCCTTCCTCGGAGGCACCCTGCTTGTTGAACCAGCCATCTATCAAAAAATTCTCGGGATCCTGCTGCTCTTTCCGGTGGCCCGCTTCTTCAACCTGATCCCCGTGCGAAAGGAAACTCCGGTAGACCGGAAGATCTGGATGGCGCCGGCATTGGGATTGACGATCGGTTTTGTCAGTGGTTTGATCGGCATTGGCGGGGGCATCATCCTTTCCCCGGTTTTATTGCTGCTGGGCTGGACCCGGATCAAAGTCACCGCCGCGATCAGTGCTTTATTCATTTTCTTCAATTCCATCGCGGGCCTCATCGCTTCCGGCACCAGCCTGCTGCAATTGGATCCCGGCTTGCGTTTGCTACTGCCGTTGACACTCGCCGGAGGGGTGGCCGGCTCCTATCTCGGCGCCCGGAAGTTCAATGTCAGGGCGCTCAATTACCTGCTTGGAACAGTGCTCCTGATCGCCGCCATCAAATTTTTGTTTGCGTGATCGGCGGGCGCTGCGTCCTGTGCCGGAGAAGGGATTTCGGATTACTTTTATTCCGTATAGTGGAATCAGCAATGACACAGGCGGACAGTTTTACCGGGACCAGGGTATTGTTTTTCGGACAGGCGAAGGAGACCGCGGCTGCAGGGGAAACCCTCCTGGAGGGAATCCGGGACACGGATGCTTTACGGGCAATACTGTATGAGCGATTCCCGGGCTTGAAAGACATGCCATTCAAACTGGCGGTCAATAAAGTGATCGTGCATCATAATGTGGTCCTGCACGCGGGATCAGAAGTGGCCGTTCTTCCTCCCTATTCAGGCGGATAGCGGTCTGTTTGCGGGAGGGATGAATTTTCGTTTATTGCTTTTTTGGGAAAATAATGGAAACGAAAAAAGAAGGGAGCGTCAAGAATATTTTCGTGCAGGGGCCAATCACCCCCGGGTACATCGCCGATGTCATCGGCCGGCACCGGACCAGGACGGCGATTGGCGGCCACAGTATTTTTATGGGCCAGGTGAGGGCGGATGATCTTGGGGAAGGAAAAGTGAAAGCGATCGAATACACGGCGTATGCGGAGATGGCGCTTCAAAAAGCACATGAAATCCGGGAAGAAATCTTCAGCCGGTACCCGCTGGTTTGCCTGCATATCTATCACAGCCTTGGTATGATCCCGGCCGGGGAGATCTGTTTTTTTGTTTTCACTTCTTCCGCCCACCGGCAGGCCGCCATCGAAGCCTGTACGGAGTTGGTGGAGCGCTTCAAAAAGGAAGTCCCGGTGTGGGGAAAAGAAATACTGGACAATGACGCGACAGCCTGGAAAGTCAATCGCTAAACCCGGCATCTCCGACAGATGCATCCGCATATATATTCAGCAGCATACGTAACATGATCAACATCACGCATAAATCCCCGACACTCCGCATCGCCATCGCGCAGGCGGTCGTGGCGGTCAGTCAGGAAGAAACCATCCGAAGGGTGCTGGAAAAGCGCGTTCCGAAAGGCGATGTGTTCGAGACCGCCAGGACGGCCGGGCTTTTCGCGGCCAAACGGACCAGTGACGTGATACCGGATTGTCACCCGTTGCCCGTGGAATATACAGCTGTCCGGTTTTCAGTGTCCGGCCTGGAGATTCATGTGGAAACAGAAATTCATACGATATACAAAACGGGTGTTGAGGTGGAAGCCATGTATACTGCTTCCGTGGTGGCCCTGACGATTTACGATATGCTTAAACCGGTTGATAAGGATATCCGCATCGAACACATCAGGTTGCTGGAGAAGAAAGGCGGTAAATCCGATTTCAGGGACGTTCAGCCGGAGCCACTCCGGGCGATGGTGATCGTTTGTTCGGATTCTGTCTCTTCCGGAAAGAAAGAAGATCGCGCGGGACAAGCGGTGATGGAAAAACTCAGGATGCATGACGTGACCGTATCAGGCTACCAGGTCATCCCCGATGACATGGCGTTGATCCGGGAAAAGGTGAACCTCGCTGTTCAGGAGGGCATGTCCCTCGTGATGATCACAGGCGGTACCGGCCTTTCTGCGCATGACGTCACTCCCGAAGCCCTGGAACCCATCCTGGAGAAACGGATTCCGGGCATTGAAGAAGCCATCCGTTCTTACGGACAGGAGCGCATGCCGTATGCGATGTTATCCCGGAGTGTCGTTGGACTGATCGGCAAGACGCTGGTGATGGCCTTGCCAGGGTCAACACGCGGGGCAGCAGAAAGTATGGATGCAGTCTTTCCTCACGTGTTGCATGTGTTCTATGTGCTGCGCGGCGGCAACCATGGCAACCTGAATGTGCAATAGGGAAGAGGTCGCCATGTCGTATCACCATCCATATCTTGAGAAATCCATGAAACGCCACTTCATTGTCCTCTGCCTGGCAAGCATGGTGTTTGTTCCGGCGACTGTTTTTGGACAAGTCCCGGTGCAATTGACCTTATCCGGGGAATGGAAGTTTGCCAAAGGACCGCAGGAGGATGCCTGGCGCGTTGATTTTGACGATTCATCCTGGCGCACGTTATCCATCCCCCATGACTGGGCCATCGAAGGGCCGTTTGATCCACGGGGTGACGGCAATACCGCCAGGCTTCCCTGGAAAGGGGAGGGCTGGTACCGGTATGACCAGTTATATCTTAAGCCCGAATGGGAGGGCATGCGTTTCTATCTGCTCTTTGATGGCGTGATGGCATTTCCTTCGGTTTATGTCAACGGTCGTTTCGCCGGACGATGGGACTACGGATACAATTCTTTTTATCTCGACATCACACCGTTGGTAGAGGTGGGTCGGTCCAATGCGATTGCTGTGCATGCGGATACCCGTCAGCATGACAGTCGGTGGTATCCGGGAGCAGGCCTTTACCGAAAGGTGCAACTCCTGGTAGTTCACCCGATTCATTTGGAGATATGGGGCACCCAGGTGACCACTCCGATCGTCAAGCCCAATTATGCCAAAGTGCATGTCATGACCGCTATCGTCAACGAGACTGACCAGGAGACAAGCATAACGATCGAACAATCAGTAGTCAATGCACACGCTGTAGTGCTCGCAAAATCAACTAAAACAGAAAACATACCCGCGAGATCCAAACGCACCGTGGAGCATATATTTACGCTGACCGATCCGGTGCACTGGGATATCGGAAAAGGTATCCGCTACGAAGTAAAGACGTCACTCCGCCGCGGAGAAGAGGTCCTGGACATGAACACGGTTCCTTTCGGTGTGCGTACGATCCGCTTTACCGCGGATGACGGGTTTTACATCAATGACCGGCGGGTTCAGCTCAAAGGTGTGTGCCTGCACCATGACCAGGGGCCGTTGGGTGCCGCGTTTGATCCCGAAGCCATGGAGCGGCAACTTTCCCTCCTGGTGGAAATGGGCTGCAATGCCATCCGCACGAGTCATAATGTGCCGGCCCCCGAGTTGCTTGAGCTTTGCGACCGGAGGGGCATCCTGGTGCTGGATGAAATCTTTGATAAATATGACCGGAAAGCAGACATCACAGATACCACCAATTTCGATGCCTTTGCGGAAAGGAATGTCCGGAATTTTATACGGCGGGACAGAAACCATCCGTGCATTTTTCTCTGGAGTGTGGGCAATGAAATAGGGGATGTGCAATGGAACCTCAACGGAGGTTTTTCCAGGTTACGCACCATGGTAAACCTGGTACGCAAATATGATCCGTCCCGGCCGGTCACCCTGGTTTGTGACAGTCGCAACAGTGCCGCCCTGCGCCATTTTGATTATTACGATGTGCATAGCTGGAACTATGGCCGCCGGTATGATCTGGCCCGCCAGTTGGAACCCAATAAGGCTGTCATCATTTCGGAATCCGCCTCCACCGTCAGCACGCGTGGATTTTACGAATGGCCGTTGCCGGAGAAAAAAACGGATTTTACCTGGTCGGGCCAGGTGAGTTCCTATGATCTTCATGCGCCGGATTGGGCCGAAATTCCCGATGATGACTTCATGTGGCAACAGGAAGAAAATTATGTGGCCGGTGAGTTTGTCTGGACCGGCTTTGATTACCTGGGAGAACCGACGCCCTATGATCCCTGGTCCATTAAAAAATTTGGCCTGCCGGATTCACTGACCGCTGTGAGTTCATACTTCGGCATCTTCGACCTGGTGGGGCTGCCCAAGGACCGGTACTATCTCTACAAAAGTTATTGGAAACCGCAGGATACCACAATTCATATCGTACCCCACTGGACCTGGCCCGGCAAGGAAGGCGTGAAGATCCCGGTCTATGTATATACCAACGGGGATTGTGCAGCGTTATTCCTGAACGGAACGTCCCTGGGCACACGGTGCAAAATACCTGATTCACCGCAGTCCACCGAACGCTTTCGCCTCCTGTGGAAGGATGTCCCCTATCAGCCCGGTGAATTGAAGGCCATTGCCTATAAAGAAGGTAAATGGATCGGGGAGGAGCGGTTGCTCACGGCCGGGCCGCCATCCAGGCTGAAGCTTACCCCGGACCGACGCAGCATCCGCCCCCATGGACTCTGCTATGTCACCGTGGAAGCAGTGGATAAGGATGGTAACATCTGTCCGGATGCCGATGCAGCTGTCCAGGTGCAGGTTGAAGGTCCTGCGAGGATTGCCGGGGTGGGAAATGGTAATCCGCAGGCAACCGATTCCTTTCAGTCCGACCGCGTAAACCTGTTTCATGGAAAGGCAGTCATCATCCTCCGGGCACAGGCGGACAGCGATAAACTGACGATATCAGCCGTCGCCAAAGGAATGTCTGGCACAGCCATGCAAATCGATATCACGGCGAAAAAAGAGGAGTGATTGTCGCCAGGTGGTGAAAACGAAAGAGTGGCTATCGTTCGACCTTCTCGACCTTCTCGACGTCTCCACCCTCTCGACGACTCGACCTTCTTGATCCTCTCGACCCTCTCGACAAAATACCCCTGCCACAAGCTGATTCCTTCCCCACCCGTTGTACTTTCCGGATATTCGTATCTTTTGAAGTTCATAAAAGCGCTGCCATGAGACCTCAATGCCTCCATTTACGACTATGCTTTTCACTTAGCCTTTTCTTCTTCCTGACCCATGCCCACGCGCAAACCTGCCAGGATGCCAGCGTCGAACTCAGGGCGGATGTGCAGACAAGTCCTCCACGTATCACCTTGCATTGGGTTGCCAATGGCGGTGCCACGCAACATTTTGTCTACCGGAAACTGAAAACCGCCACCGCATGGGGCGCGGTGATCGGTAACCTGCCCGGGGATGCCACAGCGTTTGTTGATTCAACGGTGACAGCAGGGGTTTCCTATGAATACCGTGTGTTGCGGCAGGCTCCCGGCTATAATGGCTATGGATACATCAACGCCGGTATCGACATTCCCGTGGTCGAGGACAGGGGTGTGCTCATCCTGGCGGTCGATGATACCTACATCGATAGTCTGCAATCGGAAATCGCCCGCCTGGTGGCGGATTTTGAAGGCGACGGATGGAGCGTGGAGACGGTCGCCGTGCCGCGAACCGGTACTGCCATGGCAACCAAGGTCCTGATCCGTGCCGCTTATGATAAGGATCCTGCGCATACCCGGGCACTTTGCCTCCTCGGCCATGTGCCCGTCCCTTATAGCGGAGAGCTCAATCCCGATGGACACCCCGATCATATCGGCGCGTGGCCGGCGGATGTTTATTATGGAGACATGAATGGCGCCTGGTTTGATGTCAATGTCAATAATGCATCCGCCACGGATGAACGTAACCGCAATATACCCGGCGACGGAAAGTTTGATTCCAGCATCATTCCAAGCGATGTGGAACTACAGGTAGGCAGGATTGATTTTGCCAACATGCCGGCCTTTGCCGATGATGAACTGACTTTGTTGCGTAAGTATCTCGATAAGGACCATGCCTACCGGCACAAGCTTATTCAACCTGTTCACCGCGGTGTCATCGATGATAATTTCGGTTACTTCAGCGGGGAGGCTTTTGCTTCTACCGGCTGGAAAAATATCGGGCCACTCGTAGGGCCGCAAAACGTCACCGCCAATGATTATTTCTCCACACTGGCGGACAGCAGCTATCTCTGGTCCTATGGGTGTGGCGGCGGCTGGTACCAGGGAGCGGGAGGCATCGGCAGTACCGGTGACTTTGCCAACGCGCATACCCAGAGCGTGTTTACGATGCTCTTTGGCAGTTATTTCGGCGACTGGGATTCGCAGGACAATTTCCTTCGCGCCCCGTTAGCGCAGGGGATCACCCTGACAAATGCCTGGAGCGGCAGGCCCCATTGGGTGCTTCACCAGATGGGCCTTGGCGAGACGATCGGCTATTGCGCCCGTACCACGCAAAACAACTCCGCCACCTATTATGCCAGTTATGGAGCCCGCTTCGTCCATATTGCCCTTATGGGCGATCCGACATTGCGAAACGATGTCATCGCGCCGGTCTCCCAGGTGGTGGCCACCCGGGTTGGTCAGGATGTTCTCATCACCTGGGATCCTTCACCTGATGCGGTCCTGGGCTACAATATATATTACCGCACAGCGGCTGGCCCTGCTTATAAGAAGCTGAACGATACCCCGCTGACAGAGGGCACTTTTACCCATCCCTGCTTGTCAGAGGCAGGGACCTATACCTATATGGTTCGGGCTTTAACCCTGCAACATTCTCCCAGTGGTACCTATTACCACATGAGCCAGGGTATCACGGATACAGTATCCAGTCCCGGGCTCCTCGCAGTCGAAGCCAACGCGGCATGGTCATTGAATGGAAGCGAGATCTCGTTTACGAACCTATCGCTCAATGCCGATTCTTATCAATGGAACTTTGGAGACGGAGCCAACAGCGACGATGTCAATCCCACGCACCTGTATGGGGATGGCCTTTTTACAGTCACCCTGATCGCTTCAAACGGATGCACCAGCGATACGTTTTCGTTTGAGGTGCTCATATTAACCGCGCTGAATGATCCGACCGGTGATGCGGCTGTCGCGCTCTATCCAAATCCAACGACCGGTAAGTTTACGCTTGCCCGGCAGGATGGATCCGGTCAGGCGATGAAAATAAAAATCCTCTCCCCGGACGGGCAGCTGCTCATATCCAAAACCATCTATGGGGCCATTATAGAAATTGATCTCACTGATCAACCGCAGGGTATGTATAGCATACAAATCATATGTGAAGGGCGCCTCACCTTCAAGCGCCTGATGCTGATCCGGCCTTGAGGCAGGGCGGACAGGGATCCATCGATTTTCCTTCTATCTTGGCGGGCCTTTTTCATACTAGCCTGCTATGTCGATGTCGAAGCGAAATATCGAACTGCTGCACGATGCCCGGTTAAACAAATCCACTGCCTTTACACGCGAGGAAAGGGAAGCCCTGGGCCTGAGAGGACTTCTGCCTTATATCGTCTCGGATCAATCCAAACAGATCATGCGCGTGATGGGCAACCTGCGCCGTAAAGAATACGATATCGAGCGCTACATCTTCCTGTCCTCCCTGCAGGAACGAAATGAACGACTGTTTTATCAGACCGCGCTGGAGCATATCGATGAGATCACCCCCCTGATCTATACGCCCACGGTTGGTCAAGCCTGCAAGGAATTTTCCCATATCTATCGGCACTCGCGCGGATTTTTTATCACCCCGGAGGATAAGGGCCGGATCCGGGATATCCTGGACAACTGGCCGGAGAAAGACATCCGGGTCATCGTCGTGACCGACGGGCAACGTATCCTGGGCCTGGGTGACCTGGGAGCCAACGGCATGGGGATTCCCATCGGCAAACTGGCGCTCTACACAACCTGCGCCGGCATACATCCCGAACAGTGTCTGCCGATCATGATCGATGTCGGCACCAACAATCAACAGTTACTTCAGGATCCATTGTATATCGGATACCCGCATCCGCGCATGCAGGGTGAAGCGTATTTTGCCTTGCTTGACGAATTTGTGCAGGCGGTGCAGGAAAAGTATCCGAAGGCCCTCATCCAGTTTGAAGATTTTCAGACACCCAACGCTTATGCCCTCCTCTATAAGTACCAGCACCAGGTGCTATGTTTCAATGATGACATCCAGGGAACGGCGGCAGTGGTATTGTCCGGGATACTCAATACCTCCCGCATCACCGGCACACCTTATAAGGATCTGACGATCATGTTCCTTGGCGCCGGATCGGCCGCCACCGGGATCGGCGACCTCATGGTCAGTGCATTTATGGAAGATGGCCTTTCCAAAGAAGAAGCCATGCGCCGGCTTTGGTATGTCGATGGCCAGGGGTTGGTGGTCGCCGGTCGGAAAGACCTGGCCGCACATAAGATTCGTTTTGCGCATGCCCATGAACAAATGGATTTCATGACGGCCCTGCAAGCGATCAAACCCAACGTGCTCATCGGTGCCACCGGGGCGGGGCATTCTTTTCCGAAGGAGGTAATCGAACGGATGGCTTCCTATCATGAAAGGCCTGTCATCTTTGCCCTTTCCAATCCAACGGAGCGGGCAGAATGCACGGCAGAGCAGGCCTACCAGTGGAGCAAAGGCAAAGCTGTTTTTGCCAGTGGCAGCCCGTTCAAACCAGTGACCTATGAAGGCCAGACATTTGTTCCCGGGCAGGGAAACAATGTGTATATTTTTCCGGGCGTCGGGCTGGGTGCGATCATCAGCCGGGCGAGGACGATCAACGACGACGTCTTCCTGACCGCCGCGCGGGCATTGGCCAAATGCGTGACAGAAGACGACATCGCGCAGGGCTCCGTGTTTCCGCCATTCAGGGACATCCGAAAAATTTCACTCGAATTAGCCACGGCAGTGGCGGGCAAGATGTTTGATGAGGGCATCGCGCAGGTCAGACGGCCTTCAGATCTTCGGTCCCACATCGCCGCCTACATGTATGATCCGAGATATTGATACCATCTGCGTTTGTCAGATCAGGCAGGTGGTGACTGTGTCAATTCGATTCCGGTAATGGTAATCATCCCGTTCATGCGAATATGCGATACCAACGATCTTGGGCCAAAGGCATGCAATAATGGTTGGGTTAAATGATACATGAAAAAATCATCCTGGAGACCAATCGGCTTTGGCTGACGGAGTTCACCCTCGAGGATGCCGCTTTCATCCTGAGGCTCCTCAATGAACCTTCATGGCTGGAGTTTATTGGTGACCGGAATGTGCATACGCTCGAGGAGGCCAGGCAGTATTTGCTCCGGGGCGCCATACGGAGTTATTCGACCTACGGTTTCGGGCCCTGGCGTATGACGCTCAAAACCACGGAGGAGACCGTGGGGATGTGCGGGCTGTTTAAACGGGATTATCTCGATGATGTGGATCTCGGTTTTGCCTTGCTCCCCGAACACACCGGCAATGGGTATGCTGCGGAAGTCGCGGAAGCAACCGTCCGGTATGCTTTCCATTCGCTTGGTCTTCAGCGAATTAAGGCGTTCACGACACAGAAAAATTTTTCCTCGCTGAAACTCCTGCGCAAAATCGGATTTCGGGATGACGGGGTATTGCATTTGGACGGGGAAGAGTTATATTTGCTCACTATCCCATGAGTCATATGGCCACATATGAGCACCAGGTTGTTTATTTGGTGATATCTTTTTTTCGACAAAAAAAAGAAGGGATATCAGCCGCTATTCAATAGATATAACCGTTTAGGAGATACTACCAAGTACTTTTCGGATCAACTGATCCGGACAGACGGCTTGGACGCAGGAAACTGTGAACGATTTTATTTAATTAATTACTTAACTAAAAACCAGGATGTTATGAGGAAATTCCTACTTTTTTTCCCATTGTTGCTCCTGACAGTCGGGCTTTTTGGCCAGCGGACGGTGACCGGTATGGTGACCGACCAGAATGGCGGCCCGCTGATTGGTGCCAACGTATTTGTTAAAGGCACGACAGTCGGTACTGTCACTGACTTTGACGGGAAATACAGCATCACTGTACCCGAGGGGTATGATATGCTGATCGTGAGTTACACGGGGTACACCACCCAGGAAGTTGCGGTCTCCGCTGCCGGTGAAACCAACATCACGCTGACAGAAGGTCTCGAAC
Organism: uncultured Saprospiraceae bacterium; assembly: GCA_964617515.1. GTDB lineage: Bacteria > Bacteroidota > Bacteroidia > Chitinophagales > Saprospiraceae > Opimibacter. The sequence goes on along the minus strand of CAZTXO010000001.1, from coordinate 56,547 downwards.
TGACCGAAGCAGTCGTGACTGCCCTTGGTGTCACCCGGGAGAAAAAATCGCTGGGCTTTGCGACACAGCAGGTCCAGGGTGAAGATCTCAACATTGTCAAATCCGACAACTTTATCAACGCGCTGTCGGGACGTGTTTCCGGGGTGCAGATCCGCCGTACCACCAATATGGGTGGATCCACCAACGTCAATATCCGGGGTATTCACTCGCTCCAGGGTGACAACCAGGCTCTCTTCGTCATCGATGGTGTTCCGGTCAACAACCGCAATACCAACACGCGTGCACAGGAGCAAGCCTCTATCGGCTATGACTTTGGTAATGCCGCCACGGACCTGAATCCGGAAGACATCGAATCGGTCAACGTACTGAAAGGTGCTGCCGCGACCGCTTTGTACGGTTCCCGTGCTGCCAATGGGGTCATCATGATCACCACCAAAAACGGCAGCAAGAAAGGTAACGGCGTGGGTATCACGGTCAATTCGAACGTGACGATCGGTTCGGTTGATAAAAGTACCTTCCCCAAATTCCAGAACCAATATGGAGCCGGATATGGTGACTTCTACGATACACCGGATCGCTTCATCTTGTATGATGTCAATGGCGACGGCCAGGATGATAAGGTGGTCCCCTTGACGGAAGATGCTTCCTATGGATCCAAATTTGATCCCAATTTGCTGGTGTACCAGTGGGATGCGTTTGTAGCAGCATCACCTAACTATCTCAAGGCAACCCCTTGGGTGGCCGCCGCTAATGACCCGATCGAATTTTTCGAAACACCCGTGACCCTGACCAATACGATCGCTTTTGATAAATCCTATGATCAGGGCGATTTCCGGTTGGCGTACACGAACTATGACCATGATGGTTTGCTGCCCAATAGCTGGCTGAAGCGTAATAACTTCTCCGCCAAGACGACCATGAAGGTGACTGATCGCCTGACGGTTTCCGCGTTCGGAAATTACATCCGCACGGATGCCCTCGGCCGTAATGGTACCGGATATTCGAATGGTGTCATGAGTAGTATGCGTCAATGGTGGCAGGTCAACGTGGACATCCTCGAACTGAAGGATCTCTATTTCAAGACCAAGGAAAATGCCACCTGGAACTGGTCCGCTCCATTCTCCGGCGAACCGATCTACTGGGATAATCCATACTGGGTACAATATGAAAACTATGAAAACGACAGCCGTAACCGCTTGTTGGGTTATGTCACCGCTGAATACAAACTGTGGGACTGGCTGAGTGCTTTCGGACGTGCCTCCATGGATACCTATGATGAATTCCAGGAGCAGCGCCTCGCTGTCGGTTCCGTTCCCAACCGTTTTGGGATCGGTACGGACCGCGTGGATGGTAGTATCGGCCGGATCGATGCACCGAGCGGTTATTCCCGCCGGGATATCGTATCCAACGAAACCAACCTCGATTTCTTCCTCAAATTCCACAAAGACATCTCCGATAAATTTAATATCGCCGGTCTTTTGGGTACCAGCGTTCGTCGCGCGAAGTTCAATTCCGTCTTCGCAGCTACCAATGGTGGTCTGGTCGTTCCTCACCTTTATGCCCTGCAAAACACGGTTGATCCGCTGCCGCTGCCGATTGAAAGGGATGAACGCATTGGTATCAACGGTATGTTTGCCAACGTTTCCCTCGGATATGATAACTTCCTCTATCTCGACGGAAGCATCCGCCGCGATCAATCCTCCACCTTGCCGAAGGATAACAACACCTATTATTATCCATCTGCGTCGTTGAGCTTTGTGTTCAGCCGCTTCCTGGAAAATGACTGGCTGTCCTTTGGTAAAGTCCGGTTGAACTATGCCCGCGTAGGGAACAGCGCTGGTTTCAACCAGATTGCAGATGCCTATATCGTCAATACAGCCTTCAATGGCGGAAGTTCATCACTTCCAAATACGAAAAAGAATGCCGACCTGAAACCGGAAGAAACGAACAGCTATGAAGCTGGTCTGGAAATGCGGTTCTTCCTGGATCGCCTGGGCTTCGATGTCGCTTACTACAAGACGGAGTCCAAAAACCAGATCCTCCCGATCCGGACATCTTCCGTCACAGGGTATGTATTCAAAGTGGTTAACTCCGGTATCATTGAAAACAAGGGTATCGAGTTGTCCATCAACGCACAACCGATCCGCACGACCAATTTCCACTGGGATATCATGCTCAACTGGACCAAGAATGAGAATAAGGTGAAAGAACTGGTCGAAGGGTTGACCAACCTGCAACTCGGTTCCTTCCAGGGTGGCGTGACACTCAACGCCAAACTGGGCCAGCCCTACGGTGTCCTCTTCGGTAAAGACTATGTCTACCTGGATCCCGATAATCCCAATCCTGCTGAACGCCTTGTCCGTCAAAGCGGTGCCGCAAAAGGCAACTACCAGCGAACAGTCGCCAGTGATATCGTCATCGGTGATCCCAATCCGGACTGGATTGCAGGTCTTGCTAACAAGTTCACCTACAAGAACTGGCAACTCAGCTTCCTGATCGACATGCAGAAAGGCGGTGAAGTCTTCTCGCTCGACCAATGGTATGGTGCCGGTACCGGTATCTATGAAGAATCTGCCGGTCTCAACGAACTCGGCAACCCGATCCGTGACCCAGTGACAGCTGATGCTACCTCTGGTGGTGTATTGTATGAAGGGGTCAACCCGGACGGTTCACCAAATACCTATCGCGTCGATGGTAGTAATACCTATACAGCGGGATATGCTGCTCAACCGCAGATCCGCTTTATCTACGATGCCGGTTATATCAAGCTGCGTGAAGTAGCCTTGTCTTACACGTTCCCGAAGAAATGGATGGACAATTCGATCTTCGATGACCTCCAGTTGAGCCTCGTCGGCACCAACCTGTGGATCATTGACAAGAGCCTCCCATATGCAGATCCGGAAGCCGGACTTGGCTCTGGTAACCTGCAAGGGTACTCGATCTCAACCCTTCCATCGGTCAGAGACTTATCGTTTAACTTAAAAGTTAAATTCTAATCCATTAGAAGTATGAAAAATAAATTCATTATCCTCAGTCTGCTGGTCGCGTTTTTTGCTTCCTGCACCAATCTGGAGGAACTCAATGTTGATAAAAAGAATCCTACCAATGTCAGTGGTGAATCATTGTTCACCTCCGGACAGAAAAACCTGGTGGATCAGATCGTGGCGACCAATGTCAACTACAGCGCCTATCGCTTCTGGGTCCAGTACTGGACAGAAACGACCTATACGGAAGAGGCCAACTTTGACATTACCACCCGAAATGTTTCACAACAGGTATGGGATGAAATCTACAGACGCTCACTGGCCAACCTGAAGGAATCGGCCAGCCTGATTGCGGAAGAGCAAACCTTCACTGAACAACAGGAAAAGGAGAAAGCCAATAAGCTGGCAATCGTTGAAACGCTGATCGTATATGGATACAGCCACCTCGTGGAGACCTTCGGCAATATTCCGTATTTCCATGCCCTGGATATCAATACGCTCAATCCTGCGTTTGATGATGCTGAAACGGTCTACCGCGATCTCATCAGCAGACTCAATGCCGCCATCTCGGCCATGGATGCCAATTATGGCAGTTTCTCGGCTGCTGAAGACAATGTCAATAACGGGGATACAGGCCGTTGGCTCAAGTTTGCCAATTCGCTCAAAGTCCGTATGGGCCTGGTCATGGCTGACGTGGATGCCAACTTCTCGAAATCATTGGTGGAAGCTGCTGCTGCAGGTTCTATCCATGACAACGCAGATAACGCCACCATGGAATACCTGGGTGCTACACCGAATACCAATCCGCTGTATGCAGACCAGGTACTTTCCAACCGCCAGGACTATATCATCACCAACACGCTGGTTGATGCCCTCAACGCCTTGAATGACCCGCGCCGCGCTGCTTACCTGGAGCCAAACCTGGATGATCCCAATACGCCTGAGATCGAATATCTCGGGGGTGTACCGGGCCAGACAGCTACCTTCGGCAGTTTTACGCACGTCAATGAAGGGCTGAGAGCTGCTGACGCATTAGGCACCATTTTCACTGCCGCAGAAACCCACTTCCTCCTCGCGGAGGCAGCAGCCCGTGGGTATAGTGTAGGCGGCACTGCCGCTGAGCACTATGCTGCCGGCGTACGTGCTTCCATCACCGAGTGGGGTGGATCGGATGCTGATGCAGATGCCTACCTGGCACAACCGACCGTCGATTATGCAACGGCTGCCGGTACCTGGCAGGACAAAATCGGAACGCAAGCCTGGATCGCTTTGTACAACCGTGGATTTGAATCCTGGTTGTCCAAGCGCAGACTGGATGTTCCCGTTCTGGCACTCCCGGTGCTGGCTGTTTCCGGTTTCCCCAATCGCCTCATTTATCCGGTCAATGAGCAAACCCTCAACCCGGATAACTACGACCAGGCCGCTGCGGCTATCGGTGGCGATGAAGTCGAAACCAAACTGTTTTTCGACAAGTTTTAACCTTAACAGGATGTAATTCCTGAACATGGAAAAGCCGGTATCACCCGATACCGGCTTTTTCTTTTTTGGTCCCGTGAATCGAAATATGTCAATACCTTTCAAGCCGCAAAATCATATCCGCACCACTTCCATGAAACTGACCACTTCCCAAAAAATGATCATTGGTTTTTTTAAGGGCGTCAATAAAGTGATTGCCTGGCACCGGCTCCCATCCTGGTTCGGCATCCTTAACCTGCTGGCTTTCCGGTACGAACTCCGTGGAAAAAACCTGCATGATACCTACCCGGATGCCAAACACCAGGGCGATCCCAAGTCATGCCCGATGCATGATACCAAGTTTTATAACATCCGCCATTCCGATGGAAAGTTCAATGACCTGCAGCAACCGCTCATGGGGTGCACAGGCATGCGCCTTGGACGGAACATGCCCAGGGAATATACCGGGCATCCGGCTGATGCGGACCTGATGACCCCCAACCCAAGAATGATCAGCGAGAAGCTGATGAAACGGACAGAATTCAAACCTGCCACCATCGTCAACCTGCTCGCCGCTGCCTGGATCCAGTTCCAGGTGCATGACTGGTTCGGGCATTTCGACAGTGAAGAGAAAATCGATGTGCCCCTGCCTGAAGGAGATACCTGGTCGGAACCGAAAATGCAAATCTTCCGGACACAACCGGATACACCACTGAATGAAGTAGACCGGAAATACCCGGCATACCGTAATAAAAATTCACACTGGTGGGATGGATCGCAGATCTATGGTTCGAGTGAAGCCCAGACAGAACTCCTCCGGGGAAAGGCGAAGGGCGGAAAGCTCTTTGTCGAAGAAGGGCACCAGGACTATTTCCTGCCAAGAGACGAACGCGGTATCCCGATCTCCGGGTTTACAGACAATTGGTGGGTGGGACTGGAATTGCTTCATACGCTTTTCGCCCTGGAGCATAATTCCATCTGCGATGACCTCCGGAAACATTACCCGGACTGGACGGATGACCAGATCTTCGATACGGCCCGTCTGGTCAATTGCGCCCTGATGGCCAAAATTCATACGGTCGAATGGACACCAGCCATCCTGCCACATCCCGCACTTCAAATAGCCATGCATGCAAACTGGTGGGGGCTCATGGGAGAAAAACTGCACAAAGTCTGGGGGCGGTTCGGCAGCGGTGAAGTATTGAGCGGGATACCGGGCTCAGAAGTGGAACACCACGGTGCTCCATACTGCCTCACGGAGGAATTTGTCTCTGTTTACCGGCTGCATGCCCTGCTGCCTGACGAAATACCGTTTCATGATCTGCAGTCGGGTCAGTTTCGCGCGACCTTCCCCATGAAGGAAGTCGTCTTTGAGCGAGCCCGCAAACCAATGGAGTCCGGTTTGACATATGCCGATATCTTTTATTCGTTTGGCATCACGTATCCGGGGGCGATCACCATTCACAACTTCCCCAATTTCCTGCGCGATATCACCACGCCCGATGGCAAACACCTGGACATGGCCACGGTCGATATCCTGCGTGACCGGGAGCGCGGGGTGCCTCGCTACAATACTTTCCGGAGATTGCTGCATATGAAGGCACCGGATACCTTCGAAGAATTAACCGGCGGCAATGTTGCTCTCGCCCGGGAGATCAGCGACATCTATGGCGGGGATATTGAGAAGGTGGATCTGCAGGTAGGCATGCTCAGTGAGCCCCTCCCGAGAGGATTTGGGTTTAGTGATACGGCGTTCCGAATCTTTATCCTCATGGCGTCCAGACGACTCAAGAGTGACCGGTTCCTGTCTTCCGATTTCAAGCCCGAGATCTACACCAAACCCGGCATGGACTGGGTACAGAATACGACCATGAAAGACGTGCTCATCCGTCATTTCCCGGATCTGCGTGCGCCACTCCGGAATATCAAAAATGCTTTTCATCCATGGGATAAAGTCGTCGCATGACAAAACTTTTTTGGGTTTGCTGGATATTGGATTTGTTGATCCTGGTCTTTAATCTGTGGGCTACCGGCTTTCGGGAGGGATTTGGAGCAGGCACAGGACTTAACGCCTTTGTGACGCTTGCCCTGATAGCCGTCCTCGTGACCGCGCTGCTGTGTAAAGTGTACAGCAGTATTGCTTGGTTGCCCGTGGGAGTCGCAGCTTTGCCGCTGTTGGGATTGTTGATTGCCTATGTCGTTGATTCGCTCAGAAATCCGTAACGCATGAAAATCAGCGAACTCCTTCAAAAACGGTTCAACCGTCCGGAAAACAAAGGAGATGAATTTGGTTTTACCAACCAATATGACCAGCATACCAAACGGGTCATCAATAAAGATGGAACGTTTAACCTGGTCCGTCTCGGGGAAAAGAAATCCATTTACCATGACCTGATCACCATGAGCTGGTGGCGCTTTTTCGCCGTGGTGCTGGGCACCTACGTCATGGTCAATCTTTTTTTCGCCTCCATCTATCTCCTGGTCGATTTTGACGGGATCGGCATGACAGCCGATTATGAAGTCCGTAACCGGTTTTTGATCGCTTCTTTTTTCAGTGCCCAGACATTGACCACGGTCGGGTATGGCTCCCTCTATCCCTTGACGACAGCCATCAGCCTGGTAGCTTCCATTGAGGCGCTGACCGGCCTCATGAGCTTTGCCATTTTTACGGGCCTGATGTATGGACGGTTTTCAAAGCCGCGGCATGGCATCCGGTTTTCCAAAAACATGGTGCACCGTCCGTACAAAGAAGGTAGCGCACTGATGTTCCGTATCGCCAATGAACGAAATCACAACCTCACAGAACTGGAAGCCCGCATGCTCATGAGCGTCATTGTAGAGGAAAACGGGAAGGGAACCCGCAAATACCAGGCGCTTGACCTGGAGAACGCGCGAATCAACTATTTCCCGATCAACTGGACCCTCGTGCATTATATCGACGGAAGCAGCCCGCTGGCCGGGATGACCCGGACAGATCTCGAATCTGCCCAGTTGGAATTACTCATCCTGATCAAAGGGTATAATGAGACCGCCGCGCAAAGTTTTCATGCGAAAAGCTCCTATACGGTCCAGGAAATTGTTTGGAATGCCCGGTTTATCCTGCCTTACTACTTCCGGGAGGACGGCGTCACCGTGTTTGAAATCGACCGGATCGACGCCCTGGAGGAGATAACTCCCTGATTTTCATTTTGCGTTTCTTCCTGAGCCGGTATGTCCGGATCCCTAAGGGATTTCCTGTATAGAAATATTCGGTGTTTACATGGATGTTTTTAAGGTCCAATCCTTCGGACATTTGGATTCGGTTGCTCACCCCCGGTTACGATAAATTCCTTAACTTTTAAAACAAGTAACGTCATGAAGCAACTTGCAATTCTATTCGCCTTTGTCAGTGTTTTCGGTTTTACTGCCTGCAGTGATTCCACCGGTGATGAAAATATCGATATCTCCACCCGTGGAGGCGTAGGTACGGTCGTCGGCACTACCATTGGCAACCACAACACCAACTCCAATGGCCAGTTTATCCGCGGCCAGGCCTACGTGGACAGCAACATGCTCGTCCTCCTCTTACAGGAACTGACCCCCGAACAGATCGCCAAGATCCAGGCTGGCGGCCAACACATCGGGTTGATCTACGCCACCGACGATCTCCACCAGCCGGGTACTTTCCTGCCCATCGTCGAAAACTATGTCACCAACGACCAGGATGGATTCTGGCAGGTCGTCCAGATTACATTCAATGCAGGATTTACACCAAGGCAGTTATACAGCTATGCCGATATCGAAGCGGCCTCCCAGGGTGCCAACCCGGAGATCACGCTGACGCTGACACCGGCAGTCTATTGGTATGAGGTGCTGGATCTGATCATCACACATAAGTAATCATACAGTTTTTCCTTAAGGCCCGGTATTACTGCCGGGCTTTTTTGTTTTTACCCGCCAGCCCCCATGTTGCCCAGGTGGGTGGGAATGCGTTAATTCGCAGCCAGGTTGGGTATCGACCACACCTGCCGGCCAATCTTTTGGATCCCGGTGATCAAATCCATCGACACTCTGATGCTCATGCGTACATTTTCCTTCCTTTTCCTCCTGTTGCTGCTGCAACAAGGGTCCATAGCTCAATCCGAAGCAAGACTGCTCCGGTTTCCCACGATCTCCGGGGATGCGATCGTATTCACCTATGCCGGTGATCTGTACTCCGTGGCCCGCTCGGGCGGTATGGCCCGCAAGCTGACCGCCGATAAGGGCAATGAATTATTTGCCCGGTTTTCGCCGGATGGTAAAACAATTGCTTTCAGCGGCCAATACGATGGAAACACGGAAGTCTATACGATGCCCGCGACCGGCGGCGTCCCCAAACGATTGACCTACACGGCGACCCTCGGGCGGGATGATGTCAGCGACCGTATGGGTCCCAATAATATCGTGATGACCTGGAAGCCCGATAATTCGGGCGTGGTCTACCGCAGCCGGAAAACTTCGTTCAATGACTTCAAGGGGCAATTGTATGTTGCCGGCGTCCAGGGAGGCATGTCAGCTGAATTGCCGTTTTCAGTGGGGGGATTTTGTTCCTATTCCCCGGACCAGGGCAAGCTGGCCATGAACCAGATATTCCGTGAGTTCCGGACCTGGAAATACTATCGGGGAGGCATGGCGGATGATGTTTGGATTTTTGATTTCGCCACCGGGGCGATGGAAAACATCACCCAAAATCCTGCCCAGGATATTTTCCCCATGTGGTATGGAAATAAGATCTATTTCTGCAGCGACCGGGACCGCACCATGAATTTGTTTGAATATGACCTGCAGACGCGCCAGACCAGAAAACTCACCAACTATACCAACTACGATATCAAGTTTCCTTCCCTCGGTCCTGACGCGATCGTCTATGAAAACGGCGGATTTATTTATGTCTACGACCTGCGGTCAGGCCGGGAATCAAAAGTCAGCATCACCATTGCGGATGATGCCGTCATCGGCCGCAATGAATGGGTAGACGGAGCTGAATTTATCGAACGCGGCGATTACGACCTGGGACCGGATGGCAACCGCATGGCCATCACCGCACGCGGGGATATCTGGACGTTGCCTGCCAAAGAAGGCATCACGCGCAACCTGTCAAAAACCCCCGGCGTGCATGAACGTTCCGTCACGTGGTCCCCTGACGGGCAGTACCTGGCGTATATCAGTGATGCTACGGGAGAAGATGAGATCTACATCCGTAAACAGGACGGTACGGAAGCACCTGTCCAACTGACAGACAAAGGGGATACGTATAAGTATTCCCTGACCTGGTCACCGGATAGCAGGAAGATCGTATGGTCGGACAAAAAATTACGGCTGCAGTATATCGATATCCAGACCAGGCAAGTGACCCTGGCTGACCAGGCCCATGCCTGGGAACACGGAGGGGCCGCGTGGTCTCCGGACAGCCGCTGGATCACCTTTACCCGGACAGACGACGACGGACGCGTCAACGTGTATCTGTATGATACCGAAACGAAGACCTCTGCCCGGATTTCGGATGACTGGTACCAGGCCTATGGCAGTGTGTTCAGTCCAGACGGGAAGTATCTCTATTATGTCTCCAGCCGTGATTTCAATCCGACTTACAGCAACACTGAATGGAACCACAGCTATTCGGATATGGACAAAGTATATTTGGTGACACTCGCCAAATCGACGCCTTCTCCCCTGGGCCCGAAAAATGATGAAGTGCAGGTAAAGATCGATTCAGCCGCCGTAAAAGCCCCGGCAACGAATACCGGGAAGACCAAAGAGAAGACCAAAAAAGAAGAACCCAAGCCTGCTGAAAAACCCAAAGTGGCTCCGACGGTCATCGACCTGGAGGGTATACAAAATCGTGTCGTGGCCTTGCCGGTAGCGGCCGGCAACTACTATGGCCTGAGCGCCGTGGAGGATGCGGTCTACTATGTGATGAACTCCACCAGTGAGCCCGCATCCAAACTGAAGGTCTTCAACCTGAAAGACAAGAAGGAAACAGTCATCGGCGAATACGGGAGCTATGTGGTATCGGCGGATCGTAAAAAAATGCTGATCAATAAAGGGAGAGATTACGCGGTGGTTGACTTGCCTAAGGATAAAGTCAGCCTGGATAAAAAAATCGACCTGTCCAACATGAAAGTGTTGGTCGACCGAAAGGCCGAATGGGCCCAGATATTCCATGAGTCCTGGCGCCAGATGCGGGACTTCTTCTATGATCCTGGTATGCACGGGGTGGACTGGCCCGCCATGAAGGCCAAATACGAACCTTTATTGCCGTATGTCAATCATCGCGCAGACCTGAGTTATATCATCGGAGAACTGATAGCGGAACTGAGTGTGGGGCATGCGTATGTCGGCGGAGGGGACATGCCAAAAGCGGACAGGATTCCCCTTGGGTTACTGGGGGCAAAAATGAGCCGGGATGCCTCCGGCTATTTCCGGATCGATCAGCTGTTAAAAGGTGAAAATTGGGCTTTGTCCACCCGTTCTCCGCTCACGGAAGTTGGTGTAGATGCCCGGGAGGGCGACTATATCCTCGAAGTGAATGGCGTCAGCACCCAAACGGTCGGGGATATATATGAATTGCTGGTCAACACGGCCGGTAAAACGGTAGAGCTCACCCTCAACAGTAAACCGGAGAAGGCCGGAAGTCGTAAGGCCCTGGTGGTCCCGACGGGAGATGAGGCTGATCTGTATTACCTGCAGTGGGTGCGTAAAAATATCGCCTATGTCAATGAGAAGACGAACGGCCAGGTCGGATATATCCACATTCCGGATATGGGCTCCGGCGGGCTCAATGAATTCGTCAAATATTTCTATCCCCAACTGGATAAAAAAGCGCTCATCATTGACGATCGTGGCAACGGTGGCGGTAACGTTTCGCCACAGATCCTCGAGAGACTGGCTCGTAAACCGGTGTTTTTCGATTTGCCCAGGAACGTCACGGTTCCGAAGCCGGATCCGGAGATGGCCCTTGGTCCTAAAGTCCTGCTGATCGATCAATATTCCGCTTCGGACGGCGATATCTTCCCATACCGGTTCAGGACCAACCAGCTTGGAAAGATTATCGGTCGTCGCTCTTGGGGTGGCGTCGTCGGGATACGCGGTTCACTGCCCTTTATCGATGGAGGCTTTCTCAATCGCCCTGAATTTGCGGGGTATGACGTGGAAGGCAAGACGTGGCCGCTGGAGGGACATGGATTGGATCCGGATATCGAAGTATATAACAACCCGGCGGATGAATACAGAGGGAAGGATGACCAATTGGACAAAGCCCTTGAAGTTATCCTGGAGGAATTGAAGCAGGCAACTCCTGTCCCCGCACCACCACCTTATCCCAAGAGAAATTAGAAACCAAACAGGGAGATGCCAACTACCCGATGCTACATTCCCTCTGGTATCTGGTATCTCCCATCTGGCATCTGGCATCTTCCCATCTGGCATCTGACGTCTGGCATCCCCATCGTTTATCTTCCCTTATATTATTGTATATCTTAATAAGATTTCTTTTCTTAGCGTCCTGCAAGGGTCTGTCCTGTTGGGACAGCACCGGTTTTCATCTCCAGGTCTCACAGTAATGAAACTGCCGGGTTGAACAGATCTCCCGGGTCTGCATCCCTGGTTTCTTCCGGGTTATCCTTTAGTTGATTTAATCATGATACGAATTACCCCCCTGATCAGCCTGGCCTGGCTGTTGTGTCACCTTGCTTGGGCAGAAGGCACCCATGAACTGGCCCCCAACGGAAGTATTACCATCAGCGGCAATACCACCACCGACCTTGCAGCGTTGCACATCAACCACCCGAGTTACAACAACTTTGCCTCCTATACCAATCCGGATCCGCAGGCGAGATTGTATATCCACATTACCAACCCGGCCACCGAATGTATCTATGTGGGTTTTAGTTTTGGCCACCCGAATGTGACCTCTCCCAATCCGCCACAGATCAATTTTGAGTTCCGTATCAAAGACCCCAATGGTAATGTGGTGTTCGGACCGGTGACGGTGACGCCAGCGGGTACCAACATCAAGAATTGGGCGGAAGGATATAATGGACCCATGCAACTCCACGGACCCGGTGGCTATCCGGCGATCCAGGCCACTTCTGCTGACCTGGGTTCCCAGGGATGGACCGGGAAAGGCGATTATTACATTGAGTTCAGCAATGAGGACAATTCTGACTTCCTGGTGGATTTCTGGGATATCTCTGTGGCCGACTGTTCCGGCCCGGCCCCGGTAGAGAAAAAAGGCAGGCTTTGGTCCTACAACTGGTCCATATTCGCGGTCAATGATTTTGGCTTCCCCAACCGGCCGTTTAATGGCGCCTTTTATGTCTGCGCCCCGGACCCGGATAATGAACATGCTTCTTTTGTGACCCGGATCGATTTCAATCAAAGTGGTTTCCGTCCGGCCGCTTTCAATATCGCTTTCAATAGTTTTGGCAGCATGAATACCGGCAATGTCATGGAAGACCGGAAGAGCGTCCAAAATACCAATGCCACCCGCGCAGAATATGCCATCTTTCTCAATGATCCGGTTGAAATATGTGAGACCGCTGAGATTGGCGCCATCACCTTACTGGGGGTGAGCCGATGTAACGGAGAGGACTATTGCATAAAATTTATCGCCTCGAAAGCCGGCCAGGTGGAAATTCTCCTGGACTTCAATGGCGGAGATAATATCTATACGCCGGGCACGGCCGATCTCATGATCGCGCAAACCGTCAGCGCAGACCAGGTAGGGATACCCACCTGCATCGCCTGGGACGGAAAGGACGGGCTGGGCCAGGTGATCCCGGAAACCCCCGGTACACAGATCCCCGTGACGATCGGGTTTGCCCAGGGGATCTATCACTTCCCGATCTATGACGCCGAATTCATGACCAATGGCGTGACGGTGCAGGCGGTCCGCCCGGTTGCACCCAATCCATTGCTGTATTATGATGACTCCAATATTTCCGTTCCTTCCGGCAGCGGAGAGCCCAGCGTGCAGCTTTCTGGATGTGTTACGCCCTGCCACCGCTGGACCAATTACACGCAGCCAAACACCCCCGGGTTTGGTAATCTCCATACGATCAATTCCTGGTGGTTCTCCCAATTGATCGTTCGCCAGGATGTTTTCTTTTTACCCGCCTACTATACCTGCGAGATTGAAGGGCCTTCCCATTTTTGTTTTGGCGGCACCAGCAGCCTGACCGTAAAGCCGACGGTCATTCCTGCCGGGGCTGAAGATCCGCAGATCATCAACTATACCTGGAATGGCCCGGGTATTATCGGTTTTAACGGCAATACGGGCATTGAACTCGATCAACCCGGTGATTATTCCGTGGAAGTGATTTGGGTAACGGGGCTTGGCGATACCTGCTCCACGAGTTGCACCTACACGGTAGGGCAAGATCCACCGCTCACCGCCCAGATAGATACGTTAATCCTGGCGGGGGATGAAATCCATATCAATGGCATCGCCTATGATGAGGGCGGGCAGTATATCCAGAACCTGACGACCACCTCCGGATGTGATAGTATCCTGACGATTACGATCAAGGTCATCAATACCGTCGTGCATTACGACCTCAACGCCTGCGAATCCTTCATGAGCAATGGTTCACACATGGATTACAGTGAGTTCATTCCCGCCTATCCGCAACCACTCTCCTGCGCCGAACTCAGTGGATCCACCGTATACCGGACGCCGCCGCAAACGAATAAGCATAGTTGCACGCAGGGTGTCAATAATACCATCGCCATGTGTGTCAGTTCGCTCGATGGCTGTGAATACATCGCGGGACATGAAGCATCTGTATTATTTACCCTGACGATCACGCCGGATCCGGATACCGCAGTGCAGATCACCGGGTTGCAGTTTTACTCCCAGGCTCCAGCTACCTACAATTGGATCAGCGGAAGCTCCGGGGTCAATAACTATCCCACGCGATTCGGATTGCGCGTGCTGAAAAACGGAACGGAGATTTACCGTCTCGAAAATATTGCCACCACACAGGTCTGGACACTGGAGACATTTGATTTCAGCGATGACAAAGATTTTATCATCGACGGTCCGGCGACATTCACCTTTGAATTGCTGCCCTATTGCCTGATCGGGAACGGATCGGATGTGGCAGCCTGGGATATGGATGAGATCAACCTCCAGGCCAGTTGTGTTTCGCCGGAAGCACTCAATCCGCTCATTGCAGGAGTCGTGCGCACACCGGCCGGTCGACCGGTACCCGGTGCGGGCATCAGGTTATCCACGGATGCCGGGTTCGCCGGGGCATCCGGCCAGGTCACGAACACAGCGGGAAAGTACCAGTTTGATGCCGTGCCGCGCAAAAAGGAATACTACCTGAAAGGCGATAAGGATGGCGATGATCTGAATGGCGTCAGCACACTGGATCTCATCCACATGCAACGTCACCTGCTGGGCATGGTACCGTTTACGGAACCCTGGCAATATATTGCGGCAGATGCCAATCGCAGTAACAGCGTGAGTGCTCTTGACCTTGTCGAATTGCGAAAGCTGATCCTCGGTATCTACAGTGAGCTGCCCCGCAATGCAAGCTGGAGAATTTTCGATGCGCAGGCGACCCAGGACATCAGCCAGCCCTGGCTGATGGAGGATAAGGTCCATATTGAATACCTGACGGAGGATCAGCTGCATACCGATTTCACCGGGATCAAGATCGGGGACCTCAATGGCGATGTGGAATTGGATGCTTCGCCGGGCCTGATCACTAACCGGGAGCAGTTGCAATTGCGGTTGGATATGCAGGATCGGCATTTGACGGCAGGCGAGATCACCCGGATCGATATCTCTACACGGGACCGGTATGCAGTCAGCGGCATGCAGTTGGGATTAATCGGGGATGATGTGGAGATCCTTGGCATCCTGGCAGGCCAGATTCCGCTGGAAGCGTCCAATTATCATGACAACCATGGTCATCTGAGGATCAGTTGGGATAGTCCCGTTTCCATCACCACGGGTGATGGAAAAATACTCTTTAGCTTATATGTGCGCAGCCTGGTTGATGGTCATGTGGATGACCTGATCCACCTTGAGCAGACCTCTTTCAATCCGGAAGCTTATGTGGGACTTCCGTTGGACAAAGCCGAAATTCAATTGCATTATATCCAGGGCACGGATGACCCCGGGACATTTACTTATCTCCGGGTGATGCCCAATCCATTGCGGGATATGGCCACGCTGGAGTTTGAACTGGTCAGGGCGGAGACAGTGCATTTTCAGTTTTTCGATGTAGCCGGTCACGCATTAAAAGAAATCTGGTTGGAAGGGACAGCGGGTCTCAACCAGTTGAGGCTCCAGGCGGCTGAACTTGGTTTGTCTGAAGGGATGGTGATCTGCCGTTTGCAGACGGATGCTTACCAGGCTACGCAAAAACTGATCGTGACGAAGTATTAAAAAGCCTGCGCTTTGGCGCGCTGAAGCGCGCGATTGACGATGTACACCCCGGTCAGCGTGATCGCCGAACCCAGCAGGATCATGATCGTCAGCGGTTCACCGGATATGGTGTGGCCCGCCAGGACTGCGACGAGCGGGTTGATATACGCGTAAATGGAAACGAGGCTCGTGGGTAATCGTTGTAAGGCGTAGAGATAAGCCAGGAAGGCGATGATCGAGCTCACGATCACCAGGAACAGGATCGCCATCCAGGAATGAAACCGGATTTCACTGACAGGGATGGTATCGCCGGTGACGGTGGCCAATAGGGTGAGGATCACGCCGGAGATCAGCATTTGCCAGCCGATACTGTGGTAAGGATTGAAATCGACCGCGAATTCTTTTGTATAGATGGTGCCGAAAGCCCAGGCCAGCGCGGCGACGAGTCCAAGGAGGATGCCGCCGAGGAAGGCATAGTCAAAGAGCTGGTGGAGGTGCTCATAAAAAATGACACAGACTCCGGCGAACCCCAGGAAAATACCCAGCCAGGCCAGCCATGGAATGCGGTTGCCTCCCCGGAATGTCAGGATGATCACGAGCCATAAAGGAAAGATTGCCCCCAGGATCGCGCTCACGCCGGCCGTGGTCAGTTTGACCCCCCACGTGGCAAGGCCATTGCTGACCATGAAGTTCAGGAAGGCGAGGAAGAGAATCGGGCGCCATTCTTTTTTCCTGGGCCACCGGTCCCCGCGGATGAAAAAGAAACCCACATAACTCAGACCGGCCAGGATCTGCCGGAGGCCCACCATCTGAAACGGCGGCATATAGCGAACCGCCTCTTTCGTGCCGACCCAGGAAACCCCCCAGACAATGCAGACGACACCCAGGGCGAGATAAGCGTTCCGGTTGGAAGGGCTGGCTGGTTTCAACGGGACAAAGATGGGTTAATAACCTTTGATTCGCTTCCACAATTTCGCGAAGGCGATCGGGACACTATCCTTCATGGGCTCCCGGTGTTCTTCAAACTGGTATTCCCCATTCACCTTTGTCACCCTGAAATTCATAAACAAATCCGTGTGGTCGCGGATGGTATCTCCGTAGCCGCCATAGCGTAAGTCGCAGAGATAAATCACCGAATCTTCCGGGAATTCGGCGAGGTATCCATCACTGAACCAATGAATACGCCGATAGCCGGGCAATTCACCGAGGAGGGTCCGGATCGAATCGTTTTTGGGGATCACGGACAAGTAATGCAGATTGGGATCGGAGTCGAACAGGGAATAGGCGCCAACGTAATAGTTTTTGGGATCTTCTGCTGCGCACGCCCACAGGATATTGTTAAAGATGGTCGCGGTAGAACGGGTGCGGATGGGTTCGATGTGACGGTGTTCGAGCGCACGGCTGAAGACGCGATCCACATAGAGCTTATTGATCACGGTCATGAGCAAATAAAGGCAGCTGATCACGAGCCCAAGCCTGTTATAAAAAGTGCGTCGCGCGGTATTTCGTTTGAGGTTCGCCATGATCACCACGCAGACGAGGAAGGGCAGGGTATAAAGCGGATCCACAACGGAGATATTGTTGAAGGCCGCGCGGTAATCACTGAACGGCTGGAAGATCTGTGTTCCGTAGGCGGTACAGCAATCCAGCAGGATATGCGTGATAAACGTGAGGAAAAACAGGAGGTACCACTGGCGAAAGGTGGCTATAGGGTGCTCCAGTTCTTTTTTCCAGTAATATTGGTGAAGGCGGCTGAGGAGATACAATGCGAGGGAGACCGTCACCAGGATGACGATCCAGAGAGATACCGGTTCATGGCGGAACGCGTAGTTGATGCCGATCGTAACCGCGAGCAGAAAGAGGACATTGAGGCCGGTGACAAAGGCTTTGTATCCCCTGGTGGCATGCAAACGAGTGGCGTACAGCCGGTGGACCAGGAATCCAAATAGCAAAGGAGCCACGACCGCGAAAAGAATGGAATGGGTGATTCCCCGGTGAAAGGCCATCGCCTGGAGATCATGGAGAAAGGGCCCGGCAAATACGTCCAGATCCGGAATGGTCTCGCCGATGGCTCCCCAGATCAGGGCACGGTTGCCGATCTTGCGGCCCAGCGTGGCCTCTCCAATGGCCGCTCCAAGGACGATATGGGTCAGTGAATCCACGGAGAGCAAATGTAATCTGCCGCGGGCGAAGCCGATACATGCCTCCCTGAAAAGTCGCCTGAGCCGGGCGATTCGTTATTTTGTGACGGATTATAACGCGTTTTTCATGTTGCCTGTCCTTTATTCCCGGAAAATGTGCGCTCCCTTTTTATGCTTGCTCCTGCTGGCCGGTTGTGCGCGCAGCCAGGAGCAAAAGCAGCCGGAAGGCACCTACCTGGCCCTCGGGCAACCCGCGCTGATGATCCTTTTACCGGGTCCCGCAGAAGCAAAAGAAACGAATGTGCCCACCGGAACAATAGCGCAGGTGAAACGATCTGATACGTATCAGTATCTCCATCCTTCCGGCAGGATGATTGGTATCTTTCAATTCGCCCAGTATACCACGTACATCCAAAACTCACCGGAAGAAGCGCTGATGAAGGGCGTTCAGAAGATGTTTGAGGGCATGCATACCACGGATGGCAAATTCAACACGGAAGAATTATCCTTCCAGGGCGTCCTGGGAAGAAAAGCATACGGTTCATTCACGTATAATCAAAAACCGTGGCAGTTTACCAGCGCTGTGTTCCTGCATGCCGATGCCATGTGGCAGATCTGGATGGCGGCAGATCAATCCGGGACAGCATACACCGGCATCCTGGAAACGGCCATGAATTCCATCTATTTTGACCATCAACCAAAAAAATAAAGCCCGCTGCGAAGCGGGCTTTATTGGTATCAGGGCAGGG
This sequence comes from uncultured Saprospiraceae bacterium, assembly GCA_964617515.1. Lineage (GTDB taxonomy): Bacteria > Bacteroidota > Bacteroidia > Chitinophagales > Saprospiraceae > Opimibacter. The sequence goes on along the minus strand of CAZTXO010000001.1, from coordinate 37,820 downwards.
TTTATTTTGGAGCCGTGTTGGGATTGAGGAGATCATAGAACTGATCCAGTTTCGGTAATATGATGATTCTGGTCCTTCTGTTGGTAGAGCGTCCCTCCTTGGTTTCATTGCTGGCCAGGGTATTGTATTCTCCACGACCGGCGGCGATCAGGCGATTGGGATCAATCTTGTATTTGTTCTGCAGGACGCGCACGACGGCGGTGGCTCTTTTGACGCTGAGGTCCCAGTTGTCTTTTACGCAGTCGTTGTGGATGGGCACATTGTCCGTATAACCTTCCACCATCACCTCGAGTTCCGGTTTCGAATTGACGATTTCGGCGATTTTTGCCAGGACATCGTTGGCTCTTGAAGTCAGGTTGGAACTACCGCTCTGGAAGAGCATTTTGTCGGAAAGATTGATCATGACGACGGTCTTGTCAATTTTCACTTCCACATCATTGTCTTCGATTCCGTCTTTCAACTGGCTTTTCAGGTTGACGGCCAGGGCCAGGTTGAGGCTGTCAGCTTTGGTTTTGGCAGCCTGCAGCAGATGAATGTACTTGTCCTTTTCTGCCAGCTGGGCCAGGGTCAGCTTCATGTTTTCATTAGCCGACTGGGACAACACGGCCAGATCGCCCACCTGGGTGAGCGATTTATCACGCTGCATTTTGCAATCATCCAATTGGGCGCGCAGGTCGCTGATTTGTTCCTGGTTCCTGGATTTGAGGGAATTGAGCTCCTTGGCGAGATCATTCTTTTCACTTTCACAGGTAGCCAGTTTCGCCATGTATTCATTGAGGCTTTTTCCGCATTTTCCAAGCTGCTCATTGCAGGTTGCCAGTTCAGACTGGGTAGCCGTCAGTTTTTTCTTGCTGACGCACGAAGTCAGCAGGAGCAGGGCCAACGCGACAATCGATAGATATGTACGATTCATGGTATAAGTATTTAGTTGATCAATGTATTGTGTTTCCGGATGACATGGTGGCGTTCTGCAACCCGCAGGGAGGGTTGTGTTTCTTTGGTTGTGCAAAGGTAACCCGTTCGACCGGACAATCCAATGTCAGCGGCAATTTTATCGATAAAAGAAAGGCCACGAAGGTGTTCCGAAATACCTATTTTAGAGCAAACTAGCTTATTTTCAAATCCTTATTTCCCCACATCAAACACCATACGCATGAACAGAAGAAAATTCCTGATCGGCTCCACGGTTGCGGGAACCGCCCTCGTAGCCAAGCCCTCCTCCCTTTCCGCCATTATCCCGATGAAAAAGAAACCGGAATCGGTGATCGTTATCGGGGCCGGATTTTCCGGTTTGACGGCCGCCTACCTGCTCCGGAAGGCCGGCGTCCGGGTGACCGTGCTCGAAGCGCGCAACCGCATCGGCGGGAGAGTATTCTCCTTCCAGCCGGAAGGGGCACCGGGCCAGGTCATCGAATTGGGCGCCGAATGGGTGGGCAATTCCCACACGTCGCTGATCAACATGTGCAAGGAATTCGGACTGGAACTTTTCAACAACCAATTCGATACCCATTTAACGTTTCAGGGCGCATACTCGCCTGCCGGTAAATGGGAGCTGAGCAAAGAACTGGAGGATTTCTGGATGAAAAAAACAGAGGTCTGGAACGGGTACTCCGAAAGTTTCAAGCAGCGGTTGGATAAAATGGACTGGTGGCGCATTTTATCCAATAAGGGATTTACCGAGCGGGATTTATTGCTGCGCGAACTGATGGACTCAACCGACTTCGGGGAAAGCATCCGGCACACCTCGGGCTATGCCGCATTTGCCGAATACGCGGAAAGCAGTGAAAAGAATGAAATGGATCTCAAGATCCGCGGGGGTAATGGAATGCTGGCGAAAAAACTCGCCGAAGTGATCGGGATGGATAATATAAAGCTGGAAACAAAGGTGACGGATGTCCTTCAGAACAAAAAAGACGGGGTCATTGTCAAATGCGGACCGGCCAAAGCCTTCACCGCGGACCGGCTGATATGCACGGTACCCACCTATTCACTGATGAAAATCAATTGGGAGCCCGGCCTTCCTGCCAACCAGATAGAGGCGATGAATGCGCTGCAGTATGCCCGCATCGCCAAATTCCCCTTTGTTTTTAAAGAGCGGTTCTGGAAAGAGGAGAATTTCGACATGATCACAGATACCCCCGCGCATTATTTTTATCACGCGACCAAAAACCAAACCGGCAAAACCGGTGTGCTGATCTCCTATGTCACGGGGGACAAAGTGGATGCGATGGCTTCCATGACCAAAGAACAGCGAACGGATATTATCCTGGAAGCCTTGAAACCCGCATTCGGGGATGTGCGGAAATACATGATGGACAACCTGATGTATTACTGGGGGACGGATCCCTATTCGAGAGGAGCCTATGCGTTTTACGGTAAGGGACAGTGGTTTGGTATCATGCCCGTCCTGCGGGAACCCTTTATGCATACCCATTTTGCCGGCGAGCACCTGGCTGACTGGCAGGGCTTCATGGAGGGCGCCATCAACAGCGCAGAAGAAGCCGTGGCCCAAATGGTATAAAAAAAAGAGGTTCCGGACGGAACCTCTTTTTTTTATTTGGCTTTGTGCAGGGTGATTTGATTTTTATCCGTCTCATCAAATTTCAACGGACGTTCCGTGCCGTCAAAATTCATGTTGATGATGAGCGTCTTTTTTCCTTCAAACTTGTAAATGCCGGGCATCCGGGCGACTTCGATCTTTTCCTTTCCCATGGTCATCACCAGGTCAATGGTGTGCGGATCCGTGGTCGCATCGGTTTCATAGGTCATGGACATCGTGATACCTTCGGCATCAAATTCCTTGCCGCCAATGGACTGGCCGCCGGTCGTGAAGGTGACATATCCGGCCTTGTCAAAGGTCATCATGCCCACCTCTCCTTCACTGGTGCCTTTCCATTTTCCGATCAGGGACTGGGCCGGAAGAGCCATGGGCAGAGCGAAGACAAGGAAGGCCAGGAGCGCCTGAGAAAAACGGGTTTTTTGCATCATGTCATTATGGCTTAGACGGAACAAGATAGGGAGGATTATTTAACAGGCCTTTTCCGGTGAACCGCTAATTTTACCCGGGCAGATTGAAATGGGGAAAGCACCACATAGAGTTTCATGTCATGGCCTGATCCTTGCGGGAGGATACAGCACAAGGATGGGCCGGGACAAAAGTTTAATCAATATCCACGGGGTGCCCCAGTACCGCTATTTGTATGATCTCCTGGCGGCACACCTGGCGCAAACCTATATCTCTTGCCGGCCGGAGCAAGCACAACACTATGTGCTGCCGGTCATCCCGGATGCCTATACGGATATAGGTCCCATGGCCGGATTGTTATCGGCGTTTGAGCAGGATCCTGTTTCTGCATGGCTGATCGTGGCATGCGATTTAATTGATGTCGACGACCGGGTCATCCGGGAGATCATCGCAGCGCGAAAGACCGAAAAACAGGCTACCTGCTTTGTTGATCCCGCGACCGGGTTTCCTGAACCCTTACTGACCATCTATGAACCATCCATACTACCTATGCTCAGGACGGCATTCGCCAATGGACAGTTATCCCTGAGCAGGGTGCTGATGGCCTGTGATGGACATGCTATCCTGCCACGGGACGGGAAATTTTTGAAGAGCATGAATTCCCCCGAAGACCTATAGAACACTGGAGTTGATCTCCTCCTGTTTGGCCAAGCCCCGATCATGCCAACAGGGAGTTGAATGGGATCATCCCGATGTCTTCCGGTAATTCAACACCGCCCAGGTATTGAAAAACAAGCCAAAAGCGATCACGATCGCGATATGCGACCGGATGTCGGAAAACCCGCTGCCTTTCAGGATAACCATGCGGACCACTTCGATAAAGTAGGTCACCGGGTTGAACCTGGCGATCCATTTTGCCCATTCCGGCATACTGTCAATCGGGGTAAACAAGCCGCTCATCAGCATAAAAATCATCATGCAGAAAAACGCCAGGGACATGGCCTGCTGCTGCGTATTGGAATAAGTCGATATCAACAGCCCGATCCCCAGGATGGCGGCGAGGTAAAGGCCTAGGAAGGTATACAGGACGAGAAAGCTTCCCACGGGAACAATCCCATAAACACCCCGCGCGATAACCAGCAATCCAAAACTGAAGACGACCATCCCGATCACCCAGAAGGGAATCAGTTTACCCAGGATGAAATGGTATTTCCGGATCGGGGTGACATTGATCTGCTCGATCGTGCCCACCTCTTTTTCTTTGACGATGTTGAGCGCGCACATATAGGTGCCGACCATGGTCACGAGGACGACCAGGATGCCCGGGACCATAAAGAACCGGTAGTTCTGCCGGGGATTGAACCAATTGAGCGAGGTGATTTCCACCTGGGGTCTGAGTCCGGAACGGGGCGGATGGAGCCATTGCATCCGGATATCCTGGTTGAAATCACTGATGATCCGGCCCAGGTAGGAACTTCCCACGCTGGCTTTGGTTCCGTTGATGGCATTGACAGCCAGGAACAGGCTCGCTTCTTTATCCACCGTCAGTTTTTTTTCAAAATCAACCGGGATTTCCAGGATGAGGTCCGATCGATCCCGTTCAAATCCGGTGTACGCTTCATCAAACGAGGAGCCGTACCCGGAAAGCCGGAAGTAGCCGGAGGCGATGATTTTCGAAACCAGTTCGCGACTGTAGGCAGAGTGATCATGATCGACGATGGCCACATGGATGTTTTTGATTTCAAAATCGGCAGCCAGCGGCAGGATGAGGAGTTGGATGGTCGGGACGACCATGATCAGGCGCAGGATACTCGGGTTGCGGAAGATCTGCCTGAATTCTTTCCGCAGCAGGAAACGGAGGGTTCTCATGCAAGCCGGGTTTTGAATCGTTTTAAACTGAGGACCTGAAGGAATACGGTCATGCCGAGCAGGATCAGCGTTTCCTTCCAGACGGCATGCAGCCCCAGACCTTTGATCATGATCGCCTTGACGATGATGTAGTACCATTTGGAAGGAACGATATTGGAGATCACCTGCAACGGCCAGGGCATGTTTTCGAGCGGAAACATAAAGCCCGTAAACAGCATGACAGGCAGCAGCATGCCCATCAGGGAAATCATCATGGCGGATTGTTGCGAGTCGGTCACATTGGAGATCAACAGGCCCAGGGAAAGCGCCGTCATGACCAGCAGCGTACTTTCCCCAAACAACAGCAGGATGCTGCCTTTGACCGGCATATCCAACGCATGGACACTCAACAGCAGGATGATGACCAGGTTGAAGAGGGACAGCACGAGGTAGGGAACAGCTTTGGAAATCAGCACGAGGAATGGATGAAAGGGAGACACCAGGAGAATTTCCATCGTACCTCTTTCCTTTTCACGCACGATGCTCACCGAGGTCATCAGGACGCAGATAAGCACCAGCACCAGGGCCATGACACCCGGCACAAAATTGGTGACGCCTTTCAGTTCCGGGTTGTAGATCATGCGGGTTTCCGTGTCGATCTTGTAGGGAATGGCGCTTTCTCGTTTCAGGGACTCCTGGTAATCGCGTAAAATCGCGCCGGCATATTGCGTGAGGGTGCTCGCGGTATTCGGATCGGAGCCATCGGCGATGATCTGCACCTGCGCCTTGTTGAGATGGAGCAGATCCTGCTCAAATCCGGCCGGGAAAATGACCGCGAGTTTGATCTTCCCTTTCTGAAACGCCCGCTCGATCTCCGTATGCCCCGGGAGCGCCTGTTCGATCTCGAAATACCGGCTGGCTTCAAGACGGGTGATGATGTTTTGCGTGGCACCATCATGCGCATAATCACAGACGACGATCCGGGTGTTTTTGATTTCATTGGACAACGCGAACCCGAACAGGACGATTTGGGCAATCGGCATACCAAAGAGGAGAAGGAGCGTCTTGGGATCACGGAAGACGTGTAGAAATTCTTTACGGACAAATGCCAGGAACTGTTTCATGGGTCAATCGGCTTTTCGTTTGGCCCCGCGGGCGAGTTCATAAAACACGTCATCCATCGTTTCAGCCCGGTACTGTTCCTTGAGGGCAAGCGGCGTGTCCAGCGCTTTGATCACGCCGTCCACCATCATGGAGATGCGGTGACAGTATTCAGCCTCATCCATGTAATGCGTAGTCACAAAGACCGTGATGCCCCGGTCTGCCGCCTCATAGATCATGTCCCAAAACTGTCGCCGGGTGATCGGATCAACGCCGCCCGTAGGTTCATCCAGGAAAACAATTTGCGGCTCATGCAGAATGGCGACCGAAAAGGCGAGTTTTTGTTTCCAGCCAAGGGGCAGGCTGGCCACCAGTTTTTTGGCATGCGCCGTCAGCCCCAGCTGATCGACGAGTTTCTCGCTCTTCATTTTCAGGTCGCGGGCGGGCAGACCATAGATGCCGCCGTAAAAACGGATATTCTCCATCACCGTCAGGTCTTCAAACAGGGAGAACTTCTGGCTCATATAGCCGATATGTTGTTTGATCTCGTCCCGCTGATGATAGATGTCAAAACCCGCGATCGAGGCGGATCCCGAGGTAGGTTCCAATAATCCGCACAGCATCCGCATGGCAGTCGTTTTGCCGGCACCATTGGCCCCGAGAAACCCAAAGATCTCCCCGCTGTACACCTCGAAGGTTACCGCATCGACCGCGGTGAAGTCGCCAAAGCGTTTGGTCAGTTGGTCCGTGCGGATGACAGCGTCAGGCATTCGGGTTATGCATCAGTTGGATAAAACAATCCTCGATCGTCGGCGCGATCTGCCGCAGTTCTGTCTCCGGGTGGGAGAAGGCATGTAGTCGGGCCGTCACCGCTGCAGGGGAGACCGCGTCCCGCAGCGTGATGTGGTGATCGCCGCCAAAGGCATAACAGCTCTTGACCTCCTGCATCAGCCGGAGATCCCGGAGGAGATGGCTCATGCGGTCAGACCGAACGGCATATAACGGGTCCGGATAATTGGCGATGATTTGCTCCGGGGTCTCGATAGACAGGATCCGGCCGGATTGAATCAGCGCGATCCGGTCACAGCGGGTAGCCTCATCCATGTAAGGGGTCGACACCATGATCGTGATGCCGCGCGCTTTGAGTTGGTGGAGCATCTCCCAGAATTCCTTGCGGGAGATCGTATCCACACCAGTTGTCGGCTCGTCCAGGAATAGGATTTTGGGGCGGTGGATCAGCGCGCAGCACAACGCCAGTTTTTGTTTCATCCCGCCGGATAACTTTCCGGCGCGACGGTTTTTGAACGGTTCGAGCTGCCCATAGATATCGCGGATGAGCTCGTAGTTTTCTTCCACCCGGGTATTGAAGACGGTGGCGAAAAACCGGAGATTCTCTTCAACGGAAAGATCCTGGTACAGGGAAAACCGGCCGGGCATATAGCCGATCGCATTTCGGATTTTCCTGAAATCGCGCATGACATCAAGTCCCAAAACAGAAGCGGATCCCTGGTCCGGCAGGATGAGGGTCGTGAGGATACGGAAAAGACTGGTCTTTCCGGCCCCGTCCGGTCCGATCAGACCAAAGAGCTCACCCCGGGAAACCTCGAGCGAGATGTCTTCCAGGGCTTGTGTTTTTCCTTTCTGGTAGGATTTGCTGATGTGCCGGACAGAGACGTCACTCATGTGGCGCTGAATTTTACTTCGGCATACATGCCGATCTTGAAGGTCCCGTCATTCTTCACCCGGATTTTGATGGCATACACCATGTTGGCCCGTTCTGCTTTGGTCTGGATGGTTTTTGGTGTGAATTCCGCTTTGTCGCTGATCCAGGAGACAATGCCTTCCGTTTCCCGGTAACCGCCATTGCCATCGTCCGTCAGCACCGTTACGGGCTGATTCAGTTTGATCCGGGGCAGCTGGTCGCCGGAGATAAAAGCGCGAAGGGTAATGGTGGAGAGGTCCGCCAGTTTATAAAGGGGCTTTCCCGGAGATGTGATTTCGTAGACCTTGGTGTATTGGGTGAGGACGGTGCCGGCAACAGGATTAGTGATGACCGACTTTTGAATCTGGTCATTGATCTGCTGGATTTGCACCTGCAGCGGCACGGCTTCCCGGGAAAAGCTTTCTGCGGAAATATCCAGGGAAGATTTGGTCGCCTCTATTTGTTTTTTCAATTGATCGATCTGGGCATTGATGTCATCCAGTTGCCTGGCCGGCGCCGCATCCGCTTTGACCAGGTTGGTGATCCGGATCTTCTCCTTTTCTGCCGTTTTCAGTTGTTCCTGGAGAGCTCCCAGTTGAACCGGGATATTGGGTTTTTTGCCAAGCATGGCCCGGATCTGCGCATCCAGCTGCTTTTTTTTCAGGTAAAGCGGCATGGTGTCCACATAACCCACCACCTGGCCGGCCAAGAGATCGCTGCCTTCCGCTATGTCCAGTTGGAGGAGAGTGCCCGTGGCATTGGCGGAGATCACGGTTTCTTCCGCTTCAAATGCGCCAGATGCATCATAATCGATTTTTTCCTGCTTGCAGGAACCGAGGATCAGTAATCCGGTCAGCAGGACCGGGTGGATGGAGGGTTTCATGGAAATGACTTTCATGGTTGGTTCTTATTGACCTGTGGTCGTCAGATAATTGTATTGGGCGAGTTGAAGCTGCACCTGGTGAAGGGCGAGATTCTGGCGTGCCTGGTCTTCCGCATTCACATAAGTGATATAATCGTTGACAGTTGCCGTTCCGTTTTCAAGTTGTGCGGCGGCCGTGAGGGTGACCTCTCTGCGCAGGGCGAGGATGGCCTCGTCGGTTTCGATCAGGCTTTTATATTTCTGCAGCTCCGCCTCTTGTTGTTGCAGGGCGCAAGCGGTCATGACAAGAAAAGTCTCCCGCTGCAGGTCGATCATTTGCTGGTTGAGTGTCAGGATTTCCTGCGAATGCCGAAGCGTGTACCGGCCGGAAAGATTCCAGTTGACCCGGATACCACCCATGTAATAGAAATCGAAATCTTCTGCGAGGGCATTCAGGCCCGGTTTCCCGATCCCTGCGCGGAGAAAAACGCTGAAGCGGGGAAGATTGTCGATGCGGAGCAGCCGGTCCTGCAGATCAAAGGTGTGTCGCTGGTTGTCAAAAAGGGTGAGTTCAGGCCGGCGGATGACATCCGTCAGGGTGGGAGAGACCGGGTTTTGGAAAACCGTTTGCGCGTCCAGGGGTTGATGAATATAGGTTGACAGGACGTCCAGGAAAGCCTGTTTACCCGCGGCTAATTCAACAGCGCGCTGATCGGCTTTCAGCAGCTCGGCCTGGAGCTGCGTGACATGACTTTTGATGGCCGTTCCGTTGGCGACGGCTGCCTGCGTTTTGTTGATGCCGGTTTGAATGTCTTTCCTGAGCAACTCCACCTGTTCAAGCTGCGCGTTGTAGATGAGGATCCCGAAATAAAGCTGGTTGATCCGGTTTCTTAATTGGTAAAGTTCCACTTCGTTTTTCTGTTGGTCTACCCGGGCATTGGCATCGAGCAGGGCGATACGATTTTTGGTCGTGTACCATTCGTTGATGGATTGATTCGCCTCGGCATAGAGGTTGTATTGATCTTTGGAAGGGCTTGGTATGTCCACGTTGGGCAGCGTGAGGGGCACGGAAGTGACATCGGATTGGTAGGAGACCTGCGCGGAGAGATTGAGCTGCGGGAGTTTTCCTTTGGACGCGTTGTCAGCCTGTAATGATGCCGTCTGCCGGATAAGATCAAATTGCCGGATCAGCGGGTAGTTCATCCGTGCCAGGACCTGGCAACTGTCCAACGTGAGCACCAATGGCCCCTGGCCTGTGCCTGCCAGGGGAAAGCTGCCCATCAGTGCGAGCAGGAGCGGTAAGGCTAACCGGAAGGGCATGGTCATGTGGGTTTTCATTGATTTCATGACAGGGATTTGACTTTCATCATGGCGGCGATCCATCTTGGGATCAGCGCTTTTCTTTCGCGGAGCAGGTTTTGGTAAGACCGGTCGTTGAGATCACCCATCCGTTGGAGGATGGGTGAGGCGATAAACGGGAAGACGATCAGGCTCATCAGGTTCATCAGGAAATGCAAAAACGGCAGCGCGGGGATTTTCTTTTCCCGGACCGCTTGCTGGTATTGGCGCACGAAGACGGATTTCATCAGCATTTCTTTCATGTGGAGTTTTTCCATCAGTTGGCCCGGATGCGCACGCAGCTCACTCATGATGAAGAGGGGAATGCCGGGCTCTTCCACGAGGAGGTCGATATACCGGTCGGTCATGGTCTGGATTTTTTCCTGGAGGGTGGAGGATGAATCATTGAAGACGACGGCCATGGATTGGAGGAAGGCCTGCATGGTTTCCAGCATGATCAGGTCGAAGAGTTTCTCCTTGCTGCGGAAGTAATAGTTGAGCAGGGCCAGGTTGATGCCGGCGGCCTCGGCGATATCCCGGGTCCGGGTGGCCGCATAACCCTTATGGTGGAAAACCTGGCGTGCCGCCTGTTTGATTTTTTCCTGGGTGGATGTGTCTGCCGCCTGGACCTGTTTTCGGGTTGCCATGGGGCAAAGGTAAAATTAAAATTTTGTTTTAAACAAATAATTTAATCAAATGATTAAATCTGGAGGCAAAAAAAGCGGCCCGGAGACCGCTTTTGCTTCGTCGCTAACGCAGGATGGCGATGCGCCGGATCACGCGTTGATCGCCCTGTACCAGGGTCAATACATACAGGCCCGGCTGGATCCTGCTGAGGTCCAGGACAGGCTTGGTGGCCTGGTTTTGGTCCGCAACGTTCCCGCGTAAATCTGTCAACGTGTAGTGGAAGGCCCCTTCGATCCCACGGATATGGAGCTGATCGGATGCGGGCACCGGATAGAGGAAGACCTTATCCGTTTGTCCAGTCTGATCCGTGGCACTGATGACAACTTGGACCGCAAAGGATGTAGAGGTACAACCACCCGCATAGACGATCGTGACTGTGTAAGAGCCGGAGACCGAGGGCTTAAGATGTTGTTCGGTTGCTCCCGGGATAAGCACGCCATTGAGGAACCACTGGTAGCTCGCTCCTGCCGGTTGCGCTACCAGCGAGGTATCCTGGGCATCCGGGAGTATAGCGGCCGGAGGTACGAATTGAGCCGTCACGACCAATTCCTGCAAGGCCGATTCCCCGCATTCATTTTCGGCTACTGCAGATACCTTCCCGGATTCATCGCCGATCAGAACTGTGATGGCTGGTTCATCTGAAGGACCCAGGACTGTCCAATCAGCCGGAAAAGTCCAGGAAACCGCATCGTAAAACTGGGCCGTGGCTACATACTCTTCGATCGTGCCGGTACAAGGAATTTCATTGCCGCTGATACCGGTCAGTCTCGGTCGTAACTTCGGATTGATGTTGAGCGTCGCGACATCTGAAGTGCCGCAGGTATTTGAGCCCACCACCGAAACAGTCCCGGGTGTTTCCCCGGCGAACACCATGATGTCTTCCTCGTTGGCATTACCAAAGACTTGCCAATCGGGCCCGGGGAAGGTCCAACTGAAATTATCGACATCCGAAGCGACGGCATTGAGTGTGATCAGGGTGGATTCGCAGGGATTGGTCGGACCGGTCAGACCGGAAATATCCGGTAACAGGATCGGGCCGGTACCGATCGTGATCGGACTGGAAAAGCCACAGGCATTGGTTCCGGTAACCGATATATTCCCGGAATTGCGTCCTATGCGCACCTGGACGGTATCATTGTTGCCATTGCCGATGACCTGCCAGCCGGAAGGAAACAACCAATAGAATTGATCCACATCCTGGGAGGTGATGCTGTAGGTGACGGTATCATTTTCGCAAGGATTGACCGGTCCGCTGAAATTGTTGATCACGGGTAAGGCGCTGCAGTAGGGAAGTACTTCAATGTCCGAACCATACCCATGGATCCAGGCAGTGCCGTTGGGATTGTGCACGCCGGTAACGCCATAGAGCGGGTAACTCGTGATATATCCGGATTGCCAGTTCATTCCCCCGTTAAAGGTGATATAAGCACGGCCTTCCGTGTTCGAGTTGCATACGACCACGCCCGTATCCTTGGTGATGAAATATACGCCTTGCCAGAAACGATCGATCGGTAAGGTGATCGGGTCCCAGGTATCCCCAGCATTGGTAGTATGCCACATCGTCTTCTTAAAGCTGGAGGTGATAAGCCATCCGTCATTGTTATGGAAAAAACTTTGTTCATACTGGAGCCCGGCTTCCGGAGCAGTCAGCGGAGTCCAGGTATCGCCCTGGTTTTCGCTCCGAAGGATCAGCCCGTTGAAACCGGTGGCCATGATGCGCTGGTTGCCGATTTTGGCCAGGGACCGGATCTGGCCATTGGTCTGATAGACGGTATCCCATTTCATGCCCCCATTGGTTGTCCGGTAGATGATCCCTGAACTCGAGCAGGCAAGGATCCGGGTGGCAGAAAGTGCCAGGATATCATTGATATTGCCACCGGCAAATACACCCTTCTGGATCCAGGTGGCTCCGGTATCCACCGACTGATAAATGCGCTGGTTGGAGCCCATCCACACATCGTTGGCTGCATTGCCCTGAACAGCCCAGTTGATGCGCGTCGGTTCAAAAGACACATCTTCCCAGTGAACACCTCCGTCGAGGGTCCGCAAAACCGAACCTTCTGTGCCTACGGTGAATCCGATGCTGCGATTGATAAAGTATGTATCATAGAAGAGTTTCCGTTTAGGGCCGCAAGATTCCTGCCAGGTATTCCCTGCATCCGTTGTATGGGCAATGCCGGTGAGATCATTTCCCATCCAGAATTGGGAATCGGAGGAGGATGCCACCGAAAAATTGCGCTGGTTGATGAGGCCCATGTCCTGCTGCACCCAGGTCCGGCCGCTGTCAAGCGACAGGGCGGGATCGGCATTGAGGGTGGCAGCCATCAATACATTCGGACTGGATCCGAACGTGATGTCACTGGCGGAGTTATGGATGACGCCGTTGCTGACCTGTGTCCAGTGCTGGCCTCCATTGAGGCTCTGATAGACTTTGCGGTCATCCAGGCAGATGCCATAATTGGCATTGTAAAACCGAACCACATCCGGTCGCGTGATCTCCGTGTTTTGATTCCACATGCCTCCGCCATTGGTCGTATAATACATGACCGGAGTCGTCCCGGTGGTAAAGAACCAGATCCGCTGATCATCCAGGATATAGCCACCGGCAATGTTGGAAGTCACGGGGGCATTGAGGTTGACCCAACTGGTATTGTCCCATCGATAGACACCGCCGCTGGCGATCACGATCACGTGGGTCGAAGGAAGGATCTTGAGGTGATGTATGGTCGGCGGGGCACCGGCAACCGTGCTCCAGGCATGGCCACCATCCTGGGAGAGGAGAAGACCAGCACCACCGGCAGCCACAGTGTTGCCCTGGGAGCCTTCGAGGCAATCTATCGCCAGGAAGGTCCAGCCCTTTTCAACATCCGGCAGAAATTCCCAGGATTGCGTGGAGGTGTTGAGTTTGAGGAGGATATCATCCGCTCCCGCGGCATACCCGTATCCGTCCGGGGTGATGACGATATCATTGATATCATCCAGTTTGGGTAAAGGGTACTGGCGCTGCCATTGCGCGGTCAGCCAGTTCGGAATCATCAGCCACATGGTCATCAGGGAGGAGAGTAACAGCTTTTTCATCATCATCTTTTTTAGGTCGGTATCAAAAGATTAAAATTAGGCCATTCGACCGCTTTAGGAAACATTTTTTTCATAAAACCGGCCAACGGACTCCGGCAGGATCAACGACATAAAATCCGTTAGTCCCTCGGGATATTTGTCTGTACGGCGATCTGGGGAATGTGGCTGCCGCGAACGCCCTGGATGTGTTGCAGGGCATCGTCGATATTGACAAAAATGTGCTCTTCGCCCAGCGCGCGCATGATGCCTGCCTTATACAGGCTGTCACGTACAGGGCCTTTCACTTCCGCTAACAGGAACCGGATGTTTCGTTCTTTCATTTCCTGGAGGAGTTCTGACAGCATTCGCGCCGCGCTGCTGTCCATGGTGTTGATGCTCTCCATATTGACGACAATGGAATGGATCGCATCGGGTCGCTGGCGGAGGTAATCCACGAGGACTTCGTGAAACCGGTTGGCATTGACAAAAAACAGGGGTGCGTCAAACCGGAAGATGAGGACACCCGGCATGATGTCGAGGTGCGCAAACCTGCGTACGTTACGGAAGGTATTGGTGCCGGGCACCCTGCCCAGCTCGGCATGGTGTGGATAGGAAGCCTCGAAGATGATCCAGGATAAGGAGAGAAATACACCCAGGCCGATGCCAATACTGATCCCCAAAAATAACGTTGCCAGGAATGTCGCCGCCATCATGTAAAAATCTTTTCGGTCCACCTCCCAGAGGTTTTTGATTTCCTGTAGCCGGATAAACCGGACGGCGGCTACCAGGATGATGGCCGCGAGGATGACGGTCGGCAGGTAATAAAACAGACCGGTGAGCCAGAGGAGCGTCAGGATGATGAGCACTGCACTGATGATGGACGCCAGGCCTGACCGCGCGCCCGCATGGTCATTGACCATAGACCTGGACAAACCTCCCGTGACAGGCATGGCCCGGAGCACCGAACTGGTCATGTTGGCCAGCCCAAGTGCCATCAACTCCTTGTTGGGAACGACCGTATAGGTTTTGTGATGGCCTTGCATGGTGCGGGATACTGCCGTGCTTTCCATAAAACTAACCAATGCAATGGCGAAAGCCGTGGAGAGCAAGGGCAGTATGTGGATCATGTCGAGGTGAGGCATCACAGGGTCAGGAAATCCACGCATGATGTCACCGACAATGCTCAGTCCGTGGAGATCGAGCCGGAACCCCCAGGTGACCAGAATGCCCGCAGTCACCACGATCAGCGCTGCCGGAAAACGGGGATATTTTTTCCGCATGTAGATTAGTATCGCGAGGGCCGTGCACCCTGTCACAAAGGCGATCCATTGAAACCCGGTGATATGGCGGATGAGGCCGGTCAGAATCTCGTGAAGGAATTGATTTTTGTCCAGCTGGATGCCGAAGAAGTATTTGATCTGACCCAGGCCTATGATCCATACGGCCGCCTGCGTAAAGCCCAGCATCACCGGATGGGAAAGAAAATTGATCAGGAATCCGAGCCTGGCCACCCCGAGGGAAAACTGGATAAGGCCCACCATGAGCGTGAGCAATACTACGAGCGCGATATATTCCTCACTTTCCGGCACAGCGATCATGCTCATTCCCGACGCGGTAAGCAGGGATACCATGGCGGCGGGACCAACGGAGAGTTGCCGGCACGTGCCAAAAAGGGAATACATGATGGCGGGAAGCGTGGACGCATAGAGGCCATAGACCGGTGGCACCCCAGCCACCAAAGCATAGGCCATCGACTGGGGAATCAGCAATATGCCGACCGTGATGCCGGCGACAACATCAAAACGGAGGTCTTCGGACCGGTATTCCCGGATCCACAAAGGCAGGAGCTGAAACCACCAGGATTGTCGTGCCAGGGACATTGGACAAAGATATTCTGAGTCCGTTACTCCCTTATTGCTCCCGGATAAACCTTAGGTCTTCATATGGAAGGAAGTAATTGGGCAGGCAGGTCAGGGTGTCCCCGTCTTTTGTGAGGTCAATACCCATAAAACTCACGCCGGCAAGGGTAGGAGAAAGCTTGACTTCAAAGTAGTTATTTAGATTCCCTTTATCCTTGAGCAGGCAGGCGATGTCCGGGAAGAGCTGGTGCATCAGGTGGATCGTATCGAGGTGCTCCTGTTCGATATGGATCATCCCTTCGTTATCCGGTTCGGCAGACTGCCGGGTTCCATCCGCCTCATACAGGGCAATGACATATTTGCGGAGATAGTCGTTGGGTTCGTCGACCTTGATGGTATAGCCTTTTCCTTTTTTGCTTTGGGCGCTTACCGGAAAATCCTTTCCCGGTTCTTTATCACTGTGGAGTTTGACGATGTTACCTTCCATCGTGTAGGTGCCGGTCGCGTGCCGGTCGATAGCTCCATACATATTGAAAAACTGGAATTTTCCATCCGGGGTGAAGAGGAAAGCGGAGGCCATATCATGGACACCATGGAGACGGTAGGTGCCGTCGAGTTTTTGTGCAGACATTGTCATCAGGTTAAGGCTAAAGAAAAGGCTGAGGAAATAAAATGGATGAATAAAGTAGCGTAAGGATTTCAAAGGGTTTCTGTTTAACATCATGGGTGAGAATGAGCAGGCGAAGTTAATGATAATCCATCATGCAGGAGCAGGAAGCCAGGATCACGGCATTGCGCGCGGAGTGCAGTGAATTGAAGTCGTTGGTACAGGCACTGAGCATAGCGAAAAAGTAATCTTTATTCCATACCATTCAGCACCCGGCTGGAAGCCCTACTTTCTTTTTGACTGAAAAGGAAACAGGACCGGATTTCAATTGCTTTTTCTGCCCACGATCAGGGCCAGCAGGATCCCGGATAGCAGCCCGATGCCGATTCCAACGGGCATGTTATCCAGCCATACACCACCGATGGGGATACAGGCTAAGAGGCAAATGGAGATCCATTGAAGTGCTACCCTCCGAAACACCGGGAACCGGAAATCGATGAGCAGGAAGATCAATCCTGCCACCATCATGGTGGTAACGCCCTGCAATTCACCCACATGCCGTCCTTCGTCGGCAACCGTCAGCAGACCCACGGATCCCAGGATCACCAGGATGGTGCCAAGGATCCGGAATGTCGTCAGTTGGAAGGGAATCTGCATGGTAGCTGCGCATGTAAAAATAGCTTGCCTCCAGGGATCTGTCCATGGTTTACTTCCTTCTTGCCTCCTGTTCCAAAGAGGCATCCACAGTATTCAACGTATTTCGGCTACCTTTACAGCCGGTTTTTCAATCCAGCATACATGGCAATCTCGCAAAGATTTGCATCCGTCGTGATCTTCTTTTTTCTGGTTTTCGCGCCATTAACGATCCTGTACGGCCATAATGTCGAACCTGTTAGTCATAAAACCTACACAGGACGGCCTGCCGTCAGTTTATCCGGTAACCGGGATCTTGGCCACTCGCCGAAAAAACCGAAGAAGAAGAAGCGGAGGACGATCCTCGATCGTAAGCAGAAAATGCGCAACGGGCATACCTGTCCTTCTTTCTGAAATCCCGCGCAGGTATTCCTGCTGGTTTACCATTTTGGTTTGATAAAATAAAGCGCCATCCCATCCGGATCACGGAAGTGAAGGAAGTGCCCACCCTCTTCCTGTCGCTCTTGATAAGGGATGGTCAGCCGGTCCAGGAATGCTTTGGTTGCCTGTAAGTCATCTGTCGTGAGCCCAATTGAAGCATTACCGGAGTGGCCTGGGATATGGTGAGGTCGGGTAGGGTGCAAGCCAATCACCAAACCTGGTGCAGTCAGCTGAGCGTAATGATTCCCCCAGCGTTGTCCTAACATAAATCCAAGGGTCGTATAAAAATCCACGGATTTGTCCATGTCCGAGACATGGATGGTGAGATGGGATTCTCTGATCATCCCTCCGAAATTAGATATTTAATATGGGAACGTAAAGGCACTGGCAAAGAATTGCCTGCGGGAAGATGCACTGTACTGTCTGTAAGGGCATCTTCCCGCAGGCCATGTCAATCTGATGTTTGACGCTGTGCTTAATGTTGATGATGTGCCGGCATACCAGTGGCATCCCGGCCCGGATGATCACCGTCCACGACTTCAAAACTGGCCATCATGCCTGCCGCGTGATGCTCGATGATGTGGCAATGGTACATCCATACGCCGGGACGGTTATCAGGCACCCACGCGATTTTGATTTTTGACCTGGGGGGCAGGTTGTAGGTGTCTTTCCAGGCCCGGTATTCCGGGGCTTTGCCATTCTCTTCAATCACCTGGAAGAAAAATCCATGCAAATGGAACGGATGATCCATCAGGCTGGTGTTCTGAATTTCCCACACCTGCAGTTCGCCGACCCGGACAGGTTTGTCTGTGGCGTGTAACGTTCCGTTGACCCGGAAATCCATACCGTTTCGCAGATCAGGCCCTACCGAAAGTTTGATCGTCCTCATGATGTCCGCATCCTGCTTTGCCAAAGGCTCGATCACACGCAGGTTTTCGGGTACAAAGGCCACGGAAGGTTTTGATTCCATGACGGAAACACTGGCAAATTTCTGCCGTTTGGCTTTGAGGAAAGTCATACGGTCGTAACCGAGGGATTCGAGAGCAAAGGTTTCACCTTCCGCAAAAGGTCCAACCACGATATCCAATCGTTCTCCCGGAACAATCAACGCTTCGGTGACCACGCGTGGTTTTTCAACCAATCCGCCGTCGGTGCCAATGATGCTGAATTCCCTCCCTTCCAGGTAGAGCCTGAAATACCGTGCGCTCGATGCGTTGATGAAGCGCCAGCGTTCACGCTGACCGGCATGCAGGCGGATGACCGGATCCGTTTTGCCATTGATCAGCAAGGTATCACCCTCACGGCCATCATGCCGCTCCATGATCCTCGGTACAAACCAGCCTGGTTTGGTAAATTGGTTTGCTTCATCCAGTTTCATGTCATCGATCAGGAAAGTTTGTTCACCGTCGGTCACCGGGTCATTTTCATCTGTCACGATCAGTGAACCGTACATGCCCCGCTCCATCTGAACCGTTTCATTGACATGGGAATGGTACCAAAAAGTGCCGGGATCCGGCACGGTGAACCGGTATTCAAAACTTTCGCCCGGTCCGATCGGCTTTTGGACCATTTCCGTTCCATCCATAGCCGCCGGCAACTGAATACCGTGCCAGTGTATGGCGGTAGGCTCAGGGAGCCTGTTCGTAAAGCGGATGACAAGGGTGTCGCCTGCCTTCGCCCTCAGTTGCGGACCGGGAAGCTGCTCATTAAAGCCCCAGGCTTCGATGGTTTTCCCGGGGGCTATTTCCCAGCTAAACACGCTGGCTTCGAGCGTGTATTCGGTTACGTTTGTTTCGTTTTTCATGTGCATGGTGGTGTAGATTAAGTATCATGTTTTGGTGATGCAAAAGTAGCTGTGGGCTTGTGGGGCGGCCTTACAGGATTCGGGGTAATCGTTACAGAATTTTGATCCGGTTGATTTTTTGTCAGGCGTGCCCGGCATCCGCCTTCCAGCCGGACGGCGGAAAGAGGATGAGCAGGTAAATGCCCATCAGGAAGTCAATGATCAGGCAAAACCAATCATAATCAGGAGGGATCAGGGATGGATCCGCAAACACACCATACAGGAGATCCCAAAGACCATGCAGAAAATAACCGGCAATCGTCCATTTGAAATTGCGCGTGATGCCGAAATAGGCCAGGAAAGACATGCAGACGGCCTGCACGATGTTAATGGAGAGCGCGGGTAGATCCATCCAGGTATAGCCCACGTAAAGAAAGGCGATGCCCGTCAGCACCAGGCTGTACATGATTTTTTTACCTGGTTTTTTCAGGGGGGACAGGACAAGTATCGTGACCAGAGCTATCCCGATACCCAACAGGGCTGCGTGCATCCTGGTAAGGTACGGTATTAATTATAGTCCAGTGCCAAACGGGTGACGTGCGCCAATCTTTTCCCGTACTGACCTTCAATCCGTTCGAGCCATACATCAAAGGGGTATTGCGTGTTCAGGTTTTCGTAGGTCACTACCTTGGTATGACCGGATGTTTCCATGCCGCCGGCAGGCAAAAGATCAGGCTCGAGAATGTGGAGTTCGTCGGGTTTAAGCTGCTTGGCTTCATCCGTTATAATCCATGTCAGGCCGTATTGGGTTTTCACGCTATTCCCATGGCGTATCACGGGGATCAGTTTCGCCGGAAATTTGCGGCTGTAGGTATCGATGAGCGACGCCAGCTCGAATTCACTGGAGCCATCCTGGAGCAATACGCCCACTTTCTTATTTTTTGTGAGGAACATTTTTTGGAGCACCTGGCGTTTCGCGGCTCCTTCGAGTGCGGCACTGCGGTGGGCTGATTTCAGGGAAGGAGAAGGGTAATGGATTTTTTCCATCACCGCCTGCATGGTCTCGCTGCCAAAAAGATCTTCGATCACCTTCAGGCTCCCTTCCGCAGCATTGGAGACGCCGGCAGTGCTGTACAGGTTGCCACTTTGGGTGAAACTGACATGCTGCACCCATATAGGCTTGCTGAAATGGGGAGTCAGATTTGGAAAATCAGTGGCATGGCAGGTCATTGGTTTGCCGTCATACAAACCGGTTGCCGCTGCTGTGGCCGCGCCGTCACAGATGGACAGGACCCTGGTGTCGTCCTGGTGGTGCTGCCGGATCCATTGGAGGATGACCGGGTCTTGCAGGGTGTCGCTGACGCCTAAAAAGGGGATGACGATCACATCGGCGGTGAGCCGGAGAGAATCCACTTCCGCAAACGAGAGTTGCGGGAGCACATACAGCATTTCTTTTACATGGACCGGCGCTCTCTTTTCAGCGACGATATACACATTTGCTTTACCGGTTTCGTGAAAGAGGTAGAAAGGGGCAATCAGGTCAAACAGCTCGGTGTTTGCGTTGCTCGCGACAATCAATACAGTCTTTTTGCTGCTATCCGGGACAGGGGGTTGCCATGGATAGGTGTAGTCTCCTGTATAGGGCTCCGGCGTATGGTACAGAGTGCGGAGGGCCCGCAAACCATTCCAGCCAAGGAGGGAAATACCGGCCACAGCCAGGAGAATGAGGATAACTGTTGATTTTTTCATCTTTTGCGTTTTGACGGATAATGAATGGCACAAAAGTACCCGGACTGTCAACGAACGGCGTTATAGTATTTTGAAAAGGATTTACATTATTGTGCAGGAAAGCCGTCCCCAGGGGGACCAGGCAAATACCCTGCGGATGATGCTACACGGTCGCTGTAAGGAAAAGCGATCTGCGACGCATGTGATCTGATCACCCTATCGCGCTTCCATCAGTTTGACCTATCTATAGGCAGATCACGGAGGCTTTGAGCATGTATTACGCACCACTCCTGCCAGGATCCAAATGGTTCGACTACGCTCGCCACAAGTTCTTAATTCTCCTGTCTACCTGTACAATTCCGTACTGAGATACTTCATCCCGCTGTCGATGACGATGGTGACGATCTTCTTGCCCGGCCCGATCACTTTTGCTCGTTCCATAGCGGCCCAGACATTGGCCCCCGAGGTGATGCCACCCCATATGCCTTCTTCCCGGGCCAGACGTCGGGCGGTTTCAATCGCGTCGTCATCCCGTACCTGGATAATGGCATCCGCGAGATCCAGGCGGGTGATCGATGGGACGAAACCATTGCCGATGCCTTCCAGCCGGTGTTTGCCGGAGATATCGCCTCCGGAAAGGGCGCGCACATGGTAGGGTTCGATCGCGGAGCAGCGGATGTGTGGTATCCGGGCCTTGAGATATTCGGCATTGCCGGAAAAGGAGCCGCCCGTTCCCACGCCGGTGATAAATTCATCGATATCAGTCCCGAGATCATGCATGATCTCTTCGGCCATGGCGTGATAAGCGTTCCGGTTGTCGGTGTTGTTAAACTGGTCAGTCCAGAAGGTATTGGGTTGATGGCTGAGTTCCCGTGCGCGATCGACCATGGAGTTGATGATAGCTGGCGTGATTTTGCCATCGCCGCTGGGGATGAGCTCCAGTTGGGCGCCGAAAGCGCGCATCGTCTGCAGCTTTTCCGCGGAGAAGGCGTCCGAAGAAACAAAGTGTACATTAAAACCCATGACGGCGCAATACATGGCCAGTGAACTGCCGGTACTGCCACCGGTGTATTCCACCACGGTACCGCCGGGTTGTAATTGCCCACGCCGGATGGCGCCATCGATCATGGCCTTGGCCATGCGATCCTTCATGCTGCCGGTGGGATTGGCTCCTTCGTATTTGACATAGATATCGGCCATTCCGGGCCCGGTGAGTTTCTCCAGTTTGAGCAGCGGCGTTTGACCTATGCGGATCATGCTTTAAAAGTAACGATTAGTGCAGAGTGCAAAGTGCAAAGTGCAAAGTGC
>CAZTXO010000001.1:0-15801 GCA_964617515.1 uncultured Saprospiraceae bacterium | reverse complement strand
TGCGTGCAAAGTGCTGCGTGCAAAGTGCTGCGTGCAAAGTGCTGCGTGCAAAGTGTAGCGTGCAGCGTGAAAAGTGGAGAAGGTACAGTATACAACCCGAAGGGTAAATTGATCAGCATCCTTCGTCATCGCCTGAATTTAATTCGTCCTCCTTCTCGGCCTGAGGCGGATTCGGCGGATGCCATAATTCGTACTTACTAATTTTTAATTCTTAATTCTCCTGCCTCCTGCACTACACAAGTCTTACCACCGTCAGTACCAGGATGACAAACATAATCCCGGTGTAAATGCGTTTGTTATAGCGTGCCAGCCAGTTGGGGAGATAGATATCGAAATTGTCTTTTGTCGAACCGGAGTACCGTCTTGCCAGTACGGTGAGAGGACAATAAAACCGGAAAAGGAGCAAGGTCAGGCTTTCCAGCCCGATGAGGCCATAGCCCACCCAAAGCCACCGATTGATTTCACCAAGGGTCACCGCATAGAGCATGTAGAAGATGACGATGTTGAAAAAAATCCAAATCGCCGTATGGACGATTTTGATCGCCTTGAGTTTGTTTTCATTGGTCATGGTGCGGATGCGGGTGGTGACAGACAACGCCAGGCCAGGCTGGCCTGACAAGGACATCAGCCTGGAGGCTGTGGATGAAACTAGGGCAGAAACGTTTCAAAGTTATGGACCGGGCGGTAGGTAAGCTCCCTTTTGGCTTTTTCGATGGAGTACACCCGGTCGATGCGGTCGGGCCATGTCCAGTTTTTCCGGCGATAGCTCTCTTCCGCAGCAGGATAGTATTGCCGGATCACGCGCTGCGGATCCTGGTAGAGAGCGATCAGGTCCTGTTTTTGAAAAGGGGTGTCATTGGAGATGTTATATATTTCGAAGGAGGTGAATTTTTTTTGGAGTGCCAGGAGATGGGCCATGGCGCCATCGCGTTCGTCCAGGCCGCGGTACAGGCGATGATTGGCTTTGGTGTTCTCCTCTTCCGGTAAAAAGCGGGATACCCGCAGGACGGTAGTTTCTATTCCCTCCTTCTCAAAATAATCCCGGCAAAGGAGCTCGCAGGTCAGTTTGGTGATATCATAGATGTCACGTGGATCGGGGGTCAGGGTTTCATCGACCCACACAGCCTGTTGCGGGTTGACCATGGCATGGCCGTAGATCGAGGTGGTGCTGGTGTAAATAAATTTCCGGACCTGATTTCGGACACTGGCGGCGAGCAGATGGAGGGTCCCGGTGATATTCGTTTCGATAAAGGCTTCGCGCGGGTAGGAGAGATCCGTATGCCTGCCATGCAGGGCAGCGGTATGGAGGATGGCATCATAGCCAGCCGTGATGGCTTCCATGGCTTGCCTGTCCCGGATATCGAGCAAGTGGTCGGTGGTGTCTGCCGGAAGCAGATCGATGCCGCAGACGGCATAGCCAAGTTGCCGAAGTAACTTTACGATTTCTTTTCCGAGTTTTCCGGACGATCCGGTGACGAGTACGTTATTCATCCTGTGGCGTGGGGTAGTCCTGTGTCAAATATATAACCCCGGTCCGGCCTGACCATCGGATTCTCAAAAGTGACAAAATCGAATGATCGCTTGAATTGCTTTTCTATGCATGATCGCCATGAAATTAGAGATGGTCAAACAAATAAACTGGTTCAGATACACTCAGTTCTGATCGGGGTGAAAGAATGAAACGGAGCGCTCATGGCTGATCCAATTTTGCTTTTCGTTTTGTATGAGGTCAATCTTTCCTCCTGAAAGGAATGATTTCCATGAGTCAACCTTTTCCGGTTCACTCGGGAGAAATAGTTTCACCGGGACGGGGATTGACAGGCCTGATGATTGGGCCAATAATGTGCGAGGCTTCCTGTTGGATGTCGTGTGTAAAATGTCCCGCATACCAAATCACGATATCCGTGTTGTCGACGGATTCGTTATTCAGGAACCGGTCGATTTTGGCGGCGGCTTTTTTGATCCGGCTTCCGGTGAGTTCATCCCAAAAATAGACTTTACCCTGGCCATCCTCCAATTCATGGTTGGGCTGATAAGCCAGTACCCAAAAATCCCCTCTGCCGAAATCAGCATCCTGGACACCATCCGCTTTTCCCGGAATAATTTCAAATGAACTATTGGAAGAAAAGTGGTTAACCCGCCATTTTGAAAATTTATTTTTTATCCGGGTGCTTTCAGTTTTTATTAGTTGCCATGTGCCTGTACCAAGCGAGTCTTCTGCCACAAATTCCTCCACAGAATTGGACGGACCGGAGAGATCAAAATCGAGCCTCCAGTACGCATGATGGTAGTGTTTTTTACATACACAACTGTTTTTCACCGCACCAAAACCAAATCTGGGTAAAAATGTGCCATCTGCCTGGAAACGCCATTCACTGACATACCGGTACCAGCCTGCCTCCATTTCGCTGATGAGGATCACTTCATTTTCTGTTTCATAGATAGCCACGCCGCGGAAATTGCCTTTATCCGAGGTCGCTTCTTCATCCAAAGCGGTGATCGGTTTCTCTTTGCAAAGCCTGATCCCGGCTGCAATATCATCTCCAATCGCCGTGAAGCGGGTTTCTTTGTATTGCCAGTCCCTGAACGGACCGCAGGCATCTTTGTCATATCGGACGGTCAGGATTGGGACACCAGCCCGCTGCAGGATTTTCACGCCTTTATACGTCACATTCATTATTTCGATTCCCGAACCCATCTTCCCCGAGGAGGCAGCAGGCCTGATGACTTCCATGCTCCAGAGTTCCTCGCCATGGCGGCGTATATGGAGTTGGTATTGGCCGGCGGTCCCTCGCCGTGTCGTATTCCGGTCGATATCAGGCAATCCGCAGGTCGCATCATCGGTAAAACTGCCGGGAAAAGCTCCTTTTGGGTAATGGATCACCTTCCGTGTTTTCATATTGATGCCCACAATTTTATTTGACGGCTGGTCTCCCGAATGCAGCAGCCCAATCAATAAGGTCCGGTATTCCGCTTTGGGATCCGTCGGGGGCATCGGCATGTACACTTCTGTCTGTTTCTCCCTGATCGCACGGGCAATATCAGGATCGGCGGATATGAGAATAGTTAATGCCGTGTTGAATTCATCGTCTTCCGGTATAGGAGGATCTTCGGTCATCCGGGTGGAATCGATCAGAAATGAATGCCGGAGGGTATCAAAAGTGCCAAAGATCACTTTGCACGTATTGGTGCTGTAATCAAACAATGTTGATTTGACCTGGAATTCCCTCTGGTCTTTTTGCTGCCCCAGTCCTTTATCATCGCCATAAAAAAAAGATGTGGACAATAACGTAAAGTCGGTATTCCCCGATTTGTTCAATTTTTGCGTTTCGCTAGAGACAACAGGATCGACGATGCGATGGAGGACGCTGTCGCGGACGGATAAATCGGTTATCTCAATTTGAAAAGGAACCGTATCCCGGGTATCTCCGTTTCCGGAAAAAGCGGATACCTGTCTTGGGTGATCTTGGCAACCCGCCATATAAAGGATACCGGTGAGGAGGAATAAGGGAATAACGTTATTTTTCATTCAGGTACATTTTATTTTCACGACATAATAAAGATTTCGGGTCAGGGCTGTTTCTGCATCACGCAGTACTTTGTCCGAACGTCAGCAGGTTGTTGTCCGGATCAAGTAAAGAAAATTCCCTTTGATGCCAGGGCTTGTTTGCCAAATGTCCGTTTGGATGGATGGCGATCTGTTGGTTTACCATGTGCTGATACAATTCATCCACATGATCGGTCCGAATGTAAAGCTGTCCGTAATTTTCCTTCGGATCAAGCGTCCTGAATTCAAAGAAATGAATCTGTAAATGGTCTTTTTCGACAATTAAATATGGATCAAAATCATCACTTCCTATGTAGGTGAAACCTAATTGGTTTACATAAAAATGACGTGTCACGGATTTGTTCCGCATGGGCAATTTCGGTATGATGGCGGTCAGCATGAGTTTTTTTGCAAAGGTTGTGAATCCTTTCGAAAACGGAATTTGATTGAAATCAAGAAATGCAATAGTCGGCTCTGACTCTGCTGAGGGTCTCTGGGGTGACCTTCAGGTAAGAGGCGATTAGCTTTAAGGGAAATATGCTTGTCAGCGCTGGTTTGGTTTTATGCATATACCGGTATTTCTCTGCCGGGTTTAAGGAGTGATCATACATCATGGTCCGGTATTGGGTTTGGTTGAGGATTTTCCCGAATTGTAAAAAGGATTGCGATAGGGCACATAAGCCATGAAATCGATGAAGGCTTAAAACAAGGATTTCAGCAGTCGAAAATGCCTTGATGGAAGTCCTGGAAGGTGCCTGCGCCGTCAGGCTTTCCTGGTTAAACATCCATTCATCCGTTACGTGCAGGTCCACGATTGGATGACTTGTATAGGTTGTTTGGAACTGTACAAACGAACCGGATAACACAAAGTAGAAACTGGAACATACGTCCCCTTCATGTAATAAAATCTCGTTTTTTCGAAGCCGTTGTCTTGAGGTGTGCTGGTCAAAAAGGGCAATTTCAAAATCGGAAAACTGGCCAAGGCTGTTTAGTATTTCCCGGCTTGTCTTTAGCTGCATCTGTATAGGAATTGATCTGATGGTTGAGCATTAGCCGCCACAACTAACATGTTTCTGCCTGCACCTTGCTGCCAATAGATGGCAATAACATGGTGCTGGGGGCTAAAATTACGTTCTTGAGGCCTTGGACGGGGCAATTCATCAGGAACGCTTAATGGCCGTATGCTAACCATGATTGGCATTCCAGGGCCATCCCTGACCCCCGTCACCCGGAGGGCCAATGCAAATCATTGATATACAGCCCCCACGGGACTAGGTTTGAATTCGAATTTAATTCCTTTTTGCCATGAAACCAAAGTCCATAAACGTCTGGACGACAGGGTTTTTGATGATGGCCATCGTTACCCTTATGGCCTGTATGAAGGAAAGCAAAGGTTTTGTGCTACCGCCCGGCGACGTGACGCAAGGAAAAGCCTTGTTTACCCAACTCCACTGCCAACACTGCCATAGTATAGCCGATATCGCCTGGACCGGTACGCCTGGTGGACCTGACCCGCAGGTGCAACTGGGCGGCCAGACCACCAAACTCAAGCTATACGGCGAGCTCGTCACCTCTATCATCAACCCGTCCCATAAAATCTCTCAGAAGAGTATCGCGGAGAAAAACTGGACCCTGCCTGACGGCACCTCCCGCATGGAAACCGCACGGTACAACGATGTCATGACCGTCCAGCAACTCGTCGACCTCGTCGCTTACCTGCAGTCCGAGTACAAACTGGTCATGCCGGAACATTATTATCCGTATTACTAGGCGGAGGCTAAGAATTTTATGAAAACTAACGCCCCGGCGTTGCGAAGCACGCAGGGGTCGGGGGTGAGAAGGGCACCAGCAAACACCCCGGCGTTGCAAAGCACGCAGGGGACGGGGGCAGGAAAGGCACCAGCAAGAGCAGGTAGGAAGCAGAAAGGAAAAAGATTGGTCAACCGGCAACGAAAAATCAACGCATCATCTTAAATGTTGCTGTCATGAAAACTGTTTCATTTATCCGCATTCTCCATCACCTATTTCTTTTTTCTATTCTTTTTTCCCTCTGCCCTTTACTCGCTGCGCAGGCCACGGGACTGATGAATCAACTCAAAGAGGAAGAGAAAGCCGCCGTCGAAGCCATCGCCCTCTATCCGGAGACTGAACGTGCCGCCGTCCTCACCGTCGCCCAGCATCCGGAGATCCTCGTACGGATGGAGTACATCCGGCGCAATACGGAGACCAAATTCAAAGACCTCCTCGCCGCCTTGCCGGAAGAGGAACAAAAGCGGATCTACAACCTCGCCCGGTATCCGGAACTCATCGCGGACATGACCAGCCAGGCCGAAAAACTATCAGCCGATGCAATGGACGCCCTCCTCAAACCTTTTGCGGAAGAGATCCACGAAGATGCCCGGTGGGCTAACCGCAAACGCTTTGATCTCCTGATGGATATCGATATGCTCAACCACAACGCGGAGGATACATTTGCGGCCACCTTATCCGGGTACACGGCGGAAGTCCGCGATGCTGCCCGGCAACTGTCCAGTCTGCCCGCGGTCGTCAGTGTGCTCAACAACAATATGAATACCACCGTCCTGCTGGGGGATCTTTATCGCCGCGACCCCGCACGGATCGATCATGAGCTGGATTCACTTAATGTCATCCTGGCCGAACAGCAGGCCCGTGAAGTGGACGATTGGAAAAAACAACTCGAAGAGAACCCGGAAGCCATGGCCGAATATGAGAACGAAGCCAGGGAATTTGCCGGTGAGGAACAATACGATGATGATGTCTATGACGGTCCCCTGCCGGACCGGTACCGGGAAGACATGTATGTGCATCATGTATGGCGCCCTTATCCGTATTGGTTTGGCTGGCCCGCCTGGTATGACTATGAATGCTGGTATCCCTATCCCTGGTGGTACCATTGGGGTTATTACTACGGACCACAGCACGTGATCGTCATCATCAGCATGCCCTCCAATTTCTTCATCGACTGGCACTTCCGGCATGATCACCACCTCTATCACTATCCGCATTTTACGGATGTGATGATCCGGCATTATTATGGGCCGAGAGGTTTCGGCGAGCGCGTCCAGCCTGTCCTCCGTCGCTGGGAAGCAGAGCATCGAGGCGAATTGCCGGCCAATTGGTGGAAGGATGATCAAAACCGTGTGGACCGCATTCGGGAATACGGCAAGTTTAAAATGGAATACGACGAACTCACCAAAGTCACCCGGGAGAAATCCCCCACGGAACGTGAATTCCTCCGGCAGAACGCAGATCGCTATCCGACACTCAAACCGGTTCTGACCGAACAACGCGAACCATCCCCGTCCAGGGAACCCAAAACCAGAACCAATGAACCCAAACGTGAAACAGCGCCGGGCGAAAAGGTGATCGAGAAAGAGAAGGCTCCCCCGCAGGAAAAGGTAGATCGTGCGAAAGAGACCCATGAGAACATCTGGGACCTCCTGCGCCGGGAGCCTAAAGAACAACCCAGGCAGGAGCCTTCACCGAAAGGCGCCCCTTCTAAGAAGGAGCAGACCAGGCCATCGGGCAATGAACCCAAACGAGAGCCGGCCAAACCTACCCGGAGCGAGCCCACGAAGCGGGAAAAGCCAAAAGGGAAGTGAGGACGAAGTGTCGCTTCCGGTGATATACGACATTCGATGACCAGCAGGGGTGGACAAAAGGATAGGGGGCTCCCAGAGTCATCTCATTGACGGAATCTATAGAAAGCACTTCTTTTCTCCGCCGTGTTCAACGTATTTGGATGGTATTCCTGAAAATTCCCCCAATTTTAGCCGGACAATAAAAGGTATCCGTGCAAGGACCGTGGCCGATCTTGTTACTTTTTTGCGGGCAGTCCCTCTGGGGGCAGTCCGTTTCTTTCCAGTGGCGGCCGGATCTGCTGCACCCCGTTTCCGGCTTTACCGCTTATTCGGACTGCATCGTGGATATGAACGATGATCATCTCGATGACGTCGTACGGGTGGGCAACAAAGGTATCTACATCGATTATCAACAACCGGAGGGATCGTACCGGCAACGATTTTTTCCGTTGGCGGTTCTGGCCGTTCCGGATTGGAGTATCGCCGCAGGAGACCTGGACAATGACGGTTACAATGATCTCCTCTTTGCCAATACGAATGCCGTTTCCTTTGTGTTTTCCCGCGATCATGGCAGTTCGTTTGAGGAGGGCCTGATGCCCGTCAGTTTGCTGAGCCAGCGATCCACGATGGCGGATATCGACCAGGATGGATGGCTGGATGCATTTGTCTGTAACGATACAGCGCAGAGCATGCCTTTTCACAACCTGGGTGCCGGTGAGATGGTACCAGATACTTCCCTGATCCGTACTTCCCAAAGCCCGGGCAGTTATTCTGCGATCTGGACCGACTATGACCTGGACGCGGATATCGATCTCTATATCTCCAAATGCCAGGTTGGGGCGTTGCCGAGTAATCCTAACCGGACTAATCTATTATATCGAAACGATGGATTTGGTTTGTTTACGGAAGTCGGTCACGAAGCCGGGGTGGATGATAACGCACAATCCTGGAGCACAGTCTTCGAGGACTTTGATAATGATGGCGACTTTGATGCATTTGTCGTGAATCATGATTTTCAAAACCGTCTCTACCGGAATGAGGGGGATGGCACCTTTACGGATGTCATCGCGTCATCCGGTATCAACGCGCTGGATTTGCAGGCGTTTGAAAATGCGTCCGGCGATTTCAACAATGACGGTTACATGGACATTTTCGCACAACTGGAACACGAACTGTATCTCGGGCATGGAGATATGACGTTTACCGGGCAGGATGCGCCGGTCGCTTTAGGGGCGATCGGAGATCTCAACCACGATGGATTCCTGGATGTGTTTCATAACAACAAGTCCTGGATCAACACCGGCAATACCAATCACTATCTAAAAATCATCCCGTTGGGTTTGGAGAGCAACCGGAATGGGATCGGCACGAGAATAGACCTGTATGGAGCGTGGGGGAGGCAGACAAGGGAAGTTCGGTCAGGCCAGAGTTACAGCCCGATGAGCTCGCTGACGGTTCATTTTGGTTTAGGCGCGTATGAGCAGGTAGATTCGATGGTGCTGCACTGGCCATCCGGCGTAGTCACACACCGCTATGATCTCAAAGCGGATACCCTGTATTTCGTGCCGGAGGCATCCTGTTTGCTGCCGGAGGCTGTCATAGCCTCACCGGATACCATCGCGCTTTGTCCCGGAGATTCGGTTACCCTGTCGGCACCCGGGGGATTTGCCCATTATACCTGGTCCAATGGAGCCGAGGGAAATTCCTTGACGCTGCATGCTGAAGGCCGTTATTATGCCCGGTGCGTCGACACGGCAGGGTGCACCGCGGTGACCAACGCGATCACCGTGATTTGGAAAAAGGATACAGTACCTTCCATCTTTGCCCCATCAGGCAATACGCTATGTGCCGGCGATTCGCTGTTGCTGATGGCCTTGCCGGCGAAGCCTTATACGTGGTCTGATGGCCAATCCGGTGTTGCTTCCATCCTGGTCAGGGAAAGCGGCATCTATACCGTTTCCGGTTACGCCGCATGTACCGAAGGCCTGTTGACATCGCGTCCTTTTCATGTGGAGGTTTTGCACGCGCCGCCTCCTGTGGCCATGGATGCGGAGCTCTTACCAGGTGATTCCATCTTACTGACCGCGACGGGTGACAACTGCGCCTGGTACGATCAGCCTGTTGGTGGTAATCTCCTCGCGACCGGTGATACGTATCAAACATCTCCGCTCTTTTCTTCACGGACATTTTATGTCGAAAGCCATCCGGTTTATCCAGGCGAAATGCAAAGTGGTGGCAAACCGGATACTACCGGATCCGGAGGTGTTGCCCTTCAGCCGGGATATCTGACCTTTGACGCCTGGGAGCCGTTTACGCTGGTTTCCGTTACGGTATTTGTGCCGGACAGCGGCGTATCGGCAACCCGCTTTGTGCAGCTTTGGTCAGGAGATTCCGTGATCGCTTTCAAATCCTTTGTGATCGGACCGGGCACCCATGTGCTCGAACTGAATTTTGATGTCCCGGCCGGGAAGCATTCCCTCTGGTGTCAGCAGGGATTGATGTGGCGTAATACGGGAACGCTTGATTACCCCTATCCCATCGGGGAGGTGGGGCAGATCACATCATCGTCTTTTGGCGAAGCGTATTATTATTTTTTCTATGACTGGAAAATCCGGAAACCAGACCATGCCTGCATCTCGGCGCGCACTCCGGTGTCTGTTATCATCACCGCTGCGGAGGTTCCTCAAAAGGAACCTTTGGTGGCCGTCTATCCCAACCCGGCCAGGGAGTCGATATCCATTCACTCTGCTTCCGGCCATCACCCTTGCCTGTCTTATCAACTCTTCGACTCGGTCGGTCATGAAGTTATACGGGGACCTGGCTATACAGGGGAAGAAATGGTGCTTGATATATCCATGCTTGCTCCGGGAGTATATGCGTTATTCCTGCGGGGAGATCGCTGGCAGCAAGTAAACAGGATCATGAAAAACTGACGACGCCGGATTCCACTTCTTTTCCGGGTATTTTTCCAAAGGGCATCCTGGCCACATTTCAGCCGGTATTGAACTGTTCCGAAGGGCGGGTTCGTCCGGAAAATGGCCGTTTCAGGTCCTTTTTCACCCCAATAGTGACTTAGCACCCTCTCCGGAATGGCAGGAATGCCCATTTTTAAAAATATCAAGACCCTCTCTGTGAGCAACATCAACGCCAAGCATGACCTCCATCATCCGGATGCCAAAGGGTATAGGGTAAATTTCACTACCCCTTGGCAAGTTGCACGATGGATGTTTACACATGGGCGTAAGAAAATCGGAATTGTTCTTGCGGCAACATGCCTGTTGTCCGTTGATGCTTTGTCCCAATGCGGCATGGTGGTCGACATCACGGCCAATCCGCCATTCCCATGGAACCTGTGCCCCGGCGTCAATATTGTATTGACGAGTACGGTGACCGGTGGAGTGCCGCCCTATACCTACATGTGGTCGGATGGTGCCACGACACCCAATACAACAGTCATCCCTCCCTATTCAGGCAACTACTTTCTCATGGTAACGGATTCAGAGGGTTGTGTCGAGTTTGGAGAGATTCATATTAAAGCGTCCGTTTGGGATGTCCAGATTGTATTTGCACCGACACCGGTCTGTGTGGGGGATTCCATGCCCATATTTGCGTATCCGGATTTTCCTCCGGGCACTTCGTTCATATGGTCCACGGGGGAGACCACCAATCCGATATGGATCTTTACGCCCGGCTCTTATTCCCTGACGGCGACGGCGCCCTCCGGTGATTGTTCCGGTTCCGCCACTGCTTCGGTGAGCATCAATTACTGGCCGGAAGTGATGCCGGTCATTACGGGTCCGGCCGTTCTTTGCTCCGG
This sequence comes from uncultured Saprospiraceae bacterium, assembly GCA_964617515.1. Classification (GTDB taxonomy): domain Bacteria; phylum Bacteroidota; class Bacteroidia; order Chitinophagales; family Saprospiraceae; genus Opimibacter. The sequence continues at coordinate 4,835 of CAZTXO010000001.1, read as the reverse complement.
GCAGAGCGGGACACTCACGGCAGCAGAGAGCCCGGATTTTTATTATACCTGGAGTACAGGGGATCAGACCCAATCCATCTCGATCAACGCCCCGGGCATATATTCCGTGACCGTAGACAATGGATTCGGTTGCCTGGGATTCGATACCTATGAAGTTCTGCCCGGTACGGATCCTCCCGATATCACGGCGCCGCCGGTTTTGTGCGGAGGTCAAAGCGGTACCGTCGCGGTGACCAATGCGTCCTCCTATACTTCCTTTGTTTGGAATACAGGGGCCACCACTTCCAGCATTACGATCAACTCACCCGGAACCTATTCTGTAACCGTTACCGCTACCGGCGGATGCATGTCCACCGGCAGCGTCACAGTCACTGCCGGCAGTTCAGGGATCAATGTGACGGGAACGGCAACGCCACAGACGGCTTGTAGCAATCCAAACGGTTCGGTCGATATCACCCCTTCACCCTCCGGATCCTATACCTATGCCTGGTCCAACGGCGCAACCACGCAGGACATCAATGGCCTGGGCGCAGGAAATTACAGCGTCACCGTGACCGACAACGGAGGATGCACCTCCAGTGCTTCCTTTACGGTTACCACCAATGTTGTGTATCCCGCGGCTACAGGCGTCGCCATGCCGGCTTCCTGCAGTCAGAACAACGGGTCCATTGATTTGAGTGTCATGCCGGCGGGAACGTATACCTATCTCTGGTCCAGTGGCGCCACATCCCAGGACCTGGTCAACGTGGCGCCGGGCCCGTATACGGTTACGGTGACCTCTGCGCAGGGTTGTTCCGACACAACCACGATCACGGTGCCAAACAATACATTCATTCCTGCCGTCTCCGGCAATGTGGTTCCCTATACGTCATGCAGCACCCCCAATGGATCGATTGATATCCTGGTGACGCCCGGAGGGACGTATACCTATACCTGGTCAAATGGGGGTACCACAGAGGATATCAGTAGCTTGATACCAGGCACCTATACCGTCACGGTTTCTGCGGGAGGCAGTTGTCTCTCCGTTGTGCCATTTGTAGTGCCCGATAGCACCATCCTTCCAATAGCCGTTGGATCACCGGTCAATGATACCTGCAGTCAGAATACCGGATCCATCGATCTGACAGTGTCCCCATCCGGGAGCTACACATTCGCCTGGTCCAATGGTGCTGTTACGGAAGATATCTCCGATGTGCCATCCGGCATCTATTCAGTCACCGTGACTTCTGTCACAAACGGCTGTGTTGGATTTTTCCAGGATACACTGGACAATGTCCTGGTTTCGATGAGCTTTCTATCAACGATTACTTCTGCTTCGTGTGGATTGAGTAATGGATCTATTGACCTGACCGTCACGCCGCCCGGGACCTATGCTTACGCCTGGTCCAATGGCAGTACGACGGAAGACCTGAGTGCCATACCAGCAGGCAGCTACTCCATTACCGTGACTACTCCCGAAGGATGCAGTCAATCGGATACGACGTTGGTACCGGACAATCCCGTTGCTTTTACAATAGCCGGAACCATTCAGGATAATACGGCATGTGCCGGGGCAAACGGCAGTGTGGATATTGCTGTCACGCCTCCAGGTTCATATAGTTACCAATGGTCCAACGGAGCTACCTCGGCGGATATCAGCAACCTATCATCCGGACTGTATACGGTGACCGTGACCCTTGGCATCACTTGTATAGCGACCCAAAGTTTCCAGGTGGACGATGATCTCTCCCTCGTGACGCTATCCGGGATCCCCACGCCCAATTCTTCCTGTGCCCAGCCGGATGGCGCGATCGATCTCACCGTGCAGTATATGGGCGCATACACCATCCTGTGGTCAAACGGGGAAACCACGGAAGACCTGCAGGATTTATCGGGCGGTACGTACAGTGTCACGGTGACCGGCGATAACGGATGCACCGCAGAAGAAAATTTCAACGTCGTCAATGCCAATGCCACTTTTTCCCTCAGCGGGCAAGTTCTTCCCAATCAATCGTGCGCATCGCCGGACGGCAGCATTGATCTCTCCGTTTCGCCTGCGGGGATATATACCTATTCCTGGACGAATGGAGCAAGCACGCAGGATATCGCCAGCCTGTCGGGCGGCGTATATGGCGTCACAGTCACAGATCTCAACAACTGTGCCCTGACGGAAGTATTCGTTGTAGCGGATAATCTTGTCCTGCCGGTGATCACCGCGCTGATCACGGAATCATACTGCGGGACTAATACAGGTTCCATTGATCTCTCGATCCTTCCGGCTGCCGGCAATACATACCAGTGGTCCAACGGAAGTACGGATGAGGATCTGGGGCAATTATTCGCCGGAACCTATGGGGTGACCGTGACAGGGTCGAATGGGTGCACGGCTGCCGGAGATTATGCCATCCCTGATGTGCAGGTTCCGATAGCGGTATCCGCCCAGGTGATACCTTCGGGATCTTGCAGTACGCCGGACGGGAGTATCGATCTCTCTGTCAACCCGGCCGGTATCTATTTCTATGCATGGTCGAATGGTCCCGATACCGAAGACCAGCAGGGGCTTTCCCCGGGGACCTATACAGTGACGGTGACCAATAGTGCAGGTTGTATGACGATAGATACGTTCACCGTATTGGACAGCGCTGCCTTTCCATTTCTTTCTGCCGTATTGATTCCGGCACATTGCGGAGCAAACGATGGCGGCATTGATCTCAGTGTCCTGCCCCCGGCGGGTAATATGTACTACTGGTCCCAGGGAAGCCTGACAGAGGACTTGCTGGGTATGTTCCCAGGCACCTACAGCGTTACGGTTACTGCTGCCAACGGATGCGTGGCACAGGATTCGTTTTTGATAGATAACATCAATACCAATTTTTCCGTCTCCGCGGTAACAGGTCCTGATACAGCCTGTCTGCTGCCGACAGGATTTGTAGATCTGACCGTGATTCCGGCAGGAACCTATTCGTTCACCTGGGACAACGGTTCCTCATCAGAGGATCTCTCCGGTCTGACGGAAGGTATGTATGCGGTAACGATCAGCGATTCCACCGGTTGCGCGTCGTATGCCTCCTACCTGGTGCAGCATCAACCGGATACCGTGGTGATCGCTTTCGATGTCGAGCCTTCGTCCTGTGGACAGGAAGATGGCGCAATCAATCTGACGGCTACACCCGCGTCAGGAAATACTTTTCTTTGGTCCAACGGGGCGGTGACAGAGGATGTGAGTAACCTCACCGCGGGCATGTACACGGTGACCGTTACCGGCAGTAATGGATGTATGTCCAGGTCCGGTATCTTGGTTCCGGGAGTTGGTGCATCTTTTTCTGTTAACGCAACAGTTGGGGACAACACCGGGTGCAACCAATCCAATGGCTTTATTGACCTGGCGATAACACCTGCGGCAACGTATTCGTTCAATTGGTCTGATGGTCCTTTGACAGAGGACCGTATCAGCCTGGCAGGTGGATCCTATTACGTCACCATCACCGATCTCTCCGGGTGTACGGTAATCGATACCATACAGATCCTTGATCTTATCCAATGGCCTGAACTGTCAGCTGCGGTTGTTCCGGCTACCTGTGGAAACAGTAATGGCCAGGTCGATCTGTCGATTTCCCCTGTGGGGATCTACACTGTGCAGTGGTCCAACGGGCAGAGTGGAGAGGACCTGGTCGACGTGGTCGACGGTACCTATGGGGTGACTGTGACAGATGGTAACGGGTGCAGCACGGATACCTTCTTCGTGGTGCAGCATATCGCCGGTACCTTTTCGATAGAGGGCCAGCCTGCTGCCAACAACGGATGCACTGCGTTTAACGGATCGATTGAGCTCACCATCACCCCGGCGGGTAATTATGTATTTGCCTGGTCCAATGGGGCGATCACGGAGGACCTCCATGATCTTGCGCCAGGGGTGTATTCAGTGACCGTCTATGACGAAAATCTTTGCTTCACGTCGGATGCCTTCACAGTCGCTGATCAAACTACGGCACCGGGCGTATCGGCCATCCCGTCACCGGCAACCTGCGGACAATCCAATGGTCGGATCGATTTGACTGTATCGCCTGCTTCCGGTAATGATTTCCTGTGGAGCAACGGGCAAACTTCAGAGGATCTCGCGGATCTGTCCCCGGGACAGTATCAGGTGACGGTTACGGATCTGAATGGTTGTTCCTGGTCCGGGACGTTTGATGTATCTGCCCTCGGGGAGCCGGTTGTACAACTGGATGCAGATCTTACGTCCCAGGGGCCTGATTCCGTCACGCTGACCGTGGGTATAAACGTCCCCGTAGAGGTGGTGGATACGGTCCTGTGGTTCCCGCCGGATCTTTTTTTCTGCCTGCAGGATTTTTGTTTGACACAGACGATTGCCATGCCACCATTGCCGGTTCAATTCAGGGTGATGGTGATCGATACCCACGGTTGTGCCGGCGAAGCCAGGCTGGTGCTGAACGATGATTCGACTCCTGCCGTGTATATCCCCAATGTCTTTACGCCTAATCAGGATGGCGTCAATGATTTCTTTACAGTTTACGGAGATGAAGACGTAGAACTGGTCCTGGAGATGCGGATATTTGACCGCTGGGGCAATCTCGTTTTTATCCAGGATGATTTCCTCCCCAATGTCGAAAATTACGGCTGGAACGGGGAGTTTCGATCTCAACCGATGAATCCGGCTGTCTTTGCCTACTGGGCCCGCGTCCTGTTTAGAAATGGCAGCGAAGGCTTTTTTAAAGGGGATGTCACCCTCCTCCGTTAATCACGCTCCTTGCCCTGAGCGAAGTCGACCGCGTGCCGCCATAGCTTCAGCGGTGGCGCAAGGGTCGCTTTCTACTTCATCGCTTCCATCACTTCTT